>CAVXDM010000015.1:0-65893 GCA_963760455.1 uncultured Alphaproteobacteria bacterium
GTGGTGTTGCCGGCGAGGGCCGCTTCGAGGCCGGCGTCGAACATCGTGACCATGCCGGCGGCGACGGCGGCGCGCTCGATCTCGCTATGGTCGGCGCGGGCGAAGATCAGCCGTTCGATCTCCTGGTCCGGCACCAGGAATTCGGCAATCGCCAGGCGGCCGCGATAGCCGGTGCCGCGGCATTGCGGGCAGCCGACCGGGTGCCAGAGGCGCGCGGATGCGGCGCGCTGCGGCGGTCGAGGTCGAGGCGTTCGACCAGTTCGGCGGCGCGGCCGCTTCCTGCCGGCAGGCGGGCAGAGCTTGCGCACCAGGCGCTGCGCCAGCACGCCGCGCAGCACGGCGGTGAGCAGGTAGTCCTCCACCCCCATGTCGCGCAGCCGGGTGATGGCGGCGGCGGCGTCGTTGGTGTGCAGCGTCGACAGCACCAGATGGCCGGTCAGCGCCGCCTGCGACGGCGATCTGCGGCGGTCTCCAGGTCGCGGATTTCGCCGACCATGATGACGTCGGGGTCCTGCCGCAGGATCGAGCGCAGCAGCGCTGGCGAAGGTCAGCCGATCTGCGGCTGCACCTGGATCTGGTTGATGCCGCGCAAGCTGGTATTCGATCGGGTCCTCGACCGTGACGATCTTGCGGTCGCGGCGTTGAGCGGCAGCAGGCGCGGCGTAGAGCGTCGTGGTCTTGCCGCTGCCGGTCGGGCCGGTGACCAGCACGATGCCGTTGGGCAGGTCGCAGCGCCGCCTGCAGCCGCTCGATCACCTGCGCGGCGAAGCCGAGCGTGGCGTAGATCGAAGGCGACGGCGCCGCGGTCGAGGATGCGCAGCACCACGCTCTCGCCATGCAGCGACGGGCACGGTGGAGACGCGGAAATCGATCTCCTGGCCGCGCACCGCGAGCCGGATGCGGCCGTCCTGCGGCAGCCGGCGCTCGGCGATGTCGAGCTGCGCCATGATCTTGATGCGCGAGATGATCGCGGCGCGCAGCCGGCGCGGCGGGGTGCTCCGCCTCGTGCAGCACGCCGTCGAAGCGGTAGCGCACGCGCAGCCGGTCCTCGAACGGCTCGATGTGGATGTCGGAGGCGCGCGTCTCGACGGCGCGGGCGATGATCTGGTTGACCAGGCGGATGACCGGCGCCTCGCTGGCGAGGTCCTTCAGCCGTTCGGCATCGTCTTCCAGCGGCGCGTCGCCGTCGGGCGGCGGCCGGAAGCGGCCGTCGGGCTGGCCGGGCGTCCGGATAGAGGCGGTCCAGCGCGGCTTCCAGCTCGATCGGCACCGCGACCTCCAGGCTGACCCGCCGGCCGGTGGCGGCCGGGCGACCGCGGCCTGGGTGAAGGGTCGAGCGGATCGGCGCAGGCCAGCACCAGCGCGTCGTCATCGACCGCGACGGGCAAGGCACGCGCCTGGCGCGCAGGAAGCGCGGCGCGAGCCGATCCGGCGAGCAGCGGCGCGTCGCGGATAACGGGCCGGCGCGGCGATCGGCAGGTGCCGAGCAAGGCGCCGTAGGCGTCGGCCAGGCCGCGCTCGGTCAGCAGGCCGAGCTGGATAGGACCGCGTCAAGCCGCTTGCCGGTCTCCTCGGCGACGCGGCGCGCGCGGTCAAGCTTGCCTCGTCGCACAATCCGCGCTCGTGGAGCAGGCGGGCAAGGTCGGCCAGTGGTGCCCCTCGCCGCTGCGGGCCAGCGCATCCATGACGATGTCCCGGTGCGGTCAGACGCGAAAATGCGCACGGGTTTTCCTCCGTGGCGACCCGGCCTGGCAAGACGCGGCGGGCGCCGCGGCCGCGTTGACTTGAAATTGTCGCGCGAGCCGGCGGAGCGGGCGCACCGCGCACGCGACCTGGCATCCTGGATCAGGTACCCGTCCCGGCGGGGAATCCCGGCTCACGGGCCTCGGCTGGAAGCGCCGCTGCTCGCCTGCCTCGCCGAACACCTGGAGCTACGCTACCGTCCCAGACAAGCCCGCAGCTCTCGCCGGACTTCAGGGCGGCGTGCTTGTCGAGCTTGGCGACCATCAGGCTCGCGACGACGGCGGTGCGGATGCGCACGACGGTCTCATCGCCAAGTCGTTCCACGACTTCCGCCTGTCCATCGATCGTGCCGGCGCCGGGCGCGACGACGGCAAGCGCGTCCGATCTGACACCAAGGGTGAGGCGCGCGACCGCGGCGAGTGTCGATCGTGCGCATCGCCCTCGCCGAGGGCGTCGTGCTCGGGCTGCTGAAGCAGGGCGTGCGCAAGTTCCTCGCCATCTTCGGTCACGGCAACACCGCGCTCGGCGACGTGCTGCGCGTCTGTTCAAGGCGTGCAACTGGTGCGCATCTTCGATTTCCGCAACGAAGTGGCGATGGCCAGCGCGGCAACGCCATGCATGGCAGATCCCGAGGTCCCGGCCATCCTCGCCTCGATCAGTTGCGCGAGGACATCCGCCAGGCGTTCGCCGGATCGCTGGCCGCCGCATCCAACGGCGTCGGCGTGTATCGCCTCTACGGCGACGAGACGTTGCGCGCGGCGAAGGCTACAACATGCAGCCGGGGCCACGGCCGGGCCAGGGCGTGCTCGCCGCGGCCTATCGGACCGGGGCCTCTTCATTGGTTCATGTGCCGGTCTATGACGGGCCGGATCCGACCGCGGCAATGGGCGCCTACGGCGCCTGGAACGTCGGCGACTGGTTCCGCGACATCAGAGGCGGACTACCTCCGCCGTACGGTCTGATCGCGCAAGACCGGCTGCTTCCGGCCGGACGCGCGGAACGTCCGTCGCCACGCTCCGCCGGATGCGGTCGGGTCGGGCCTCGCGGCATCCGCGACCGGCTCCGCTCGGACTTGGCAGCGCAGGGCTTGCAACGCCAGCACGGCCGGACGGCTGATCAACCTGCTCTTCGCGTTGTCCTGCCAATTCCGTGACGTGACCCTCCCAGGCGCCGGACTGCGCCACGCATCACGCCGCGCGACACGTTGCCGCACGGCACAGGCCGAGGGTGGTCGAAATACTGTCGATCACCGGCAGGGCTGCGTCCTCTGCCACGTCGGCGTGGCGTACCGCGAGCGCGGCGCCACCGAGCACGACCGCGTCGCACGCGCCGGAAGCTGCGAGCTGCGCGATTGCGGCCCGGCACCTTACGACGAGCCGCGCGGCAGGCGGCGCGCCGGTTTCCTCGGGCAGCGGTATGATCGGCACCGCCTGACCCCGCTCCCGTGCCTCTCGCCGCAACCGTCCGGGCCAAGAAGCCGGTGGTCGCCACGATGCCGATTCGCGCGGGCAGCAACGGGGCCAGCGCGAAGATGGCATCGGAGAGCGAGACGATCGGGCGGCCGATGAGCCGGCGAGTTGCTTCGTCGGCGAGCGCGCCGACAGCCGAGCAGCACTGCGTCGCAGGCCTCCGCCGGCGCGGCCAGGGCGACCCCCAACGTCGCCCGCACCGCGGCAACAGCCGCCGCCGAGCCGATGAAGTCCGGACCTTCGGCGGCGGTGACCGCCTTCAGTGTCTCGCCGGCGCCCAGCTTCGGCCGCAGCCGCGACGCCAGCCGCGCGGTCAGGTCGCTGTCGGTGTTCGGGTTGTAGAGCAGCAGTCTCACGAGAGGCTCACCCGGCCGGTCTTTCCTGGCCGGCGGCCACGCCCAGTTCAGAAAACACGCTGGCGATGTCCTGGTCCGGCGCCTGCGGCGCGTCGAGCCGCAGCCGCCCCTCCATCGCCGCCAGATGCGCCGCCATCGCCCCGCGGGCGCCGTCCGCATCGCGCGCGATGATGCGCTGCGCGATGACCGGGTGGGCATCGGGCGAGCAATCCTCCGCTCCGCGCGGCTCGAACGCGGCGATGATCAGCGAGGGTGCGCAGCACCAGTTCGTCGAGGAACCGCGCGAGCACGAATTCCCCGTCAGCCCCGCGCCACCAAGGTGTGGAAATCGCCGGTGAGCGAGAGCGTGTCCCAGCGGTCGTCGTGTCCGTGCGCTGCCTCCCGCTCGACATGGGCGCGCAGCGCCGCCGCCGCCGCATCGTCGAGCCGCGCAACCAGGTCGGAGACGACCGCCGCTTCCAGGACGCGGCGCGCCGCGAACACCTGCCGCGCCTCCTCCGCCGTCGGCGAGGCGACATAGGCGCCGCGGTTCGGGTAGAGCGTCGGACGTTGCGCGAGCCGAGATCGGCCAGCACCTGCCTTATGTGCAGCCGGCTCGTGCCGAACACGTCGCTCAGCCGGTCCTCGCCAGCTTGGTGCCGGGGCGGTGCGCTTGAGGCTGATCGCCTTGAGGATACCCCGCACGACCGGGTCCTCGTCCATCGGCGGGCGCGGCGCCGCCAACACCCGGGTCTTCGCCCCGCGATCATCCTCCACCTGTTCCGTCCGCGCCGATCATGCGGGCAATCGCCGCCCGATTTCAGGCGCACCGGTTACAAAATGACCAACGATCTTGCACCAGCCGGCTATCGATTGGCGCCATATGTCTGTTGCGTTGGCAGCAATCGGCGGGTTAGCGTTCCCGGGCGCGGGGGCACGCGGGTTGCCATGCCTTCGCCCGGGACCGATTGGCAGCCACATCGAGGGGAGGGACGATGGCGCATGCTGGAAACGGGATTCGCAGCACTTGTTTTCGGGGCGGCGTGCCCGCAGTCCTGGCCGTCGTCGGGCCCGGTGCGCGTCCGCCGCGGACGTGCTGAAGATCGGCGTGCTCGGGCGTCATGAGCGGGCCCGACGCCTGGGGCCTGGCTCGCGGCATACGCCGCGCAGGCGACCGCCGCGATGTACAACGAGGCCGGCGGCGTGGATATCGGCGGCCGCGAAATACCAGATCGAGGTCGACGCGGTCGATGATCAGGCCGATCCCGAACTGGCGGTCACCGGCGCGCAGCGCCTGATCCTTCAGGATCGAATTAAATACATCATCGGGCCGAACGTCGATCCGACCGATTTCGAGCGTTCAGCCGATCGCCGAGAAATACGATGCGATGATGGTCTCCTACTCGTTCACGCGCTCGCGCCGTTCTCCCCGCCGCATCGCAATACCGTGCTCGGAATCATCCCCGGCTACCAGAACGGACCGGTGGTCTTCGGATCCTGCGGGACCAGCGGGGCCTGCCAGCGGTCGCCCTCGTCGTGCTGAATTCGGCCGAGGCGCTCAAGCAACGCGACGAGAGCGTCGCCGCGGCTCAGAAGCTTGGCCTCGAAGTCGTGTCGAGCGGCGACACCTATGAAGCCGGGGCGACGGATTTCTTTCCGGTGATGTCCAAGGTCGTTCACGGCAACCCCGGCCTCATCGTGCTGTCCGGCGTCGCTCCCGCCGACGCGCCCAAGCTGATCAAGGCGGCGCGCCAGCTCGGCTACGCCGGTCTGCTCGAGGCCGAAACCGCGCAGGACATCAATATCCTGAATCAGGGAGCCGGCGACGCCGCCAACGGGTTCATCTCCCTCGGCGGCGCCAGCACGCCGGAGATCCAGCAGCGCCTACATGGCCAGCTTCATCGAGCACTACAAGAAAATCGCCGGCGAGTGGAACGACGAGGCGGGCACCAAGGCCTACGCGCTCGAGATGATCCTCAAGACCCTGCAGAAGGCGGGGCCGGCCGCCATAACCGACACCGAGCTTTTCAAGAAGGCGATCCCGGATTTCACCGCCGCCGAACCCGTTCCTCAAGGGCGACGAAACGCTGCGATATGTCGGAGCCGCCTACTTCCAGCAAAAGCGGCAGATCGGCCTGCCGATGGTCATCAACACCGTCGCTGACGGCGCCTTCAAGACCTTGTTCATCGGCTCGGTCCAGTAGCGCGCGGGGCCGGACGGTTTCGCCGCGGTCCGGCCCTGGCGCCCCCGGAGCGTCCGACAATGGAACAAATCATCTTCAACGGCTTGGTGCTTTCGGCCAGCTACGCTTTGATCGCGCTGGGGATCACCCTGATCTTTTCGCATCATGAACATCCTGAACTTCGCCCATGGGCAGATGTTCATGATCGGCGGGTTCGCGACTTATTATGTCTACGGCCAGTACCACATGCCGTTCGTCGTCGGCCTGCTCGCCGCCACGCTGGGGGTCGGGGTCATCGGCGTGCTCTTCGACATTCTGTTCTTTCGCCGCCTGCGCCACAAGGCGACCCGCGAGGAGAATACGATCCTTCTGGCGGTCGGCACGGCGTTGCTTCTCGAAAACGTCGCGCTGTTCGTGTTCGGCGAGAAGGAGCGCGGCGTCCCCGACGTGCTCGACGGAGTTCTGCGGGTCGGCGACGCTTTTCTGCCGGAAAGCCGTATCCTGGTGCTGGCGACCTCGGTCGCGCTGGTCACGGCGTTGCTGTTGTTCGTCTATAAGACCCGAACCGGCCGGGCGATGCGGGCGCTCGCGCAGGATCGCGAGGCAACGCTGCTGATGGGCGTCGACGTGGAGCGCATCTCGGCGCTCGGGTTCGGGCATCGGCGCCGGATTTGCCGGACTGGCCGGCGCGCTCCTTGTCACGCTCTCCGGCGTGAACGTCGGCATCGGGGCCGCGATCACCATCAAGGCGTTTGTCATGATCATGATCGGCGGCGCGGGCGTCGTCGCAGGCTCGATCCTGGGCGCGGCGTGCTCGGTTTTGCCGAGGCCATCGGTTACGCGCTGATCCCCGGATCTGTCACCTATCTGATGATCTTCGTCGGGCTCATCATTTTCCTGGTCATCCGGCCGCAGGGCGTCATGGGCAAGCCCTGGGGCTGAGCATGAACCAACCCGAGCGCATCGCAATGGTCGATTGGAGCCTCGACAAGGCGCGGGAGTTGCGACAATTCGCGTTCTCCGGCGCCGCGGCGGCCGGCTTCGCTCTGCTGCAACTGATCATCGTGCCGGTTGTCCTGAGCGGCCAGCCCTATTGGCTCAGCGTCGCCACCAATGCGAACATTCTGAGCGTGGGCGCGCTCGGACTGTGGCTGACCTTCTCGATCGGCCGCATCGACATCGCCCAGGGCGCGTTCGCCGCGATCGGCGGCTATACCACCGCGATCCTTTCAAGCCGCTACGGACTCTCATTCTGGCTGTGCATGCCGCTGTCGGCGGCCGCGTCGGCGATGGCGGCCGCCTTGATCGGCTTGCCGATTTGCGATTGCGCGGCGTCTATTTTTCGATGGTCACACTCGCCCTCACCGAGGTCACGCGCCTGCTCATGCTCAACGGCGGGGCGCTGACCAACGGCGCTGTCGGATTCTCCAATATCCCTCAGGCGGCGCTGCTTGACGGGGTGATCCCGTTCTACCTGCTGTCGGCGGTTCTGGTCTTGCTCGGCGCGTTGCTGGTCTGGCGCATTTCGGCCAGCCGCATCGGCGATGTGTTCCGCTCCATGCGCCAGAACGAGGACCTTTCCGCGAGCTTGGCATCGACGTTACGCGCTACCGGATCATCGCCTTCGCCATCGCCAGCGGCATGGGCGGCGTCTGCGGCAGCTTCTTCGCAGAATCGCAGCAGAATATCTTTCCCGGCACCTACACAATCTCGGATTCCATCAGCTTCATGCTTTATTGCTTCCTTGGCGGCCTCGACTACGTCCTGGGACCGGTGGTCGGCGCCTATTTGCTGGTTTTCGCCTTCGAGCTGCTGGACGCCATGCAACGCTATCAGTCGTTGCTCTATGGCGTTCTGATGATCGCCGTCATGTTGTTCCTTCCCAACGGTCTGCTGAGCGTGTTTGTCCGCCGGGCGAAGGCTTCGCGATGAGCCTGCTCAGCGTCGAACATCTGACCCGCAGGTTCGGCGGACTGACCGCGGTCAATGACGTCAGTTTCACCGTCGAAGCCGGAGAGATCTCGCGATCATCGGCCCCAATGGCGCCGGCAAGAGCACGCTGTTCAAGCTGATCGGCTCGTTTCTCAGGCCGAGCGGCGGCCAGGTCACATTCGATGGAGCGGTCGTTTCAGGACTGAAGCCGCACATCGTCGCGCGCCGCGGCCTCGTGCGGACCTTTCAGGAAACGACCATCTTCCGAGAGATGACGGCGCTCGAAAATGTCGTCGTCGCCCATCATATCGGTCTGCATGCGACGTTTCTGGGCGTGCTTCTGGCGACCCGGCGCGCCCGTCACGACGAACGGGCGTTCCGCGCCAGCGCCGCGGAAATCCTCGATTATCTCGGCCTCGGTCCGGTGGCCGATGAGCGCGCCCGCAACCTCCCTCATGGGCGCCTGCGCGCGCTTGGAATCGCCATGGCGCTCGCCACCAAGCCTCGCGCGCTGCTGCTCGACGAGCCGTTCGCCGGCCTGAACACCGAGGAGACGGCCCAAGCGGTCGCCATGGTCCAGGGCATCCGGACGAGGGGCGTCACCGTGCTCCTCGTCGAACACGACATGCCCGCCGTCATGCGCATCAGCGACCGCGTCGTCGTGCTCAACTTCGGCGCCAAGATCGCTGAGGGCGCGCCCGCCGCGATCCTGATCCATCATGGGCGGGCGCTGCGTTTACGATGTGCGCAAGGCATTCGGCCGCGAGCTTGCCCTGGAATCCCCGGCGGATGCGGATGTGGTCATTCCGGTGCCCGACTCGGGCATCCCAGGCCGCAATCGGCTATGCGACCCAGTGCGGCCTGCCCTTCGAGCTTGGCATCATCCGCAACCACTATGTCGGCCGGACGTTCATCGAGCCCGAGCAGCGCATCCGCAAGCTTGGCGTGAAACTGAAGCACAACCCGACACCGAGCCTGTCGGTGGCCGGCAAGCGTATCGTGCTGATCGACGACAGTATCGTGCGCGGCACGACCTCGACCAAGATCGTCAGCATGATGCGCGAGCATGGCGCCCGCGAGGTGCATATGCGCATCGCCTGCCCGCCGATCAAACATCCCGATTACTACGGCATCGATACGCCCGACACGAGCGCCCTGCTCGCAGCCAATCACGACCTCGAAAGCATGCGGAAGATCCTCGAATGCGATAGCCTTGCGTTCCTTTCGGTGGACGGCACCTACCGGGCGCTTGGGTATCCGGAACGCAACGCGGCCTATCCGCAGTTCACCGATCACTGCTTCACCGGCAATTATCCGACGCGGCTGCAGGATTGGGACGGGCCGGAGCCAGGCCAGCAGCACCGGCTCTCGCTCATGGCGGTTTAAGTTTCGCGTCATCCCGTGCTTGACGCAGCGGCAAAAGCCCCCCTCATCCTATCCTTCTCCCCGCAAGCTCGCCTTGGCGAGCTGCAACTTCCGGTTTCCGCATCCGCGGCGGATGCGGATGGGAGAAGGGACGCCCGTATAGCCGCAGCGGAAATTCTGGGGTTCCCTCGCCCCAACGGGGAGAGGGACAGGGTGAGGGGGGACTTCGCCCGGCGTTTAGTAGTCCACGCTTTTAAATGGAAATCGTATGTCAGACACGCTTCCCAGATTTGACGGCAAGGTCGCGCTCGTAACAGGCGCGTCCCGCGGCATTGGCCGGGCGATTGCCAAGGCGCTGGCGCTTCAGGGCGCGCATGTGGTGGCGCTGGCCCGCACCAAAGGCGGCCTTGAAGAACTCGACGACGAGTTGAAGGCGCTGGGCGCGCAGATTTCGCTGCTGCGGCTCGATTTGCGCGAAAGCGGGCAGATCGACAACCTCGGCCCCACGCTTTACGAGCGCTGGCAGCGGCTTGACATTTTCGTGGGCAATGCCGGCATCCTGGGACCGCTCTCGCCGCTGGGCCACATCAGCGAGGCCGACTGGACGCAGACGCTCAACATCAACGTCACCGCGAATTGGCGGCTGCTGCGCACGCTCGACCCGATCCTGCGCCTATCCCCGGCCGCGCGCGTTTTGTTCATGACCTCGAATGCCGCGCAGAACTGCCGCGCTTATTGGGGGCCGTATTCGGTGTCGAAGGCGGCCCTTGAGGCGCTTGCGAAGACCTATGCGCATGAGGTGCAGTCCACGCCTGTGCGCGTGAACCTGCTCAATCCGGGGCGGATGCGCACGCGGATGCGCGCCAAGGCCTATCCGGGCGAGGACGAGAACACCGTGCCGCCGCCCGAGGCCATCGTGCCGCTGGCGCTCTCGCTGCTCACGGAACAGACCACGGCGAACGGCGAGTGCTTCGACTTCGACCCCAGCCGCGCTTGATGGGCGCTTCTCGCTAGCGCCGCTGCGGCGGATGAATGGGACGCATTCCGGCCGCAGGCGCGGAGCGCAACAACTATGCCTGTGGCGCTGGGCGGTCTGGATCTCAAGGCAAAGGCGGCCGTTGAGCGTACCCGATTCAGGCGCACCGACCAAGTCCCGGCGCGGAGCAGCCGCAGGCAAAGCTCACGGCGCGTTCTCCAACTGGGCGGTCCAAGGCGAACTCGCGGCGTTCGCAGGCGGCTCGATGCCCAAGCGCAGGTCTTGCCCGATTTGCCACAGGAGACAGGAATTTCGCTGCTTAACGGTCAGCTTGGCGCGCTCCCGCGGGCATTCCGAAGGCCGGCCAACGCTGTCCTCGATCTTCCCCTTCGATATTTCGGACAGCAGCCAGCCCAAGGGAAGGGGCTGTTTCTCATCGTCTTCAAGCTCGGAGATGCGGACCCGCCCACCATAGAAGCAGGAGGGTTTGGCGTGGGCCTGCGATATCTTGGCGGCATCGCCCCTTTCACGGCAAACCGCGCCGTCAAGCGAAAGCGACGCCTGATCGAGCGCAAGCTTGCCTCGTGCGGCGCGCGTGTTGTTTAGGGTACGCAGCGGCGTCATGATTTCGTGAAAGCCGTGCGGCGGCTCGCTGCTCAGGCCTTTGCTGTCCGCGCGCTTCACCGAAATGAGGATCAGCTCCACATCGGACTGGTGCCTGGCGCTCAGCGCCTTTTCCAGCGCCGTCAACAGGTCGAACGCGGTGGCGACCCCCGAATTTTCGAAATATCCGCCATCGACGAGCCTGCGCTTGAAGGATTCCTCCCTGTTCTCCGTCTTGATGCGATACCATCCGGGAGCCGTCAGGCCCGGAAAGCGCGCGCTCAAGCCGGACGCGGTGCTGAGCTTGATGTCGAGTTCCGGATCGCGGTCGATGAGCGCGTTGAGCGCCGGGATTTCCTGCTGCAAGGAGAAGGGCGCCAGCACGACGCGCTCACCGGTCTCAACCTCGGTTGTATTCAGAAAAAGGGCCGGCACGTCCAAGGTGGGCGACCACAGCCCCGTGAGCGGCTTGTCGAAGGGATTATCCTCTTTGCCGTGCCGCTTGGCCCATGCCTGCACCAGCGTCTGCTCGAAGCGGCGCGCGCGATCGAGGGCTTGCGTCGGGCAAAACGACGGGGAGTCGTCGAGACAGGGGATCAGCCTTGCGAATATGTCCTGGAACAGCGTCGCCTCGACGACCGGCGTGAGCAAGTCCTCGCTCAGGAGGCTGGACGCCGCTTCGGAGTACCACCGGGACCCATCCACCTTCCCTGCCCGGGCGCGCACCAGCGACGCGAACACCGCAGCCCCCACGCTTCCCCCGGAAACCCCGCTGATCGCGAACACATGATCCGCAAAATCCGGAAACTCGTCCTGTGCCTGGGCCAGAAAGAGTGCCGCGTGCAGGGCGGCATAAGCGCCCCCGCCCTGGGCTGCGACGATGTAAACGGGATGCTTGGCGCCCGGTTTGGCACCCTGCCGCAGTTCGTCCCACCGTTCCAGGCGGCTGCCCAGCCAATCGTTGAACGCCGCGATTACGGGCTGGGCCGGTTGCTGAGCCGGCATCTCCTGGCGCGGGATGGCGTGGTTGTCGTTCAGGTCGAACGTAGCGAGCAGCACGATGAAGCCGAAGAACAAGGCGATGGCCGGACGCTTCCGCGGCAGGAATCGCGACAGTAGCAAGAGCGCCGCGAAGAAACCGAGGCTTGCGGCAATGAAGACGTTAACCACCAGCAGCGTGTTGTCCGGCGGCAGGAGCTTCAGGGCATCCACGAAGGGGCCGATGAAGAAGACCAGCGGCGAAATAATAATCAGGAAAAAGACCAGGGCGCCGAGACCGGGCAGGAATGGCATCGCGCAGAATGCAAATACCGCCACCACGAGATTATAGGCATCGTCGCTCAACGTTCTTCCAGGCCAAAGGCGGTATGCAGCCAGCAGGACGGCGGCGGCAAAAATGCCGGAGAGCCAGAAAAGATCGGCCCGTTTCTGGAACCTGGGCGAGAACGGCTCCGTAAGTTCGCCGGGTTTGGGCACTGCAACCGGGCCTGCCCCCGCGCCGCCGCCGATCTGGCCATCCGCGCCATTTTGGGCTTTTCGTACCGCGCCCGCTGAAGCTTCCTGCTCCTCTGGCGTGCCGAAATAGGATTCGAATAGAAGCCCGTCCCTCTTGTTCCTGAGAGACCCCAGCACCAACGGCGCATTGAAGAACACATTCCCCGCCTCAACCAAGGCGAGCCTCAATCCGGTCGCTAGTCCAATCAGGACGAGCGCAGCGCTTTGAAACGTCGCGGAGAAGGCGCCGTCCGCCGTCAGGTCCAGGCTTTCGCGGGCCTGTCTTATTTCCAATAGCTTGCGGCGGAGCGCACGCCTCTGCTTGAAAAGCCCTCTCACGCAGAGGTCGTCGAAAACGAAGCCCACGCCAAACAGCACCGCAAACGCACTGATCGTGCTCAGCCCGAGCAGCGGCTTGGCGTTGTTCCACTCAGGATCGATGCGCGGAAGCACGCTATTATACATCGCGGCGGCCAGCAGGCACGGAAGCGCAACAGGAAAGAGGCGTAGCAGGACAATCCGGACCTGAAGATTGTAAGGCCGTCCCTCCAAAGCATCTGGCAGGTTATTCTCAAAGGGCAGGTGCCGGTTAAAGATACATGTGAAGTATAACCACGACAAATAGCTCACGAATACGATTGCCTGCGCAACGCGCTGGACCGCCGCCCGGTCCATGAACGGGATTTCCTTGTCTATGGCGGCAGAGAAAACGAGGAGAAATCCGCCATGAACGGCGGTGACGATAACAAGAACGGTCACGATCGCGAGCAGGTGGCGCAAGGGGCTGTTATTCTCCGCCGGCACCGGGGGGGCTTGCCTCGCGGGTATTTCCGGTCCGAACCAGGAAAAGAAGCGCGCCCAAAACCAAAGCGCCACCCCTATCGCGACAAGCGACAGCAGAGGGATCGCCTCCCCCTGCGGCGGCCAGACCTGATAGGGCATCGCAAGCACTTCGAGAATTTGGTCGTTGGTGTAGATCGCAAACGCGATCAGGGCCACGATGACGGGCACGCGCATCCTGTAGATGGCAGACGCCGCCTCGCGGCATTGGCTCCACGCATCGCCGTTGACGACCGCGTACAGCGCAAGCACGAACGGCAGAACGCCTGCGTCATGGTACTCCCAGGCGAGGCCGAAGGAGAGCGAAAACAAAATAATGAACATGGCCGGCCCTCCCGCGCTCTAAGCCGCGGGTTTCCTCGCGGTTGGAACTGCCTGTCTATATGTGTGTGTGCCCACCTAAGCAAGCTCAGGTTGTGGACATATGTGGATTATTCATGCCCGCGCCCGCCGGGAGTGCACCCAGCGATGCCTTTTGCCAGAATCGCAGCGCGGTGCCTGCGGCAATTTAATCACATTTAAGCGGTTTTCTTTTCAAATTTATTCCAGCCCCTTCGCGGACGGGATTTCCTGCGCTTACACGCACGCCTTGGTTGCCATGCATAACAGCTTCCCGTCCAGGTTCGGGGAAGCGTTGCTGGGGAGTACGATGTCTGCGTTTCCGTCTGCTTTTCGCGTGCTTAATGCCTGTGCTGTCGCAATCTGCGGCCTTTGCCTTGCCGGCTGCCAGACGCTCGGCACGGTGTCCTACGAGCCCCGATCCTACGAGGTAAATCCCGGAACGCAAAATCTCCGCTCTCCAAATACCATAGCCGGCGAGCACAGAGCTTCCTCGAAGCTATTCTGGTTGTTACCGGGAAGCCCGGCATGATATGGGACTGCGGCGCCTTGGCCGCGCGGCAGATCCAGCGCACATCTTTTTTGCGATCTCACGAGAGGGAAAAAATGCCAATGCCGCACTATACCGCGATCGTGACCCTGCTGGCCGTGGGCTTCTACTTTTTCACCGGCATCGCCGTGGCAAAGGCCAGGGCGAAATTCGGCATAAAGGTTCCCGCCATTGCCGGACACCCCGATTTCGAACGTGTTTTCCGTGTTCAAATGAACACCTTGGAATGGATGCCGCTCTTCCTTCCCTCGCTCTGGCTATTCGCGCTCTACGTCAACGACATCGCAGCAGCACTCCTCGGAGTAGTTTGGATTCTTGGCCGCATTCTGTATTACCGGGGCTACACCGTGGCAGCGGAGAAGCGTGAGACGGGATTTGGCATTCAAGCCTTGGCCACGGGGATACTTTTTGTTGGTGCATTGGCCGGAGCCGCCGCGAAAATTGCCGTTCTCCACTGAGTGGCAATCCGCGGAAACGGTACTCCCGCCGGGCGGCAGATTCATCGCCAGCCCCCGCAGCGCGTCCAGCCGGTCTTCATTGGTGCGGACGGCGGGACTTGAACCCGCACAGCCTTTCGGCCGAGGGATTTTAAGTCCCTTGTGTCTACCGTTTCACCACGTCCGCCATTAATTCTGCCGGGTTTCTTTGCGCCGGGCACCGGCGTGCCGCCAAACCGGCACACACTGGACATTACGCCACGGCGTGGCTCGATTCTCTACCCTCATAAAACAGCATTGTCCAGTTGGTTCATTCGTGGCCCCAGAGGGGCAAAAGCGGCTCATCCGGCCACCCAACCTCCAATCTTGCGCTGTTGCGTGGTTGCGCTTTGCTAAAGCCCAGCCAGGCGCAGGGAGGAAATCGCGGAACCTGCCCTATAGAGGCGGGTTTAGCAGGGGCGCCAGGGTTCTTGCAAAGATGCCGCGGGGCACATGCTGCAGCGCCACCCGCTTGCGCCCGAAGGGGATGGCGCCGATACCGCCTGCTAACCGCGTTATGGAAGCTGGCCTAGCGAAGGAGCGAACCTTCGGCCGTGCAACCGCGGGAGGGCCGTGAACGAAGCCGTGCAAACATCGCGGTAGCTATCGGACCCCATAAACCGGCGGCTTTGCCCTGGGCCGTGGCGTCATCACCTCCTGGCTTCCGCCATGCCGGATCGCCGCCACCAGGAGCAGGAACAGCGTAACCGAGTTGAACAAATGCCAGAGGAAGTGCGTGCCCATGCGATGGCCCATGAAGGTCCACTCCGCGCAGAGCTGCTGGTCGAGCGAGCGCAGGGTGAGCGAGACGGCGAAGGCCGCGGCCGCCGCAAGCATCAGCGCTCGCGGCCTTGTGGCGCTTCACCGCGAGCCAGCCGCCCAAGAGCAGCATCGCCGCGAAGGCCGGGCCGTAGCCGAGGCTTCCGTTCATGCACTGCGCCCGCGCGCCGGCGGGCACATTTGCGAGCGTGAACCCGACGCGGCCCTCCCAGCAATGCACGTTGAAGGCCATCGCCATGGCGGCGATGAAGGCCGCGATTGCCGCGGCGGTGAAAAACCAGGTCGCGCCCGCGAAACGCCTGATCGCGTAGACGAGATAGGTCAGCATGAAGAGGCCGATGGGGCCTATGTCGGCGAGTTCCGTGCCCTTGCCGGGCATGGTGTGGAACAGGAAGCTGCCGATGCCTATTGCGATAAAGTCCGCCACGAAAAAGGCATGCCAAAGCGAACGCTCATAGGGTGGACGCCTTGCGATCAGGGCGATTCCGGCCAGCGCCGCCACGATGAAGCCGGCGTTCGTTACCGCATTCAGCGGTTCGGCCCAGAAGGCGGCGCTCGTCCGCTCGCAATAATCGAAGATGCTAGCTCCGGTAAGCGCCATGCGATCGGTCCCGTCTGTTCGCCGAAGGAGCGCCACCATAGCCGAGTGCCGGCGGCGGAACGACCTTTTTTAACGGGAGGGCGGGGATTTCCCACCGGCCGTGCTGGGGACACCGTGCTGGGGACACTTGGCGAAAGCCCGGCGCCGGCCTATGGTAAGCCTCCAGGTAGTCAGAGGGAGACTGGCCGTGATCTTTCGCATTGTTTGGACGGTTGCGTTAGCGCTGGGCTTGGGCGCATTGGCGGGTTCGGCCGCCGCACAAGAGGCCGCGGCACCGCTCAGGCACAAGCACGCGCCGCGCCAGGCCGCGCCCGAGGGCGAGGTATACCGTCACATCTATGCAGAAGCCTGGTACGGCAATCGGAAGGTGGTTGCGCCCGTCAGGCATGTTGGCTGCTGCGACCAGGTTCAACTCCCCACCGGAGAGTGGATCGCCTGCGAATTCTCCTGCGAGATCTCCATGCGCAAAATGCCGCTGTGGTATTGGCAGGAGCAGGGCGCCGGCTACAGCCACGTTGCGCCCGGCTACCCGCGCGCGGACCATTGGACCGATGGCTGGGGTAACAAACACGGCTACCTTTTCTAAACGCCGCGCTCAAGCAAGCGCCGGTGCAATGTCCGTCTTGGGGAAATCCTCACCCTTGAACAGCAGGGGCGCGCGGCGCGCCTTGGCGAGCGCGTAAGCCGCGCAATCGCCGAAATTCAGAGCGGCCGGATGGCGGCCCTTGCCGAAGCGCAGGAACGCCTCCCGCGCTGCCCTCGCCTGCTCCTGGTCGAAGGGCGCAACTACGATATTGGCCCGCGCCAGGAACGCCTCCAGAGGACGCCAAACCGTTGCTTCCCCCTTGGGTCCCGCAAGCACCATGGATGTCTCCAGGTAATTGACCGACGAGAGAAGCAGCGCGTCCGCGGCTGCAATCGTTTCGAGAAAGCGCCCGGCTTCAGGCTCCCCCCTCATGATCGCGACCAGCGCCGAACTGTCCACAACGATCACGCGGGCATGCCCCGGTCATCGTAGAGATCGTCTTCCGTCCACTGTTGGGGAAGTGCTGCTTGCAACTGCGCACTCTCCTTGGCAATGGCGCGCAAATCCCCCAGCAAGGACGGGTCCGCCTTACCGCCAATGCGCCGTACGCCATCGTGAATGAACTCGATGCCAGCCTCTTGCAACGCCATTTGCACCTCCCCAGCGGTGGCTTCGGCGACCGGGTATTCGCCGCTCGCCGCCTCCAGCCTGCGGATGGTGGTGACAGAGACACCCGCACGCCGGGCAAGCTCCTCCTGCTCCATGCGCAGGAGCGCGCGCGCCGCCTTTATTTGTTCACGTGTAGCCATGGCATAAACCTACCACTCCAGATAGGAATATGTCAACGGCCACGGCTGCCTATTCTGCCTATTCCTTTTTCGGCAGGTTCAGCCGGATGTGCAGCTCGCGAAGCTGCTTGGCCGAAACCTCAGACGGCGCGCCCATGAGCAGGTCTTCGGCCTGCTGGTTCAGCGGGAACATGGTCACGTCGCGCAAGTTGTCCGCGCCGCAAAGCAGCATGACCATGCGGTCGATGCCGGGAGCGATGCCACCGTGCGGCGGGGCGCCGAATTTGAGCGCGCGGATCATGCCGCCGAACTTCGCATCCACCACTTCCGGCCCGTAGCCCGCGATTTCAAACGCCTTGTACATGATCTCGGGCTTGTGGTTCCGGATCGCGCCGGAGGACAGCTCCACGCCATTGCAGACGATGTCGTACTGGTACGCCTTCAGCCCCAACAGCGCGTCGTCGCCCTTGGCCCTAGCGGCCTCAAGCGCGGCAAGCTCGCCCTGCGGCATCGAGAACGGGTTGTGCGAGAAGTCGATCTTCTTCTCGTCCTCGTTCCACTCGTAGAACGGGAAGTCGGTGATCCAGCAGAACTCGAAGCGATCCTTTTGCACGAGGTTCAGCTCGGTGCCGATCTTGGTCCGCGCCTCGCCCGCGAATTTGTAGAACTTGGCCGGATCGCCGCCCACGAAGAAGACCGCATCGCCTTCCTTGAGGCCAAGCTGCGCCTGCATCGCCTTGGTACGCTCTTCGCCGATGTTCTTGGCGACCGGGCCTGCCCCACCTTCACCCTCGCGGTAGAAGATGTAGCCGAGGCCGGGCTGGCCCTGCTGTTGCGCCCAGGAGTTCATGCGGTCGCAGAAGGCGCGGGAGCCGCCGCCGGGAGCCGGGATCGCCCAGACGCGGGCCTTGGCGTCCTTCTCCAGCATGCCGGCGAACACCTTGAAGCCGCTGCCCCGGAAGTGCTCGCTCACATCCTGCATAACGATGGGGTTGCGCAGGTCCGGCTTGTCGGTGCCGTATTTCGCGATGGCGTCGTCGTAGCGGACATGCGGGAATGCTTGCGTTACCGGCTTGCCGTCGCCGAACTCCTCGAACAGACCGCGTAAGACCGGCTCGACCGCCTGGAACACGTCTTCCTGCGTCACGAAGCTCATCTCGATATCGAGCTGGTAGAACTCGCCGGGGCTCCTGTCGGCGCGCGCATCCTCGTCGCGGAAGCACGGCGCGATCTGGAAATAGCGGTCGAAGCCCGCGATCATGATGAGCTGCTTGAACTGCTGCGGCGCCTGCGGCAGCGCGTAGAACTTGCCGGGGTGCATACGCGACGGCACGAGGAAGTCGCGGGCGCCTTCGGGCGAGGAGGCCGTCAGGATCGGCGTCTGGAACTCGAAGAAGGCCGCCTCGTTCATGCGCCGCCGGAGCGAAGAGACGATCGCGGCGCGCTTCATGATGTTGCGGTGAATCGTGTCGCGGCGCAGATCGAGGAATTGGTATTTGAGCCGCGTGTCTTCGGGGTAATCAGGCTCGCCGAACACCGGCAGGGGTAGCTCGTCGGACTTAGAGAGCACATCGAGCGAGCCGATTCGCACCTCGACCTCGCCCGTGGGCAGGTTCGGGTTGACAGTGCCTTCCTCGCGCGGGACCACTTTGCCGTCAATGCGGATCACCCATTCCGCGCGCACCAGCTCAGCGTCCTTGAACGCCGGGTCGCTCGGATCGGCCACGCACTGGATGAGGCCATAATGGTCGCGCAGGTCGATGAACAGCAGCCCGCCATGGTCGCGCACGCGGTGCACCCACCCGGACAGGCGCGCGGTCTTGCCCACGTCAGCTTTGCGCAGCGCCCCGCATGTCACGCTGCGATAGGCGTGGATGGCATCGGCCGCATTCTCCGCTTTCGCTGGAGCCGCCGCCCCTGCCCCATTCTTCTTGCCCGTACCGGCCGCTGGCTTCGGCCCGGCAGCGGACGCCTGCTTCGTTTCGGAAATAGCGGATTTGGCGCGCCCGCGCTGAGTGGATTTTTCCACAGATCTAACCCTCGTGAACCTATTCTGCCTGCGGCTAAGTGGGCCTCTGGCCATGGCCGCAAAAGCAGCTTAAAGAAGACCGTAACCAAGGTTCGCCCCGGCGTGCGGCGCGAACCGGTATCCCGCCCGAACAGCGCACGCAGCGTCATATTTGTCAAGGTTGGACGCCTTTTCCGGGCGGCCTCCCACAACTTGAGCTATAAGTGTCCGATGATCGAGCTTCCCCCTGTCGTTACGGCCACCGCGGACCTGGAGCAGGCCTGCGCCTATCTGAGCACGCAGCCTTTTGTCACCGTGGATACGGAATTCCTGCGCCAGACCACCTACCGGCCCAAGCTGTGCCTGATCCAGATGGCGGGCGAAGGCCTTGAGGTTGCGGTCGATCCGCTCACGGGGCTGGATTTATCCAGTTTCTATGCGCTGATGGCCAACCAGGCGGTGGTCAAGGTCTTTCACGCGGCGCGCCAGGACATAGAGATCATCCACCAGGAAGCGGGCATCATCCCCAACCCGATCTTCGACAGCCAGATTGCCGCGATGGCGCTGGGCCACGGCGAAGCTATTTCCTACGGCGCGCTCGTGAAGAAGCTCCTGAAGCGCACCCACGACAAGACCTATCAGTCCATCGATTGGTGCGTGCGCCCGCTCGGCCCCCGCCAGATCGAATATGCGCTGGGCGACGTGACCCACCTGCGCGATATCTACGTCAAGCTCAAGAGCCGCCTTGAGGAAACGGGCCGGGAATCCTGGCTTGAGGAAGAGGTCGGGGTTCTGACCGACCCCAAGACCTACGCCTTCGACCCCGTGGACGCCTGGAAGCGCATGAAGCTCGCCGGCAAATCGCGGCTTGGCAAAGCCATCATCATCGAGCTGTCGGCCTGGCGCGAGCGCACCGCGCAAAACGAGAACGTGCCGCGCGGGCGCGTGCTCAAGGACGAGGCGATCTACGAGATTGCCAAACATGCGCCACGCTCGCTCGACGCGCTGTCGCGGCTGCGCACAGTGCGCGAGAGCGTCAAGGCGCGCGGCGAGGCGGTGCTGCGCTGTGTCGCGTCGGCGCTCGCGCACGATCCGGCCGATCTGGCCCTGCCCGAAGCGCACAACGAATTGCCCGCCTCCGCTTCGGCGACGGTCGAGCTGCTGCGGGTGCTGCTCAAGGCCGTCTCGGCGGAGCTTAACATCGCGCCCAAGCTCCTGGCCAGCGCCGACGACCTCGAAAAGCTCGCGCAATACGACGACGCCGATATTCCTCCCTTGCGCGGCTGGCGGCGGCAGTTCTTCGGCGACAAGGCGCTGGCCCTGAAGGCCGGCACGCTGGCGCTCGGCATCAAGAACAGGGAAGTCCGCCTGTTTTCGCTATAGAGGCAGAACTCAGGAATCCGCCTGGGACGAGAGAGGAACGCCCCCTCAACGGGCACAACTGAACTCGCTCTCCCCTCGCGGGAGAGGGCCGGGGTGAGGGGGACCATAGCCGGCATGAGGGGCGTTACAGGCGGCCCAAGACCCAGAAGATCAGGGTCAGCAGCACGCTGATCAAGAGCGACGTGCCAAGCGGCAGGTAAAGACGGAAATTGCCGTGCTCAATGACAATATCGCCCGGCAGATGGCCAAGGCCTAGCCGGCCTGCGGTCAGCCAGACGAGACCCGCCACGATGAGCACGGCGCCGATGACGATGAGGGCTTTTGCAGGTTCCATGGGTGCGTAACGTGATAGCTCGCTCTTGCGCGCAGCGGTACGAATTGTCCATGTTCAATATTAATGCCAGCCTGCATGAGGGCCAATAGCAGCCCGCGGCCGCACGTTGCTGCCATAAGCATCCTATTCACCACTAACGATCTGGCGGTATGGCCGCCAGTTTCAGTAGGCGCTCCAATTTGATCCGGGCAAATGTGATTTTGAGTGCCGTTGAAAGCGCGCCGCGCAGATCCCCCATCTTGATTTGGCATTCCGCTATGGACGCCAATGCCAAATCGTGTCTCCCAGCAAGCGTATCCCTGGGTTCCACCTCAAGCAATGCCTCGGCTTGCCACGCAGCTTTCAAATCGCCACGCCGTGCTATGGCCGACACGACGGCTTGCAGCACCTCCGCCTTCGGTCCAGGCACAAGCGGCGGAAGGGCTGCCCCTGCTTTGTCTGCGGCAGCGAACTCGTCTTTGAATAGCGAGCCGTCCGGAAAGAAATGCACCACCGGCCCGAAGCCCACCTGACTGGCGGATACCTCCATCACTATCGGTCCCGCGCTGTCCGCCGCCTCCAGAGCACCGGAGAGATCGCCCATTTCAGCGCGGAAAAGAGCAACCTCCCGAGTGGAAATGGCGTTCTTCGCAGGTGCAGAACTGAATGGCACCTGCGGCAGCTCGCGGAAGAGCGTTTCCGCCTCCTCGCGAAAGCCAGCTCTTGCCAATGCAATGACCACAGGAAAGGCATGCCCCCCTGGCCCCGGCCCTTTCAATACCGCTATCGCGCGCGGCAAGGTGCGGGCAATCGCGGCGGCGTCGCGCTCTTGGATTTCCGCCAGCAAAAGGCGCCGGTAATACCCCCGCTGGGCAATCTCACCGAGGGGTTGAAGTGCCGCCAGCACGGCATCCCAATCGCCTGTGCGCATCAGTAGTTCGAGAATTTGATCAATCTCGCTGTGAGCCTCCTTCGGGCTGTAGGCCGGGGTAACCCTCCACGCATCCAGAGCCATCTTTCTAGCCGCATCGGTGTCGCCTTGCCTCAGGAGCCGCATCGCTGCGCGGAGAAGTATTTTGGCATCGGCCGGGTCTGGCGCGGGTGCGATGGCCCGGGCCAAATCGAACGCACGTTCTCTCGACAGATCGTCCGCTACCTGGTTCAGAACGGCGTCCACCGTTTCCGGTGCGGCTACCAGCTTAACAAAGGTTTCGGCCTGAGCTGTGCCATCGCAAAGCGCGATGATACTGGCTGCCATGGCTGCGAATTCGAATGCCGCACGCTTCCTGGCGTTGCGGTGCTCGGAATGGTCCACGCCACCAATCGCAAGGCGCGCTTCCGCCGAGGCCCACCCGGCGAGTTCCTTGCCGGCTGCAAGGGCTCCGGCGCTCTTTTCCGCTCCTCCACAAAGCTTATGCGCCACCTTGTTTAGTGCAGGCAGCCTTTCCCATCCTCCGTTTGGCAGCCAGCCAGCGGCCTCCAGCGCTTCCTTTCCGGCGCCGCTGGACGCGAGCGCCAGGGCAATGCCGGTGATGGCAGATTCTGCCTAGACTCTCACGCGCTGCTCGCGCATAAAACTCGAGCGTTTTCTGAACCCCGAGCGCGGGCGAACCGGTATCGGTGCCGAGGGGTTTGATCTGGGTCACAGCCTTGAGTGCGCCAGCGCTGTCGCCCGCTTCAGCCAGGGCCTCTCCGAGTCGCCCAGCAGCGTAATCTTCACTCCTGGCGGCGCCTCCACATTAGCCAGGGCTTTAGCTTCGGCGACATCTCCGATGCGTACCAGGCTCCCGATCAGCGTCTTTTTGCAAATTCGCTTGCAGATCCGTTAGGAAGATCGAGAACGCTAATGGCTTTCACAAGCAAGCTGCGTGCGCGCTCGTTGCGGCCGGCCGCGATTGAGGCCTTTGCCAAGCTGACAAGCTCGTATACGCGATCAGGTTTTCCTTCTATCTCCTCCACTGCTGCGAGGGCCGCATCAATCGTGGCATCCGCGTTTTGCGCTGTCCACCGGGGCTCGACCGGTGAAGGCTCCGCCGTGCATGTTTCCGCCAAAAGGGCCGCCGACACCGCCAGGAAGAAGAAAGCCACAAGTTTTGCCGTTACAATGCGCATCTGTCCCTTGCCGCTTGCACGCCTGCATTGCCTGGATGGCTTTGGCCATAGACCGCCATTGCGGAGAAAATAAGCGGAGGATTTACTGCTCAGTTGTCTTGGCCGGGCTTGACCCGGCCATCCAGCGCCACTGGCGTTGCGCACTTCTTCCTGGATGGCCGCATCGAGTGCGGCCATGACGCGGTGAGCGTTACAGGCGGCCCAATACCCAAAAGATCAGCGTGAGAACCGCGCTGATTAGGAGCGACGTGCCCAGCGGCAGGTAAAACCGGAAATTGCCGCGCTCGATGACGATATCGCCCGGCAAGTGACCAAGCCCCAGCCGCCCGGCCACCAGCCAAACGAGGCCGGCCGCGATAAGCACGGCGCCAGAACGATAAGGGTTTTCGCGGGTTCCATGGGCTATAGGCAGTCAATCTTTGGCGGCAGCGCATCTTAGCCCGGTTGCGGCTCGGCGGAAACATCCAATACCCCCGCATGTTTGCGTGGACGGCGGGGAGCGCCCCGCTTGCCCCAACTGTAAGCCCCGGCTATAAGCCCTTGTATCAGCCAAAAAAGCTAGAAACGCTATTTCCAGCCAATCCGAACCTATTCAACCAGCAAAGGCAATCCCATGCCCGTTGAACGCACGCTCTCCATCATCAAGCCGGACGCAACCGCCCGGAACCTTACCGGTAAAATTATCGCCAAGTTCGAGGAAGGCGGCCTCCGGATCGTCGCTCAGAAGCGCGTCCGCTGGGACGAGACCGACGCAGCGACGTTCTATGCCGTGCACCGGGAGCGGCCCTTCTACAAGGACCTCGTCAGCTTCATGACCTCCGGCCCCATCGTGCTGCAGGTTCTCGAAGGCGAGAACGCGGTTGCCAGGAACCGCGAGATTATGGGCGCCACGAACCCAGAGAACGCCGCCCCCGGCACGGTTCGCAAGGAGTTCGCCGAGAATATCGAGCGGAATTCGGTGCATGGCTCCGATAGCGTGGAAAATGCCGCGCTTGAGATTGGGCTCGTGTTCCAGGAGAGCGAGATCGTCGGCTGAAGACTTCCCGTTGTCATGGCCGGGCTTGACCCCGGCCATCCTTCCACCCGCGGCCCGGATGTCCGCATCGCGGGGCCGTGGCGAAACCGCCGGCTTGCGAACGCTAACCCCATTGCCCCCTGCGGCGTACCGCGCCATTTGGCACCGCGCCTTTTCATGATAGGCAATAGCTGGTTGGGAATTGTGCAGTCGAACAGGGGCAGCCAGAGAATGTACTATGCGGGCCGGACGCTACAACTTGCCGCCATGCCAGTCTTCCTGGCTCTCGCCGTTGTAAGCTACTCTACAGCCATCTCCCCTGTGCACCGTTCCGGGACCTTACGGCTTCCTGACGGGCATGTGGTTCATGTATGTGGTGATGGCGGTCGCGCATGCCGCGCCGTGGCTCCCGCTCGCGGCCAAGCTGCTATCGAAATCGCCGCCGGCTGCACTGCCGCCGCTGGACTGCTGCGCACCTCCGCTTGCCGAGCCGCCCGCCCGGCAGGACCCGCGCGGCGCGGCGCGTCTAGTCGCCTAACGCTGGACCAAGCAAACCGCGATGCTCGCTCCCCCTGACCGGCGGAGGGGCGGTTGCCTGAGTCATCGAATCCAGCGGTGTATTTCCGCGCGCGCCAGGACGCCGCTTTGCGGCTATCGTCGATCCCGGTAATGCCTTCCCGCAATTCCGGGACGATGACGGCCATGGCGAAGCGGATGCTCCGGCTTTTATCCTAGAGACGGCGGCTGAGCCCCGCGCCGGCCGGAAAAATGCAAGTCGGCATATCGTGTTCCGGCGTTTTGCTGGCACACCCGGCGGGTGACGCACAGGCTGTCATGGCCGGGCCTGGACCCGGCCATCCATGCAGCAAGGAATAACTGGCGTTTTCATCGTGTTGCGTGGATGGCCGGATCAAGTCCGGCCATGACAGCGGCGGACGTTTTGCCGGCTTCAACGGCCGAATCTAGATTTATCAATGGTGGTGATCGGCGCCGCTGGCGGCGGCTTCCGGCATTTTCTCAACCTTGGCCTGAATCTCCGCGTCGCCCGCATTCGCGAAGCTGAGCTTTAGCGGTATGGTTTGCCCCAGTTCGAGGTTCTGCTTGAGGCCGATGAGCATGATGTGCAGGCCGCCGGGCTTCAAACTCACGTCGCCGCCGGCCGGTATCGCAACGCCGCCTTGCACTTGGCGCATCTTCATGACGCCGTTGTCCATTATATTCTCGTGGACCTCGACCTTCTCAGCGACCGGCGATGCGACCGATTTGAGCGTATCGGCTTCCTTGCCGCCGTTCTTGATCGTCATGTAGGCGGCGCTAAGCTTGGTCGTGCCTGCCGAGGGCCTTGCCCACGGATGGTCGATGGTCACGTTCCCCGCCTTGAATTCCTGGGCCTGGGCTGCGAACGCTACGAACATCAGCCCTGCGGCTGCGGCTTTCAATGCCATTTTCATCGGGTCTCCTTTGGGCGCAATCTGACCAAAAACAGAAACTTGCACCTGCAAGCTAGTCAGCCTGCGATACAATTTCAAACTAAAAAGGGCAGTCCGCCGGCACCGCCCGTGCGTCGAACTCCCGCATCGCAGCGGCATCGCGCGCGCTGAGCCCAGGATAGGCCGGATCGGAGCCGACATCCTTGGTGATGCGCCAGGACCGGGCGCATTTCTTGCCGGCGGCGAGCTTCGGCACCACGGCCACGCCCTCGACCTCGGGCAGCGTGAACGCATCCGCGGGCACCTTGCCGGTCTTGATGGTAGCCGCGCTCGTGATCGCGATCTCGGCCCAATCGGCACCCTTCGCGGCCGCCGCCAGCTCCTTGTTGCCGATGTAGATTTCCGGCGCCGCTTCGAGGCTCGCGCCGATGCGCTTTTCGCGGCGCTCGACCTCAAGCGCACCGGTCACGACGCGCCGCACGGTCCAGATCTTATCCCATTTGGCGGCAAGTGCGTCGTCGCGCCAGTCGCCTGAGATTTCCGGGAAGCTTGCCAAGTGCACCGAGCCGTTCTTGACCTCGCCATTGCGCGCGAGCCACGCCTCCTCCGCCGTGAAGCAGAGGATGGGGGCCAGCCACGCCGTCAGGCACTCGAACAGCGTGTTGAGCACCGTGAGCGCCGCGCGGCGCTTCAGGCTCGAATAAGCCTCGCAGTAAAGTGCGTCCTTGCGGATATCGAAATAGATCGCGGAGAGGTCGTTCGAGCAGAACTCCGCGATGGTCCGGTAGGCGCGCTTGAAGTCGAAATCGTTGAAATCGCGCCGGATTTGCGCATCGATCTCCGCGACCCGGTGCAGCACCCAGCGCTCAAGCTCGGGCATTTCGGCGTGCGCGACCGCGAATTCCGGCTGGTAATGCGCGAGGCTGCCCAGGAGGTAGCGCAGCGTGTTGCGCAGCTTGCGATAGGCGTCCACGGTCGACTGAATGATATGCGGCCCGATGCGCAAATCCTCGGTGTAGTCCGAGGACAGCGCCCACAGCCGCAGGATGTCCGCGCCGGATTGCTTGATGACATCCTGCGGGGCGACGGTGTTGCCCATCGACTTCGCCATCTTGCGGCCCAGCTCGTCCAGCACGAAGCCATGGGTCAGCACGGCGTCGAAGGGCGCGCGGCCCCGTGTGCCGCAACCCTCAAGCAGCGACGACTGGAACCAGCCGCGATGCTGGTCGGAGCCTTCGAGATAGAGGTCGGCGGGCCACTTCAGGTCCTTGCGTTTTTCGAGGCAGAAGGCGTGCGTCGAGCCCGAGTTCGAACCAGACATCGAGAATGTCGCGCACTTGCTCCCAATCGCCGGGCTTTTCGACGAGCCCTTCCAGGAAGCGCGCGGCGGCGCCCTCCGCGAACCAGGCGTCGGCGCCCTCGGCCTTGAAGGCGTCGAATATGCGCTTTTGCAGGTCCTTTGAGCCCTTGAACTTGGCGTTCGGGATCACCTCGCCTGTTTCCTTATGGACGAAGACCGTGATCGGCACGCCCCAGGCGCGTTGGCGCGAGATCACCCAGTCCGGGCGCTGCTCGACCATGCCGTTGATGCGGTTGCGCCCTTGCGCGGGCACGAAGCGCGTCTCGCCGACGGCCTTGAGCGCCAACTCGCGCAGGCTGGGCTTGCCCTTCGCGGTGGGCTTGTCCATGGCGATGAACCATTGCGGCGTGTTCCGGTAGATCACCGGCGCCTTGGACCGCCAGGAATGGGCGTAGTCGTGCTTGTACCGCGGGTTCATGGCGGCGAGCGCGCCCGCTTCCTTCAGCGCCGCGATCACCGCCGCGTTGCCGTAGCGCAGGTCGTCCAGCTTGCCGAAATGGCCCTTGTCATCGATCACGCGCTTGGGCTCTGCGCCGCCGAACAGCGGGACAGCTTTGCGGTAATAGCCATCGGGGCCGACCATATCGGGCACGGCCGGGTCGATGCCCTGCGCCAGCAACTGCCGCGAACTGGCCGTCCAGATGTCGAAGTCTTCAGCGCCGTGGCTCGGCGCGGTGTGCACGAAGCCGGTGCCGGTATCCTCCGTGACGTGCTCGCCGTCGAGCAGCGGCACCTTGAAATCGAAGCCGCCTTTATGCAGCGGATGCGCCGCAATAAGGCCCGTCGGATCGACATCCTCCAGGAGCTTCCATTTCTCGACGCGCGCCGCTTGGAAGAAATCGTCCGCGAGCTTCTTTGAAAGCACGAAGCGCTCGCCCGTCCTGGTCCAGTTATCCTCTGGCGCCTCCGTCACTTCGTAGAGGCCGTATTCGATCTTGCTCGAAAAGGCGATGGCGCGATTGCCGGGGATCGTCCAGGGCGTCGTGGTCCAGATGACGATGTTGACCGGGCCTTCGTCATTGCGAGGAGCTTTGCTCCGAAGCAATCCACCTTTTTCCCTGGATTGCTTCGCTTCGCTCGCAATGACGTCCGTAACAGGGAACTTCACCCAGATCGCAGGGCTGGCGTGCTCGTGATACTCCACCTCGGCCTCGGCCAGCGCCGTGCGCTCCACCACCGACCACATCACGGGCTTGGAGCCGCGATAGAGCAAGCCGTTCAGCGCGAACTTCATCAACTCGGCCGCGATGACTGCCTCGGCCTCGAAGGCCATGGTCGCGTAATGGTTCGGCCAATCTCCCTCGACACCCAGCCGCTGGAACTCGGCCATCTGCACGCCGATCCATTTCTGGGCGAACTCGCGGCATTCGCGCCGGAACTCGTTGACCGGCACCTCTTCCTTATTCTTGTTCTTGGCGCGGTATTGCTCCTCGACCTTCCATTCGATGGGCAGGCCGTGGCAGTCCCAGCCGGGCACGTAGTTCGCGTCCTTGCCCATCATCTGCTGAGAGCGGACCACCGCGTCCTTGAGGATCTTGTTAAGGCCGGTGCCGATATGAATGTTGCCGTTGGCGTAGGGCGGGCCGTCGTGAAGCACGAACTTCTCGCGGGACTTGGCGGCCTTGCGCAGGAGCTTGTAGAGGTTCATCTCCGACCAGCGCTGCAGGAGCTTGGGCTCAAGATTTGGCAGGCCGGCCTTCATGCCGAAGCCGGTCTTGGGCAGGAACAGCGTTTTCGACCAGTCGCGCTCGCTGGTAACTTCGTCCGAGGTGTAGTGCACGGAGGCAGGAACCGCGGCCTGCGCGGCCTTGTCCGCACGCCCGCCCGCCGGCTTTGCAGCCGTTCCAGCGCTTGCGGCTTCCGCGTCCTCTGGCCGCCGCTCCGAGGTTTCGTGCGTGCGGCCGTGCTCAAGGCCGTTGCCGTTCTTCTTCGGGCGTCCCGTTGGGTGGTTTGGCTTGTCCATGGAAAAAACCCAATCCAGCGCCGGAAGCGCCGATTCATCCTAAATTGCCGCTAGTGATAGGGCGAACAGGTAGGCGCAGTAAATAGCGATGTCCAGCGCGGCGCCGGCCGCCGCCGCCTTTTTCGCAGGGCTTTCGCGAGGAAAGACCCCCTCACCCCAGCCCTCTCCCCAAGGGGAGAGGGACGCTGGCTGCGGCCTCTGCGCATCGTGGCAGAGAGACCAATGCTCAGGCGTTCCCTCTCCCCTTGCGGGAGAGGGACAGGGTGAGGGGGTCTTCTTACAGAGTTCGTAGCCGGTTCCGTCTAGCTCCGGCGCAGGCGCAGCCTTCTGCAGCAGCCATCGGCTCCGCCTGCACCGCCTTGCGCGCCCGCCTCGCGCGGCCGCTCCAGGATCGCGCAAACGCCCATGCCGCCGGCCGTGCAGATCGAAATCAGCCCGCGCCCGCCGCCATTCTCTTCGAGGATTTTCGCGAGCATCGCGATAATGCGCGCGCCCGTCGCCGCGAAGGGATGGCCGTAGGCGAGGCTCGACCCCTTTACATTCAGCTTGGCGCGGTCGATGGCTCCGAGCGGGGCTTCCTTGCCCAGCATGGTCTTGCAATATTGCGGGTCTTCCCAAGCTTTGAGCGTGCACAGCACCTGCGCGGCGAATGCCTCGTGGATCTCGTAGAAGTCGAAGTCCTGCAAGCGTAAGCCAGCGCGGTCGAGCATCTTCGATACGGCGATGGTGGGCGCCATGAGCAGCCCCTGCCCGGCGTCAACGAAGTCGACCGCGTAATGCTGGCCGTAAGTGAGATACGCCAGCGGCTTGAGGCCATGCGCCGCCGCCCACTCCTCGGAGGCCAGCAGCACGGCCGAAGCGCCATCGGTGAGCGGCGTCGAATTCGCGGCGGTCAGCGTGCCGGCCTCGCGGTCGAACGCGGGCTTCAGCGCCGCGATTTTCGCAAGCTCGATATCGGCGCGCAGATTGTTGTCGCGGAACACGCCGGACGCGGGCACCAGCAAATCGTCGAGGAAGCCCGCATCGTAGGCCGCCGCAGCCTTCCTGTGGCTTTCGAAGGCGAGTTGGTCCTGCGCCTCGCGGGCGATGTGCCATTCCTTCGCCATCAGCTCGCAGTGCTGGCCCATCGAGAGCCCCGTGCGCGGCTCGGAGACGGCGGGCGCATTCACGGCGAGATCGCCCAGCGAGAAGCCGCTGAAGAAGGCGCCGGCCTTTCTTGGTCACGGTCTTCTCGGCGCTGACCGCCGCGAGCCGCTTGGCGAATTGCCGCTTGAGTTCGATGGGCGGGTCCGAAACCGTGTCGGAGCCGCAGGCGATGGCCACCTCGATCTGCCCGGTTGCGATCTTGGCCGCACTGCCGAGCGCCGCCTGCAGGCTCGTGCCGCAAGCCTGGCTGAGCGTGATGCCAGGCGTGTCCTCCTTGAGCTTGGTGCCGATCACGGCCTCGCGCGTCAGGTTGAAGTCCCTGGCATGTGTCACGACCGCGCCGCCCACCACCTCGTCGATGTGCTGGCCTTCGAGGCCGAATTTGGCGACGAGGCCGTTCAAGGCCGCCGTCATCAGGTCGAGGTTGGTCAGGTCGTCGTAGCCGGTGTTGCCACGGCAGAAGGGCGTCCGCACCCCGCCGATGATCGCCACTTTGCGCAAATTCTGCTGCATCGAAATCTCCCGCTCCGTCGAGCTTGCTCCCTCAGCGAACCGTTTCCAAGGGAGATGCCGTCATTGCGAGCGAAGCGAGGACAATCCAGGTTTCAACTTGACGCTGGGGGAGGGCTTCGTGGCGGGCCCTCGCAATCGCACGTCAATAGCTTCACTCCGCAGCGTGGGCTGCCTCCGGCTGCTCCGCGCCACCAGCTTGCCCGAGCGACGCGCGATAGTGCAGCGGGCCGCCCCGGAAGGGCGCGAAGCCCGTGCCGAAAATTACGCCCGCGTCCACATGGTCAGCACTCGCCGCAACGCCCTCGGCGAGCACCTTCTCGCATTCGTCGATCAAGGGCTTCACGAGGTCGCGGCCAAGCTCGTCCAGCTCCTTAGGGTTCGAGCTGATTTCCATCTTCTGCGCCTTGCCGCCCACCCATTTGTAGAAGCCCTCACCGCTCTTCTTGCCGAGCTTCTTCTGCGCGACGAGGCGCATCAGCGGGCTGTCCTCGGGCGCTGGCATGCCCAGCACCTTGGCGACGTTCAGGGCCACGTCGAGCCCCACCACGTCCACGAGTTCCACCGGCCCCATCGGCATGCCGAATTTGAGCGCTGCCGCGTCGATCTTCTCCTTGGGGGTGCCCTCGGCGGCACGCTTCATCGCCTCGAACATGTAGGGCGCCAGCACGCGGTTCACGAGGAAGCCAGGCTGGGACTTCACGATCAGCGGGAACTTGCCGATGCGCGTGACGAACGTGGCACCCTTGCGCACGTCCTCCTCGCGGCTTTGCGGCCCGCGCACGATCTCGACCAGCGGCATCCCCGCGACGGGGTTGAAGAAGTGAAGGCCGATCAGCCGGCTGGGGTCCTTGAGCACGGCGGCGATCTGCTCGATGGGCAGCGACGAGGTGTTGGTGGCGAGCACGGCCCCAGGCTTGAGCTTCGGCTCGACCTCGGCAAACAGCTTCTGCTTGGCTTCGAGGTTTTCGAATATGGCCTCGATCACCACGTCGGCGCGATGAGCCTGCGCGCCCTGCGGATCGGCGATCAGCCGCGCCATGGCCTTCTTGGCGTCCGCGTCCTTCTTGAGGCGCTTCTTGAAGAAGCCCTTCGCGCGGCCGAGCGCCTTATCGACGGCCTCCGCGGACACATCCTGGAGCGAGACCTCCATCCCTTGCGCCACGCACACCATGGCGATATCCGCGCCCATGGTGCCCGCGCCGATTACGTGCGCGCGCATTGGCTTGAAGCCAGCCTTCGGCGCCTCCGCCTTCAGCATCTCGGAGAGGTGGAAGACGCGGCGAAGGTTGCGCGACTGCTCCGAGACCATCAGCGGCGCGAAGATCTTGGTCTCCTCGCGCTTCAAACTCTCGTAGCTGCCGCCGTGCTTCTCGAACAGGTCGATGAGCCGGAAGGGCGCGGGATAATGGTCCTCGCGCACCTTGGCCGCGGTTTCCTTCCGCATGCGGTTGGCGAGGAAGCGGCGGGCCGCCTCGAACATCATGACTGGGCCGAGATAGGCGGCCAGGCGCTTCGATTTCCGCTTCTGCAGCACGGCCTTGCGGGCGGCCCAGCGCAATTCGTGATGCGTGGGCACGAGTTGGTCCACGATGCCCGCCGCCCGCGCCTGGGGACCGCGCAGCATACGGCCCGCGAGCATGTTCGGCATGGCCAGCAGCGGCCCCGACTGCCTGAGCCAGCGCGCGCAGCCATTGAAGCCTGGAATGATGCCGAGCTTCACCTCGGGCAAACCCAGCCGCGTGCCGTCCTCGCGGTCTGCGATGCGGTAATGGCAGGCGAGCGCGAATTCCAGGCCGCCGCCCAGGCAGAAGCCGTGGATCGCCGCCACGACCGGGATGGGCAGCGTCTCGATGCGGTCGAACAGGCCGGTGACGGCATAAATGCCTTCCTTGACCTCGGCCTCGGTCTTGAGGCTCTCAAACTCGCGGATGTCGGCGCCGGCGATGAAGCTTTTCTCCTTGCCGGACATGAAGATCAGCCCGCGGATGCTCTTATCGCGCGCCGCTTCCTCGGCCGCCTGGACGATGACCCCAAGCTCGGCAAGTTGCTCGCGCCCGAGCGTGTTCTGCGACTGGCCCAGGACATCGAAGGTGGCCCAGGCGATCCCCTCCAGATCGATCTGGAACCGCCAGTTTTTCAGGTTTGCCAAATCCGCTGCCATGACCGCTCCTTTGAAACTTCGATGAACCGTCGTCGCGAGGCGGCAAGGCCGCCGTGGCGATCCAAACTCAAGCACGAGACCGTTGCCACCTGGATTGCATCGAGGCTTTGCTCCTCGCAATGACGGAAGACAATTCCATCTAATGCGCCCCGCACGGAAGACTACTCCGCCACAAGCGCCCCCTGCCCTGTCATCCCGGAAGCCGTCCACGGCTATCCTGGATCGTAAAAAACACTGCCCCGCGTTTCAGACGCTCCCGGATAATGCCTTCGGCATTTCCGGGATGACGCCGGCATCACTCCGCCGCGTGCGCCTCCTGGGGCTGCTGCAGCGGCGGCGCCTGCGGGGCATCCAGCACGGCGTGGACATTGTCGCCCCGCGCGTAGTGCGGCTTGACCGCATCGGCGTCGAAATCGTCGACCGCGATAACTCTTCCCACTAGGCGCTCCGTATACCGCAGAAGATCGGCCTCGTCTCCGCTCAAGATGCCCTTCTCCTGCGCGTCCTTGATCCAGTCGTTGCCGAGATAGCGCTTCACCGTGCCCTGGCGGACGGCGCGCTCCAGCTTGCGGTCCGCCTCGTCCGCCTCAATCACCTTCTTCATCGCCACTTCGAGCAGGCCGGTCTGGTCGTGCTCATCATGCGACACGAAGATGTAGCGCGTAAGGCGGTCGCGGACTTCGCCTGGCTCCAGCACGGCGCGGACCACGGTCTTGGCGAGGCTGTCCTTTGGCTTGCGGAAGTGGTTGCCGAGCGGGAACACGCACAGCTTGAGCAGCGGGCGCACGGTAAGGATCGGGAAGTTGTCGATGGCGTCGTGCATCGCGGCGTAGAAGCCGTGGAAGGCTTTTTGCACCGCGTAGTCGAACACAGGGCGTTCGGCGGCGAGCCGGCCGTCGTCCTCGTAGCGCTTGAGCAGACAGCAGGCGAAATAGAGTTCGCTGAGCGCGTCGGCCAGCCGCCCGGTGGTGCGCTGCTTGGTCTTGAGCCCGCCGCCTAACAGTGCCACCGAAAGATCGGCCAGCAGCGCGAAGTTGGTGGCGGCGCGGTAGAGCTGGCGGTAATAGCCCGGCACGGCTGCGTCCTTCGGCGCGTTGGCGAACAGGCCGAAGGTGACGTTGTGGAAGATCGAGCCGAACAGGTTCGAGGCGGCGAAGGCAACGTGCGCTTCGAAGGCCGTCTCGAAGGCGAGGAAGCCCGCTTCGCGATCCGGGTTCTGCGCTGCTTCGATCTCGCTATAGAGATAGGGGTGGCTCCGGAGCGCCCCTTGCGCAAACACGATCAGGCTGCGCGTCAGGATATTCGCGCCCTCGACCGTGATGGAGACCGGCGAGATCTGATAGGCCGCTTGCAGGTAATTGCTGGGGCCGTCGCAAATGGCCTTGCCGCCGTGGATGTCGAAGGCGGCGTTGAGGCAGGCGCGCATGCGCTCGGTGCACTGGTATTTCATCAGGCCTGAGATCACGGCGGGCTTGGCGCCCTGGCTCACCATCGCGGCCGTGACGGCGCGGGCGGCTTCGAGCGTGTAGGCCGTCTCGGTCAGCAGCGCCAGCGGCTCCTCGATGCCCTCCATGCGACCAATCGGGATGGCGAACTGTTTGCGGATGCGAGCATAGGCGGAGGTCAAGCGCAGCAGCGCCTTGGCTCCAGCCGTGGACGAGGCGGGCAGCGAAATGGCGCGGCCCGCCGCGAGGCAGCTCATCAGCATGCGCCACCCCTGGCCCACGCGATCCGCGCCGCCAACCACCCAGTCCAACGGAATGAAGACATTCTCGCCCGTAGTCGGCCCATTCGGGAAGGACGAGCCGGCGGGCAGATGCCGGCGGCCGGTCTTCACGCCCGGATGGCTGGCCGGGATCAGCGCCAGCGTGATGCCGGGGTCGCTGCCCTTGCCGAGCAAATTCTGCGGGTCGAGCAGATGGAAGGCGAGGCCCAATAGCGTGGCCTTGGGTGCAAGCGTGATGTAGCGCTTGTCCCAGCTCACGCGGATGCCGATGACCTCCTGGCCGTTGTACATGCCCTTCTCGACATAGCCCACGTCGCGCATGCTGGCGGCGTCGGAGCCCGCGAAGGGGCTCGTCAGCGCGAAGCACGGGATCTCCCTGCCCTTCGCCAGCGGCTCCAGATATTGCTGCTTTTGCGCGTCCGTGCCGAATTTCTCGATCAGCTCGCCGGGGCCAAGCGAGTTCGGCACCATGACCATGGTGGCGGCATCCGGGTTGCGCGAGGAGATCTTGCCCAGGACGATCGACTGCGCCTGCGCCGAGAAACCCAAGCCGCCATGCTCCTTGGAAATGAGCATGCCGAGGAAGCCCTTCTCGCGCACGAAATTCCAGATATGCTCGGGCACATCGTTTTGATCGTGCCGGATTTCCCAATCGTCGAGCATCTGGCAAAGCTGTTCGGTCTCGTTATCGAGGAAGCGCTGCTCTTCTTCCGTGAGCGCCACGGCGGGCACGGCGCGCAGCTTCTCCCAATCGGGGCGGCCGGAGAACAGCTCGGCGTCGAAGCCCAGGGTGCCTGCGTCGATGGCCTCCTGCTCGGTCTTGGAGACGGGCGGCAGCACGCGCTTCACCAGGCCGAAGACGGGACGCGTCAGGAGGACGCGCCGGGCGGGGCGCCAGGAGAGAAGGCCCAGGACGATCGCGGGCAGCCAGCCAGCGAGCGCCCAGGCCGTGAATGAGGGCAGATGCAGCTCGCCCGCGAACAGGCCGAGCTTGATGAACAGCGTCGTCACCGCCAGCAGCACCGCCCAGGTCCATAGCGCCTCGCGCCGGATGGCCAGCACAAACATTGCCACAATGACTGCGAGGACGAGCAATAGGCCAATCATAGCCGCGTTCTCCGCTTCGCCCGGGGTGCGCCCCGATGCCGGGGGGCCAAGCCGGAATAGTTAGAATTTTCTAGAACTCAAGTGTGGTCACAATGGCTTGGCGTCAACCGCGATGCCTAAAACCCCACCCGTCCCGCTATCAGCTTTGACAGGGAAATGTTTCCGAGGCTTTAACCATGGGCCATTAGGCCGTGCCCGCCCTTCTTTCACCCTCCTGCCGCCGCTCGCCGGCGGCTGCCGCGTTAAGCGTGCCTTAACCCTGCTGGATGCCTCCGGCCTGCCGGTTTCGCGGATTGGCGGGCCGATCCCTTAAGGCGCCATTGTAGCGAGGGTGCTTTTCCGAAGGATTAACGCGGCGCAAGGCGTTGATTTGGCCTTGGAATATCTGGGGTGCCGGCATGCTGACGGAAGACCGGCGCGCCGTTTTATAGTTAATTCTGGAAACGGCGGCCAAACGCGTCGAAAAATTCGCGAAAATCCGCGTGCGGCAAGCAAGAAGAACCGCCGTTTACCATGCCGGCATTAAGCATGAATAGCGCCCTACGGCCCGCGGGAACCGGGCAGGTCCGGGGTGTAGCCGCTTACGCACTCGCGCGCTTCTGGGCGAACCGCGGCAGCCACGGCGTGGAGCGCGAGGTGCACCTATCGTCGCAACAGCGGATAAGTTCAAGGTGCCGCAAGGAGCGCGCGGAGGTGGTCGCGTTTATCGAAAGCACCAAGGCGGATATTGCCGAAGTGCGATGAGGCTGGAGCGGGCCAGGGCGGCAGCAACCCGGCCGTCTATTTGTGGGGATTTCACCAGGCTATCTACGCAAAGTATCCGTTGGCGTGGGCCGCGAGTTTGCGTTACATCCTGGGAAAATTCAGGCGCGGGCAGCGCCGCCCGGAATACCGGAATGGAATATTTCGCGCAGCAGCTCCACATCGGCTTGCCCCTTGCCTCGATCTAATGACTGGTCTCAAATAACTTCAGGTTCCGAACTATGACTATACCCCGCGTCCAGAAGTCACCCCTCGTGCTTATCGGGTATATCCCATTTTTAGGCCGCATCATTCGCAGCATACTGATACAGCACTTTAGGTATACCAAGCTTGAATACCTTGTGGTCAAACGAATGGGGGCGCTATTTTTAGTAGATCAACATAATAAGGTTGATCGCTCCCTTTTGATAAAGGGCGAGTGGGAGCAAGAGCAGATCTGCCGTCTTAGAGAACTTATTAATCGGTATAGACCGAAAGACACGAGTTCTATATTCCTTGATATCGGAGCACATGGTGGCTTATATTCTATCATAGTGAGCAAGAACTATGAATTTAACCAGATATTTGCGTTTGAGCCGGACAGCATCAATAGGGCTCAGCTCCATGCTAATCTTTTCATCAACGGTTTGGTCGACAAAATTTGTGTCGTACAGGCTGCTGCCACAAATCGAAGCGGAACTATTGGCTTCGTTTCTTGCCGGGGCCGCCATCGTGGCCTGTCCCATTTGCAGCTCGATTCCCGAATGCTCTCAGATACGACAGTCGACGCGGTCAGGATAGACGATCTGATTAAGCAGAAAGGCGTTTTTGTGGCAGCAAAAATAGACGTAGAAGGCTACGAGAGCGGCGTCTTGGAGGGTATGGAGGACCTTGTTAAGTCAAATTCGTGCGTTCTTCAAATAGAGATCCAAGACAAGCTTGCGTCTATAATAGAAATTACCGGTAGTTATGGGCTTGACACTTGTTGGACAGATAGGTCAGGATTTTTATTTCATTAAGCCATAAAGACTCTGCCTGACAGGCAGGTGCTTTGTCCCCTTGGTTAAGCGGCATGCTGGCTACCCCGCCGCCGCCAACTAACCGTTGGCGCGGGGCGCGGCTTTGCGCTAAATGCTCCTCAAAACATCGGCGCGCACGCAGCGCCGCCCAGGGACCGCATGGACTATTTCGCGCAACAGCTCATCAACGGCTTGACGCTCGGCTCGATCTACGGGCTGATCGCCATTGGCTACACGATGGTCTACGGCATCGTGGGCATGATTAATTTCGCGCATGGCGAGGTGTTCATGATCGGCGCGTTCATCGCGCTGATCGCGATCCTGTCGCTGTTCGCCGGAGCCGTGACATGGGTGCCGCTGGCGCTTCTGCTGGCGGCCTTGGCCTCCATGGCGCTGACGGCTGCGGCCGGCTGGACCATCGAGCGCATCGCCTACCGGCCCTTGCGTTCCTCCTTCCGCCTGGCGCCGCTTATCACCGCAATCGGCGTCTCGATCACGCTGCAGAACTTCGTGCAGCTCAGCCAGGGCGCGCGCTCGAAGCCCCTGCTGCCGCTGATCCCCGGCTCTTTTACTGTGGCGGATAACGGCGGCTTCACAGTGACCCTGAGCTACGTGCAAATCCTCATCATGGGCACGACCGTCGCGCTGATGGCCGCGTTCTCGCTCGTCATCGGCCGCACAGCGCTCGGCCGCGCGCAGCGCGCCTGCGAGCAGGATCGCAAGATGGCGTCGCTCTGCGGCGTGAACGTCGACCGCACCATCTCGCTTACCTTCGTGATCGGTGCGGCGCTGGCGTCAGTGGCCGGACTGATGTTCCTCCTCTACTACGGCGTGATCGACTTCTTCATCGGCTTCGTGGCCGGCATCAAGGCGTTCACGGCAGCGGTGCTGGGCGGCATCGGCTCGCTGCCGGGCGCCATGCTGGGCGGGCTCATCATCGGCCTGATCGAGGTGTTCTGGGGCGCCTATTTCACCGCGCAGTACAAGGATGTGGCGGCGTTCTCCATTCTCGCCATCGTGCTGATTTTCATGCCATCGGGGCTGCTCGGCCGGCCCGAGGTCGAGAAGGTGTAGGCCGGATGGTGGATATCGCGGAGAGGCCAGCGGCGGAACTCGCGGCGCCGGGCAAGGCGGCCCAGCGGCGTGGCAAATGCCGTCAGGGACGCTGGCATAACCTTTCTGCTGGCGCTGGCGCTGTTGGGCTCGCTCGTGGGCCTGCGCACGGACAGCGCCAATGGCGGGCTCGAAATCACCGTGCATTTCGCCAAGGCCGCCGGCATGGCCGCGGCGGTGGCGGGCATCCGTTTCCTGTTCGACATCGTGGTCTGGCGCCCGCTCGACGGCGGGCGCACGCTTGCGGCGCTTACCCTCCTGGTAAAAAGGTTGCGCACGCCGGCAATCCTTGCCGCGCTGGGCTTAGGCCTTCTGCTCTTCGCCCGGGGCGGCACGCGCACCGCCATCGTCGAATGGGCCTCGCGCCAGTCCTGGGCCGCCGGCACCGCCGCCGACCTCCTGACCTTCGCCTGCATCGCCGCCTTCATCGTGATCCTGGCCATGGCGGCGGTACGTGCGAGCCGGCTGAGCCTCGCCGTCCTGCATCCCAACCGGATTTCGAAATTCCCCGAGGTGCTGGTATCCCGCTTCGGGCAGGAGTTTCCCGCAGCCCTCCTGATCGTCGCGGCGCTGCTGCCGTTCCTGATCGTTGGGCCGCCGCAGCGCTATGCGGTCGATACCGCGACGCAGATCCTCATTTACGTCATGCTCGGCTGGGGGCTGAACGTGGTGGTTGGGCTCGCGGGGCTCTTGGACCTCGGCTACGTCGCCTTCTACGCGGTCGGCGCATACACCTACGCACTGATCTCGACGCATTTCGGCTGGTCGTTCTGGGTCTGCCTGCCGCTCGCCGGGCTGTTCGCTGGCCTTTGGGGCATGACGCTGGGCTTCCCAGTCCTGCGCCTGCGCGGCGACTACCTCGCTATCGTGACGCTCGCGTTCGGCGAAATTGTCCGCATCGTCCTCATCAACTGGCAGACCGTCACAGGCGGCCCGAACGGCGTCAACCGCATCCCGCGCCCGACCTTTTTCGGCCTGCCCTTCGAGCGCACGGGCGGCGCCACCTTCCATAATTTCTTCGGCATCGAGTACAACGCCACTCACCGGCTGATCTTCCTCTATTACCTTATCCTGGTGCTGGCGCTGCTCACGAATTTCGTGACGCTCAGGCTCAGGCGGCTGCCCATCGGGCGGGCCTGGGAGGCGCTGCGCGAGGACGAGATCGCCTGCCGGTCGCTGGGCATCAACACCGTGACGGCAAAGCTCACCGCATTTGCCATCGGCGCCATGTTCGGCGGCTTCGCGGGCGCGTTCTTCTCCGCGCGGCAGGGCTTCATCAGCCCAGAATCCTTCACCTTCGGGGAGTCCGCGCTGGTGCTCGCCATCGTGGTGCTGGGCGGGCTCGGCAGCCAGCTCGGCGTGGTGATCGCCGCCGTCGCGCTGGTCGGCAGCGCCGAGCGCTTCCGCGAGCTTCAGGATTACCGCATGCTGATCTTCGGGCTGTCCATGGTGGTGGTGATGCTGTGGCGGCCGCGCGGGCTCATGGCCGGGCGCACGCCTTCCGCGTCGATTGGGGAAGCGCGCTCCATCTCCGCCAGCTTCGTCAAAGAAGGGCATGGCTGATGGACGGCGAGGAAATCCTGCGCGTCGAGCATCTCTCCATGCGCTTCGGCGGCCTAACCGCCGTCGACAGGCTGTCCTTTTCCGCGCGCCGCGGCGAAATTACCGCCATCATCGGCCCCAATGGCGCGGGCAAGACCACCGTCTTCAACTGCATCACCGGCTTCTATAAGCCATCCGAAGGCCGCGTGGCACTAGCGCATGGCTCCGCGTCCGCCTTCGAGGCGCTGCCCGGGCTTACCGGCAGCGGCAGGCCCTGGGCCACGGCACCGGGCGGCGCGCTCTACCTGCTCGAACGCATGCAAGGCTTCGAGATCGCCCGCAGCGCGCGGGTGGCCCGCACCTTCCAGAACATCCGCCTGTTCGCCGGCATGACCGTGCTCGAAAACCTGCTGGTGGCGCAGCATAACGTGCTCAACGCCGCGTCCGGCTACACCTTCGGCGGCCTCCTGGGCCTCCCCGGCTACGCCCGCGCCGAGGAGGAAGCCATCGAGCGTGCGGCCTATTGGCTCCGCGAGATCGGCCTCCTCCGCCGCGCAGACGAGCCGGCCGGGGGCCTGCCCTATGGCGACCAGCGCCGGCTCGAAATCGCGCGCGCCATGTGCACGAAGCCTGTGCTTCTCTGCCTCGACGAGCCAGCCGCCGGCCTCAACCCGCGCGAGTCCGCCGCACTGAACGAGCTGCTCCTCAAGATCCGCAAGGAGCACGCGCTTTCCATTCTCCTGATTGAGCACGACATGGGCGTGGTGATGGGCATCTCCGACCGTATCAACGTGCTCGACTACGGCCGCAAGATCGCCGAGGGCACCCCCGCCGAAATCCGCGAGGACCCGAAGGTGATCGCAGCCTATCTCGGCGTCGAGGATGACGAGGTGGAAGAAGCCGAAGCGGAGGCAGGGCTATGAGTTATCCGGCGTCACTGCACATGGGCACCGGCTTATCGCGGGGTGGCGTGAAGAACGAGGGAATCGCCCCTCACCCTGTCCCTCTCCCATGGGAGAGGGACAGGGTGAGGGGAGCGAGCTTCGTTCACGGCAGAACCTCGCAACAAGCCGGAGCCTATGCCAGCGCCAACGCAGCCCGCTCCAGCAGGACGCTTGCTTCATGAGCGGCCCCCCTTCAACCGGCTTCGGCACCGCCCCGCTGCTTTCCATCCGTGGTGTGGAGACCTATTACGGGAACATCCGGGCGCTCAAGGGCGTCGATCTCGACGTGTACGAGGGCGAGATCGTGACGCTGATCGGCTCGAACGGTGCTGGCAAATCCACGCTGATGATGACGATCTGCGGCGATCCGCGCGCTCGCTCGGGCCAGGTCGTGTTCGCCGGGCGCGACATTACCAAGCTGCCCACGCACGAAATCATGCGGCTTTCCATCGCACAGTCGCCCGAAGGCCGGCGCATTTTCCCGCGCATGACCGTGCACGAGAACCTGCGCATGGGCGCGTTGCTCGCCAAGCAGCCGGACATGGCTGGGCGCGATCTTGAGATGGTGTTCGAGCTGTTCCCCAAGCTTGCCGAACGGCGCACCCAGCGGGGCGGCACGCTGTCCGGCGGCGAGCAGCAGATGCTCGCCATCGCGCGCGCGCTCATGGGCCGGCCGAAGCTCTTGCTGCTGGACGAGCCGTCGCTGGGCCTGGCTCCCATCATCGTGCGCCAGATCTTTTCGGTGATCCGCGAGTTGAACCGCAAACAGGGGCTCACCGTGTTCCTGGTCGAGCAGAACGCCTTCCACGCGCTGAAACTCGCCCATCGCGGCTACGTCATGGTCAACGGCAAGATCACCATGTCGGGGAAGGCCTCCGAACTGCTCCAGCGCGAGGAGGTGAAGGCGGCGTATCTTGAGGGCGGTGCGCATGGGTGAGGTCTTGCCGCAGCTGTCATGGCCGCACTTGATGCGGCCATCCAGGCCAAAGACGAAGCATACTAATTTTTTAGTGGATGGCCGGGTCAAGCCCGGCCATGACAGCAGAGTCTGTTGCGGCCGCCGAAGCGCAAAGGCACAGCCATGGGCATGATCTGGGAAACCTCGTTCTGGGCCTTCTTCTTCGTCACTCTCCTCGCTGGCGGCGGGGCGGCGTTTGCGATCGGGCGGGCGGCGGCGAAGGGCTGGAAGCCGTTCTGGCAAGCGGCGATTTATACGATGATGCTGGGCGTTGCCATCCGCTTCCTGCATTTTGGGCTGTTCGCCGGCGCCACGCTCGCGAGCTGGCGGGCGGCGCAAGGCAACATGCACTCCCCGCACTATTACGCCACGGACACGGCGATTCTCCTGCTGTTCGCGGGCCTCGGCTTCCACCTCCAGCGCCGCGCGCAAATGTTGCGCCAATATAGCTGGCTCACCGAAAAGGCAGGCCTTCTGCGCTGGCGGCTGCGTAAGCCCTAATGCAAGCAAAATCCTGGTCTTATGTGCCTCGATACTGATTCAAAGGAAGAGGAAAAGAATGCGGTTCATCCTTGCAAGCCTGGCCCTGGCGGCGGCGAGCCTTGGGGCAATCCCCAGCGCGTCCGCTCAATCGGAAGTCTCCATCGCCGTCGCAGGCCCCATGACGGGCGAGTATGCGAGCTTCGGCGCGCAGTTCAAGGCGGGCGCGGAGGCTGCCGTTGCCGATATCAACAAGGCAGGCGGCGTGCTCGGCAAGCAGCTCAAGCTCGAAGTGGGCGACGATGCCTGCGATCCGAAGCAGGCGCGCTCCGTCGCCGAGCAGCTTGCGGCCAAGAGCGTGGTGTTCGTGGCCGGCCACTATTGCTCCGGCTCCTCGATCCCCGCTTCCGACGTCTATAACGAAGCCGGCATCGTCCAGATTTCGCCCGGCTCGACCAATCCGAAATACACCGACCAGCGCCCGAAGGATGGCTTGAGCTACCGCGTCTGCGGCCGCGACGACCAGCAGGGCTCGATTGCCGGTACCTACCTCGCCACGCACTACAAGGACAAGAATATCGCCATCCTGGACGACAAGACCGCTTACGGCAAAGGCCTCGCCGAGGAGACCAGGAAGGCGATGAACGCAGGCGGCAAGATGGAGGTCTTCGCCGACACTATCACGGCGGGCGAGAAGGACTACAACACCGTCGTCACCAAGCTCAAGGAAGCCAAGATCGATATCGTCTATCTCGGCGGCTATCACACCGAGGCGGGCCTCATCATCCGGCAGATGCGCGCCCAGGGCATGAAGACGATCCTGATGGGCGGCGACGCGCTCGTGTCGGTGGAGCTTGGCCAGATCGCCGGCCCCGACGTTGAGGGGACGCTGTTCACCTTCGCGCCCGATCCGCGCAAGAACCCTGCGGCGGCTGAGGTCGTGAAGCAGTACCGGGCCAAGAATATCGACCCCGAGGGCTACGTGCTCTATGTCTACGCCGCCATCCAGGCCTGGAAGGGCGCGGCTGAGAAGGCGCAATCCACCGACGCGGCAAAGGTCAAGGCAGCCCTCGACACGGGCGAGTTCGACACCGTGCTCGGCAAGTTCAAGTTCGACGCCAAGGGCGATCCGACGCTCACGCCCTACGTCGTCTATAAGTGGAACAAGACCGCCTACGAGCAGGAGTAACACCCGCTCTTCAAGCCGCGTGCCAGTGCAGCGAGGCAAGTTCGCACCGCATGCGGCAAGAGGCGTCGCACGGGAACTTGCCTGCGGACAATGCTGTTCCAGCAGGTGCATAGTTTGCTACGCTAACGGCCTGTTCCGCAGGAAGTCCATTCCGTGCCTGCCGCATGAAGGTCGGGACTTCCCGGCGGCGAACTGGTGCGCGGCTTCCAGCATCCGGGCTGCGAAAGTAAGGTATGGCGACGGCAATGCTCGAATTGAACGATCCGCTCTGGCGCAAACTCGACGATGCGTTTGAAAGCCGTGACATTCCAGAGGCACTGGCGCGGCTCTCGAACTCATGGGACGGTGAGGAAGCGAACGCGCTATTCTGGGAAAGCCTATACCAGCAGGGCACCGTTTATGGCGCGACCTATGCGGCGGTTCCGTATCTCCTGAAGATCGCGGAACCCGAGGCGAACCGGCCCCAGCGGCTGGAGATTGCGGGCCTTCTGGCTTCGGTGGTTCTTTGCGCGTTCAGCCGCCAATATGAATCGCTTCACGAGCGTAACGAGGCGCCGCTTTTGGGCCTGCCACTGAGCCTTGAAGAATGGGACAAGAAGCTCGCCTATTACCGAAGCCTCGAAAATGTCATGGAAGCCAACGCGGAGCAAGCCTCCCGGGAGGAAGCGGCCGAGCTTAGCCACTGCCACGAAGTTCTGGAGACGAAGCCAATCGATGCGGCGGACCTGGAAAAAATCCGCTCCATCCGGCAGGAATTCATCGCGGCGCTACCCGCCATCCAGGCGCTTTGCGAACGCGCATTTCTCGAAAACCCGCAAGAGGAGGAGGCCCAGCTCTATCTCCTGAGCGGCATCGCCGCCGCCGACGGGCTGCACAATCTCGCTAGCGTGCTCAATTGCGGCGAGGAAGGCTGGTTCAGATGCCCATCCTGCGATTGGGGCCATGAGTACATCCTGTTTGGGGAGCGGGTCGCCATCTATGCGGATCCGGAGAAGCAGGGAGCCGGGGACAGGGCAGTAGACGACTTTAAAGACGGTGCTCCGTCCAGAGCCGACGGTTTTATGTTCCCGGCGGAGGCGGATGCCTTGATCGGCGAGCCCCGCGCCGCGGCACTGCTCAGCCTTGCCGAACGCGCGGCCAGTGCGAAGGCGGCGCTTTTGACGCGCGCCTTCCTGGGCCGCTTCCGCTGCTGCAAATGCGGCGCGGAAGGCTCCGTCAAGGCTGGATGATAAGCTCCGCTTGACGCTGAACGCGCTATAACCGGTGGAACAATTCCGCTTAGGAGGCGCACTTATGCCAACCGGCCTTCGCAATTCGATCACGGATGTAACCGGCCTTTCCGCCGGCAACGCGCATGACCCGGCACTCGCCTCCGGTGTGACGGCGGTGTTATGCGACACCGCCGCGGTGGCCGCGTCGGCGGTCTTCGGCGGCGGCCCGGGCACGCGCGACCGGGACGCCATCGCTCTCGAAGGCTCCGTTGGCGTGGCTGACGCCATCGTGTTCTCCGGCGGCTCGGCCTTTGGCCTCGACGCGGCAGGCGGCGTGCAAAGTTTCCTGCGCGAAAAGGGGCGCGGTTTCGCCGTTGGCCCCACCACCGTTCCCATCGTGCCGCAGGCGATCCTGTTCGACCTCCTCAACGGCGGGGCCAAGGAATGGGGCCGCCATTCGCCCTATCGCGACATGGCTTACGAGGCCGCATCCGCCGCCGGGCCGGAATTCGCGCTCGGGAGCGCCGGGGCGGGCTTTGGTGCAACCGTCGCGGCCGGTCCTGGCATCCGGATGCGTGGCGGCCTGGGAAGCGCCTCGGAGCTTGTCAGCGTGGCCGGCGAAGATGGGCCAGGCGTCACGGTTGGCGCCTTGGCCGCAGTCAACGCGGCAGGCGCCGTGACGATAGGCGGCACGCGCCATTTCTGGGCGGCACCCTTCGAGAAGGGGGCCGAGTTTGGCGGCCTAGGCTTGCCAAGCCCGTGGCCCGCGAACGCGGCGGAGCCCATTTTTAAATACGCCTTCCCCGGCGCAAGCACGACCCTTTGCGTCGTGGCAACGGACGCCGCCCTTAGCCACGCGCAATGCCACCGGTTGACGGTCATGGCGGCGGCGGGCATGGCGCGTGCGATTTTCCCGGTGTTCACGCCGCTCGACGGCGACATCGTGTTTGCGCTCGCTACAGGCAAGGTTCCGCTGAAAAACCCGCACGCCGCCCTGCCCTTCCTGGGCGCCGCCGCCGCCAACGCCATAGCGCGCGCCATCGCCAGGGGCGTATACGAGGCCAGCGGCAGCCTACCGGATGGCACGCCTTGCTATCGCCAGCTTTTCGCGCACCCATAGTTGGGATATGAAAAGAATTGTTTCGGTTCCCCCGTTGTGATAGCAAATCCAGGCGATTGTCTTGACCGCTTCCGTCATTGCGAAGGGCATCGCCCCGAAGCAATCCAGGGGCGGCATACGCAAACGCGCTGCAAGCTGCTCCTGGATCGCCACGGCGCCTTTCGGCGCCTCGCGATGACGCCGGCGGAAGCCTGCCGCTACGCCGGGTCAGCCCCGGCCGATACAACGAGGTGCCCCAAGGTGACGGCATCATGAGCAATTCCGGCCGGCACCCGCGGCTTCTCTTCGTCGATTCAGGGCTTGGCGGGCTGACCGTGCTCAGCGCCGCGCGCAACTCCGTGCCCGAGGCCGATGTCCTCTACATCGCCGACGATGCGGGCTTTCCCTACGGTTCCAAAAGCGATGCCGTGCTTACCGCTCGCTTGGTCACGATCATCGAGGCGGGCGTGCGTGATTTCGAGCCGGATTGCATCGTGCTGGCCTGCAACACCGCCTCCACCATCGCGCTCGAAACCCTGCGCCAAAGCTTCCCCATTCCCTTCGTCGGGACCGTGCCCGCCGTCAAGCCCGCCGCCGCGCTGACGCAAAGCGGCTTCGTCTCGGTGCTGGCCACGCCCGCAACCGTCGCCCGCGAATATACCCGCACCTTGATCCAGAAATTCGGCGCAGGAGCGCACTTCACCCTGGTTGGCGCGCCCACGCTTGCCAGCCTGGCCGAGGCGCATGCCAGCGGCGCGGACGTGGACGAGGAGACCGTCGCCCGCGAGATCGCGCCCGCCTTCGCCGGCGAGGGCAGCGCCAGAACCGATGTCGTGGTGCTGGGCTGCACCCATTATCCGCTTCTGCTTGACAAGCTGGATGCGCTTGCGCCATGGCCTGTGGCGTGGCTCGACCCAGCGCCAGCCATTGCGCGCCGCATCGCCAATGTGCTGGCCGAAACGGGCCATGTCGTTGGCGTGGGCGCAAAACGCGGGCGCGGGGAAATCCGGTTTACCTCCGGGCTGGCACCATCGCCTGCCCTGATCCGCCTTTTGCAATCCCATCGTCTCACCGTGCCAGCCTTCGAGGCGGCCATCGCACTTTGAAGGAAGACCTCGCATGATTCCCGCGCTATTCCCGGCCGCAAATGGCCTCCATCTGGTCCGATCAAACCAAGTACGAGATCTGGCTGGAGATCGAGACGCTGGCCGCCGAGGCCATGGAGGAGCTGGGCCAGGTGCCCCAGGGCACGGCCAAGGTGCTGCGCGAGCGCGGCGGCTTCAACATCGCGCGCATCGACGAGATCGAGCGCGAAGTGAAGCACGACGTCATCGCGTTTCTGACGAGCGTGGCCGAGCATACCGGCCCCGAGGCGCGCTTCATGCACCAGGGCATGACCTCCTCCGACGTGCTCGACACTTGCCTTGCGGTGCAACTCACGCGCGCGGCGGACATCCTGCTGGCCGATATCGATGCGCTCCTGGCCGCGCTGAAGCGCCGCGCGCTGGAGCATAAGCATACCGTCACCGTGGGCCGCAGCCATGGCATCCACGCCGAGCCCACCACCTTCGGGCTGAAGCTCGCCTTCGCCTATGCCGAGTTCAGCCGCGCCAAGGAGCGGCTGGAGTGCACCAAGGAGGACATCGGCACCTGCGCGATTTCGGGCGCGGTCGGCACGTTCGCGCATCTCGATCCGCGCGTCGAAGCCTACGTCGCGGGCAAGCTGGGGCTCCGGCCCGAGCCCGTCTCCACGCAGATCATCCCGCGCGACCGGCACGCCATGTTCTTCGCGACGCTCGGCGTGATCGCCTCCTCCGTGGAGCGGCTTGCTACCGAAATCCGCCATCTCCAGCGCACCGAGGTGGGCGAGGCGGAGGAGTTCTTCTCCGAGGGGCAGAAGGGCTCGTCGGCCATGCCGCACAAGCGCAACCCGGTGCTGACCGAGAACCTCACCGGCCTGGCGCGGATCGTGCGCGGCTATGCGGTGCCGGCCATGGAGAACGTGGCCCTCTGGCACGAGCGCGACATCTCGCATTCGTCGGTGGAGCGCCTGGTCGCGCCCGGACTCCACGGTGACGCTCGATTTCGCGCTGGCGCGGCTCGCGGGCGTCGATCGACAAGCTCGTGGTCTACCCCGAGCGCATGAAGCAGAACCTCGAACGCGGCGGCGGCCTGGTGCACTCGCAGCAGGTGCTGCTGGCGCTGACGCAGAAGGGCCTCAGCCGCGAGAACGCCTACCGCGCCGTGCAGCGGAACGCCATGCGCGCCTTCCGGGGCGAGGGCTCGTTCCTGGAGTTCCTGAAGGCCGATGCGGAGGTTAGCGCGGCACTTGCCCCGGCCGAACTCGAAGCGCTGTTCGATATGCGCACGCATATGCGCCATGTGGATGCGATCTTCGAGCGGGTGTTCGGGGCGGCTTAGGCGGAGCGGGTGCCTTCGCTGGCGGTCAAAGTCTGACGCTTGGCGCCGGCCGGCTGCTGTCCCTGAGTTTATCGTGGAGCATGGCGAGCAATAGAGTGCCAGTGTATAGGGGGCTGCTTTCCTCTCAACATGAGAAAGTCCAGCGGACAGCCTAAAACTTCCGCAAACGTCCTTTCACCGCTGAGCCGCGTATCGGGATACCGTAATCGCGCATGACTGAGTTTCAATCGTATCTCTATACCTGCTTTTTCCACATCCGCCAAAAAACTGGACGCCCCATCGCCTGGGACGCTTACTTGTCTGCGTTCTTGCATTATTCCAGCGGAGCTTGCGCGGACCTTGGCGCGCCGCATTTTGCCAGCCGCGCGCGACTCTTTTTCAACCGCTCCGTCAAAGTTGTGTAAAACTTTCGCGGTCTGGTTGCACTTCAGCCGATCCTGCGCAATCCTCCGGCCATTCGCAGAACGCAGCCGGATATAGCGGCGGGATGCCTGCGGAGCTGTTTGAAAAGTTGGTCATACGGCAGCGCCATGCACAGCGGGGCATATGCCCGCGCCATTGCGGGACATGAAAAGCCAGTTCCAGATGGTCGCCATGTCCCCGGCAAGAGACGGCGCCGCCAGTGGCTGGGACGTTTGTTTCCGGCAGAGGGGCGGCCTCAATTTTGATCGCCTGCGCAGATCCGCACCACCCATTGCAGAAATGCCAACCGCATCACTTCCGTGTCTGGCATCGCCGGCTCCTTCGCCCTCGCGCGGTGTTCGTTTCGCGTGGGCACCCACTATAGTTAATATGAATACAGTAAACGCGCTGACCTCATGTTCAAATCACGCGGCTTTTTGCAAAAACTTGCTCGTTTTTGGCGGAATTCTGTATTCCAGGAATCCCGTTAAATATGAGCGCATATTCTGGACTAACCATGCCGCCGCGAGAGCGCTCCACAAATTACACAATGCGATCAAACACATAGACCACTTAACGCTTACTCAAGACATTTCTGTTATATTACTTCAAAATCGACAAGCGTCCCTCCGCCTTCCAAAAGGGTCCGGCGGAGCAACCGGGAGCGTAAACATGGCGTTACTTCAGGGCTCAAAGACGCCGGTCCGGAACATCCCGGCGGGTCTGGCATCGCACACTAAAATTTGTTCGCCTGCCCCTGGCGGCGGGGCTTCTTTACCGCCGCGCCGTGTGAGACAATTTCCATACATAACCAGTGGGCGCAGAGGCGCAAGCGTGGCTAGCCTCCCGTTTCTCTCCAGGCCTGCTTGCGGCAGAAAAAGGTCCGCACGGAGGAACGCCATGAAAGCCGGCGCAACAGCCTTGGCCATAGCAGCTCTCGCAATCGTCTTCCCGTCCGGGGGCCAGGCCGCGAACATGGCCGGCAACGCGGCTCCAAAGGGCGCGATCAAGGCCAAGATCCAGTATTGCACCGAATGCCATGGGCCGTCGGGCCGGGGCTATCGCGCCTATTACCCCATTCCGCAGCTTGCCGGGCAGCAGGTCCAGTATCTCGAAAACCAGTTCACCGCACTTGCCGGGCACAACCGCGACAATCCGGTCGCGAAGCGGTTCATGGTGCCCATTGCCGAAAGACTTACCCCCGGTATGCGAACCGCCATAGCCGAATACTTTTCCGCCCAGAAGCCGAGACCCGCGGGCGGCGGCCCCAAGAACCTCGTGGCCCAGGGCAAGCAAATATTCGACGAGGGGCTTCCGAACGAGAACGTACCGGCCTGCGCGGCCTGCCATGGCTCGAATGGCGAAGGCAGCGACCTCGTTCCCAGGGTGGCGGGCCAGATGTACGCCTACACCGTCGAGCAGCTCAACGGCTGGGGCAAGGGCTACCGGAGCAAGGATCCGGTGTCGCCCGAAAACCCGAACACCATGCAGGCAATCGCAACCAGCATGACCAAGGAGCAGATCGCAGCCGTCGCAGCCTATCTCGCCCGCCTGGACTTATAGCGGACAGGAGCGACAGGAAGACGGCCCGCAGCTTCAGACCACGTGCACGCATTGCCGTTTTCCCCGCTCCTACACAGTTCCAAGCCGCCGCGGCGCCCCAAATCCCAATTTTGTGAATATTTTTTTGAACTTTTTTCGATTATGGAAGAGGTCCGTTGCAAAAAACGCACCTTGGGCGGGAGGCTTGCCGGTCCCGTAAGTCATTGTAAACGTTTTTTATACAATTGCCTCGCAAACCGCCGCCCGCCAAGCCCACGGTTGGGGGCCGATTTTACCGCAACTCCCGGTCAGTTGAAAGTGAGTACCTAATACTGGCACTTTCTCCTTAGGCCGCGAAAGCCGCGGCTCATGAATGACCACGGGAGCGAATGGCCGCTTTTGCGAACCAAGGCAGCCAGCCCGTGGGATTTTCATTTAAAGCGGGGTCGCCGTCATTGCTGGCAAAGTTACTGGAACAACAGTGCCGCGTTCGGCAGTGACGGCTGAACCGCGCTTAGAATTTACGCTCCGCCGGCCGGGGCTGGCATTCGAACTGAATGGTGAAAGCCGAGCTTGTCATCGTTCCCGTGTAGCGGTCTATCCGCCAGGTCTCCCGGCCCTGCTGGCCGTAGACGACAGCGTCATCCGAGATCTTCACAAACGCGCCTGAGCCGTTGCGGCCGCTTCCGTCATTGAACTCGAACGCCTTTCCGTCGCCTTCGTGAACCACCTTCACAAATTTCTTCGGCATGTCGATCGTTACGGACATGAACCGCAGCGGCTCGTACATGCCGATATCGTTGCGCACCGCCCTGCAGCTCAACTTTATGGGCGCCGGCCCCGGTTTGGCGGGACTTGCCTCCGCCTGCTGGGTCACTGGCTGCGCGGGAGGCGCCTCGCCTTCAGCGCGGGCTTGGAAGGCTGCTACGAACGGCAGCAGAAGCGCTGCCGCTCCAATCGCTAAGGGCGCACGGCCTATCATCTGGGCTCACCTCGTTGGCAGCCACCATGCTACGAGCGTAAGCTGACGCGCCCCAAACGAAGGGTGCGAACGTGCTTAAGAGCCTATCAACGCGCGGATCTTGTCAGCGGAGAGTGCGATTAAGATACCGGCGCCGAAATAGAATATGTCGCCCTTGAGGCCATAGCGCAGACGGTCCCTGAGCGGCGGGAAAAAGGCGTGCGCCCAACTGTTGTGGATCGTCAGCGATTTGTAGGTTGTATAGGTGAAGCTCGCGATCATCTGAATCGTCTTGATGATTACGAACAGGGCCACATACATCAAGACGTCAACCACATAACCCATTGGAATACTCCCTCGTAACAAGCCCAGTTTCTTTCATCCCGCAACGGCACTCGCGCCGTAACTGGGATCTTGGAGGGCACAACCGTTCGCAACGATCCCGGATAACGCCGCTGGCGTTTCCTGGACGGCGCAGGCGGCCCCATCCATCCCCCCAACCTTGCCCTAGCGCGAAGACAACAGGTTGGAAAGCCTAACCCTTGGAATTAATTAAGAAGGCGGTGTTTGTTGGGCGTTACCGGGGCAGCATTTGGCGCGCCATGCTCGCAAGCCACCCGCCGTCGGTGCCGATCGAGATGACCTGCCACCCCGCCGCCGCCATCTGCTGGCCGAAGTCCCGGTCGTTGGCGAAGATGCTGGTCACGACGCCCCGCGCCGCCGCTGCCGCCCGCACCCGCTCGATGGCCTCCAGCACCTGCGGCGACCGGATGTTCCGGTCCTGGCCGCGCGACAGTGCAATGGCGAGGTCGTTGGGTCCGAGGCAGATCATGTCCAGGCCTGGCGTGGCGCAGATCGCCTCGATGTTCGCCAGCGCCTCCACCGTCTCGATCTGGCCGCAGGCGAGCGTCCAGCCGTTGGCGGCGGCGAAATAGTCGCCCTCGATCAGAAATTTCGCGCGATAGGGTCCATGGCTGCGGCGCCCGGCCGGCGGATATTTGACCGCCTGCACGAGCAGTGCCGCGTCCTCCGCCGTCTCCATCATCGGTACCATGATCCCTTGCGCGCCCGCGTCGAGCGCCCGGCCTATGAGCCCGAAATCGAGGCTCGCAACCCGCACCATCGCGGGCACGCCCGCTGCCTTCGCCGCAGTAAGGCAGCCCTCAAGCACCCCAGGCCCGCCCGCGCCGTGCTGCTGGTCGATCATTACGGCATGCCAGCCCGCGTCCGCAGCGATCTCGACGCTAAGCGGCGAGCCGAGGCCGAGCCAGGCGCTGCACAGGGGCTTGTGGGCCGCCAGGCTTGCGCGGAAATCCGGCTTTGCGGGTTTGGTCATTCGTGCCTCTTCCGATCTAAAACGAAGCGGGTCTGCGTAACGGGCTTTCCGGTATCAATGGCGAGTTAAATCGGTTTTTTAACCGGAGTTCTTCACGTTTCCTGTCCGCGCCGTCCAGTATCCCCTCTTTGCTTTCGCAGCCGTAATTATACCGGAAGTACCCTGCCAGACCTTTAACAACGCGCAACTTACTGTAAATACGCATAAAATTCAATGACGGCGTCGAGGCTCCGCAGGCCAAAGCAATCCAGAAACCGCAAACGCCACGCTGGGGTTGGATCGGCACTGCGGCGTTGCCGTCTCGCGACGATGGGCCTTGCCTTTGAAAATACCAGGCTTGCGACGCACCGCTACCGTTCCGGGGGCCATTTTGCCACTCCGCTTGCGCCCGCCGCCTCGAACCGCGCCCCACCGGCCGAAAGCGCCGCCTCTTTGGCATGCAGCAACCGATAAGCAGCTATGCAGATTTGCGCGTCCCCGGAGCGCCGGCACTGGCAGCTCGCATAGAATACAAGCGGAATTCCACACTAGGCGCGAGGCAGCACCGGACGGGTTTATCCACTGCCGCCATTCCGGTACTTGACTTTCTTCACAGCAGCAATAGTGGATTCTTATCCTGTTTTTCAGCCTATTGTTCTCAATTTGCGAGGTTTGTTATGCGTGTTGATGCCAGCCGCTTGCTCTGGGTACTTTCAATTTTGGTCAGCCTGACAGTCGTGGCCCACGGTCAGGTGCCTGAGGAGGCCGCCTCAGACGAGGCCCCCATGACCGCGTTCGTCAGTGAAGGGGATCGTGCGCTTGAAATTCGTCTCTACAAGAAGGACGGAGAATATTTCGTTACCGCTGCGACGCTCGAATTGAAAGGCAAACTCGACTTTAACCAGGAAGGGATCGTGGCCGGCATCGAGAATCTTCGCAGGCTGAAATTCGTTGAGACGAAAAATAAGTGGCTATCCATCACCCAGCGAGAACTCGTTGCCGGACGAGCAAAACTTACAACCGAAGATGGCAGGACTCACACGGTATTTAGTCTTTCCGGGAATTCCTACACCGGGCTGATTGAATAATAGCGGGCGCGGTAAGTTTTAATGCCTCTCACCCCAATCCTCTCCCCCAAAGGGAGAGGCGCGAAGGAGCGACGGCCCTCTCCCCAAAGGTAAAGGGCAATTCCGGCGTCCCTTCTCCCAGCCGCATCCGCTTGCGAGGCGAGTTGCACGCTCGCCCGGGCGGAGAAAACAGCGTGGTCGAGGCCGGAGAAGCCACGCGCGCCTTGTATGCATTCAACCTCGCCGCCGAACGAAGCCGGGCCAATACCGGATACTGAAACGGTTGCGTATTTCGCAACGCCGGCATATTGTGCACGCGCTGAGCCGCCCGGCGCATTAGGGCATGCCGTGGCGGCTTCAAAGCTTCTCCCATGAAAGCGATGGCAGGCAGCAACTTATTGGCGCTACCGCCCTTCGGGCTACTTGAGCGCTGGTATCGAGTTGGAGCTTCGCCGTTCGCCAGCGAGATCAGACACGAAAGGAAGCAAAATGCCCAAGATGAAGACCAAGAGCGGCGTTAAGAAGCGCTTCAAGATTACCGGCACCGGCAAGGTTATGGCCGGCCAGGCTGGCAAGCGTCACGGCATGATTAAGCGGACACCGAAGTTCATCCGCAGCGCTCGTGGCGGCACTGTGCTTGAGCCGGGCGACGCGGCGATCATCAAGAAGTTTTCGCCCTATGGGCTTGACTGATCGCGTTAAGATTGCAAAGCTTGATCTTGGAGATATAAAATGTCACGTGTGAAGCGCGGCGTCACGGGTCACGCCCGTCATAAGGCCGTTCTGAAGCAGGCAAAAGGCTTTTACGGCCGCCGCAAGAATACCATCCGCATCGCCCGCCAGGCTGTCGAAAAGGCCGGCCAATACGCCTATCGCGACCGGCGCACGAAGAAGCGCAATTTCCGTTCGCTCTGGATTCAGCGCATCAACGCTGCCGTCCGTGAGCATGGGCTGACCTACGGCCGGTTCATCGACGGCCTCAACAAGGCAGGCATCGTGGTCGACCGCAAGGTGCTGTCGGACCTGGCCATCACCGATCCGGGCGGCTTCGCGGCGCTGGTTGGCAAGGCCCGCGATGCGCTGCCGGCGGAGCTGCAGACTGCATGAGACTAACTGAACTCACGGTTCCCGAGTTGCTCTCCTTGGCGAATATTCTGCTCAGAATCGCCGAGGAAATCCCGGTTGAAGACCGGGATGCAACGCGGGATGCGCGAGACGAAATCGCCTACATACTGCGGCTGATTTCGGAGAAGGAGGGCGCGATCCAGCAGCCCTCCTCCGGCCCTGCTGCATTAGGTTCGTCCCCTAAACGTCTCGCCGGAACTTGCATCAGCTCGTGCACTGACGCTGGCACACGGTTGAAAGGCGCTCCGTTCCGGATATTGCCCGTTCATAAGCCGTCCCCCGGTTTCGCGCTGGCCGCGAAACCGGAATGTCAAATTCGCTTCACAGGCGAACTCTGGCGGAGGAGCGGACATGTGCTGCATCGAATAGAGCCGCCATGTCCTATATGGCCGCCGAAATAGATCGGATAGACGCGAATCCCCCGCTTTTCCAAAGCCTCTCGAACGTGCCTGCCATCATAGCGGTCATTGTATCCTTGAATGTACGTATCCGGGTCGATCGGCAATCCATTCGTTGCGAGGTTGCGAGCCTGATCCCGCGTTACTTCTATGCGGTCCCATCCATTGAAGTACGCCGGAACTCCATCCAAAAAGACCTCTGGACACACCACAAGCAATCCAGAATCTCGGCGCCGAGAGCGCAACGTCGAGATGCAGGATGTCCTCAGCCAGCCGGACAAGTTCCACGTCGTAACCATGGGGCTTCAAGTATGATTTTAGCCAGCGGTAGCCGGGCTCGCTTGAACCGGTGGCCGCATTGCGAGAATTTCCAACGAAGACTTTCTTTCCAAGGACGATGACATCCCCGCCTTCTATCGCGGCACACTTTCCCTTATCGAATTGTCCACCGGCCAACATCGCCGAGTAATCGGCCGCTGGCATCGAAACCCAGGATGCTCCCGAAGGCGGCACCCTTCCCAAAAGGAGTGAGGTCAGTCCCAGAATGTCTGCCCGCCGATACAAAGATCCCATCGTGTTTTCGATGACATGATCCCCAATCACCATCACCGGATCGCGCGTGTATTGCTGAGATACGCCCGCAAGCCTGACGTACTCTTCCCCGAAATTGAGCACAGCCTGTTCACGGGTCAGCTTCACGGGTCTTGAAACTTTGACGCCATGCTGCGTCAAGAGTTTCAATGAGCGCCTCATTCTCCTTTTCCATTGCATCATAAATGCCAGTTGATACCGAATCGTTGCCCGAGAGCGCCGCCATCTTGGCGCTCTCCTCTTCCGGCACAACTTTCAAGGCCTCCGCAGCCCAGGCCGCCACGGACAGGTCGGGGTAGACGAAGTATGGGATACCAACAATGACTTCCTTCAGCGCGCTGAACTCGTCATCGACGGCAATCGCAAGACCGGCAGCGCCGCCTGAAGCCGGTTCTGACGGCTTCGTGCCTGCAGGGCCTTCCCCTTCCCGCGCATCCGACGAAGAGATGGAACTCGCGGTGAGAGAAACAGAACCGATTAGGAGTCCTCGGCGATCAACAGACATGGGACGCCCCTGTTCGAGAGAGGAAAACTCTCGCAAAGGTTGTACCCTTTCCCGGCGAGTGCAAGCCATTGATGGGTTGATTCTTGCGCGTGAAGGCGTCAGTGAAGATCTGTTGCATTTCGGGAACAGCCAAGCCACGGCTCCGGCGCCGGCCTGTGTCTCTGGGCGGCTGCGCCTGATCCAGCCCTTGTCCCCTCGCATTGGGTAACTCACGTCCATCCTTGACCCTGCCGGGGAAAAGTGGCACCGCTCATTACTGATTTATCGTTTTTTGGGAACGCTCCATGGATGCCGTCGCGGACCAACCTCACGATCTTGACGCCCTGATAAAGCGGTTGCTGGCGCAGGTGGCCGCCGCCGAAAACCTTGTTGCGCTCGACGCAATCCGCGTGTCCGCGCTCGGCAAGAAGGGCGAGGTTTCCGAACTGATGAAGCAGCTTGGCACCATGGCCCCCGAGGCGCGCAAAAGCTTCGGCGCCGCCGTCAACGCCGTCAAGGACCGGGTCGCTACCGCCCTCGAAGGACGCAAAGCCACGCTCGAAGCCGCGGCGCTCGCCGAAAAGCTCGCCAACGACCGCGTCGACATCACACTGCCCGTCCGGCCCAACCCGGCCGCCGAAGGCCGCATCCACCCCATCAGCCGCGTCTGGGAAGAGCTGATGGTGATCTTCGCCGATATGGGCTTCTCGGTCGCCGAAGGCCCGGACATCGAGACCGACGACAACAATTTCACACGGCTGAACTTTCCGGTTGGACATCCGGCGCGCGAGGCGCACGACACCTTCTTCTTCCAGCCGAAGGAGAACGGCGAGCGGCTACTGTTGCGCACGCATACCTCGCCCGTGCAAGTACGCACCATGCTGGAACAGAAGCCGCCGCTGCGCATCATCGCGCCGGGCCGCGTCTACCGCATGGACAGCGACCAGACGCACACGCCCATGTTCCACCAGGTCGAGGGCCTCGTCATCGATCGCGACACCCATATGGGCCACCTCAAATGGGTGCTGGAGGAGTTCTGCAAGGCGTTCTTCGAGGTCGATAACGTGAAGATGCGCTTCCGCATGTCGCACTTCCCTTTCACCGAGCCCAGCGCCGAGGTGGACATCCAGTGCGACCGCTCCGGCCCCGAGCTGAAAATCGGCGAAGGCAATGACTGGCTCGAAATCCTGGGCTGCGGCATGGTGCACCCGAACGTGCTCAAGGCTTGCGGCATCGATCCCGAGGAATGGCAGGGCTTCGCCTTCGGCATGGGCATCGACCGCATCGCCATGCTGAAATACGGCATGCCGGATTTGCGTGCGTTCTTCGCGGGCGACCTGCGCTGGCTGAAGCACTATGGGTTCAGCCCGCTGGCGATCCCATCGCTCGCCGGCGGCTTGTCCGCGTAGCGGATACGTCCAAGAAGCCCGGCCCCGGCCGCTCTAGCGTTGCAGCGTCAGGGACGCGGATGCGCTGTCGCTCCTGAGCGAGACAGTCTGGCTGTTGCCGCGAACGGTTACGTGAATTCTGCCCTGGATGCCGAATTGCGCGTTCTGGAACGAGCCGGGCATAGCTATCCGGGCCGGCCTGCCGCAGGCGCGCGGTTTGCTCGACGCTTCCGGACGCCGTGGCGCACACGCCGCTGAGGGAAACTGTCTGGCCGGTTTGGGAATAATGGGCGCGGCACTTGGCGCGCTCACGGTGCCCGTCGGAAAAGGTGACGACCCCGCCCCCGCTCCAGGAGCCCGCGAGCCCCTCGGCTTTCGCTTGCGGAGCCAGCCATATGGAAGCGGCTAGCGCAACTCCAAGGACTGTCGCGATCTTGGCCGGCACCGGCCGTAGCCTGGACGGATTCATTGTGCACCTCCCGTTGCATTGGTGGCTCGTTGTGTAGCCTACAACCTCTAATGCCCGTTTAATGCATTGGAGGGTATGCGTCCCATTTGTCGCAGGGCCGGGTGGAAAGGTTCAAACTTCACAAGTTGTCGGATTTGGGTTCCATTGCGGGAGGTGAAGTGAAGCACCGCATCTTACCCGCGCAAAGCTGCTGCCCCCCCTGTTAAGTAGATCGCAATAGGCAGCGGACTTGCGGTCTGTTGGCGATACCGTCTCTTATCGGGAGTTTAGCGGTCCCCATAAACCGGCTTTTCAAGCCGCCGGTATCGCGCGCGCTTACGCTTTGCCGCCACGGAACATGGCTGGACCGGGTGCCTTCCGTCGGCGATAGAGTTTCCATCTCCAATGCCAAATACCGTTCCCTATTGCAATGACGTTTAATCGGCCCATCGGCCTCGGATACGATCGAGTACTTCATCTAACTCCCAACGACGCTAACGCTCTTTTAAGCAATCCCACAGGCATGCCGCTACTATACTCAGCAATTCAAAACTGCTTTGCGGATGGCCATAAGATGGCAGTAGCCAAATGCAAGCGCAACCTGACCGTGCAATTATCCACAATCTTTACGACAATTTTTAGCGCATTGTACAATCAAGCCAGGCGGGCGCGGCGAGACAAGGCCCAGGCAAGCCTCCCGTGCAGACAATGGAAGAACAAGGAAGCGTGCCGGGATATTGCGGCGCGAGGTTTTGCGACTGCGGATGTAGGATAGTGTCATGAAATTCGGCTATGCGTGGACCTTCGTCAACAAGCTGCGCGGCGGGACGCCAGCGCCACCTCCGGAAAAGCGAACCCCGGCATTACCGCGCCTGCCGGCGTGCCGCGCACTGTCGCGCCAAATTGGCAAGTGCATCTTACGCGGTTTTCCCATTGCACCCTATCTTCTTCCTCGGGGGCGCACCGGCAATCCCATGCACAACGCGCCGCCAGGTGCCACAGGCGGCACGAGCACACCAATTGCTCCGCCGCACTATCCGGCCCCGTATGCCAAGCCGGTCCAGAACGGTGCATTGCCGCTTCTATCTCCACATTAACGGACCGTGAATTTCGCCTAAGCGCCTATCGTGGTTAAATTGAACACGGTAAACGCGCGGAACGCATGGCTCAAACACGCGCATTTCAGCGATTTTTTCCTCGTTTTGGGCCGATTTCTATACTTCAAAAATCCGGTTAAATATATGCGAATATTATGCATTAACCAAGAAAGACCAGATCACCCGCCGGCGGCTCGCCAATGCTCAAATTTTTATCTTTACATTTCAATGCGTTATTCCACCTCAGCACTTAACGCTTCTTCAAGACTTTTCTGCTATATTACTTCAAAATCGAAAAGGCCTCCTCCGGACCCGCAAAAACCAGCCGGAGCAGTAACGGCGAGCGTTAACATGGCGTTACACCAAGCCTCGCGGCCGCGCAGACCTGAATGTGCTCAAGGGCCGCGGCGGCGCACCGGCGGAAGGACATGGCTTCGCTTCCGGCATGAACCCCCGCCGCATCGCCACGCCGGGATGCTGCGTGCCGGATTTGTGCACCGCGGCCGTGACGATCCCGCCGCCAGCCTCCCGGCCGGCTGGGACTTATGGGCGGAGTTGCACCGGCTTGGAATCAGTATGTCTTTCGCGGCGCGGCGAGGAAACACAGATATTCGTCGACATGCTGGCGCAAGTCGCAGACCCTGCCCTTCAGGTCGAAGGACCTCGCGACGATGATGTCGCCAGCCTTGCATTTTTCCCTGATGCGCTTTTCCATTTCCTCCAGCCGGTCTGGAGCTTTTTCGTAATGCTTGGCCCCTAATTCGCTCAAGATCGCAAGCGTATCGCAAAAATCCTCGGCCTTTGCGGGAACGCTGTAGAATGCAGCCGCTGTAAGCGCCGCGGCCACGAACGTCCTGCCCAAGCCTGGGAAACCGATATGTCGCACGTTATTCCCCCCTGACAATTTTGCCCTGCGCCAAGCCATAAATGCCGTTCGCGGCACATTTAAGTCATTCAGCGCAGCGGGAATATTTGTTTCTCTGGCGTGCAAGTTCTTCTCCCGGCACCGGCACTTGCCTGCATGCCTGCGCCTTTGGGGACGCAGAAAAGAGATGCAAATCGAGCGAACTGGCTGCCGCGAAGAAGCAACCGGTCCCGTCTCCCGCGCCGCTGGGAGGCCAGCCTGCGCGCTCAGTGCTTGGAGACGGACGCGCGGAACCGGTGCAGCCCGAAGGCCACGATGGCGGCGATGACCGGGATGCTGCCCCCGATCACCAAATCCGTATCGAGATGTACGCCCGCCGCCTTTACCGCCTTTACGCCATAGCCCACGAGCCCGGTGATGTAATAGGTGATGGCGGCGACCGACAGGCCCTCGACGGTCTGCTGCAAGCGCAACTGCAGCTTCGCACGCCGGTTCATCGAGGCCAGCACGCCCTGGTTCTGCTGCTCAAGGGCGATGTTCACCTTGGTGGAAAGGAGCTGCGTGACGCTGGACACACGCGACGAAAGCGCCTTGAGCGTTGCCGAGGCCGCGGCGCACGTGCTCATCGCGGGTGCAAGACGGCGTTCCATGAACTCATCGAAAAGCTGGAGCCCCTCGATGCGCTGCTCCCGCAGCTCGGCAATGCGGCGCTGGACAAGTCCATAATAGGCGGCGGCGGCGCTGAAGCGGTAATGGCTTCTAGAGTCCTGGCTTTCGATGGCGGCTTCGAGCGTCATCAGGCGTTCGAGCAGTGCCGGCTCCCCGGCAATGCCAACGTTCACCATGGAGGACGTTATCTGGACCAGCTCGCGCTCGCTCTCAGCCAGGAACGGGGACAATTCGCGCGCGAGAGGCAGCGCCAGCAGCGCCAGCATCCGGTAGGTGTCGATCTCGACCATCCGCTGGATCGTCCGCCCCGCTTGCCTTGGCGTGAGCGACAGGTTCTCGACAAGCAGGCGTCCGAAGCCGTCGGGATGTATTCTAAGGTCGGTGTAGGCCCGCGCGTTCCCCCCTGCCACCAGCGAGCCGACCAGCGTGTTGCCGCCGAAATGGCGCTCCGAAATCTTGTCGAAATCGGGCGCCGCGGGCTCTCCGCTCGTGAACAGTATGTTCCTCGCAACGAGCGTTTGGCCGGGGAGCCCCTCAAGCCAGTCCTTGGGCACCTTGCCGATTGCGGGCTCCAGGAACGTGAAGCTTCCATCCACGATGAATTTGTAGCGGATATATTCGCTATGCTGCTCCCACTTCAGCCGGAACGGGCCGAAGGGAGCGCTGAAGTGGCTCGCCGCTTCGTCAGGCGGGGTCACGTTGAACCGCTTGGCGAGATCGCAAAGGTGCGCCCACGCCTGCCCCTTTTCGGTGTCGCGCACACAAAGTGCCAGAAATGAAATCGAGCATGGCGGAACGAGCGCCTCGGGTGGCCGCGCGTGCAACTCGTCGTTTAGCTCGATCCGGGCCGGATGATTGCGCGGTAGGCCGATCGCCGCCTCAAAGCCGCCGGGTGCCAGTTTGTCCATCGCTTACGCCCCCCAATCTTGCAGCCGCAGTCTCGCACAGCCTCATTACAGTTTTTTGCCGGAAGCTGCTCGCTCTGCTCATCTGCAGCGCTTATTGGCCGGTTTCTCCGTGCTTTGCAATCCAGTAGCCGGCGCGCGGCTGCACAACGGCACTGGACACGGCGGCATTAGCGCTGGGCGAAATCCCGTGGGCTACGGCCCACCCGTCAAGGCTTGGCGCACTTTTCCGGCAGCGCGATCACACCGCTCCGCGCTAGCTTCTTCGCTCAGATGTGCCGAATTTAGTGGTCGGGGCGGCGTGATTCGAACACGCGACCCTCTGGTCCCAAACCAGATGCGCTACCAGACTGCGCTACGCCCCGATACCAGGAGTCCTACAACACAGGGGTTTCTTGGGCAAGCGCAGTCTGCGGCGTCTGCGCAAAATCGGTAAAAAAGGAACATAGACAGCGAGGACTGCCGCATGCCGCCTGGCCGCCACTGCCTCGCGGTCCTTCGGTGAGCGGCAAGCGCATCGTTAAGCGCCGGCACTGGGAGGGGCGCTCAGGGAACGGCAGCTAGCGCGGTAGCGGCGCAAGCGGAGCAAGCTGCGGAGGCTGACGCGCCCATCCCGCCTGCGTTTCCACGAGCGCCAGTTCGCCTCGGCCTCTGCTCGCAGCCAGAACGAAGTCCATCGCCGCGGCAGCCGCTTGCAGCGCCGCGGCGTTGCCGAGCCCGTTCAAGCGGTGCGCCAGGAAAATCGCCGCCAGGAAGTCTCCCGTGCCGTGTGCATGCACCGTCTCGCGCGGGCAGACGCAAGCGGCGGTGCGCTCCGGCTCCACAAGCAGGTTGGCGAGCCGGTCAGGCGCGCCGGCGGGCGCCGAGGTCACGATCACGGCAGGCCGGCGCAACGAACGGGCCGCATCCACGGCCGCGGCGGTCCCGTCGATAGCCCGGCCCGAAAGCCAGCCAAGCTCGAACAGGTTCGGCGTCAGCACGCTGGCAAGCGGCACGAGCTTTTCGCGAATTGCCAGCGCCGCCTCCTCGCGAATGTACACGCCAGCCGGCTCGTCGCCGATGATCGGGTCGCAGAAATAAAGGACATCCGGCCCCAGCGCTCCGATCCACTTTTCGCAGAGGCCTGCGTGCTCGCCCGTGGGAATGTAGCCGGTCAGGATCGCGTCCACGCCTGCAAGCCAGCCGTTGCTCCACGCCGCCTCCAGCATCGCATCGAGCTTGCCGGCAGCGATGGACTCGCCTGCAATCGCCTCGTACCCAGGCCGGTTGGACAAGAGCACCGTGGGCAGGCTCAGCACTTCGTGCCCCATGCGCTGCAACACGAACGCCGCGGTGGAATTGCCGACATGGCCGTAGACGACTTGAGATGAAATCGATAACACCTTCGCCATGTGCCCGCTGCCTAAGGGTGCAGGTCCTGCCTGCTTCGCGCTTGTGGCATATAATCCGGTTTTGGAACTGCGCCAGAGAAATCGCCGGAAAGACAAGGAGAGAGATCATGAGGCCTCGCCGCAGCGTGCTTTACATGCCCGGTTCGAACGCCCGCGCGCTCGAAAAAGCCAAGACGCTGGCGGCCGACGCACTCATTCTGGACCTTGAGGACGCGGTAGCCCCCGACGCGAAGGAACTGGCGCGCACCCAGGTCTGCGAGGCGGTAAAAGCCGGCGGCTTCGGCCCGCGCGAGGTGGTCATCCGCATTAACGGCTTCGCGACGCCCTTCGGCCCGGCCGACTTCGCGGCGGCGCTCGAAGCAGGACCGGACGCGATCCTGATCCCGAAGGTCGAAAGCCCCGTGGACTTGCTGCACGCGCGCAAGAACGCGCCATCGGATTGCAAGATCGCACTTTGGGCCATGATCGAAACGCCGCTGGCCATCTTCAACCTCAAGGAGATCGCGCAGGCGGCCGCTTCCGCCGAACTGCCGCTTACCTGCTTCGTGATGGGTACCAACGACCTCATCAAGGCCACGCGCGCGCAGGCGCAGGCGGACAGGCTGCCGCTGCTCGCGTGGCTATCGCTTTCGGTGGCTGCGGCGCGCGCCTTCGGCCTGACGGTGGTTGACGGCGTCTACAACGCGATCCAGGACGAGACGGGCTTCCGCGCCGAGTGCCTTCAGGGCCGCGCGCTGGGCATGGACGGCAAGACGCTGATCCATCCCAACCAGATCGCGCCCTGCAACGAGGTGTTCTCGCCCTCCGCCGAGGAGATCGCGGCGGCGCGCAAGATCGTGGATGCCTTCGCGCTGCCGGAAAACCAGGGCAAGGGCGCCATCAGCCTCGACGGCCGCATGGTCGAACTGCTGCATGCCGGGATTGCGCGCCAGACGCTCGCCATGGCCGAGGCTATCGCCGCCAGGGGTTGAGGATGCGTGCGCGCCGCCTTCGAAACAGCCTCGCGCGCGGCAACGATAGACGCGCCCCCTATCCCGGCGAGCGCGCCGCCGGCCGAATTCAGGCCTTCGCCGGTTGCGGCGATCAATCTTATTCATCCCGCCAGGGACTCGATCCCCGCGGCCCATACTAAATCGAGGTGCGAAACATGGCCGAGGAAACCCGCTTACCCCGATTTGCCATTCTCATCGACGCGGACAACGCTTCGCCCCGCATCGCCGCCGGGCTTTTCGAAGAGGTCGCCAAGTTCGGCGAGGCAACAGTCCGGCGCATTTACGGAGATTTCTCGGGCCAGCGCTTGAAGTCATGGGCCGAAATTCTGCAAAAATACGCCATCGATCCGTATCAGCAATTCGCTTACACGGCGGGGAAGAACGCTTCCGACATCGCGCTTGTCATCGACGCCATGGACCTTTTGCACAGCGGCCGGCTGGACGGCTTCTGTCTTGTCTCATCGGATAGCGACTTCACGCGCCTTGCATCGCGTCTGCGGGAACAGGGCGCCGATGTTTACGGATTCGGCGAGCAGAAGACCCCCGAGAGCTTCCGGCAGGCCTGCCGCAGGTTCATCTACACTGAGAACCTGCTGCCTGAGGCTCAGGTTGCGGCTCCCGAAGAAGAGCCCTCCCGCAAGGCTCTCCAGACGCCAAGCGCTGCCATTCCTATCCTGAACAAGGCCATCGCGCAGATGGAGACGGAGGACGGCTGGGTAGACTTGGGCGTGGTCGGGCAGCGCCTTGCGAACATCGCCTCTGACTTCGACCCGCGCACTTACGGCTATCGCAAACTCAGCGATCTGGTCAGAAAGACCGGAGCGTTCGATCTTGACCAGCCGGAAGGCCGCGCTATGCGGATCAGGGCGAGACCGGCAGCACCGGCGAAGACACGCGCCAAGGCGGCCCCCGGCGCGAAAGATTAGTATGGGTCGCAGCAAGCCCTGACGCATATCGCCGTCATCGCGAGGCGCGGAACGCGGCGTGGCGATCCAGGAGACACAGATGCGGATTGCTGGATTGCTTCGATGCGCTCGCAATGACGAGGTGCCACTTGCATGCGGGTCAGGTCATCCAGCAGGGCGTATCAGTGGCCTGCGTCAGGCCAAATGAATGGTTATGACGTCGCGATTTTTGACGTAGCAAAGGTGAACTGCGCTGCAAGCAACGCAACCTGCGCCCGGCCATCGCGAACGCGGCAGGATCGCTGCTCGCTTGTCTTCCCGCGGCCGCGTCCGCGCCATCGCGGAATGGCCCAGGTTTTTCCAACAAGAAGCGGTTGAACAAAGAAGAAGTCACTACTACCTTTCACGGTTTCGATGCATCCGCAAACAAAACGGCTTCTACGCATACCTTCCTACATAAATATATTTTTCCAATCTGGGTATACCGGACAAAACCTCCATGCGGACTCACGGAACCTTGAACGGAAACCGCTCTGCGGCGAGGCGAAAATTAGACGCTTTGGCCATAACCTGCCCCAGTTCTGCCAAGCCATGGTCAAAAAAACTTGCATAAAGGTTTGCGGGACCTACTCTAAAGAGACTAACGCATAAGAATTCGGGGGGAATTTAATGCGGCTTTCCGCTTTACCGGCGGCCATCGTTGTGACCGCAGTTCTAGGTGCGTTCCCAGCCTCCGCGCTGGACCGGCACAGTGTCCATGGTATCTGGCGGCACCCGGATACTGGCTCGTTCATCCAGATTTATCCCTGCGAGGGCGGCATCTGCGCCAAAGTCGCATCGACAGCCGATCCCAATCTCAAGGACATCCACAATCCCGATCCCGCTCTACGCAGCCGGCCCGTCGCGGGCGTGGTTCTCTGGCGGCATCCCAAAGAATCCGGCGACCTTCAGTGGATCGGCTCGGCCTACAATACGATCGACGGCGGGACCTATTACGGCACGATGCATCTGACGAGCGCAACTACGCTTGCGGTTTCGGCCTGCAATCTTAGCGCGATGGTTTGTGCCGACCAGACGTGGACAAGGGCCGATCCTGAGACGGCGAAGGCTGTTCTCACCCAGGTGTCTCAACCCCAGACTGCGCCTGCTGCACCAACGGTTGTGATAGAAAAGCCTAAACAACCACCCGTAACGGTAGCGGAAAGGCCAAAAGACCCGCCATCGATTGCGGAGGAAATGCCTAAACAGCCGCCCGTCACGGCAGCAGAAACCCCAAAAGTTTCACCTGCGATCGCACACCAAAAGCCCAAACGGCCACCCGCAAAGATCGCCGAAAAACCAAAAGCGCCGCCTGCGATTGTGGTGGAAAAGCCTAAAGAGGTGCCGGAGAAGCC
>CAVXDM010000016.1:0-9032 GCA_963760455.1 uncultured Alphaproteobacteria bacterium
GGCCCGGAGAAAAACGGGAGGGTCAGCCGCGCTTGCGCCTCTGCGCCCACTAGTTATGTATGGAAATCTTCTCACACGGCGCGGCGGTAAAGAAGCCCCGCCGCCAAGGGCAGGCGAACAAATTTTAGTGTGCGAGCGATGCCAGACCCGCCGGGATTAGGAAATCCTTTCCACAAGCTCTCGGGTGCCAGAAGCAATCAGCCGGATTGGGTTATCATGGAAAGACGTTCGAGCGGAAAATGTGAAAGGTTGCGTCCACTCCGTTCGTAGTCTTCACGAATTCGACCCGGCCAATCAGCAGTCCCTTGTTCGCACCCTCAGGCAGGAAGGTGCAGGCGCCGTTGAAGCTGTCCTTGTTCATGCTGACGCTAAGCGCCGCAACAGGATGTCCGCCGCCGCCTCGCTCGACCTTGCCGCGGGCGAGGTCCGCAAAACGGAAGACAACGCAGCCTTTGTACGCTTCCGGAACGGGCGTGTCGCCAACCGGCGACACTGTGATGTAGTCGCGGCCTCCCTCGGAGAAGAGGTCGGAGGCCGAGAATTTCCGCAAATTCAAGTCCTCGGCGTCGTCCGGCGTAAGCACGGTTCCTGCATATGACCACGCGCCCGGCCTCGTGGCCTCGCAAGGCCGCATGCACTTCAACAGGATGACGTGGTGGTGGGCACCGAGCAGTCCCAGCAGCTTGGGCTTGAAGCACAGCATCGACATATAAAGCGCGCCGGGCTTGGCCAGCATTCCCGCCTCGCTCAAAAAGAAGCAATCTTCAAGGGCGCTGGCTATTTTGTGCACCTTATTCACGGCAGGGCTGGGGATTGGTGTATGCGTGGGGCCTGCCGGATCGTCATCCGCCTCATCGTATCCTTTGCCTGCGAAGAGTTTCACAGGCTTGGCTGTCGTGAGTCCTTCGGGGGTTGCGGCTTCCTTGTAAGCCATCCAGCCGTCGGCGAACTTCCGGTCCCCTTTGACGGCGAGGTATTGGTGCCAGACGACCTTCCAGCGCGACTCCTTTGGGGCATGGGGGTCGAAGGTTAGAGTGGAGACCTCGCTTTGCCAACTTCCGCGATCACCCTTCACTTTCACTTGCACGTCTGGGCTGACAACACCCGCGAGCTGCCAAGTCTTTCCACGGTCCCTGGACGACGCGAGGTAGATGCGCACGGCAAGCGTGTCGAAGCCGCCGCCGGGGATGGTCGAGGCGACGCCGGAAAGCGTCATGTAAAGCTTGCCCGCGCCGTTGCTGGCGACGGAAGGATCGAAGATGCCGTGATCGGGCGCGCCGGGGATGGTGATTTCAGGATAATTCGTGCCGTTCTGTTTAGCGCTTGCAGGGAACGCAACCGGATGAGCCAGAACCAGGCCCAACAACATTAAAGCAACCGTTCGCATCTTGATCATTTTGCTTTGCCACCGCGAAGGCATTTCTACACTAGTACAGCCCGAGGCAAGTTCGCACCCCATTCGCCGAGGGCTCGCAAGCGAACTTGCCTCGGATAAAGCTGTACTAGATTCAATAAGTTGCTAGTACGCCTGATCCGCAGGAAGTCATTTCCGTGCCTGCCGCATGTGGGTCAGGACTTCCTGCGGGGCGTACTAGCCTCTTTCGCCGCAAGCTCGCGGGTGCGGGCTTGCGGCCTGAGGCAATCAGCCGGATTGGGTTATCATGGAGACACGTTTGAGCGGAAAATGTGAAAGGTTGCGTCCGCTCCGTTCGTAGTCTTCACGAAGTCGATCCGGCCAATCAGCAGGCCCTTGTTCGCACCCGCGGGCAGGAACGTGCAGGCGCCGTTGAAGCTGTCCGCGCTCATACTGACGGCCGTGGCGGGAGATGGGCGTCCGTTGGCAGCGCGTTCGATCTTGCCGCTGGCGATGTTCGCGAAGCGGAACACATTACAGCCTTTATAGGCGTCAGCGACAGGAGTGGTGCCTTCCGGGGAAACGGTGATGTAGTCCATGCCGTTATCGGAAAAAAGGTCGGAGGCCGAGAATTTGCCTAAACCCAGGGCTTGGGAATCGGCTGCCGTGAGCGCTGTTCCGGCATACGACCATGCGCCCGGCGCTGCGGCGTTGCAGGGGCGTGCGCATTTCAGCAAGACGGCGCCGGTGGTGATGCCGGCCGAACCGGATTGGAAGCAGACCTGCGACATGTAGAGGGCGTCCAGCTTTGACAACAGGCCCGGCTCGCTTACCGCAATGCAGCTTGCAAGCGCGGGCGAGAGTCGTTGCACCTTGTTCACACCAGCTCCGGCGATGGGAGAGCGCGTCCAGCCGGTGGTGGTATCGTTTACGGCATCGTATGCGGCAGCGGTGAACAGCTTCACCGGCTTTGCAGTGGCAAGTGCACCCGGCGATTCCGCTTCCTTGTAGGCGATCCACCCGTGCTCAAATTTGCGATCGCCGTTAATGTTGAGATATTGATGCCAAACGAGTTTCCACCGCGCTTGCTTCGGGGCTAGGGAGTCGAAGACGAGCGCTGAGACCTCGCTTTGCCAGCGTCCGTTCGGGGGCGCCTTGCCAAGCGTAACCGCGATATCTGGGTTGATGACACTGGCAAGCTTCCAGCTTTTCCCTTGGTCGCCAGAGGAAGCAAGGTAGGTGCGGACGGCGGCCGTTCCGAAACTGCCGCCGGGCGTGGTGGAGGCGACACCGGACAAGGACATGTAGAGCTTGCCCGTTCCGTCGCTGGTGACGGATGGGTCGAAAATACCGTGATCCGGAGCGCCAGCTATCGTGATTTCGCTCATCCCTGCAGCTGCCGGTACGGAGGCTGCGAGCGGGCTGCCCGTTCTTCTTGCCGCTACCGGGGCTGCGGGTAGGCTGCTCTTGCTTTTGGCTGGAGCCCCTATTTGCTCTGCCTGCAAGAGGGACAGTATCTTGTCCAGCAGAGCATCGGCCTGATCAAGCTTTCCGGCGTCACCGAGCGACTTGACCTTTTGCATCTCTGGCAAAATCTTCGATACGTCCTTTCCCTCGGCGGCCCATTTTTCGACAAGAGTAACCGCCCTATCGGCTTTGACCTTTAATTGCGAGCGATCGATATTACCTGCAATTGCACTATAATTAGATAATAGAATAAATGATAGCAACATGGCTACACAAAGGATATTGTGACACAATATTGAAAAGGGTTGCCGATATTGAAGGCGTTCTGCCGGTATATATTTGGCAGGATTTAACCCGATGTGCCTTGATTCCTGCATGTCACACCAACCCCTTCAGTAGGCCACTACTACGCAATGCATAGGGTTCCACTACTGTGCCATGCATGGTAGTGTCAAGGTGCAAAATTGCCGGAACGGTGAACGGAGGAACGATGGCGGAAACCTGGATTTCGCAGATGCGTAAGGGCTTTGTGGAATTTTGCGTTCTCACCGTCGTCCGTGGCGGGGCTGACTACGGTTATCTTATCTACAAAACATTAAATGAAACCAATGCGTTGGCGTTCTCGGAAAGCACCGTCTATCCTGCAATTAACAGATTGATGCGTGAAGGGCTGCTGTCGAGCTTTAAATCGGCAGCCCGTTCGGAAGGTCCGCCCCGGAGATATTACGTTTTGGCCGAAGAGGGCAAAATACGGCTTGCCGAAATGGAAGTTTACTGGGTAGCTCTGAAACAGGATATGGACGCTCTCTTGGCGGCAAAGGAGCAGAACAGATCATGAATGCGCTTGAAAAGGCAATATCCGGCAAGATGGAAAAATACCTGCACGCTGTTCGCGCCGTCTTGGAAAACAATGGGGTCGAAGAAGAAGAAATTGTTGATCTGTTAGATAACCTGCGCTGCCACGCGCTAGAAACCGCGTCCCGGCACGTGGAGAGCATGAGCTTTGAAGACGCTTTAGGCCGTACGCTTGCTTCCCTTGAAGCTCCAGAAATTTACGCATCCTATACACCACAGTTGTCTAATATTGAAAAGAATACGGTTAGAAATTACTCTGACTGGTTGGGAAAAATGAGTGCGCTTACAATGATCCTGGCACTTCTGCTGGCGGCCGTATTTTCTCAGCAGAAGCTATTCGATACCCCCTTTTCGGGTTCGATTTTTGTATTTGGCGAAATGCTTGCTCTGGGCACGGGTATTGCAACCTGGCCGAATATCTGGGCCAAGGTGGGCACGTTATGTTCCGCTTTGCTGCTGACATTTCTCATGACGGCGTTCCTGTGGGTGACCTTTTCAAAGACGGTGTGATTTTGGTCATGAGGACCGCCGTACCGGCAGCCAATCCGTCCTGGCCATGGCCACGCCGTTGCATGCTTGCGTGGCTTCGTTGCCGCGCCTAATTTGGTCATGGCGGTAATCCCGCGAGGTGGCTGAACGGAATGTCCGCTCCCAAAGGGATAGCGGCTCACTTATGCTCATTTCGAGAGTTTCCGGAATCAACCCGCTGCTGATGAAGCAGCTAGATGCCCTATCAGACCGAAGAGGGTCGAAGGCTGCCAGCAGGACAGCAGCCTTGCCGGCCCCAAGCGTTAGATTTTGACCGCCTGCGAAAGAGCCCGCTCCGCCTAAGCCGCCCCGAACACCCGCTCGAAGATCACATCCACATGGCGCATATGCGTGCGCATATCGAACAGCGCTTCGAGTTCGGCCGGGGTCAGCGCCGCGCTAACCTCCGCATCGGCCTTCAGGAACTCCAGGAACGAGCCCTCGCCCCGGAAGGCGCGCATGGCGTTCCGCTGCACGGCGCGGTAGGCGTTCTCGCGGCTGAGGCCCTTCTGCGTCAGCGCCAGCAGCACCTGCTGCGAGTGCACCAGGCCGCCGCCGCGTTCGAGGTTCTGCTTCATGCGCTCGGGGTAGACCACGAGCTTATCGATCACGCCCGCGAGCCGCGCCAGCGCGAAATCGAGCGTCACCGTCGAGTCCGGCCCAACCAATCGCTCCACCGACGAATGCGAGATGTCGCGCTCGTGCCAGAGCGCCACGTTCTCCATGGCCGGCACCGCATAGCCGCGCACGATCCGCGCGAGGCCGGTGAGGTTTTCGGTCAGCACGGGGTTGCGCTTGTGCGGCATGGCCGACGAGCCCTTCTGCCCCTCGGAGAAGAACTCCTCCGCCTCGCCCACCTCGGTGCGCTGCAGATGGCGGATTTCGGTGGCAAGCCGCTCCACGGAGGAGGCGATCACGCCCAGCGTCGCGAAGAACATGGCGTGCCGGTCGCGCGGGATGATCTGCGTGGAGACGGGTTCAGGCCTCAGCCCCAGCTTGCCCGCGACGTAGGCTTCGACGCGCGGATCGAGATGCGCGAACGTGCCGACCGCGCCCGAAATCGCGCAAGTGCCGATGTCCTCCTTAGTGCACTCAAGCCGCTCTTTGGCGCGGCTGAACTCGGCATAGGCGAAGGCGAGCTTCAGCCCGAAGGTGGTGGGCTCGGCGTGGATGCCATGGCTGCGGCCCACGGTGACGGTGTGCTTGTGCTCAAGCGCGCGGCGCTTCAGCGCGGCCAAGAGTGCGTCGATATCGGCAAGCAGGATGTCCGCCGCGCGCGTGAGCTGTACCGCGAGGCAGGTGTCGAGCACGTCGGACGAGGTCATGCCCTGGTGCATGAAGCGCGCCTCGGGGCCGGTATGCTCGGCCACGCTCGTCAGAAACGCGATGACGTCGTGCTTCACTTCGCGCTCGATCTCGTCGATGCGCGCGATGTTGAAGCCGCCGCGTTCGCGCAGCACCTTGGCCGTGCCCTGGGGCACCTGGCCCAGCTCCTCCATGGCCTCGGCGGCCAGCGTCTCGATCTCCAGCCAGATCTCGTACTTGGTTTGATCGGACCAGATGGCGGCCATTTGCGGCCGGGAATAGCGCGGGATCATGCGGGGTCTTCCTTCAAAGTGCGATGGCCGCCTCGAAGGCTGGCACGGTGAGACGATGGGATTGCAAAAGGCGGATCAGGGCAGGCGAGGGGGCCAGCCCCGAGGTGAAGCGGATTTCCCCGCGCCCGCGTTTGGCGCCCACGCCAACGATATGGCCCGTATCGGCTAGGACGTTGGCGATGCGGCGCGCGATGGCTGGCGCTGGGTCGAGCCACGCCACAGGCCATGGCGCAAGGGCATCCAGTTTGTCAAGCAGAAGCGGATAATGGGTGCAGCCCAGCACCACGACATCGGTTCTGGCGCTGCCCTCGCCGGCGAAGGCGGGCGCGATCTCGCGGGCGACGGTCTCCTCGTCCACGTCCGCGCCGCTGGCATGCGCCTCGGCCAGGCCGGCAAGCGTGGGCGCGCCAACCAGGGTGAAGTGCGCTCCCGCGCCGAATTTCTGGATCAAGGTGCGGGTATATTCGCGGGCGACGGTTGCGGGCGTGGCCAGCACCGAGACGAACCCGCTTCGCGTCAGCGCGGCGGCGGGCTTGACGGCGGGCACGGTCCCGACGATGGGAATGGGGAAGCTTTGGCGCAGGGTTTCGAGCGCGATGGTGGAGGCGGTGTTGCAGGCCAGCACGATGCAATCCGGCTCGAAATCGCGCACGCCCGCCTCGATGATCGTGACCAAGCGAGCGGTAAGCACGGCATCGCTTTTGGAACCGTAGGGAAAGCCCGCATCGTCGGCGATGTAGAGGACATCGGCCTCGGGCACGGAGTTGCGCGCGGCGCTGAGCACGGTCAGCCCGCCAAGCCCTGAATCGACGAAGAGAAGCCGCGGGTGCCGGCCGGAATTGCTCATGATGCCGTCACCTTGGGGCACCTCGTTGTATCGGCCGGGGCTGACCCGGCGTAGCGGCAGGCTTCCGCCGGCGTCATCGCGAGGCGCCGACAGGCGCCGTGGCGATCCAGGAGTAGCTTGCAGCGCGTTTGCGTATGCCGCCCCTGGATTGCTTCGGGGCGATGCCCTTCGCAATGACGGAAGCGGTCAAGACAACCGCCTGGATTTGCTATCACAACGGGGGAGCCGAAACGATTCTTTTCATATCCCAACTATGGGTGCGCGAAAAGCTGGCGATAACAAGGCGCGCCATCCGGTAGGCTGCCGCTGGCCTCGTATACGCCCCTGGCGATGGCGCGCGCTATGGCGTTGGCGGCGGCGGCGCCCAGGAAGGGCAGGGCGGCGTGCGGGTTTTTCAGCGGAACCTTGCCTGTAGCGAGCGCAAACACGATGTCGCCGTCGAGCGGCGTGAACACCGGAAAAATCGCACGCGCCATGCCCGCCGCCGCCATGCCCGACAACCGGTGGCATTGCGCGTGGCTAAGGGCGGCGTCCGTTGCCACGACGCAAAGGGTCGTGCTTGCGCCGGGGAAGGCGTATTTAAAAAAGGGCTCCGCCGCGTTCGCGGGCCACGGGCTTGGCAAGCCTAGGCCACCAAACTCGGCCCCCTTCTCGAAGGGTGCCGCCCAGAAATGGCGCGTGCCGCCTATCGTCACGGCGCCTGCCGCGTTGACTGCGGCCAAGGCGCCAACCGTGACGCCTGGCCCATCTTCGCCGGCCACGCTGACAAGCTCCGAGGCGCTTCCCAGGCCGCCACGCATCCGGATGCCAGGACCGGCCGCGACGGTTGCACCGAAGCCCGCCCCTGCGCTCCCGAGCGCGAATTCCGGCCCGGCGGCGGATGCGGCCTCGTAAGCCATGTCGCGATAGGGCGAATGGCGGCCCCATTCCTTGGCCCCGCCGTTGAGGAGGTCGAACAGGATCGCCTGCGGCACGATGGGAACGGTGGTGGGGCCAACGGCGAAACCGCGCCCCTTTTCGCGCAGGAAGCTTTGCACGCCGCCTGCCGCGTCGAGGCCAAAGGCCGAGCCGCCGGAGAACACGATGGCGTCAGCTACGCCAACGGAGCCTTCGAGAGCGATGGCGTCCCGGTCGCGCGTGCCCGGCCCGCCGCCGAAGACCGCCGACGCGGCCACCGCGGCGGTGTCGCATAACACCGCCGTCACACCGGAGGCGAGTGCCTCGCCGTGCGCATTGCCAACGGCGAGGCCGGTTACATCCGTGATCGAATTGCGAACGCCGGTTGGCATAAGTGCGCCTCCTAAGCGGAATTGTTCCACCTGTTATAGCGCGTTCAGCGTCGAGCGGAGCTTATCATCCAGCCTTGACGGAGCCTTCCGCGCCGCATTTGCAGCAGCGGAAGCGGCCCAGGAATGCGCGCGTCAAAAGCGCCGCCTTCGCACTGGCCGCGCGTTCGGCAAGGCTGAGCAGTGCCGCGGAGCGGGGCTCGCCGATCAAGGCATCCGCCTCTGCCGGAAACATAAAACCGTCGGATCTGGACGGAGCGCCGTCTTTAAAGTCGTCTACTGCCCTGTCCCCGGCTCCCCCTTCTCTGGCTCCGCATAGATGGCGACCCGCTCCCCAAACAGGATGTACTCATGGCCCCAATCGCAGGATGGGCATCTGAACCAGCCTTCCTCGCCGCAATTGAGCACGCTAGCGAGATTGTGCTGGCCGCCGGCGGCGGCGATGCCGCTCAGGAGATAGAGCTGGGCCTCCTCCTCTTGCGGGTTTTCCAGAAATGCGCGTTCGCAAAGCGCCTGGATGGCGGGTAGCGCCCCCATGAATTCCTGCCGGATGGAGCGGATTTTTTCCAAGTCCGCCGCATCGATTGGCTTCGTCTCCAGAACTTCATGGCAGTGGCTAGCTCGGCCGCTTCCTCCCGGGAGGCTTGCTCCGCGTTGGCTTCCATGACATTTTCGAGGCTTCGGTAATAGGCGAGCTTCTTGTCCCATTCTTCAAGGCTCAGTGGCAGGCCCAAAAGCGGCGCCTCGTTACGCTCGTGAAGCAATTCATATTGGCGGCTGAACACGCAAAGAACCACCGAAGCCAGAAGCCCCGCAATCTCCAGCCGCTGGGGCCGGTTCGCCTCGGGTTCCGCGATCTTCAGGAGATACGGAACCGCCGCATAGGTCGCGCCATAAACGGTGCCCTGCTGGTATAGGCTTTCCCAGAATAGCGCGTTCGCTTCCTCACCGTCCCATGAGTTCGAGAGCCGCGCCAGTGCCTCTGGAATGTCACGGCTTTCAAACGCATCGTCGAGTTTACGCCAGAGCGGATCGTTCAATTCGAGCATTGCGGCCATACCTTATTTCCAGCCCGGATGCGGAAGCCGCGCACCAGT
>CAVXDM010000017.1:0-11050 GCA_963760455.1 uncultured Alphaproteobacteria bacterium
GCGCATCGTGATGGACACGAATGTATTCGTTGCGGCGCTGCGTTCCGGCGGCGGCGCATCGTGTCAGGTGCTGCGGCATGCGCTCCACGGATTGCACCAGCCTCTCTTTTCTAACGCGCTCTGGCTGGAGTATGAGGATTTGCTGTCGCGGCCGGTTTGGACGGCGGAAACGACCGCGGATGAGCGAGAGCAGGTGCTGGCGGCGTTGGCGGCGGCCGGGGATTGGGTTAATGTCTATTACAGCTGGCGCCCGAATCTGTCCGATGAAGGCGATAACTACCTGGTTGAGCTGGCTGTGGCGGGCAGGGCGCAAGCCATCGTGACGCACAACGTGAGAGATTTGCGGCATGGCGAGTTGCGCTGGCCGGACCTCAAGATCCTGACGCCCGCTGAATGCCTGGAGATGCTGAAATGACGACGCTTACGATCCAGCTATCCGACGACACAGCCCATCGCTTGAGGGCGTTGGCCAACTCGCGCGGGATCAGTCTCGACAGCCTCATGGAGGAAGTGAGCGAGGCCGCGCTGATCGCTCACGATACTGAGGCCCGCTTCAAAGCGATGGCCGCTAAGGGTGACCGGGACGCCGCTTTGGAGGTTCTGGCGCGGCTCGACCGCAACGAGCTTCGCTGAGGGCGCGCCCTGATGCTTGGTATGAACAATGTCGCGATGCCGCGCAGCCTGAGCGCTTGCACGCGCTATAACCTTTGAGCCCGAGAATGTTAGTCGATAGCCATTGCCATCTGGATTTCCCGGACTTCGCCGCCGGGCTGGACGAAACCGTGGCCCGCGCGCGCAACGCCGGGGTGGGCCATATGCTCACGATCTGCACGCTGGTGCGCAATTTCCCGGAAGTCCTCGCGGTTGCCGAACGCTTCCCCGAGGTTACTTGCTCCGTCGGCACGCACCCGCACTCGGCGGGTCAGGAGCTGGACGTTACCACCGCACAGCTCATCGAACTGTCCGCGCATCCGCGCGTGGTGGCAATCGGCGAGGCGGGTCTCGATTATTTCTATAAGAAGTGCAGCCCCGAGGATCAGCAAACCGTGTTCCGCCGGCACATCGCGGCGGCTGGGAAACCGGCCTGCCGCTCGTGATCCACGCCCGCGACGCCGACGAGGACGCGGCCGAGATACCTGCGCGAGGAGATGGCGAACGGCCCGTTCAAGGCGGTGCTCCATTGCTATACCGGGGGCCGGGCGCTCGCGGAAACCGGCATCGAGCTTGGGTTTTACGTCTCTTTCTCGGGGATTTCTGACGTTCCCGAAACTGGACGCCTTGCGCGAGCTTGCCGCCTCGCTGCCGCTGGAGCGCCTGCTTGTCGAGACCGACGCGCCGTTCCTTGCCCCGCCCCCGCACCGCGGCAAGCGCAACGAGCGCTTTCGTGCGCTATACCGCCAAGGCTTCTGGCGGAGGTGAAGGGTGTGAGCGAGGCGGAGGTGGACAGGGTGACAACCGCGAACTTCTTTTCGCTGTTTCGAAGGCGAAGGCCGCTGTGGATGCCGCAGCATGAGGGCGGGTTCGGCGGTGTACTTCGCGCACGGTCATACCCCTCACCCTGTCCCTCTCCCCATGGAGAGGGTACCCCCAACTGTCCGCAGCGGAGTTTCTAGCGTCCCCTCTCCTATGGGGAGAGGGACGGGGTGAGGGGCGGGACGCCAGTTCCGCAAATCCACGCGGCCAGGACGGCGATGCCATGACCCTGCGCATCACGATCCTGGGCTGCGGCGCCTCGATGGGCGTTCCGCGTGTGGGCAACGATTGGGGCGCCTGCAATCCCGCTAATCGCAAGAACCGGCGCCGGCGCTGTTCGATCCTGGCGGAGAGGATCGGGCCGGACGGGGTGACATCGGTCCTGATCGACACCTCGCCCGACCTCCGCGAGCAACTCCTGGGCGCAGGCGTCAAGCGTCTCGACGGCGTGATTTACACCCACGACCACGCCGACCACACCCATGGCATCGACGATTTGCGCATCCTGAGCTACGTGCAGCGCAAGAGGATTGACGTCTGGGCCGACCCGCGCACGCTTTCGCTCCTGAAGCAGCGTTTCGACTACTGCTTCGAGACGCAGCCCGGATCGAGCTATCCGCCGATCCTGGCCGGCCACCTCATCGAGAACTTCGCGCCCGTTACCATCGCCGGACCGGGCGGCGAACTGACCTTCCAGCCTTTCCGGCAGTTGCACGGCGACATCGACTCGCTGGGCTTGCGGGTCGAGGGCGTCGCCTATTCCTGCGATTTGAACGATCTGCCGGAGGAATCCCTGCCCGTGTTGCAGGGCCTCGACGTTTGGATCTTGAACACGCTGCGCTATACGCGGCATCCCAGCCATCTTTCCCTGGAGAAGGCGCTTGAGTTTATCGCGCGCATGGCGCCGCGGCAGGGGGTGCTGACCCATCTGCATGTCGAGATCGACTACGACGAGCTTGCGGCAAAGCTTCCGCCCCATGTCGTCCCGGCATACGACGGCATGGTGCTGGAATTCTGAGACTGCGTTTTGCGATGCGGCAAATGGAAGCAGCGCCACTCAAGCGCGGCGTATTGTGCCGGCCGCTATGAGGGCTGCATTTCGTCTGCCGGAGGCCGCGCGGGTCTCCACGATCTTGCCGCCGGGCTGAAGCGATGGCGTCAAGCTGCTGTTCTGCCGCATTTTCCCGGCCTCTCAGGCCTGCCCCGGTTTCTGCATCCAGCGGACCAGTATACCGGCAAAAAAGAGCCAGATCAGCGTAGTCACCAGATAGAACAAAAGCTGCGTGCTCATTGCGGTGTCAGGCAGGCGTGCGATGGCCACCGTGATGATAAAGAAGAAGTAACAGGCGCTGCCTAGAACGAAGATCGCTGTTCCAATCAGCTTTCTCATGCGGACGTTCATCGTTTTCCGTTATCCCTTGTCTGTGTCGCTACCGCAACGGTTAACCCGGATCAATTATTCACTGGCTTGTATTTTAGAGTTTTTTCACTTTAGTGAGGTTCCGTGTGAGTGGGAACTTGCTTAACCGTTAAGCAATGAGGTGGCTGCCCCCTGACATGCAACAGCGATCGAGGCGGGGCAAGCGCTTCGGCCCCCTATCCTTAAACTTAACTCCGGTGTGTGTTGTTATGAAAAAGTTAGTTGTCGCTCTTATGAGTCTGTTTGCGGTTGCCTTCGCCGCTGGCAGCGGATTTGCAGCCGAAAAGCCCGCAACCAGCGCTCCCGTTAAGGCCGAAGCTCAGGTCAAGCCCGCCGGCGCCGGCAAAGCCACCCCGGCCGCGACGGACGCCTCGAAGAAGCCCGATGCTGGAAAGCTGCCGGCCGCCTCCAAGAAGCCCGATGCCACAGCACCCGCAGCAGGCGCTCAGGCTGGCGCCGTCACGGAAGACAAGCCGGCCACGACCAGGGCCAGCCGCAGGCACGATGCAACCGCCGCTCACACCGTCAAGAGCAAGTCCAAGAAACACGCCCATGCGAAGCGCCACGCTAAGCACCATGCGCGCGCCGTCCATCGCCGTCACCACCGCCGGCATCACGTCCGCCACCACGCTCACAGGCACGCTGCGGTCCGGCAAGTCCATAGACATGTGAAGAGACATGCGCATGGCGCTGTAGAAGTGCACAAGTCCGGCAAGGCTTCCAAGAGCGCCGTTGAGCCCAAGAAGCAAGTGAAACCCGCGGAGCCGAAAAAGGAAATAAAGCCCGTGGAACCGAAGAAGGACAATAGCGCTGCCGGCGCCAAAAAGGACAACAAGACGGCCGAGCCCAAGAAGTAGACCAAGTAACATTGCCTGGTTGTAATTTGAAAGTGGCGGTCCGCCTCAGGCCGCCATTTTTCGTTCTGGCAAGGCGTGTCTGCGCGTGGAGCAGCGCGCTCTATTCCGTAGAGCAGATTTTAATGGCCTGAGCCTATACCTAGGATGGGCGGCCCGCGAGGCTGCGCAAACTTCCATTCTTGCTGGGGCCGGAAAAATGAAGAGACTTGTGCTGGCGGTTGTGGCCATGCTCGCAGCCACGCTCCTTACTGGAAACGCCTTTGCCGTATCGCTGAGCCCAGCGAACGGTGTGCACGCGCCAGGCAGCGCAGTGACGGTGCACCACTGCCGCCATGTGCATCCGCGCTGCCAGAGCGCTTGTGGAGGGTGTGGCGGATGCGGCTGCGCCGGGTGCGCGGCCCGCTTGTACACCTATAGCACCCGATCCATGACCTGCGGCACCTGTGGCGGCGCCTGCGGTTGCTGCGGGGCTTCCTATTATGGCCCGTACCCCGGTTGCAGCTGCCGATATTGTGGCGGCGGCTGGAGCGTCTTCGGGTGGCTGTTCTGATGCACGGTCCCGCCGCGGCATCATGCCGGCGCGAGAGTGCGTGGCTCCGCGACACGCGAAGGCGCGATACCAAATCCGGTTAATCCGTCCTCCCTGCGTCATCCCGGAAATGCCAAAGGCATTATCCGGGATCGTTACGAGCGCCCGCGCCTTTTGCGATCCCGGATAGCCGCAAGCGGCTTCCGGGACGACCGGCAAGGAGGCATTCAACCGGATTTCGTATTAGGAGGGAGACCGGCCTCCACGGGGACAGCGCTGCGGTAAAAAATGTGCGCGCCTGCGCCTCAGGGACCGCCCACGCGGCGGCTTCCGCAACGCTTTCTTAGGGGCAATTTGAGAAAAACGGGCGACGCTCCCAAGGACCGGGGCATCCAGACAAGGACTACTCGGATGAAAACCTTCATTTGCATCGCCGCTGGGTTGCTCGCAGCCGGCTTTTGGGGGGCGAGGCGCGCGCGCTTACCTCGTCGCATGCTTTGGCCAGGCCAGCCGTTCAACCTGCCGCAAAGCTGGCCGCGGACTTGGTCAAGTCCCGGCACCGGCACCGCTCCGACGCCTTCAGCCACTGGTGCGCCTACAATTGCTACGCCGTTCCGCGTTGCTGTAACGGCTGCCTCGGCCGGTACGGCTACAGCCGCTACGCCTACGACGAGGATGTGCCTTTCCACCACCGCCGCTACTACTGGGACTGGGAAGCAACCCCCTTCGATAACGCCAGTGCGTTCCTCTACCGCCGCACCGGTCCCATAGACATGCGGGCGTTCGAGCGTATTTATTAACGGCGGCAGTTGCGGCAATTCGTGCTTCGATTTTGCGGCGCTTTGCGTTATGTCAAGGCAGCTTAACGTAAGGCGTCCCGCTATGACTTCACTCGCCGATACCGCGTCCTCGCGCCTGAGCCGCAACAGCGCGCAAGGGGCGCAGCTTCCCGCCGTCCGCATCTGGCTCGTCATTATCGCGGCCTTCGTGCTGGCGATGGTCGTCGTGGGCGGGGCCACAAGGCTCACGGGCTCTGGGCTTTCGATCACGGAATGGAAGCCGATCCTCGGCGCGCTGCCGCCGATGAGCGAGGCCGCCTGGCTGGACGCCTTCGAAAAATACAAGCAGAATCCCCCAGTACGATATCGTGAACAAGGGGATGAGCCTTGAGGGCTTCAAGGCGATCTTCTGGTGGGAATGGTCGCACCGGCTTCTCGGCCGCGCCGTGGGCTTCGTGTTTCTGCTGCCGTTCGGCTTTTTCCTGTGGCGCGGTGCAATCCCGAAGCCGTTCATTTCCAAGGTCTTCGCGCTGTTCCTGCTGGGCGGGGCGCAGGGCGCGCTGGGCTGGTTCATGGTGTCGAGCGGTCTTGTGGGCAGCGACCGCATCGCGGTGAGCCAATACAGGCTCGCGGCGCATCTGGCGCTGGCCACGGTCATCGCGGCTTACGCTTTCTGGCTCGCGCTCACGATCCGCGAGGAGGGGCAGGACCGGAAGGCGGCTCCCGCGGCGGCGTCCTCCGTGGGCGTGGCGGCCATCGTTCTGGGCGGCCTCGTTTATCTGCAAATCGTCGCGGGCGCGTTCGTCGCCGGGCTCAAAGGCGGCTATGCGTCGAACACCTGGCCGCTGATGAACGGCGAGATCATCCCGCAGGGCATGGCCTATTACTCGCCGCTGTGGATGAACCTGTTCGAGAACCCGCTGACTGCGCAGTTCGTCCACCGGCTGATCGCGTACTTCATCGCACTCTACGCCCTGGGCTTTGCGCTCACGGTCTGGCACCGCAGGCACTCTGGGCTCCGGCCATCGCGGTTATCGTTGCCACCCTCGTCCAGATCGCGCTGGGCGTGGCAACCGTCGTCTACGGCATGCCGCTCAGCTCCGCGCTGATCCATCAGGGCAACGCGATGCTCGTGCTGGCCGCCTCGCTCTGGGCGGTTCAGCGTGCCGTCGCGCCGCACGGGAAATAGCGCCGGGTACGTTTCCTTGCTCCGCGCCGCAGACGGGCAAAAGAACAAGCCAGATGGCTCGGTTATTTCCGATCGTTGCCTCAGCCCACGGGCTCTAGCACGGGCTGCGTCTCGTTCGCCGCATCGAAGGCCGCTTGGATCGCGCCATTGACGTCCTCCAGCCAAACGAACTCCAGGCTCTTGCGCGTATCTTCGGGGATCTCGTCGTAGTCCCTGCGATTGCGCGCCGGCAGCAGCACGCGCTTGAGCCCCGCCCGGGCCGCGGCCGTCACCTTCTCCTTGATGCCGCCCACTGGCAGCACCAGCCCCCTGAGGCTGATCTCGCCCGTCATGGCGGTATCGTGGCGCACGGTCCGCCCGCTGAGCAGCGAATAGAGCGCGGTGAACATGGCGACGCCCGCACTCGGCCCATCCTTGGGTGTCGCGCCCGCCGGCACGTGAATGTGGATGTCGCTCTTCTCGAACACGGCCGTATCGATGGCAAGCGATGCCGCTCGATTCTTGATGAGGCTCAGGGCTGCCTGCGCGCTTTCCCGCATCACGTCGCCGAGCTGGCCGGTGAGGATCAGGCCGCCCTTGCCTGGCGCCTTCGTCGCCTCGATGAACAGGATGTCGCCGCCCACTGGCGTCCAGGCGAGGCCCGTCGCCACGCCGGCGATGGCCGTGCGCATTGCCACCTCGTTCTCGAACCTGGGCTGGCCCAGGATTTCGGCGAGGTCCGGCGCATGGATTTGTACCTCGGTGCCGGGCGTTTCCGCGATGCGCACCGCGACATGCCGGAACACCTTGCCGATCTCTCGTTCGAGCGAGCGCACGCCCGCCTCGCGCGTGTAGCTGTGGATGATCTCGCTTAGCGCCTCGTCGTCTATACTCGCCTGAGCGGCGGTTAGCCCGTTCGCCTCAAGCTGCCGCGCCACGAGATAGCGGCGGGCGATCTGCAGCTTCTCCGCGCCGGTGTAGCCTGACAGCCCGATGATCTCCATGCGGTCCTGAAGTGCCCCAGGGATGGTTTCGAGCAGGTTCGCGGTGGTGATGAAGGTCACGCGCGACAGGTCGAAGGGCACGCCCAGATAGGCATCGCGAAAGGTCGAGTTCTGCTCCGGGTCGAGCACCTCCAGCATGGCGGCGGAGGGATCGCCCTGAAAGCCGCGCCCCATCTTGTCGATCTCGTCCAGCATCATCACGCAATTGCGCGCGCCCGCCTTCTTGATCCCCTGGATGATGTTGCCCGGCAGCGCGCCGATATAGGTGCGCCGGTGGCCACGGATCTCGGCCTCGTCATGCACGCCGCCCAGGCTCACGCGCGTGAAGGGCCGCTGCATGGCCCGCGCGATGGACTGGCCGAGGGAGGTCTTGCCAACGCCGGGCGGCCCCACGAAGCACAGGATCGGTGCCTTGCCTTGCGGGGCGAGCTTGCGCACGGCCAGATATTCGATGATGCGCTGCTTGATCTTTTCGAGGCCGAAATGGTCCGCCTCAAGCACGCGGCGCGCCTCGGCGATGTCGATGGGCTTTTCTTCCGGCAGCGCCCAGGGCAGCTCGGCGAGCGTGTCGAGATAGGTGCGGATCATGCCCGCCTCGCTCGCCTGCTCGGGCATGCGCTCATAGCGGCGCAGCTCCTTGCGGGCCTGCGCCTCCACCTCCTTGGGCATCTGCGCCTTGGCGATGGCCTCGTTGAGTTCGGCGATTTCCTCGGTTTTGCCGTCGCCTTCGCCGAGCTGGCGCTGAATTGCCGCCATCTGCTCGCGCAAGACCGCCTCGCGCTGGCGCTCGTCGAACACGGCCTTGGTCTGCCGGCCGATCTCCTGGCTGATCCGCAACACCTCGATGCGCTGCGACAGAAGCCGCGAAACCTTGTCCATGCGCACGTTGAGGTCGACGGTTTCGAGGATCTCCTGCTTCTCGGCGGCGGAGATGTCCATATAGGCCGCGGTCAGGTCGGCAAGCGCGCCGCCAGATTGCGCGCTCTGCATGGCCGCGACCAGTTCGGCGGGCACTTGCGGCAACAGCTCAAGCGCTTCGATGGCCTGCTGGCGCAGGAGCATGGTGCGCGCCTCGATTTCCTGGCTTTCGGCCTCGGCCTCGGCGATGCGCTGGATCTTGGCCGTGAGCACTGGCCGCTCCTGGTCGAATTCCAGTACGCGGAAGCGCTCGATGCCTTGCACGATCACATGATGGCCGCCATCGGGGGCGGTCAGGTAGCGCGCGATGTTGGCGACTGTGCCGACGCGGTGCATGTCCGTGCCGTAGGGCTCCGCGGTCTCGCCGTCGCGCTGCATGAGGATGCCGATCTGCCGCTCCTCGCGCATGGCCTGCTGCACCGCCGCGATCGAGACCGGCCGCCCGATGGAGATCGGGAACAGCACGCCCGGAAACAGCACCGTGTCGCGCACCGGCAGAATGAGCAGCGTATCCTGATCGGCGCTTTGCGCGCCCCCATTGGCGCCGCGCGCTCGCTCTGCTTCACTGGACGCGGGCACCGCGGCGGAGGTTTCGCTGGGATTGGGATCGTCCATAGTGCCGCTCCTTATTCGGAAGATGAAGTTTTTTCGAGGCTAATGAGCAGGCAGCCGTTGATGGCTTGGCGCCTCACGCCATCGAAGCGGCACGGGGGAAGGGGAACGCGGCGGGAGAAGCGGCCCTGGGGCAGTTCCAGTTGATGGATGAGCGCTGTCCGCAGTTCTTCGGGCAGCACGCGCTTGCCCGAGACGAATAGCTCCCCGTTGTCGATCACCGCGTCGACGCTTTCGGGATCGACGCCCGGAAGAGCGAAGAAGATCAAGACCTCCGTCTCGGTTTCGAGCACGTCCACCGGCGGCTGCCAGGACGGCCCGCCCATATGCTGGCTCAGCGTGAAAAACTGCTGGTGCAGGCGCTGCGCCCGCGAAAGCCGGTCTACGGCCTCGAACCACATCCAACGGTTGAATTCGCTCTTAGCCATGGGCTCGCACTTCCCTTCGATCCTTGGATGCTACGCCAGAAGCAGGGTCTCGCTCATAATCGCGGGTACGGAAAAGCGTCTGCTACAACGCTTCAACTGTGTTTGGTCTATATGGCGGAAGTAGGGGGGAGGGTTTCAAGGTTTCTGCCTTGGACTTTGCACCGTTGGATGGCGAAGGAACCGCCCGGACCGGGCGCGGCTCCACCGGCTCAGAGATTTCCGGTGTGGTGTCCAGACATGTGGCTCTTATCGGAACGTTCACCGGGATTGTCGCACAATACCGGCCGCGGCTTAATCTCCAGGGGGCAGCCCGTTGCGTGCGAACCTCGCATCGAATGGAAAGCAAAGAACCATGGCATCGAAGAAGCAGGACGGAAAAACGCCCAAGCTAAGCCGGAAAGATTACGAGAAGAAGCTGCGGGAGCTGCAAGTCGAGCTTTCGCCATTCTCCAGTCGTGGGTAACGTTCGACCGGGAGCCGGCGCCACGCCCACACTCTCCGAGGGGCGGGACGCGGCGGGAAAGGGCGGAACGATCAAGGCGTTAAAATCTGACCGCGTAAGCCGGCGCGCATTCAGGAACCGTCGCACTCCCGGCTCCCTCCGACCGGCGAGAAAACGCAAATATTCATGCAGCGCGACATCGCCCATTTCCCGCGCCCGCCGGCGAGGTCATCATCTTCGATCGAAGCTGGTACAATCGCGCGGGCGTGGAATACGTCATGGGCTTTTGCACCTCTGAGGAGCACCAGCGCTTTCTGGAGCGCTGCCCGCTGATCGAGGGATACATCGCGGATGGCGGAATCCAGTTAATCAAGTTTTGGCTCGAAGTCGGGATGGAGGAGCAGGAACGCCGTTTTCTTGCGCGCATCAACGATCCGCTACGGCAGTGGAAACTGAGCCCGATGGACCTGGAATCTTACCGGCGCTGGTATGAATATTCGCGAGCCCGGGACTTAATGCTGGAAAAGACGGACACGGCTCATGCCCCCTGGCATGTCGTGTCCTCGGACGACAAGCGCCGCGCTCGTCTTAACTGCATATCCCATATCCTGAATGCAATTCCTTACAAAAAAACGCCAGGGGCGAAAATTACGCTGCCAAAAAGAATAGCCAAGAACAAATATGACGATCATCAGACGTTGATTGGGCGCAATTGGATCGCTGAGAAATATTAAGCGCACCTCCCCCTGGGAAATGGACAGGGTGGGGGGCGAGGTTAGTTCAGTCCCCCGCCTTTCAGGCCGCTCCGAGCGGGCGCCCGCTTAATGCCAGCTCAAGGTCACGGCGATATCTCCCGGCATGCCGCCGGGAAAATCGATGATCTGGTATCGGATTTTGTATCCGCGCGGCTGGAGATAATCTTTCCAAAGCTGGAATATTTCCTTGGGAATCCCGGCAAGGCAGGTTTTCCCAGTGGCTGCTGTGATTGATGGCTGTGATCCCGGTTGGTGCACATCAGGTTCGGAAGCGAGGGCACCTGGACCCTTGGCCGGTGCAGTCCGACTTACGGCGAGGCGTTCGAAGATCACTGTCGCAGCCGAGTTCGACCTCGTCCTCCTCGGACAGGCCGGAGGGGGCTGCGAAGCTCGTCGATCAGAGCCTCTTCTCGCATCCGCCGCTCGCCGCCTGCGCGCCCTTTCTCCTCAGCCTGTAGCAATCTCGGCCTCGGCCACTTCAGTAGATACGTCCTTCGCTCCCAGCAAGTATCAGTCGGCTGTCACGGTCATGGTCGGACGATTCGCGTTTGCTGCTTCGGCCTTGGGCAGAAGTAACTCACGTAACGCTTAACACTGTTGCACTGGAACAGCTCCAACCAAGTGCGAAAGCCGCGTTACGGTTAGCATTCGATTGATAAGCTCCA
>CAVXDM010000018.1:0-24575 GCA_963760455.1 uncultured Alphaproteobacteria bacterium
TAGCTGAGGCATGAACCACCGTCATTGCGAGCGAAGCGAAGCAATCTAGGCAACAAACGAAGTGCTGGTTTCTGGATCGCCACGGCCGCCAAGGCGGCCTCGCGATGACGGTTCCGGCGTAGCTGTCCCGCCAATCTAGGCCTATGTTAGCGCCTATTCGCGGAGGCGGGGCCGGGAATGACAACAACGGAAAGAAAGCAAAGAGATGAGTGAAGTAGATACCCTCAAAGCCGAGATCAAGAAACTTTCGGCCAAAGCCATGCAGGCAAAGATGGACTTGCACGATCTTTCGGAGGAACTGCCGATCAATTGGCAGCAAATCCTCGACGTGGCACAGCGCGCGCATGACGCCTTTTCGACGCTCGAAAGCAAGCGCGCGCGGATGAAGCAGCTCGAAACCGCCTAATCGTGAGAACCCGGCGATGGATACCATAACACGCGACGGCCGCGGCTGGCAGCCGGACTACCTCATCGCCATCGATGGCGAGACCTGTATCGGCTGTGGCCGCTGCTTCAAGGTTTGCGGGCGCAATGTAATGAGCCTCAAAGGCTTAACGGAGGACGGCGCCCTTATCGACGTTGCCGTCGCCGGTGACGATGATGATGACGATGAGGAATTCGAACGCAAAATCATGACGATGGCCGACCCTGGCGCCTGCATCGGCTGCGGAGCCTGCGCCCGGGTCTGTCCAAGAGCTTGCCAGACCCATTCCACATCGCCCGCGGCTTTGGGGTGATTAACGCAGCGAACCGCGCGGGACTTATAAGCAGACTTTAACCTCTTGGAGCCGGCTTTCGATGGAATCGGACGCGGGCTCTAAGGTTTTGTTTTGCCGTGCGTCTTTACCGGAAAACCGCCTCGCGTTTTTCCGGACGCACTCTAACGGGAAAGACCCCACGAATGATCCACCTCACCGAAAGTGCTGTAAACGCCGTTCGCTCCGCAATCGCGGGCGCCAGCGCACCTGTCGAAGGGTTGCGCATCGCTGTCGACGCAGGCGGCTGCGCCGGCTTCAAATACACGATGGGTCTGGTCGCCGAGATTAATCCCGAGGACCTCGTCGTCGAGCGCGAGGGCGTAAAGGTCTTCGTCGACAGGAAAAGCCTGATCTATCTCGATGGCACGACGGTCGACTTCGTTACCGATCTCCAGAACTCCGGCTTTACCTTCGACAATCCGCTGGCAAAATCGAGCTGCGGTTGCGGCAAGTCCTTCGGCTGACCGGAACGGCGCAACCTATGCCGGATACTGAGGAAGCATAATGCTAAGCGCTGTTAGGGCGCCACCTCGCGGGCGAAGGTGGTGTGCAAGGAGATCATACAGCCACATTGCAGCCACCGAAGACCACCAATTCCGGGAGGCTTTCAAATTCCTGGAGGGCTATCTCCTAAGCCAACGCGCGACGTTGAGAAGACTCATAAGGGCAGCCGCGAGATAGGTATATGCGGCTGCATTAAGAATATGCCGGGCCGCGGACAAATCCTCGCCCGAGAGATAGCGGCCTTCCCGAAGCACCGGCAGCGCGCGCTTGAAACTGGCATCGAACTCCACCGGCAAGGTGATGAGATGCAGAACGACGATGCTGATATTCATTAAAACCAGCGCGGCGACGCCTGCAACGGCAACGGCGGGATGGCGCAGGCCGACACCGAGAACGGTTGCCGCCAAAAGGATCGCGGACCCGGCCGTTTGAACGAACTCGATAAAGGGTACCAGCCTCGTGCGTGTTATGAGGGGCGGGTAGCCGGTTGCGTCTTGCATTGCGTGGCCAATTTCATGGGCCGCGATGACAACGGCGGTGAGGGACTTGCCATGGTAGTGCTCGGCCTTCAACCGGACGGCTTTGGCGATGGGGTGGTAGTGGTCGCCCTGTTCGGTTTCCTCCACCTTGACGTGGCCTAGCTTCATGCCATCGAGCAGGTGGCGTGCAAACTCGCCTCCCGTTTGCGGAATGGAGGGGCGCGGCTTGGAATGGCGAAGCAGCACACTTCTAACCCAAAGCTGTGGGGCCAAGATCAGTGCAAGCACAACTAGCATGCCGATAATCATAAAATGCATAGGTCAAGCCCTTAACGTTGCACAGCGCTTCCGGCGCGGGCGCCAACCCGCCACCGTTTTATACCAGCCGCCATATGTTTCGACCTCTCGGCGTCACTGCGAGGAGCGAAGCTCCGAAGCAATCCCGAAACAGCCAGCGCGGCGCCTGTTTCTGGATCGCCACGGCGGGCCGGAGGCCGCCTCGCGATGATGTGGTGGATGGCTCCCTTCCACGGCATCGATGTGCCAAAAGGGTGTCAGGAACGGCACAGACGAGGGGAGCCACCCATGAGCGAGATTAGCATAATCGGCCTGGACTTGGCCAAGCAGGTTTTTCAGGTTCACGCAGCCGATGCGGCAGGCCGCTGCATTTTGCGCAAGCAACTCAAGCGGCACGAGGTTTTGCGGTTCTTCGGCAAGCTCGTGCCTTGCACGGTGGCGATGGAAGCCTGCGGCACGGCCCATTACTGGGCGCGCGAGATCGGCAAGCTTGGCCACAAGACTCAGCTTGTCCCGCCAGCCTACGTCAAGCCTTACGTGAAGCGGGGCAAGAATGACGCCATCGATGCGGAGGCGATCTGCGAGGCGGCAAGCAGGCCAACGATGCGCTTCGTGCCGGTGAAGACGATGGAGAACCAGGCCATCGCCACGCTGCACCGCTCACGCGATCTTCTCATCAAGAACCGTACCATGCAGGTAAACGCGCTGCGCGCTCACCTCGCCGAGTTCGGCATTTTTAGCGGCGCGCTACCGCACGACGCGCTACTTGAGCGCACCGTGGCGGGCAAGGGCATCGGCAAGCTGCCGGACCTCATCAAGATTGTGTGCGAGGCCCCGGCGGAGGCGCTGCCGGATATGGTGCGCGCCACACTTTCGGGGTTCCTGGACACGATCGCGGCGATTGGCAGCCAGCTCGATGCCATCGAAAAGCGGCTCAGGGCCTGGCATAAGAGCGATGACAGAAGCAAGCGCCTGGATAGCGTTCCCGGCATCGGGCTCGTAGTGGCCACGGCTTGCCGGGCCTTGGTTCCCGATCCAAGCCTGTTCCGGAACGGACGGCATTTCGCGGCCTGGATCGGGGTTACGCCCAAGCTTGACGGCACTGGCGGCAAAACGCGGCTTGGGCGTATCTCCAAAGCCGGAAACCGCTATCTGCGCCGGCTATTCGTGCTGGGCGCTACGTCTCTGCTGAAATCGCTGGCGAATAAAACCACGCCGCTTGCGCTCTGGATGCAGGGGCTCTTGGCCAGGCGCTCCAAGCGCGCGGTGACGGTGGCGCTTGCCAACAAGCTCGCGCGCATCGCGTGGGCTGTGATGGTCAGGGACGAGGCCTATAGGCCGCTCGTGGCGGCCAAGCTTCCAGCGCCGGCGGGGTGTGCATGAGCCGCCCGGTTCCCCCAATCCTGGCGCCGTGCTCGCGGCCGTCAACACCGCGTTCCGCGCCGCGTGCCGCGGTGGCCTTGCGGCCAGTGTTGACCGCCACTGCGCGCGGTGCCTTTACGGAGTTAGGCCGGGACGGAGAAACGGCCCTCAGCCAAACAGAGAAACTGCGCAATGGGAGCCACGATGCGCCGTATGACATACAAACCTAAGGCCCGGATTTTATAGCGTTCGCAAGGGTGAAATAAGCAGTGATGCTCAAGGCTCGGCCAGACTGGGAAAACCCGCTACCGTCATCGGACACAATGTCCGCCGCGATGATCGGGACCTCGTCCGTGGATCGCATCAGGGCAGCGGTCAAACGTACCGCAAACGCCGTACACATGACCGCACCCGCCAAAGAACATCACGCCGCCCAAAAAACCCTTGCAACAGGGGAGCCATCCACACATGATGGACAAGGGCTTTTTCAGCAGCCTGCTAGAGTCCGAATAAGATAAGCTTGCGCACGCTATTCTCCCGGGATGCCTGTACTCGCCTCCCCCTAATGGCCGCCGCTGTTGAAGGCGAGGTGCGGACCTGCCAGCGGCACTTCCGAGGCGGCGGAGCGCGATTGCATCTCGGGGGCTTTGCAGGCGAGGGCATGCCTCACCAAGGTCGGTGCACGCGATTTTGTGACCGCGATCAGAACCGCGAAAAGCGAAGCTATAACGGCTGCGGCGGCCAGGTCGCGGGCTTCGTAATGCGGGCTCTTATTGCAAAAGTAGACGATAGCTTTTGTGGCACCGAACACAGCGAAAACCGCCTTCCAGCCGTCGCTCTTAAGAATAGCGTAGAGCTGCGCGATCTCGCCCGCCAAATATCCTGAACAAGGATTTGCTTCGAACATGGTGTCTTCCTCCTGTGACACCATGCTAGCGGCCCCTGGCTCCGCAGAGCTAGAAGTGCTGGACTGCTTTCGTCTTTGCAAATCCTGAACCGGGTTGGTGTTTTCCGCAGGCGAGTTCGTGAAATGCCGCGCTGTCTGCAGCCGGGACGCAGCAATTTCAGGCGGCTCCGGTTGCAGCGTTCGCCGCTCTTCACTCTTGCGGCTGCAGTCTGTACAGAGATTGCTGCTCATGGTAAGCACTTTCTGCAGAGCTTTGCAGAACGCTGCAGACGCCTGCAGATCGCGCCCCATTTTTTGAGTTCCATGGCTGGCCACAAAGATACTCCAACCGCGACGCGGCAAGTTATTCCACTGGCCGGCGGCGGCAAACCCAAGCGCAAGAAGCGCGCGGCCAAGCCGGATATTGCGAAAAACATCGCGATTCCAGGAGCCTCCCCGCCGCCCGCGCCGCTTGTGCCGGGCACACCAACCGACGATCAGCTCTTTTATCTGCGGATGCTGGCCCGGCATCTTTGCACCCGCAAAGGCATCAAGACGCTGACGCTCGCGGATTGCGCCGGCATCGCGGGCGACCAAAAGCAAAAAGAGAACAAGACCCAGGCCTTTCTCAACCGCTTTAGCCGCGGCGCTTCCGCAATCGCGGATTACCGCGCCTATTGGAAGGGCGTTCTCAAGCTATATCAAGACCATAAGAATAACGGAGCCGAGCTTTTCGACGATCCGGTCATGCGGCAAGCCTTCGCGCTCGTGTTTCCGCAGCTCACGGCGAGCAACGGCAAGGACGATTCTTTCATCGACGATCCCCTGCTCAGTTGGCTAATGATCGACCAGCAGCGCAGCAAGGATGTTGGCCGGCACTATAGCGGTCTTTGGTGGATTGTGCGTCCGTCAACGAAGCTGACGCCCGGACCGGGGCCGGAATTCAATCTCTCGCTCCTCAACATCCAGCCCGAAGACGTGTCGGACACCGCGCTGCCGTTCTTCAAGTTCCATCAGGCGGCGAGCGGAACGAGCGGCGGTGCGGACGTAACCTCGCAGGGGCGCATGCTCGCGTTCGACAGCGATCAAATCCTGCTGCTGGCCAAGCGCCGCGGCACGCAGACGCTCACGCAACTGAGCTGGAAATATGCCTGGGACCCTGACCGCCGCCGCCGCGAGAACCTCATTCAAGGCGCGATTTTTACCGTCAACACGCTCGGCGAACTGATCCAATCCTATCTTCATGGCTGCTTTATCGAGGGGACGGACCGTTTGCGCAGCAACGAGTTCGAGGACGCCTACACCTTCCTGCGCGGCTTCCTGGGGACCCACAGCGAGCAGGAGATGGCGGAACTCCCGGCCAGCGCTGCCGAAGTGGAGCAACTCCGGCCGCTTCAAGCGAACCTCGACGCGCCGCCTGTTGGAATATCGGCGCTGGATGGTAAGCTTCCGGCACATAAGGCGGTGGTCTCCGGGGCCGGGCTCGAACGCCTGAAAGCGTGCCCCCAGCACGGCCCGATTCTGACGATCATATAATTGCCGGAAGCGATGCCGGTTAGCGTTTCACGCCGGCGGTTTGGACGCTAACGTTCTTCGCTGCGCGCGCCTTAAGGTCAATCAACTGGATGGACGCCCCTTTCGACACGACCTGCGATGCGTTCTTGGATGGCCGCATTCATGTGCGCCAGCCGGCCAAGGGCTTTCGCTCCGGCCTTGACGCGGTGTTTCTGGCCGCGGCCTGCCCGGCGGCGGGCGGCGATGCCGTGCTGGAAGCGGGCTGCGGGGCGGGCGTGGCGTCGCTTTGTTTGCTCGCGCGCGTCAAGGACATCGCCGTTACAGGTGTCGAAGCCGATCCAGCTCTGGCGGAACTGGCGCGGGAGAACGCCGCGGCAAACGGCTTTGGCGATTGCTTCGAGGCCGTCGCCGCAGATGTTGCGGCACCCTGGAGCAGCCTTGAGGGGCAACTCCACCGCGAGAGCTACGATCATGTCATCGCCAACCCGCCCTTTCACGTCCACGGCCGCGCGAGGCTATCCAAGGACGGCCGCAACGCGCGCTCGCGGGCCATGCACGAAGGCGGCCTTGAGGCGTGGCTGCGCTTTCTTGCCGCGGCGGCCAAGCCGGGAGGCACCGCGACGGTAATCCATACCGCCGAGGCGTTACCGCAGCTTCTCGCCGCGTTCGAAGGGCGTTTCGGGGCCTTGCAGGCTCTGCCCCTTCACCCCAAGGCCGGCGCCCCAGCAATCCGCGTCGTCGTTCGTGGCATAAAGGGCAGCCGCGCGCCCTTCGCCATCGCGCCGGGGATTGTGCTCCACGAGGATGACGGCACGCCCACGGCCGCGGCGAAAGCCGTCCTTAGAGATGCGGCGAAAATTTTCTGACACACGCAACGCCCAAGCTTACGATTGCACAAACCTTGTTAACGCTCGTACCGTACACATTTGAAGACCAGTGTCCTGTCCCCCACCGGTTCCCAGTACGGTTGTCCATGAATATTAGCGAGCGTTCAAAAGGCTTCGGGTTTCGCACGCTTTGGGAGACGGTCAATCCGTTCCATTCCAAAGGCCCTGTAATCCCGGTGATCCGCCTTAGCGGCAGCATCGGCGCGGCCACGCCCTTGCGGCAGGGGTTGACCGTCGCGGCATGCGCAGGCGCCATCGAGCGCGCCTTTTCCATCAAGGATGCGCCGGCGGTTGCACTCCAGATCAACTCGCCAGGCGGTTCGCCCGTGCAGTCGCGGCTCATCTACGAGCGCATCCGGGCGCTCGCGACAGAGAAATCGCGCAAGGTCTTCGCCTTCGCCGAGGATGTCGCGGCATCGGGCGGCTACATGCTGGCCTGCGCCGCCGACGAGATCTACGCGGATGGGGCCTCGCTGGTGGGCTCGATCGGCGTCGTGTCGTCGGGCTTCGGCTTCACGGACCTCATCGGCAAGATCGGGATCGAGCGCCGCGTCTATACCGCTGGCGAGAACAAGTTCCAGCTCGACCCGTTCCAGCCTGAAAACCCCGACGAGGTGGCGAGGCTCAAGAAAATTCAGGAGGTCGTCCACGAGGACTTCATCGCGCTCGTGAAGGAAAGCCGGGGCACGCGGATCGCAGGCGCTGGCGACAACTTGTTCACCGGCGAGTTCTGGTCCGGCAGGCAGGCGCTGGAGCTTGGACTCGTCGACGGCATCATGGACATCAGGACCAAGATGCGCGCGCTCTACGGCGAGGATGTACGGCTAAAAGTGATGCATTCCGAGCGCGGCTTCCTCAGGCGCAAGATCGGCCTCGGCACGGACCACGGCATCGGCTTTTCTCGCGGATTTGCGGACGAGCTGATCTCGGCGCTTGAAGAGCGCGCTCTATGGGCGCGCTTCGGTTTGTAGGGCAGGGTCCCCTCCCCGATTGCCGGCAACCCTCGCGAAAGCAATCCGGCGATTAGTACCAAGCGCCATAAGTCTTGACCGTTTTCCGTTATTGCGAGGGGCGAAGCCCCGAAGCAATTCACAAGCGGCAATTGCGGCGCGAGTGTCTGGATCGCCACGGCGGCCGGAGGCCGCCTCGCGGTAATCGCGATTGGTATGATAGACACGACTAGAGTCGAAGTAACCGTGTGAGCCTGCGTATTCGCCGGCCCAACGCCGAAGGCGGGCCGTTGGCGTTCGACGCCGCCGAAAGGTTCTTCCGGCCCGTGGAATGAGGCTTGCCCAAATCGCCCGATGCTGCCACTTGAATAATATACAAAAAGCAACTTGCGGGGAGAGAAGATGCTCATTGCCCTGATGGCGGACGTGCACGCGAACCGGCAAGCGTTCAGTGCATGTCTCGATCACGCCCGGGAGAGGGGGGCGCAGCGCTACGTCTTGCTTGGCGATTACGTTGGCTATGGCGCCGATCCGGCGTGGACGGTGGCCAAGGTCATGGAGCTTGTCGAGGGCGGAGCGACCGCCGTGCTCGGCAATCACGACGCCGCCATCGCCTCGCCCAGCGACCGCATGCACGAGGAAGCGAGAACCGCCATCGACTGGACGCGCGGCCAGCTTGGCGCGGAGGAACGCCGGTTTCTCGCCAATCTCCCGCTTAGCGATACCGGCCCTGGCCAGCTCTATGTGCACGGGGACGCCAGCGCGCCGGAAAAGTGGACCTACGTGCTGACGGTCGAGGAGGCCTCGCGCAGCCTGCGCTCGACGGAGGCGCAAATCGTGTTTTGCGGCCACACCCACAGACCCGCGCTGTTCAGCGTGACGGCGCTCGCCAAGATGACCGCCTTCATTCCCGTGACCGACGTGGCCATTCCTCTGCACGGGCTCAGGCGCTGGCAGGCGGTGATGGGCTCGGTGGGCCAGCCCCGCGACGGCATTCCCGCTGCCTCCTACGCCATGTTCGACTCGGACAAGAAAGAGATCACTTTCCTTCGCGTGCCTTACGATATAGAGGGAGCTGCCGGGGCAATCCGCAAAGCCCGGCTGCCGCAATATTTCGCCGAAAGGCTGTTCGCGGGGAGATAAAGTTCGATGGCAAAGCCGGGTTTGCAGCCAGGCAGCACCATGGACGGCTTCCACATCCAGGAGCTGATCCACCGTGGCGGCATGGCCCGGCTTTGGAGCGTCTCCAAACCCGGCATCGACATGCCGCTTCTGATGAAGGTTCCGATCCTGGGCGAGGGGGGCGATCCGGCCGCGATTGTAAGCTTCGAGATGGAGCAAATGATTATGGCGCGGATTTCAGGCACGCATGTGCCGCACTTTGTGGCAGCGGGCGATTTCGCGGTTCACCCCTACATTGTTATGGAGCGCCTGGCGGGCAAATCCCTGCTGCCAAAACTTGCGAACCTGCCACTGCCCTACAATGAGGTTGCCGAGATCGGCTGGAAGGTCGCAACCGCGCTCGACGACCTGCACCGCCAGCATGTCATCCATCTCGATATCAAGCCCTCCAACATACTTTTCAGGCCTTCGGGCGAAGCCGTGCTGATCGACTTCGGACTGTCCCGGCACACTCAGTTGCCCGACCTCATGCAGGAGGAGTTCCTGCTTCCCTACGGTACGGCTCCCTACATGGCGCCGGAGCAGCTTCTGGGCGTGCGTCACGATCCGCGCAGCGATCAGTTCGGCCTTGGCGTCCTGCTCTACTTCTTCTCCACCGGCGAGCGTCCGTTTGGCGACAGCGAGCGCTTGAGCGTCATGAAGAAGCGGCTGTGGCGCGATCCGAAGCCGCCCAGGGCTCTGCGGCCCGATTATCCGCCGTGGCTGCAGGAAATCGTGCTGCGCTGCCTCGAAGTGGAGCCCGCATGGCGCTATCCGACTGCGGCGCAACTTGCCTTCGAGCTAACCAACCACAGCCAGATCAAGCTGACAGCCCGGTCCGAGCGGCTAAAGCCGGATTCCTTTTTCACCGTCATGAAGCGGCGCTTCAATCCAGACCAACAGAAGGATTGGACTCCGCGTACCGTGGCCACACCGCTGCCGGCGGCGCCGATTATCGCGGTTGCCCTCGATCTCACGGACGATGCCAAGGCCACCAACGAGGCGTTGCGCGAAGCTGCGGCCAATGCGCTGGCGACGATGCCGAAGGCCCGCCTTGCATGCCTCAACGTGCTGAAACAGAGCTACATCGCCACGCGCGACACCGCGCTCGACGAGGACGGCCACAACAAGCATGTGAACCGGCTTGTCGCGCTCCAGTTCTGGGCGCAGCCTCTAAAGCTGCGCCAGGGCCGCATCACTTTCCATGTGCTTGAGGCGACCGATCCGGCCGCCGCCATCCTGAATTACGCCGAGCAGAACCGCGTGGATCAAATCCTGGTGGGCGCGCGGCAGAACTCGCTCAAGCGCTCGCTGCTGGGCGGGGTGTCGGCGAAAGTGGCGGGGGAGGCATGCTGCACGGTGACAGTGGTCCGGCCTCCGCGTCCGGCCGAGGCAGGACAGCCCGAAAACACGCCCGAACCCGCGGACGCCACCACGCCCGTCATCCCGGAAGCCGCTTTGCGGCCATCCGGGATCGCAACAAGCGCTGGCGTCCGTAACGATCCCGGATAATGCCTCCGGCATTTCCGGGATGACGGGCGTAGAGCTATGCGCGCTGCTACCGCTGGTCGTCCATGGACAGCGCGGCGGCATCGGCGCCCGGAAGCTTGCCTCCCTTGCCGGAGCGGTTCAGCTTTTGAAGCGAATTCGGGTCCGGCTGATCCACGTGAACGGCCGATGCTGTGTATGTAGGCGCAGGGGCCGTATAAGCGGGAGCTACGGCGGGGCCTGATAATTCACCGGCTGTGCCGTGCTTGCCGCTGCCCGGGCCATTTGCGGTGCCGGGGCATAGGCGGGTTCGGGTTCGGCAGCGGTATAGGCCGGTGCCGCAGGCGCCTTTGGCGTTTGCGCAGTAGCGATTGCGGCCGGCTTCGGCGCGGGGCGGGAAATGACCGGCGAAGCGGACATATCCGCCTGGGGCGCGGCCGCGGTGCGCGATCGACGGCGCGGTCTGGAAGCTTGCCGCCATCACGGGCTGCTGCGGTGCCGCCGGACGCGAGATAGCCTCGCCCTTGCCGCTGAGGCTCGCCACGACCGACGGCGGCACGCCATCGATTGTTTGTATCGAAGCGGGGTCCAGTTTGGCATAGGCGGGGCAAGGATCGCTGGGACCAGGTTCCTGGCCGCCGAAGCTGACATTCACCATGTACTGCTTGGAGCAGACCTTGACGATTGGCGGCTTGCCGGTCGCCTCGAAGGAGTCGTAACCCTCCTTGAGCTTCAGCCAGAAGTGATACCAGGGGCTGTCGTGGTGGCGCTGCATATTCGACGCGGTCAAATGGAAGGGAAGCGCCTGGACGTGAAACTTGGTCTGCGCCGGCGGCAAAGGCCTCACGGGCCAAAATGTAGATTTCCTCGATATAGGCGTCGGTCATGGCGTAGCAGCCGACGGACTTGCAATCGCCGTGCACCATGAGTGACGAGCCTGTATGCCCGTTCGCCGAATCGTAGGCGTTGGGGAAGCCGATATTGAAGGCGAGGTGGTAGAGGCTGCGCGGGTTCATCTGGCCGCGGCCTACGGTATAGAAGCCTTCGGGCGCCTGCCGGTCGCCCTGCTGAACCTTGGGGCCGAGGCCGCCGGACCAGGCGCAGATCGGATAGCTGCGGAAATACTGGAACCGGCCGTCCTTCCACTTCCAGATTTCGAGTTCGGACTCTTCCTTAAAGATCCGGACGAAGATTGGCGATTCCTGCTTCATCCCCTTCATGGCCAGAAGCGCCTGTGTGGAGGACGAGAGCTGCCGCTCGGACGGAGGCACTGAGTTGCCGCCTCCGAATCCCAGAAAATTAAAACAGCCTCCCAACGCCAGGAGAATAGGCGCCAGCAGCGCGAAACGCAACGCAACCCGCATCGATCTTACCCTGTGCCCTCTTGCACTGGTTGAGTAAGATCGACGGTTCACGTTAAGGTTCCGTTGCAACCCGCCTGCGGATCTGAAGATTCGCATCCCTAAAGCTTTAAGCTCCCGATTCGCCCCTAGCCACAATAGCACCTTGGCCGCTTTATTGGGGCCAAAGTTGGACTGCCAGTTATAGTTGCGCTGGGCTAGAGTCCCGCCTCTGAATTGCTGCCCCAATTGCCGCATGCTCGCGCGACAATTGGCAGCCGTGAGGAGAGATTAACTGATTCCAAGTTGTTCGCGCGGCTTATGTCTCACAATCCCCTACGAGAGCTTAGCGGCGAGAACGGGGCAATGCGGCACGGGACACCGGGTTAGCGGTAGGCGGGCAGCGATTTCCCGATGCTCAAGAATTTTTCGCGCCTCAGTTTGCGTATGCTGGCACCGTCGATGCTATCGAATTCGAGGAGCGCCAGCTCAAGCGCCTCGCCGGCCCTTTGAACGGCGGTATCCGGATCGCGGTGCGCGCCGCCGACGGGCTCGTCGATAATGGCGTCGATGATGCCAAGCTGCAGGAGATCCTGGGCCGTGATTTTCATGTTGGTTGCCGCATCCTTGGCCTTCGAGCTGTCGTGCCACAGGATGGAGGCGGCGCCTTCGGGCGAGATTACGCTGTAGATTGCATGTTCCAGCATAAGCACGCGGTTCGCCGAGGCAATGGCGATTGCGCCGCCGGAGCCGCCTTCGCCGATTATGAGCGCGATCATCGGCACGGTGAGCGACAAGCAGCAATCGGTCGAGCGCGCGATGGCTTCGGCCTGGCCGCGCTCCTCGGCTTCGATGCCGGGATAGGCGCCGGCGGTGTCCACGAGGCTTATGACCGGGATGCCGAAGCGGTCCGCCATCTCCATCAGCCGAACCGCCTTGCGGTAGCCTTCGGGCTTGGCCATGCCGAAATTGTGCTTGAGCCGGCCTTGCGTGTCGGCGCCCTTCTCGTGGCCGATGAGCATGACCGTGCGGCCATGGAACTGGCCAAGCCCGCCAATGATCGCAAGATCCTCGCCGAAATAGCGGTCGCCGCCAAGGGGCGTGAAATCCACGATCAACTCGCGGATATAGTCCACCGTATGCGGGCGCTCGGGATGCCTCGCGACCTGGGTCTTCTGCCAGGGATCGAGATTCGCGTAGGTCTCTTCGAGCGCGAGTTGCGCCTTCTCGCGCAGGGTGGCGATTTCCTCGTTGATGGAGACCGCGGCGTCGCCTTCGCCGAGCGCGCTTAACTCTTCGATTTTACTCTCAAGTTCGGCGATGGGTTTTTCGAAGTCCAGATATGTCCGCATGAACAAGCACTTGCCATGTTATAAGGTACCAAGTCACTAACACGCAATCCCGCCTGAGCCTAGCCCGAACTATGCTAACAAAGTTAAGTTCCCGCAATGAATGCGGCGGCCTGCCGGCTCGTTGCGATGGCCGGGATTTATCTCAAAACGATAGTTCTGGCGCGCGGGAGCGACGTGGCGCCCGGCTGCAGGGGCCAGTTCCTCGCATTCAGCACCTCGCCATCCTCGCGGATGCGCGCGAGGGCCTGAAGGTCGAGGTCCGCGAATACCCATTGCGCCGCGTTGAGCGTGCCCCGCGCCACGGCGCCGTCTGCGGAGAACCGCATGTCGGGCGGCGCGAACACCCCCGCGGCGCCAACGTTCGTCTCAAGCCCGGCCAGCCACGGCGCATCGCCAACCGTGGGCGAGTGGATCGCGAAAATCTGGTTTTCGAGCGCCCGTGCCGCGCACCCGATCCGGACGCGGTGATAGCCGGCCAGCGCCTCGGTGCAGGACGGGGCCAGCAGGATTTCCGCCCCGGCCTCGGCCAGCGCCCTGGAGATCAGCGGAAATTCGGCGTCGTAGCAGATCGTGACGCCGATCTTGCCCAGGGCGGTGTCGAAGACGCAAAGCCCATTGCTGGCCGAAATGCCCCATTCCTCGGCCTCGAATCGCGTCATGATGGTCTTTTGCTGGTAGGCGCTAGCGCCGCTGGGCGCGAACAGCCGTGCCCGGTTGACGTAGCCGCCGTCCATGAGCTTCATCGGCTTGCTGCCGCCTAGGATGTAGACGCCATGCTCCTTGGCGAGGGCCGAATAGACCGCGTTGTAATCGCCAATATAGAACTGCAGCGCTTCGATACCGCCATGCAGGTCGCGCGCGGCATGGCGGCCCGCAAGCCGGGCCAGCTCCATGCCGGCGTATTCCGGGAAAACCAGGAGCTGGGCGCCGTGGCTTGCCGCCTCGCCCACCCAGCGGGTGAGCTTGGCCTCGAATGCCGCAAAAGAGGTAAGTTCCTCAATGGGGTATTGCGCCGCGGCAATGCGGATGAGCGGCGGTGTCATGCAAGTTCCCGCAGCCAAAATTGCATGGGATGCTCGCTTTCTTCAGGGCGATCTATATCTTTCCAGCGGAACGTGGCCACCACGCCCGGAACCTTCCGGTAGCCCCTCTTCTCCCAAAACGCATCCAGAGGCAAATAGTTCAGGGGCTTGAGCGGATGGCCGGCCGGCCGCACCACGGCGCAGAAAGCCGAGTACCTATAGCCGCGCTCCCTGGCGTGGGCCTCGCGGAAGTCGAAGAATTTGTGGCCGATCCCGCGTCCGCGATAGGCCGGGAGCAGCACCAACTCGCCGCAATAGAAGATCGCGGCCGGATCGTAATCTTGGCCGGCGAAGGGGGCGCCGAACTCCTCGTGATGCCCCGCCAGGCCCGCGCCCGTGGCGCAGCCCACGATGCGGCCGTCCTCCGCCGCCGCCGCGATGAGGCAATCCTTGGCACCGGCAAGCGCCGCGACATACTCCTCTTCATAGGCGGGCGTGCCATCGTAGAGGTAGGGGAAATCGCGGAACACCTCGATCCGGAGCCGCGCCAAGTCTTTGAGGGCGCTTTGCAATTCCGGCCCCGTCAGTTTATGTATTTGCAAACCGGTCTCCCTCGGGCAAAAAGCGGCGGTATTGGAATCAAGTTAGAAAACGCTCGTGGCAGCATTCCGGCACCAACCGGGATTGCCTTGAAGCTGACGCCCGCATTATATCGAGGCAAGGAGCTGCCATGATCCGCGTTCAAACTCAAGATTTCGATATCGGCGCCGAGATTGCCGCCTTGCGGGGCGGACGCACGGACGCCGGCGCCATCGTCGCCTTCGCTGGGACCGTGCGCGAGCACGCCAAGAACGGCGCCATAACCGCCATGACGCTGGAGCACTATCCCGGCATGACCGAGAAGGAGCTGGAGCGGATCGAGGCGGAGGCGCGCGAGCGCTGGCCGCTCTTGGACGCGCTGGTGGTGCACCGCATTGGCCGGTTGCTGCCCGGCGAGAACATCGTGCTGGTGGTCACGCTCTCTACACACCGGCAGGCGGCCTTCGAGTCGGCTGAGTTCTTGATGGACTACCTCAAGACCAGCGCGCCGTTCTGGAAGACCGAGGAGACCGGCGAAGGCAGCCATTGGGTGGCGGCGCGCGAAAGCGACGAGGCCGATGCCGCGCGCTGGGCCAAGCGCTGACGTTTGCGCCGAAGGCCACCTTCGCGCGTTTTGCTTCCCGGGTTTTGCCGCCTGGCGTTAACGCTTTTGCGCACGCTTTCCCCGGCCGGCATCGCCCTTCGACTTTGAAGCAATATAGCGTATGCGCCTTGCGGAAGAATTAATGCGGATAAATTATTGTTGTGCATAGCTAATATCTGCGCCAGCGCGTGGATTTCATGCTTTCTTGAGGTTAACTTGCGGGTTCGGAATATATTTAAAGGGATTTCTGGAACGCAGAAACAGCCCCGAAACGAGGAAATTTTCGCAAAAATCCGCGCGAATCGCGCATGGCGCCTCAGCGTTTACCATGCGCGCATTAACCATAGTCGCGCCGCCTACGCGCCTTTACCTTGCCTTAACACACCGTTGGCGCGCGAAACCTGAAGAGCCTACGCCCCGCCGCGCAGCGAGACCTTCTTGCCGTCCTCCGCCGCGGAAAGGTGCCCCAGCCGCGCCAGCGCCGCGACGACCAGCCCGACGCGCTTTTCGATCGCCTTGCCTTGCGCGAAGTGCCGCGCGATCTCCTCGATGCTCACCGGCTCCGCCGCCGCTTCGAGCACGCGCATGACGGCGACCGTCTCCGCCAGCTCCTCGCCGGTCGGGAACTTCGGCTTCATCTCCTGCAAATCGTCCTCGAAGGAAAGCATGCCTTGCTTCGGCGCGAGGCGGTCTTGCTCCGCCTTCTTCCGGCGCTCTTCTTCCGCAAGCGCCGCCTTCTCCGCATCCGAGCCGAAGCGCGGGATTTGATAATCCGGGCGCAGCCAGCGGACCTTGCCGGTCTTCTCCTCGATGGCGCGCTCCTTGTTCAGCGCGACAAGCCTTTCCAGGATCTCCTCGTCCGAAAGCGTCGCGGGCCAGCCATAAGCCTCGAACACCAGCGCATCGAGCCGCTCGTGCAGTTCCTTCAAAATGAGGACGAGGCCCTGATCCTTGATGCGCTCGTCTTCGGCGCGTGAGCGCCTCGCCTGCCTTCAGCTTTTCGAGCACATTGTACATTTGCGTGAGCGTGAGGCCGGGATGCTCCGCTTGCCGCGCTTTGCGGTGCGCGTCCAGCTCTTCCGCGACGGCGCGAATGCGGGCTTTGAGCGCGTCGTCACAATCGGGAAAGGAGAATGGATCGAAGCAGCGGGATTTGATGTAGACGCGGGTCGTTTCGAGCGAGCCAGCCGCCGCACGAAGTGCCCAAATCACATGAATGCGCGAAGACAGCAACGCCAAGATGAAAAGCGTCGTCACTGCCAATAGCGACAAGCATATTGTCTGGCAGGATCGAGCCTATCAAGAAACACAAAGACCCGATGCTTTGCCGTCTCCACCGTTGCGATATATCGCGCAAGTCCTTCTAAGTGCAGGTCGAAGCTCCCTGCGCGGCTTTCCGAAAAGCCACCAGCATAGTCGCGATACTTCGCGTCGATCTGATTTGCGATCACGCTTCGGACTTTCACAGTCTGCAAGCAGATGCTGGTAAACTTCTGGAAAGCGTTGCCGCACTTCATCGGCTTCAAGCCCAAACAGGTCTATGACCATGACCCCACGAGGCGTGCTCGTAACATCGCGCCCATTGCGGTATTGCCTGAATATGCTTTTCAAGCCCAGGCCGCATGTCCAAGCCCAAGATGCTCTGCTTCCTGCGGCGTGACGATAAATCCAGCTCCGTGAAGCTTAACACCCGGAGAAGATAGCCCTCATTAGCGCGCAGCGCTACGGCTGCGGTGACATCAACGCTCCAACGGTCAAATCCGCATTGATCCGGCCCACCTTGACGGAAAGCTCAATTTCCGGCTGGTCAGTGTCGAGCTTTGCCTCGCGGACAACTTCGCGGAGCGACACCCTCGTGCCTGCCCTGCTGCCGCGACCGTCATGGCGATGCGAACGGCGGCAGCCTTGTCCGTCGCTTTCGTCCAAGGATGATCCGGGATCGCCATCAAAAGCGAAACCGGCTTTTTCGCCTCCAAGATGCCGCGCGACCACGCGGCGGCTGAACGACCTGAGTGATGGAGTTTGTCGTAACAAACCCGAAGCGCTGGGCCTTGCCATGCGCCACGATCTCGGCAGCGCGGTCCCACCAATACATCACGAAATCGGCGCTATCGTTGATGTGAGGATGCACGCGCCACAGCGCCTTCGTCTGGTCATCGCCCAGTGCGGCGCGAATGTCCTTGCCGCCGATAAAGGGCGGATTGCCGACGATGTAATCGGCTTCGGGCCATTCCGGGCCGCTGGCATTGGGAAATGTCAGAACCCGCTTGCCATCCTGCATCTCGACCTTGGGCTCCGGATAGCCGTTCCAGGTCAGGATAGCGTTCTTGACAATTATATTATGATAATCGTCCATGACCGGCTCGGGCGGCGCCTTGCCCTTGGTGCGGAAATGCCATTGCAGGTAGCCGAGCCAGACTACGAGTTCAGCAATCGCGGCGGCACGCGGATTTAGCTCCAGCCCAAGAAACTGATGAGGGCCCACTGTTTGCTTGTCGAGCCAAGCGAGGCTTTCCTGGCCTCCGATTTCCAGCAGGGCCTCCAAAACCTCGCCCTCCAGCTTCTTCAAATGTTCCAGCGAGAGATGGAGGAAGTTTCCGGTGCCGCAGGCGGGATCGAGCACCCTGGTGCCGCAAAGTTTGGAGTGAAAGGCCCGGACGATGGCGACGGCATCTTCATTTCTTTTTGCCGCGGCTTTCCTGTCGCCAAGATTTGCAAGCGTCGCCGCCTCGTTATGGACGCGCTCCGCCGTCGCCTGCACCTGCGCCCATTCCTGGCGAAGCGGTTCGATCACCGTCGCCACCACGAGCGTTTCGACATAGGCGCGCGGCGTGTAGTGGGCGCCAAGGCGGGCGCGCTCTTTTTCGTCCAGCGCCTGCTCCAGAAGCGTGCCGAAGATTGCGGGCTCGACTTCGCGCCAATCCGCGCTGGCTGCCGCAAGAAGTTCTCCGATCTCCTCCTTTGCCAGGGGGATCGCTTGCGCGCCCTTGAACAGCTTGCCATTGAAGCGCATCACCGTTGCGTTCGATGGCATAGGCGAAGCCGCCGGCGTCCATGGCCTTCCAAAGCTGCTCGACCATGGGGACGAACTTGTTTGGATCGGCGGCGCATTTTTCGAGGAGTTGCTTGAAGCTGTCCTTGGGAAGAAGCTCGACGTCTTCCGCGAACATCGTGAAAATGCAGCGCATCAAGAAAAGCGCCACCTCCTCGGGGTGGTGGTGGCCGTCTTTTTCAAGCGCTTTCGATACGCCGGCGAGCCGCCGCGTAATGTCGCGCGTCACCTTTGCGCGGTGCCGCGCGGGGTCCAGCTGCTCGGGCTTTTGCCAAATGAGCCGCAGGCGCTCGCGGATTTTCTCATCGCGCAGCTCCTGCATGTAGATGCGAAAGCCTTGCCGGTCGGGAAATTGGACGTAGTTTCTGCCCTGGCCGGTAAAGTCGGCATAGACTTCGATGCAGTGCCCGACATCGCAAATGAGCACAAAGGGCGGCCAAGCGTGGTCCCGCGCGATGGCGCGTGCATATTCTTCCGCCTGCCGGCGTGCCGCGATCATGAGCTGATCCCACGCGCGGTTGGCGCTTCGCTGGCCGCGCGGCTGATAGTCCGCTTCGAGCAAGATCGAGCTGGCCGGGGAGGTTTATTGCTTTGGGACGGCCCTTCTCGCGGCTTTGCTTCGCCTCCATGAGGAAGCAGTTCTTTTTGTACAGGTCTATGCGGCCGGTCACCTTCGCGCTGCTTATGTGCGAAAACTCAACGGTGCGCTCGAAGGTGTAATCGTTGAGGTTCCTGTCTTCCTGCGCGATTTGCGGTCTTGGAACACCCAGGATGTCGCAGAGTTCGACTGCGAAAAGGTGAAAGTTCGCCCGCTCGTTGCCGCTCGAAGCGGTCCAGCGGGCAATGAATATGTCAATATCGCTTTCGGCGGCAAGAACCGTCATGATGCAACTTTTGCCTGCGGGCTAAGGCTGAACAGAATCATGAATACGTCGTTTCGCGAAAACAGGAAAGTGCAAAAGGCGGTTGCCCGCCAAGCTGAGTTAGGCGCGCTCGTTTGCCCAGGTGGAAATCCTCGCGGGAAAGTGCTATTTTTTGTCAATGAGCAAACGTTTTGAAGAAGCCGTCGCAGAAGCGAGAAAGCTGCCCGACGAACAGCAGGACCGGCTTGCCGACTTGCTGATGGAGGCGGCAAGCTGCGGAGAAGCCCCGTCCCGCTGACGCCCGAGCAGGTAGCGGGTGTGCATGTGGCATTGGAGCAGGTCAAGCGCGGCGAATTTGCGAGCGAGGAGAGCGTCGAGCGCTTGCTTTACCGGCCCTGGAAGTGAAGTCCGGCTCACGCCGCAGCCGAAGCCGATCTGGCGCACATCCGGGACACAATCGTCTCCATAAATCCGGCTGCGGCCGAGCGCGTGCAACGGTTCATCGCGCGGGCCATCGAGCTTCTGAAGTTTTTTCCGCACATCGGCCGTCCGGGCACGGTGAAGGGAACGCGGGAGAAGCCGGTTAAGTCTCTTCCTTACATCATAGTCTACACAGCCGAAGACAACGAGCTTGCCATCTTGCGCGTTTTTCACGGTGCGCAGAACCGGCCTTAAGACACCAACGCGAAATGACGGCTGGTGAAACGAAGCTGTTCAGGGTGGCGCAATCGCATCTTGGCGCGCGGCGCAGTAGCGGCTACCTCTGACGCATGGCTGACGAAACGATTCTCCTCCCTCCGCCCGTGGAGCCCATCAAGCTGAAGGACGCGCTCGAAGAGCGCTACCTCCAATACGCCCTTTCCACCATCACGGCGCGGGCGCTTCCCGACGTGCGCGACGGCCTCAAGCCCGTGCACCGGCGCCTGCTCTTTGCCATGCGCCAGCTCAAGCTCGACCCCAGCACGGGCTTCAAGAAATGCGCGCGCGTGGTGGGCGACGTGATCGGCAAGTATCACCCGCATGGCGACCAATCGGTCTACGATGCGCTTGTGCGCCTCGCGCAGAGCTTCGCGCAGCGCTATCCGCTGGTCGACGGCCAGGGCAATTTCGGCAATATCGACGGCGATAACGCGGCGGCGATGCGCTACACCGAAGCGCGCATGACCGCCATCGCGGCGGCGTTGCTCGACGGCATCGACCAGGACACGGTCGATTTCCGCGAGACCTACGACGGCGAAGAGGAAGAGCCGGTGGTGCTGCCGGCCGCCTTCCCGAACCTGCTCGCGAACGGCTCGTCGGGCATCGCGGTCGGCATGGCGACCAGCATCCCGCCGCATAACGCGGAGGAGGTGTGCGACGCCGCGCTGTACCTCATCAAGAATCCGAAAGCGAGCGTGGCGACGCTGCTCTCCTTCCTGCCCGGCCCGGATTTCCCGACCGGCGGCGAGCTTATCGACGATCAGGCAGCCCTTGTCGAAGCCTACAGGACGGGGCGCGGCTCGTTCCGCCTGCGCGCGCGCTGGCACACCGAGGAAACCGGGCGCGGCACCTATCAGATTATCGTCACCGAAATCCCCTACGGCGTGCAGAAGTCGCGGCTGATCGAGAAGATGGCCGACCTGCTGCAGGCCAAGAAGTTGCCGCTGCTTGGCGACGTGGACGACGAATCGGCCGAGGACATCCGCATCGTCATCGAGCCGAAATCGCGCAATGTCGATCCGGCGCTGTTGATGGAGCAGTTGTTCCGCCTCTCCGAGCTTGAGGCGCGCATTCCGCTCAATATGACGGTGCTGTCCAAGGGGCAAGTCCCGTTGGTGATGGGGCTCGTGCAGGTGCTGCAGGAGTGGCTGGACCACCGCAAAGTGGTGCTGCGCCGCCGCTCCGAGCACCGGCTGAAGCAGATCGAGCACCGGCTGGAAGTGCTGGAAGGCTTCCTGATCGCCTACCTCAACCTCGACGAGGTGATTCGCATCATCCGCGGCGAGGACGAGCCGAAGCCCGTGCTGATGGAGCGCTTCAAGCTCACCGACGTGCAGGCCGAGGCGATCCTCAACATGCGGCTCCGCTCCTTGCGCAAGCTTGAGGAGATGGAGATCAAAACCGAGCACGGCAAGCTCTCCGATGAGCGGCACGGCTTGATCGAACTGCTGGGCTCGGACGAAAAGCAGTGGGACAAGATCTCGGGCGAGATCAAGGAGATCAAGAAGCAGTTCGGCAAATCGACGCCGCTCGGCAAGCGCAAGACCGGCACCGCCGCACTGCCGCAGATCGACGTTTCCATCGAGGAGGCGCTGATCGAGAAGGAGCCCGTCACCATCGTGCTGTCGGAGAAGGGCTGGATTCGCGCGCTGAAAGGCCATGATTCCGGCCTCGACAAGCTGACCTTCAAGACCGACGACAGCCTCAAATACGCGGTCAAGGCGCAAACCACCGATAAGCTCGTGCTGTTCGCAACCAACGGCAAGTTCTACACGCTCGACGTGAACGAGCTGCCGGGCGGGCGCGGCCAGGGCGAGCCAGTGCGGCTCATGATCGACCTCGACGAAACCGACGAAATCCTCGAAGGCTTCGTGCACAAACCCGGCCGCAAGCTGCTCGTCGCCTCCAGCATCGGCAACGGCTTCATCGTGAGCGAGGACGAGGTTGTCGCGCAGACCCGGAAGGGCAAGCAGATCCTGAACCTCTCCGAGGGCGAGCGCGCGGTGCTCTGCCGGCCTGTGGCGGGCGACAGCATCGCGGTGCTGGGCGACAACCGGCGCTTGCTGGTCTTCCCGGTGGCCGAGGTCAACGAGATGACGCGCGGCCGAGGCGTGCGCCTGCAGAAGTACCGCGAAGGCGGGCTGGCCGACGTGCAGGTGTTCGACGGCGCGGCCGGCCTGCGCGTGGGCGATCCATCAGGCCGCGTGCGGACCTTGGGCGAGCTTGGCGATTACCGGGGTTCGCGTGCGCAGGCGGGCACTGCGGGGCTCAAGGGCTTGCCCAAGAACAACCGCTTCGGCCTGACCGGCTTCGAAGAAGCCTGAGCGCGCTAGCAGCTCGAAAATTTAACGCTTGGTGCCGCCTCCGGGTTCGGCGGCAGTCTTCGGCCCTGTACGGCCTGAATGTTGCGGCGATTCCGGTTAAACGGCCGGGCATCGCCCTATTGCCAAGTCCGTGAGGCACTCCATCATGCGGTCTATGTCCTCCCGCGTTGTGCGATGGTTCACGATTGCGCAGCGAATGACCGTTTGACCGTCTATCGAGGTCCATGACGGCACCGCTATTCCCCGCTCATGCAGGTCCAAAACAAGTTCCCGGTTGACCTTTCCGTCCGCGCCGCGAACGCCGAAGCAGACGATGTTGAGCGAGACGGGAGCCTTAAGCTCGAACACCGGACTGCGCTGCACTTTTCCGGACAGGTAGCGGGCGATCAGGCAATTCGCGAGCATCGCGGCGCCCATCCGGTCCGTGCCGAGCGTTTCGATGGTCATCCAGGTCTTGAGTGCCCGGAAGCCGCGCGAGAGATCGGGTCCAAGGTCGCAAGGCCATGTTTCTCCGGCAGCAAGGCCTCGCCCGGCTCTCTGCAAATACGCGGCGGAATTTGAGAAGGCTGCCTTGTGCGCGGCGTGGTCTCGAACCAAGAGGAAGCCGGCGTCGTAAGGAACGTGTCCCCACTTGTGAAAGTCGAGCGCGACCGAATCCGATTTCTCGATCCCGGCAATCAGCGGCCGCAGCGCGGGAGAAAATGCGGCGAGAGCACCGATGGCGCCGTCAACGTGAAACCAGAGCCCCTCTTTCCGGGCCACTTCGGATATGTCTTCCAGAGGATCGATAGCCCCCGTGTTCACCGTGCCGGCAGTGGCCACGATCAGGAAGGGCGAAAGGCCGGCGGAACGGTCTGCCTCAATCGCCATTTCCAGTTTCGCGACATCCATGCGGCCGGAGCTGTCGATCCCGATCTTGCGCAGATTGGCGGACCCGAGCCCGGAGAGTTCCATCGCTTGAGCAATGCAACCGTGCGCCTCCGCGGAGGTGTAGGCCGTCAGCCGGCCCGCAAACTGACCAAGGCCCGCTTCGCGAATGCCCGGCCCGCACGCTTTGACTTTCGCGACTATCAAAGCGGCGAAATTCGCCATCGACGAACCCGTCAAGAAAACGCCGGAAGCGGTGGCGGGGTAGCCAAGCGCCTCCGCCATCCAAAGCGCGATCTGCTTTTCGACGTGGAGGCCGATATGATCGCGGCCGCCACAATTCATGTTCAGCCCGCCGGCAACCATTTCCGCAAGCATGCCGATGGGAGTGCCCGCGCCGTGTACCCATCCCATAAAGCCGGGGTGCAGGTTCCCGGTGGCATAGGGGATCACGTGCGCCCTGACGTCGCCGAGCACACTGGCGAGGCTGCGCTCGCGGTGCGGCAAAGATTGCCTGAACCGCTCCTGCGACGCGGCGGGCGCCGGCTGCCAGACAGGGCGTTCCCGGATGGTCTCGATATGGGTAATGAGGTCGTCCAAAAGGGCGTGCGCTTGATTCCGGAACGCGGCCCAATCGGATGGGTCCAGGCTGGCGGATTCGTCGCCGCTCGATGGAGGCGCACCGGACATTCAGTTCCCCCTCATTGCACGCTCTATCGTTGCCCACTTCTCAAAAAGGCGGGCGATGTCCGCCGCCAGGGGCTCGAATGCGCGATCGAAGCTGACACCCGCGGTTAGCCGCGCAGTGACGCCCGCTATGTCGCAGGCCGAGATCGCGATACGCAAGACCGTCCGTGGGCCGAGAGTGACCGGCTGTCCCACGTGAAAGACGGGCGCCGCTCCCGGCTCCATCAACGCGCTTTGGATGTGCCGCGCGTATGAGGAGGAAGCGAAGGTTCCGTTTGCGTTTAGCACCGCAAGCGGTACGATTGAAGCAGAATTTGGGGCACCATCGGCTTCATGCGCATAGACGCGAACGCAATCGAGTTCTTGCGCGGATTGGGACACCTCTTTCGCGAACCGGGCTACGATCCGCGCCTGCAAATCTTCGCCAATCGCCGCTGTTGAGGTTACGCCCTCAAGCGCTGCCGCCCACCGTAGGCCGAGACCGATGTTGGCTGGCGCCTTTAGCGTCTTGCTGAATCGGGAGCGAAAAGGGGCGGGCCAATCGAGTGCAGCGCTGTATCCGCCAATTCCCGCAGCCAGGCGGGTCTTCGCCGCGGCCAGCGCCGCTAGTTGAGCGGGCAAGAGCACGGCACCGCAGAAGGGTGGCCCGCCCGCGAACTTCGATCCTGTCGCCTGAACCACGAATCCGTCAGCAAGATCGCGCTTGATCTGTGTCAGGCTACATCGAAGCTGACAGGCATCGACCGCCACACGGACGCTTTCAGGCGCACTGGCCAGGATGAGCCGGGCCGCTTTGCGCGTTACCCCCATAAGTCCGGTTTTCGATGTGTCGAGCACATGCAAGAGGACATCGCGACCTGCCCGCAAGGCGCGTTCGGCAGCGTCCGCGGCATCCTGGT
>CAVXDM010000019.1:0-22557 GCA_963760455.1 uncultured Alphaproteobacteria bacterium
TGGCGCGGCCGTGGATGGCCTCGCGGAAGCCGCCGTAGCGCTCGGAGGGCTCAAGGTTCAATTCCACCGTATGGGCGCCATGCGACGCGGCCTCAAGCACGAAATTCGCCGCCGGATAGACCGTGCCGCTGGTGCCGATGGATATGAACAGGTCGCAGACCGTGAGCGCGCGGTAGATGTCGTCCATGCGGTAGGGCATCTCGCCGAACCACACCACGTCCGGCCGGAGCGTGCTTGGCATGCCGCAGGCCGGGCACATCGAGCCGATGGTGAGAGCCTCGCTGCCGATGACATGACGGCCGCCGCAGGCCGAGCAGAGCGCCTTGGCGATCTCGCCATGCATATGAATGAGCTGTTTGGAACCAGCCATTTCATGCAGCGGGTCGATGTTCTGCGTCACGGTGAGCACGCTGCCGGGATATTCGGCCTCAAGGCGGGCTAGCGCGAAATGCGCAGCGTTGGGCTTGACGCCCGCGTTCTGCCTCCGCCGCTCGTTGTAGAAATTCAGCACCAGTTCCGGATTCTGCTGGAAGCCCTCGGGCGTCGCCACGTCGCGGACATCGTACTTGGACCAGATGCCGTCCTTGTCGCGGAAGGTATGCAGGCCGGACTCGGCGGAGAGCCCGGCACCTGTTAGTATGACGATCTTCTTGTATGTGTTTGCGGTCATGTACGGTGGCGGTGTTGGGTTTGGCTGGCGGTTGCTGCAAATCGCTTAGTAATGTCCCTGGAGGGTGAGATTATGTCAAACCGCTTCGAGGCGCTCGCACATTTGGCCAGTCAAACGCTGCGCACCGGCTATTACGCCGCACTGTACCGGATCACGAACCGGAAGGCCGCCGCCACCGGGGCCGGAGCCCGGCGCGTCGCGATTCAGCCGGCCGGTTCCAAGCCTCTGGAAGCTCCTGCAGGACGTTCTCAAGCTGCAGGCGCAGGACGCGCGCAATGTCCGCGACGGCTTCTATCCCATGCCCATCGAGGAGGGCGTATCGGCCGGCCGCCACATAGAGGCGGTGCTGCGCATGTTCGCGGACCTGCCCAAGTCCGCGGAGCGGCGTTCCGGCCGGCGCGCAAACGAAGCCGCGTCGCTGCCTGAGGCCAAGGGGCTGCCCGCCTATTACACCCAGAATTTCCACTACCAGTCAGGCGGCTACCTGACTGAAGAGTCGGCCAGACTTTACGACGTCCAGGTCGAGACGCTGTTCATGGGGGCGGCGGGTGCGATGCGCCGGCAGGCCATCCCGCCGATCGCGAGGTTCGTGCGCGGCCGCGACCAGCGCCAGCTCCGGCTTCTCGATGCGGCCTGCGGCAGCGGGCGCTTTCTGCACCAGCTCGCCCAGGCCTTCCCGGCGATGCGGATGGCCGGCGCCGATTTGAGCTTGGCCTATCTCGCCGAAGCCCGCCGCTACCTTCGCGGGCGCCGCAACGTCAGCTTCCTTGAGGCTAATGCCGAGGCGCTGCCCTTCGCGGCCGGGAGCTTCGATATCGTCACCTGCGTCTACCTCTTTCACGAGCTTCCGGCCGGAGTGCGCAAGCAGGTCGTGGCCGAAATCGCCCGCGTCTTGAAGCCAGGCGGCCTGTTCGTCTTTGTCAACTCGCTGCAATGGGGCGACGTTGCCGCTTACGATGGATTGCTCGAAGCGTTCCCCCAGCGTTTCCACGAGCCCTACTTCCTCGATTATTTGAGCGCCCCGCTCTCCGGTCCGGACGGCATCTTCGCAGGGGCCGGCCTGCGCACAGGGGAGGTATTTCCCGCGCTTCTCTCAAAGGTGGTTGTTTGCCTGAAAGAAACCGCATAGCTTAGGGCCTGCCCGGTTCGAGACCTATTGCCGGGGGCTTCCGCCCGGCGTAAAGAAATGATTGGCAAGCCGGAAGGGCTTCAGAGCGTCCCGGACATATCGTGACATCGCGATTTGCACGGGGTGGCGAAAAATTTTGAGATCATTTGGTTTGTTTGTGATTGAAGGTCGCGCCTCATAAGAGCTAAGCAGGAGCGTGGCGGGTATGGAGGCGAGACGGGATGCGGATGGCGAGGTTTAGTAATTTCGCGCGCTGGCTCATTGCGGCCGTGCTGCTTTCTGCGGCGGTTTGGATCGATATGCAGGCGGCGCATGCGCAATCCTGCGGTGGCGACTATACCATCAAGGAAGGCGAGTTCGCTCGCGGACATCTCCGCCAGGGTCTATGGAAGCTCATCCCAATGGCCGCTGATCTTTTACGCGAACCAGGACAGGATGGGCGCCAACGCTTCCATGCTTGTGCCGGGGTTGAGCATCCGCATTCCCTGCATGAGCGGGCAGTTGCCTTCGGCGTCCCATGCGCCAGCCGCTGCTTCGCCAACTCCATCTGCGGCAACCCCAGCCCCAGCCCCGGCTCCGGTTCCGGTTCCGGCGGAGACGCAAGGGGCTTCTTCGGGCGGCGGCGACATCGAGCTGTCTTCCGTCGTCAGGCAAATCCAATTCCTGACCGCCGACGGCTACACCCCCTTCACCGACCGCACGCTTCCCAATGGCGGCATGATTACCCAGATCGTCAGCACCTCGATGAACCTTATCAAGGAGCAGTCGGGCGGCGCATTCAGCTATAATGTGTCCTGGGTCAACGACTGGGCGGCCCACCTCAACCCGCTGCTCATCACGCGAGCCTTCGATGCAGGCTTCCCGTGGCTCAAGCCCGATTGCGCGCACGTCGCGGAGCTGTCCCAGGACGCCAAATACCGCTGCCAGAAGTTCTTTTTCTCCGATCCGCTGTTCGAGGTCTTTACCGTCCTGTTCGTCAGAGCGGATTCCCCGATTACATTCGCCAAGGACGACGAGATCGTGGGCAAGTCCCTTTGCCTGCCGGTTGGCCAATCCACGCATGAGCTTGACAAGGGCGGGCGGAACTGGGTCAGGGAAAACAAGATTACTCTGCTCCGGCCGCAAAACGTGGAGGAATGCTTCAGGCTTCTAAATAGCGGAGCCGTGAACGCGGTCGTGACGCCAGATTTGACGGGCAAATCGGTGGCGGCGGCGCTGGGATTCTCGGACAAAGTGAAATCCCTGCAGCGGCCGGTCGCCATCGGTACGCTGCATATCATTGTGCCCAAGACCCATCCGCATGCGAGCACCATGCTCTATTATATCAACACGGCGGTCGGGAAACTCAGGGACAGCGGCGAATACGATAAGATCGTCGACGGTCATATGTCGCGCTTCTGGAGCGCGCAGGAACGCAAGTAATAGCTATTGCTGCCGTGTTTTCCGTCATTGCGAGGGCATCGCCCCGAAGCAATCGGGAAGCCGCAAATGCTGTGCCGTTTGTAGAACCGCCGCGGCTAACTTAAGGCATGAACGAAGCTCGCGCCCCTCACCCTGTCCCTCTCAGCAAGCTCGCCATGGCGAGCTTGCAACGTGGAGTGTCCGCATTCGCAAGCGAATGCGGATGGGGAGAGGGGACGGTGTGGCACGCTCCGAGCGTCATTCAGGCGTCCGTTCTCCATCTGCATCCGCTTGCGGATGCAGACCGCAAGATGGCAAGCTTGCCAAGGCGAACTTGCTGGGAGAAGGACAGGATGAGGAGCGGGACCTTCATTCAACGCGCCCCTGGCGTTAAGCGCGCATGCGCCTGGCGGGTTCGGAGCTGGCCCGCGCACTCCCTTCCCGGAGCGCCCAATAAAAAAGGGAGGGCCATAGCCCTCCCGGCAGGTTCTTCGCAAACGGGCGAAGCGATCTTCTCTACGATCCCAGAAGTGGAGAGGGATCGACGGGCTTCGAATTCTTCCGGACCTCGAAGTGCAACTGCGGCTGGCTTGCGTCGCCGGTCGTACCGGCAGTTGCGATGGTCTGCCCGCGCTTGACGACATCGCATTTCTTGACCTGCACTGTGTCGGCGTGCGCGTAGGCGGTCACGTACTCATCCGCATGCCGGATCAGGATCAGATTGCCGAAGCCAGGCAGCTCGTCGCCAACATAAGCCACCACGCCGTTCTCGGCTGCCTTGATCGGGGTACCCTTCGGAACCGAGATGGTGATGCCCTCGTTCACGGTGCCGTCCTTCTGCGGACCGAATTGCGAGATCGTCTTGCCATCGACCGGCTTGCGGAAGGTGCTGCCCATGCGCGGCAGCGGGTTCGAAAGCGCGGCATCGCAGGACGCTTCAGCCGAGGACGCCAGCCCCGAGGATCTGATCGCGGGGGCCGGTTGAACCATTACTGGGGCTTGCGGCGGCTCTGCCAGTTTGCTCTTCGCCGCCAGCCGGGTTGAGCCGGGCGCTAGGGCCTTAAGCTCCTGGCCGGAGGAAGCAGAATCCCGTGTCGGCTTCTCCAGCGAAGCGGTGGCCGGCCGCGACTGATCCTTTCCCGCGGGAGCGGGAGCGGCTTGTGCGGCTTTGGCCGGGGCGCGCGACGGAGCTTGCGTATAGGCGGCTGGATCGGCGCGGGGAATGAACAGCTTGGTGCCGGGGCGGACGTAAACGGTCGAAAGGCCGTTCGCGCGCGCGATCATGTCGACCGTCACGCCATACCGCTTCGCAAGCGTGTGGAGTGTGTCGCCCGGCGCAACGGCGACCATCTCGCCATCGGTCCGGCCGCTCCAGGGCCGTTGAGACGCGAAGCCATCGCCTTCCGGCGGCCTGCCGTAAGCGTGGCGATCGCCGCCATTGTAGGGCGGCTCGCCCGCATAGGGAGCACGGTCAGGTGCGGGCTCGTAAACGCGCCTCTCGTCCCGCGGAGGATACGGAGGCGCGGATGGAGCTTCGGAGCGCCGGTAGAAGTCCGGCGACGGAGGCGCGGGTGGAGCATCCGGGGGCCGGTAGAAGCCGGACGGCGGAGGCGGCGGAGGAGCGTTGCGGCCGTAGCCGCGAGGATCGCCGCCTTCGGGAGTATAAACCATCGCAGGCGGAGCCTCGCCCCTGGGACCGTCGTAAGGCGTGAACACCCGCGGGCCGGTATAGCTGCCATCAGGAAGGGGAGGCTGGTTATAGGGGCCGTATCCGTCCGCCATTTTCGTCCCTTGAGCGGGCTGGCGCTGCTGCAGCGGCGGCAAGTCCACCCGGGAGGCCTGCAGATAGCCGCCGGTTTGGTTGGGCGCCGCGCTTGCCAACTGGTATCCGGCCGCAGGCTGGGCCTGAGGCCGATAGCTTGCAGCTTGCGCTTGGTAATAGGCCGGCCGGGCTTGCACCGGCTGCCCGGTGTTGTCCGCGATTTCTGGTGGAGGGCGCCGCGGCTTCGCTGACGCGGGGCTCCGCGCCGTAGCCGCTGCCGAAAGAGGCCGAGGCAAATCTGTCGGAACCAGCGCTGCACCCGCCCAGCAGAACGCAACCCAAAGTGAAATTCACCGCCGAGCGGAACCGGGCGGGTCCGCGCGTACCCTTAACAACATTACTCATCGCCGCACCTCATTTGGGGACGAGTTTGCAGCGGAAGCCTTAAAATTAATTTAAGCGGATAGGCGTTATTTATGGCGTACCGCAGAGGGTGCCGGCACCTGTGTGGCGCCCGGCAATTGCCGGCGCCGTTTGCGGCAAGGCACTCCCGGGCAATCTCGATAACTCCGATATCTCCGCCGGTATGAATCACAGCCGCCGTTTTCGCCGCGGCCGGGGCGTCAATCCAAAGACGGGACGCTATCGCAAACATCCGGCACGAGGGGCACAAAGCGCACGGGCAGGAGCGCCTGAAACTCGGTGTGCCCGTCGCAGCGCGTGATGAGGGTAATCCGTTGATCGTAGCGGGAGCCCACGGGTATGACCATGAACCCGCAAGGTGCAAGCTGATCGAGGAGATCCTTCGGCACCTCTTCCGCGCCGGCGGTGACAATGATGCGCTCGAAAAGGCGGAATTCCGGCCAGCCGCGCGTCCCGTCGCCCGCAATCGCCGTTATGTTGGCGAGGCCTAGCTGGCGGAAGCGCTCCGTTGCGAGCCGGTGCAGCTCGGCATGCGTCTCGATGGTGTAAACGTGGCGCGCCAGCCTGGACAGTATCGCCGCCTGGTAGCCGGAGCCGGTGCCGATTTCGAGAACCTCGTTATCGGGCGTCAGGTGCAGCCGCTCGGTCATGTAGGCGACGACGAAGGGCTGGGAGATCGTCTGCTCGCATTCGATGGGCAGCGCCTCGTCGGCATAGGCGTGCTCTTTGAGCACGCAATCCGATATGAAAGCTTCCCGCGGGGTGCGGGCCATGGCTTCCAGGACGCGAGGATCGGAGATCCCGTTGCGTTGTAGGCTGATTATAAGCTCCCGCAGCGTTTCACTTCTCATAGGAACCGTCCCTGGGGCGGCTTCCTCCGGTCCGGGGGGGGCCGCCTTATGCTACGGCGTCAGAAGCTCCGATAGCTTCCGGCACGTATCATTATGCGTCAGATTGAGATAAAGCGGCGTTACCGATATCGCGCCCGAGTGGATCGCCGATATATCCGTGCCTTTGGGGGCATGGAACGAGCGGGACTTGAACCCTAGCCAATAATAGGGATTGCCCCTGGTATCGAGACGATCCTCGACGCGCAAATATTCCTGAGCACGCTTGCCTTGCTCTGCTATTTGAATTCCCTGAACTTTACTTGGTTCCAAGTCCGGAAAATTGACGTTTATCAAAACGTCCTCTGGCCAGCCGGCATCGATGAGCTTCCGGATTAGGGCCGCGCCGTGCTCCATCGGCGTTTCCCAATGAATTTTTCTTGGATCTTCCCAATTTACAGCGAGGCTCAGGGCGATAGAGGGGATGCCGAGCAGGGTTCCTTCGATGGCGCCCGCGATGGTGCCGGAATAGGTGACGTCGTCGGCGATGTTTGCGCCGCGGTTCACGCCGGAGAGCACAAGCGACGGCTCCTCGCCCTTCAGCACATGCCGCACGCCCATGATTATGCAGTCGGTCGGCGTGCCTTTAACGGCGAAGATCCGTTCCGAAAGCTTTCGAAGGCGCAAAGGCTCATGCAGCGTCAGCGAATGCGCGGCGCCGCTCTGCTCGGTCTCTGGGGCTACGACCCAGACATCGTCCGAAAGCTCGGACGCAATCTTTTGCATGACATTGAGGCCGGGCGCTTCGATGCCGTCGTCATTGGTGATGAGAATTCGCATGAACCACTTAATACGTTAATATGCGGCTTATGCCTACCCCAAGTTTGGGGATGCATAGCCGCCTATTGCTCCGCCCTCCTGTAGGCGGGGCTCGCCTCGCGCCCGGCGCCTGCGATATGCCACGCCTGTTTCATGGGGTGCGCTGCATCGCGGGTTTTGGCCGGGAGTAGCGCGCTGAAATAGACGATGGCTGGCTTGAGCCTTTCTGAAAGAGAAACCTTGGGGCTATGCGTTTGCTGCTTTTGTAGAACTGGGCCATGCGCTCTTGACCTTCCTGCCGGGGGACGTAAAGCGCGATCTAGGGCTTGGGCATGGTGCGAACCTTACCGCCCCGTTAACGCTCCCCAGTTTTTGCGCAGACTGTGAAGAGAGCAGCCCGCTAGCCGGGTTGGTTGTTGCATGCCTTGCGACCGCAAGCTAGGGTAGAGTAATCGCACCGGAAATTGCAATCGGGCAGGGGGCAAGCGGATGAGAAGCGGCGGATGGTGGCGTTCTTTCCGGGACAAAGTGGTTCCGCCAGGGCGGCACGCGTTCCAACCGGGCATCGAAGAGCTGCAGCTACGGCTAAATGAGTTCACGGGAATCCGGCCCAGCAGTCTGGAAATGGCATGCTTGCCGGTTCTCACCCAGGAATTTGGGGTGACGCCGCACTATTTGAGCCACGGCCTCGAAAACCCGGTATTCAATCCAGGAGTAGCAAAATGGCAGGGCGAGATCGTGTTTGTGTCGTGCTCGCCGGACTTAGAGCGGCGTGGCGGCCCTGCGCACATCTATGCGCCGGCGCCCCGCAACACCATCAATTTGGTGCACCGCTACGATGAAAACCTCAATCCTATCGCCACTCATCTTCTGGATGACAGCCTCATCCGGGAAGCCGCGCCTTCCGGCATCGCGGATTTACGCCTTTTCGCCTGGAAGGACTCGCTTTGGGCGATCGCCGCCGGGACTGCCGTAACTGCAACCGGACACCCGGCCAGTCAAATGCTCGTCCGCTTCGATGGATGGCGCGTAGCCGGGCTCCATGCATTTCCATCGCCCCACGGGGCCGTTTTCGAAAAGAACTGGGTTCCGCTCGTGAAGGACGGCAGGCTGTTCTTGATATATAATTTTGAGCCCATGACCGTGTACGAATATGCCGGCGGCGGCCTTGAGCCGGTCTGCGGCTCACCTAGCCAAGACAGCAGCTTTCCGGTTCGCGGAAGCAGCCCTCTCGTGCCTTGGGGAGAGCACTTTGCCGGCCTCACGCACTCGGTCACTCGCGTTGGCGAAAGGCTATATTATTCTCACGCCTTCGTGGTGCTGGACGGCGAATTCGCGCTGATTGAAAGGAGCGAGCCATTCTTCCTTGAACACCGTGGCGTCGAATACGTTGGCGGCCTTATCGAGCACAAGGGCGATCTGCTTGTCTCTTACAGCGTGCCGGACCAGGGCGCGGCCTTTTGCGTTCTTCCTTACAGCAAGGTTTCGCGATGGGCCGTTTCCACCGGCCATCCAAGCTGAGGCATAGGCCGAGGCTGGGCAATACGATATCCGGTTGCGCCGCGCTCGGGATGATGGCGAGGTGCGGTGCGGACTAGCGCCCCAGCATGGCGGCTATCGTGGCCTGAAGGCCGGTTCCGTTTTCGGGCGTCCTCTGCGCTTGCTGGGGAGGCACAGCACTCGTGCAAGAGCCCTTCTCTTCAAGCACGACGTGGCTGCCGTCCTTGAGAATCGTCTTGAAGCCGATCTGGAGGCTGCCGCGATCTATGCTCCAGGCGTTGTGGTACGTGGGGAAGCGTTGATTGAAGGCTATGCGGGCGGGGCCGGCCACAAAGGATTTCGGCTCGAAATTCTTGAGAAGGTGGCCGTCCTTGAGCACCCGATTACCGTCAATCTTCAGCGGCAGCTTGTTTCCGGACTGTAGCGTGCAAATGAGCGATATGTTTTGCGCCGCGGCAGGTTCCATGCATGCTGCCAACGCAATAGCAATCGTAGGATAGAGCGCCCTGTTCATTCCTGTCCCCGTCCCAGAACCGCGAGCCTTCGCCTCGGCCGGCGTTTGGGAAACGATTATCATGGCTTCCTATCCCGGCGCTTAACGGAGAGCCGAAATTTTTCCCGCACCTGGAACGGTACCGGGCGGGACAGAACCGCCAGGCGCCGCCCTGGAAGCGGCTTTGCCAGTATCCGGGACCGTCGCGGAGGCCGGCTTTCGTGACGATCCCGGATAGCCGTATCCGGCTTTCGCGACGACGATGCTTCCATCGCGTCCGATCTTGCTCTACGAACCCGTCCACTCCGGCGCGCGCTTTTCGAGAAACGCGCCAATCCCTTCCTCCGCGTCGCGGGCCAGCATGTTCTCGACCATCACATTGGCCGTGTACTCGTAAGCTTCCGCGAGCGGCATTTCGATCTGCCTGTAGAAAGCCTTCTTGCCGATGCCTAGCGTCAGCGGCGATTTCGCGGCGATTATCTTCGCAAATTCCAAAGCGGCATCGAACACTTGTGTGTCCGGCACCACACGGTTCACAAGGCCTAGATCGAGCGCCTTGCGCGCGGGCGCCATCTCGCCCAGGAGCAGCATTTCCATGGCGGCCTTGCGCGAGACGTTCCGCGACAGGGCGACCATGGGCGTGGAACAGAACAGGCCGATATTCACGCCGGGGGTCGCGAAGCTCGCGTTTTCGCCGGCCACAGCCAGATCGCAGGTCGCGGCGAGCTGACAGCCGGCCGCGGTTGCGATGCCATTCACAGCCGCGATGACGGGCTTTGGGCAAGCAACGATGGCCTGCATCATGCCGGCACAGGCGCGCATGGTCTCCTCGAAGAACGCGCGGCCCCGGTCCGCATCCGCCCGGCGCGCGGTCAGCTCCCGCAAATCGTGGCCCGCGCAAAAGGCCGGGGGCGCGCCGCGGACGATAATCGCGGCCACCTCGCGCGCCGCCCCCTCCCGCTCGATGGCAGCGTGCAGCGCCGCGATGAGGCCGAGCGACAGGCTGTTGCGCTGGGCAGGCCGGTTGAGCGTTAGCACCGCGACGGTGCCTTGCCGCTCGCTTAAAAGAATATCGGGGCTTTGGTTTGCTTGCTGCTCAGGCGTATCCATTGCATGCTCTCCTTTGCGCGTGCGGGATAAACGTCGCGCTGGTAGCAAGCTCAGTCTGCCATGGCCCGGCTTGACCGGGCCATCCAGTAACCCATTGAGGCGATGGCGTTTTTCGCGGATGGCCGGATCAAGTCCGGCCATGACAGCGGCGGTGCCTGCAATTACCTCTCGCGCTCCTTGCGGGAAACGATAGCTCAATCCACGCCCATTTTCACTGCCGCGTCGATATCGGGCTTCATCTTCTTCACAATGGCGACGTTCTCAGGCGGGGGCTCGCGCGAGAGGTCGTCCTCCAATTTGTCGAGTCTCTCTGTGAGCTTCTGCTTGTTGTCCCCTTTCAGGAGCCCGAGCTTCTCAAGCTGGCTTATCGCCGACTTCTTGTTCTGCTCCAGCGTGTCCCTGGCGATGCCGCGCGCCGGCCCCACGGTGATGAAGAGATAGGACTGCGCCACCGCTTTTCCCGTCGTGCCCCAGTCTTTCAGATCCTCAAAGCCGTGAGCCTTGGCGATCTTATCGGCATCGGTCTTGAGTTTGCTCGACTTGATGGCCTTGAGCACCGCGCCCAGCGGGTTCTTGGCCGCCTCCGTGTCCGTGCCGGTTTTCAGGCCCTCCATGATGGCGATGTCGCGCATTTCCCCGAAGGAAGCGAGGAAGCGCGATACGCCGTTCTCGGTCAGCACGGTCTCCTTGGCTGCGGCCGGGCCGCCCGCCAGCAGCGCGGCGAAAGCAAGCCCCAGCAGAATTCTCTTTATGAGGTTTCTAAGTCCGCCCATGTTTGAGCCTCCTGTTTCCTCGCGTATTGGATTGCATGCCGCTCTCATCGCGTGCAATCTTGGTCAAATAACGGAGACAGGACGATAGGGATAGGTCTGGGTTGTTCGGGCAACCGTCATCGCGAGGCGCCGCTATCGAGCCCGGGCAGGCTCCGGCGCCGCAGCGATCCAGGGGGCAACTTTGGCGCCGCCTATCTTGTAACCCGTGGATTGCTTCGGGCTGAAGCCCCCGCAATTACGGAGGCGAATTAACCGGATTAAAAATGCCAGGGGATAACACACTATACCCCAACTCATTGGAAACCCGGCAGAAAGTGCTTGCAAAGTTAGGCGAACAGGATCTCAGTAGGCGGCATGATTCGCCGGGGATTTCTGAACGCTGCCGAACGGAAGGAACTGCTGTCGCTGGCCCGCGACGGTTCCGCGGAGCATCGAATTGCACGGCGGGCGAATGCCATCCTGCTTCTGGATGACGGTCTGAGCTGCGAGCGGGTGGCCAAGGTTCTCTATCTTGACGACGATACGGTCCGAGGCTGGCGCAAGCTTTATGACGAGCGCGGGATCGCGGGCCTGGAACAATTCGATGCCGGGGGCAGTTCGAGCCGTCTTTCCACGGAGCAAGAGGAGGCGCTAAAGGCCTACGTTGCCCAGGCATTGCCGCGCAGCACGCGCGAAATCGGAGCGTTTATCGAGCGGGAATTCAGCGTGGTTTACGAAAGCCGCGCGGGGTTGATTGCCTTATTGCACCGGTTGGGCTTGGAATACCACAAGCCCGAAGTCATCGGCCGCAAGCTCGATACGGAAAAACAGCGGGCCTTCATCGAAGCTTACGAGAAGCTGCGGAACGCGCTCGGTCCTGACGAGGCCGTGCTGTTTCTGGATGCGGTGCATCCAACTCATGCCGCGCGGCCCGTTGGCTGCTGGGCGCCCAAGGAAGAAAAGCTGGCAATCGAGCAGACCAGCGGGCGTCAGCGCATCAATATTCACGGCGCGATTGACCTTGAAACCGGGCAAACCCGCATGATCGAGGCGGAAACCATCGATGCCGCCTCGACGATAAGGCTGCTGGAATCGCTCGAAGCGCTGTATCCGTTGCTGGCGACGATCCATGTTTACCTGGACAATGCCCGTTATCATCACGCCAAGCTTGTGCAAGAGTGGCTGGCCCAGCCGGGCCGAAGGATCAAGTTGCACTTCATCCCGGCCTATTGCCCGCATCTGAACCCCATCGAGCGGTTATGGGGCGTGATGCACAAGCACCTCACGCATAACAAGTGCTACGCCACATCGCGGGAGTTCGCCGGCGCAGTGCTCACCTTCTTACGCGAGACAGTCCCGCAAAACTGGGCGGATCTGTGCGATTCGGTCACGGACAACTTCCGCGTCATCAACCCAAAGGATTTTCGGGTTTTGGCGTGAACTGGGTAGTAATAATTCTGCACATCAACTTCGTTTTCGATTGGGGGAGTGCCCCCGAGCGGGCATTTCGCTCATAGATTGCGCCGGCGCGTTCCGATTATTGATAGGTCTTCCGGAGCCGTGTAACCTTCTAAATGGCCAATCAGGAGACTAGCGGCCGGGCTGTGGCGGCCGCTTCAGTCCGGGCTCCGGTTCATCGTGCATGGAGCCCGCGAATGCAAGCGATGCGAGTGTCCGGCAGCGATGGAGGACCAATGGATCATGAGCCTCGGAGCGCACGTGCCAAAGCCGTGCGTTGCCGTATTGGGAGCTAAAGAATGCGGCTCATGATGCTGGAAGCGCGCAGCGAGGTCCGGGACCCTTGGATTTCAGCCCTTCAGTCCAACGGCTTTCAGCTCGATCTCTTCCGGCTGCTCTCGGAGGGAGAAGAAGCCCTGCAGCAACTCCGGTATGCGATGCTCCTGGTCAACCGGGAGCTTCCGGATGGAAACGGAGTCGATTGGCTCAGGAATCGCCGCCGGTCGGACCTCACCACGCCCCTTGTGCTGATAACGCCAGCCCATGACGTCGAGAACAGGATCAGGGCGCTCGACGCCGGGGCAGACGATGCAGTCCCCGATACGCTCGATGCAAGGGAGCTTGTGGCACGTCTCAGAGCAGTGCTGCGCCGAAACCCGATTATGCAGCCGGACTTCATAGAGAGAGGAAACTTGCGCTTCGATATCGCTTCCCGGGAGGTCTTTGCCGAAGGAGCGCCGATCGCAATCCCAAGAAGGGAGCTGGATATTCTGGAAATGCTGTTGCTGTCCTTCGGCCGCACGGTAACGAGGGAATACTTGGAGGCTAGCGTTTACGGTGTCGCGGGCGATATCTGTTCTAATTCCATTGAAGTTCGTATAAGCAGGCTTCGCCGCTTGCTTGGGCAGGCAAACGCTTGCGTGGAGATAAAGACGGTGCGAGGACTTGGCTATCGCCTGCAATTGCGCGAGGCCCCATCAACTTGCGATGACATTTAGCTTGAGTTGAAGCGGAGCGCGAGAGTTATTACGAAACCACTATATACCGTCGTTTGGATGATGTTGTAGTATTCGGTATGACTTAATAGTTCTTTTGATACACTGCCGCTTGCATTTTGGTTAGATTTATGTCAAGGTTAGAACTTGAGGAGCGGAAAGGATAAGGTTCGTGACCGCGGTAGGCCCAGCTAGTCTAATGCCCGTAGGCACGGCCGCGGCCGCGCGGACAGACGCGAGCGACGATGCCGCAAAATTCGAGCGCGCTTTGGCCCACGCTCCGTCCAACTCTCCGGCGCCCGTTAGCCCGTCTTCGCAGGGGGGCAGCGGGCAGGCCTGTTCGTCTAAAGATTTCACCCTCGATACTAGTGCGTTAACCGCGGCGGATGACGCATGGGTCCGCTTCCTGGCTGTTTCGGAACAGCTACAGAATCCTTCGTTACCGGCAGCGGCCAAGGATTCCCTCATGAAGCAATTGACCGTGAGCTGGCGTTCGTTCCGCAGCCAAAGCGATCCGATTATCCGCCAGTTGGACGACTATATGGCGAGCAAGGACGGCGTTCCGGCTGGAGAGCCTCGCACTTAAAAGCCCCCCGGACGGTGAACAAAGAGCGCGGCCAAGACAAAGCCTTCGGGCTAATTGTCTGTAATTTAATGCCTTCCTTGCTGTTGTAACCCTAAAAATTCTGCCCGAAACGGAAAAATGGCTGAGGACAGGTTTCGGTCAGGATTATTTTATATACTCCTTCTTAACCAACGCCATCCTGTAGGAGATACTATGACCGTAGGTGATGTGACGGCCCCGGCAGGTCCCGCGATAAACCCCAATCAGCCTATATCGGAAATTGCGAAAACCCCCGATGGGAAAAGCTTTATTGAACAGTTAGAGCAGAACACGATCATGAATGCAGTAGGCGATGTGGAAGCTATGGAGGATAAACACAACAACTCCCTTCAGGAGCAGCGCGAAAATGATAACGGGCCTGGTTAGGCAGCGCTCCGCGCACCATAGCTTAGAAAGTCCGGCGCAATTTGCATGGTAGAAAGTAAAACTTGGCCCCAAGAACGGGAGCGCGGGCGGTGGCTCGAGCAATGAGCCTTAACTCAAGTATGTTCGGCTATTAAGGAGGCAAACATGACTGCTGTCAGTCTAGGTGGCGTTCCCACCAACTTCAATATGCCAACTCTTCCCAGCAATCCTACGCTTCAGGATACCCTGGATTTCGAGAAAGCGATGATGCTGTTGGGGGCCGAGATTCGTGCGGCTGAAACGGGCATAGAGACGGTGGGCAATGCCATGATCCACGCCACAAACACCGCTCCGGCTAGCGGCTAAGGCAACAACGCATGAACCACAAGGAGGGCCGCAATTCGCGGCCCTTTCTTGTTGGCGCGTCTATATTGCAGCGTAGTAACGCCTTGCCTTCGAGCGCAGTAGCCCACGCATCCATCGACTTTCAATATCCAGCATTTCGCCGTAAACACCCCAAAAGCAGCTTCCCAAGCTGAGGGTCGCGAGTTCGAACCTCGTCGCCCGCTCCATTCAGATCACGTGCTTAAGTCCGAAGCTATTGTCCCATTTGTAAAACCGTCCCAACGTTTTACAACAGCGCCTGAGATATTTTACAAATAAATCCGCCACTTAGCCGAAGACCGTCAGCTTGTGAACACTCCATGAGCCAATCTTCTGGTAACTTCTAGCCGCCGGAGTTGGACCGGAAAGCTCTGCTGAACCGCAGCGAGAGGCCACCGTGTTTACCCAAGACGATACCGGACCAGCCAAAACCCAGTGGCGCGAGGCCGTCGATTGATTGCGCCCCAAGCTGGAACTCACCGCCTTCATGGACCAGGCCGAGCCGTACGTGTTCCCCTGCTGACCTTCCCCATTGTCTGGTGAATATAAGCCGCCCTTGGGTCTCTTTTTCCGGTTTCGAGTCCATAGCTCCCATTCCGTCGAAGGTAACCCTGGCTGCGCGGTTCGCGTCACAATACTCGATCCCTGGCCCCGGTGATGAGATCGATAAGCTCGGTTGTTATCCCCTCCTGCCGCGCCTGTCGCGCTTGGCTTTGCAGTTGCTTGAGCTTTTTCGAGACGTTGTCGAACGCGGCTTGCATGGCCGCGAAGCGCGCCGCGTTTTCGCTTGCGAGAACTCGACCGCGGCCTCGATCAGAAGCGCGAACACATATTCGGCCGCGAGTTTTTCAAAGAGTGCGCCAGGCTCGATGTTGTGAAGAGGTGCCTGTTGGGCCAGCCCCCGGGCGAAAATGGCGGTGTCCAGAGGCAACAACTGCCGCCGCTCTATGGCCGGCCGTGCTCCCTGCCGATAGCGGCTGAACATTACCTCAACGCGCCCGGCTTCGCCCGCCGCGATCCTGGCATAAAGTTCCTTGGCAAGCCGGTCTGCGGTGCCTGGGGTTACGATCGCTTCTCCGGCATCTGGCAAGGCGCCAGCGGGAAAGCTCACATCGACGACCGAGCCGCGAACGGAAGTGACTCGCCCGCGAAGGTCGAAGTTGCGAACGCTTTGCCGACCCGCTGTCATGCGCTCACACCGCCGTTCTGGGCTGCCGTCTTTGTTCATATCCACAAATAGATGGTTATTCGAAAATGCGTCGCGAAGCTTTGACGGCGGTCAAAACTTGCTCCTGCAAATCGAGTCGGGCACCCGCGCTTTCGACAATATGCCGATCACCTCTTTATCGGTAACCTGATGAAAGTCCGCGTAATAGAGCCCTATTGCATAGAAGGGCTCATGGCACTGCAAGCAGACGATTTCATCGGCCTCGCCCTCAAGCTCCTTGATCGTGCTTGTGGGGGCGACAGGCACAGCCAGCACCAGCATCCTCGGGCCTTTTCTGCGTATAGCCCGGAGGGCGGCTCGCACCGTCGCGCCCGTGGCAATGCCGTCATCAACCACAATGACAACGCGATCCCTAAGCTCTGCGCGCGGCCGGTCCGCCAGGTAAAGCTTCCGGCGCCGTTCGATTTCGGCCAATTCCCGTGCGCAGATCTGTTCGAATTCCTCCTCGGGTATGGCAAGAAGCGCGATTATATCCTCGTTGCGCACCACGTGCGGTTCCGCGCCATCGATAACCGCACCCATGGCAAGCTCGGGCTGCATGGGAACCCCAAGCTTACGGACCAGGATTAGGTCAAGGGGCGCGTCCAAGGCCCGCGCGATCTCCGAACCCACTGGCACCCCGCCCCTTGGAAGAGCGAGGATTACCGGTTCCTGGCCCTTATACCCGGCAAGCGCCTGGGCAAGCCATTTTCCTGCATCGGATCGATTTTGGTAAATCATGGGCATAGGCTTCAGCTACGTTGTTTCAGCGGCAAGATAGCGCTCGAACCATTTTGCAGCGTGATCGATGACCTGCTCCAAAGCACCCGGTTCGCCAAAAAGATGACTCGCGCCAGGAACGATCACGAGAGATTTCGGCCCCTGCAGGCGCGCAAGAGCCATCTCGTTCAGGGCGATTACTTCAGTGTCGGCCCCGCCAACGATGAGGAGTGTGGGCGCGTGCAGCTTCGGCAGCGCTTCCATCGCGAGATCGGGCCGGCCACCGCGCGAAACGACTGCCTCGACCCGGCTTCCTAGCCCGGTTGCAGCGATGAGTGCGGCAGCCGCCCCGGTGCTCGCGCCAAAAAGGCCAACGTGCAGCCCTCCGGTCTCCCTCTCCTCATCGAGCCACCGGACGGCGCCCGCGAGCCGCTTCGCAAGTAGAGGAATGTTGAAAACATTCGCACGATCAGCCTCTTCCTCCGGCCGGAGCAGGTCAAACAGGAATGTCGCCATCCCCCTCGTGTTGAGCGCCTGCGCGACCTGAATGTTGCGAGGGCTTAACCGGCTCGATCCGCTCCCGTGAGCAAACACGACCAAGGAGTTTGCCCGCTCAGGCCATTGCAAGGTTCCAGGCAAGCCGAAAGGTTCGATAATTATATTGCTCTCTGTCATGGCACCGGCATCTGAAAACATTGGTCCACCTTCCGCTAACCCGTACGGGAAGTTGCGTGTTTTTGTAATGCTATCCATAGAACCTTCTGATGATGTTGATGATTATCAAATCATGGTCCGAACCGGGAGTTAAGCTAGCTGGATGCATAACCTAGAAATGGACCGGGATTGCTCCAGGGGAGAGGGGTTCTCCGCCCCGGCCCTCCAGGAAAAGGTAGCATTTCTGAGCGACGCCCGCTCTTACGGCGCCGCCGTGGAAGAAGTCGAAGTCCGTGAGACGCACATGTCTTGGGTGTTCCTCGCCGGGGACTATGTGTTCAAACTGAAGAAGCCGGTCCGCTTCCCTTATCTCGATTTTTCCACGCTCGCGAAGCGGCAGATGGCATGCCGGGCCGAGGTGGAACTCAATCGGCGGCTTGCCCGGGACGTTTATCTTGGCGCCATTCCGTTGTCGGTGTCTGACAAGAGGCTCGCCATTGGCGAGGGCGCCATGACCGTCGATTGGCTCGTGAAGATGCGCCGCCTCAATGAGGGGCGCATGTTCGATAACCTGATCGCGAGTAATCGGGCTGACCGGCATTGCCTCGATGCCATCGTTCTCAAGGTTTCGGATTTCTACCGGCGTGCAAATGCAGTCTCTTGGGCGCCCATGTCCTATCTCAAGCAATGGAAGCTTAATCTTCAACAGAACCGCAGCGTACTGCTTGACCGCCGCTTTGGTCTTGCGCGGGCGCCAACGCGCTATTGCGACCGGATGCTTCAGCAATTTCTCCGGCGATGGACGTTTTTGTTGCTTAGCCGATTGCGGCGGCGGCGTATTCTCGACGGCCACGGGGACTTGAGGCCGGAACACATCTGGCTCGGAGACGAAGTCAAGATCATCGACTGCATCGAGTTCAACGCGAGGCTCCGGGCCGTCGATCCGCTGGAGGAGATTGCCTACCTCGACCTTGAGTGCGAACATCTCGGCATGAAAGGCGCCGGAGATTATGTACGGCCCCGGGTCATGCTTGCGTTGCACGACGCCGCGCCACTCCCGCTATTTCATTTTTACCGCTGCTACAGGGCGATGCTGCGCGCGCGCCTTTCGATAGCGCATCTTTTGGCCCCAAGGCCGCGGACGCCGCATAAATGGGGTCCGCAAGCCCTCGCATATCTGCGGATCGCTGAGGCCGATGCGAGGTGGCTTGAGAGGGCGCTTAGCGGACAAGCAGATCGGAAAGAGGCTTATCCTCGTGCAGGCGGCGGATGGACTCCGCCAGAAGGGGGGCACAGGAAAGAACCTGCACCTTATCGCGCATGGGGCCGGGCTTCACGCGGAAGGGTGGCACGCTATCCGTGGTGATGAGCCGGCCGATCGCTGGATGGCTGACCGCTCCCTCCGAACCTTCCATGAACAGGCCATGCGCGACGAGCGCTATAACATCGCGTGCGCCCGCGCGCCGGGCTGCCTCGGCCGCCCTGCGCAGAGTGGTCCCCGAGCTGATCAGATCGTCGATAATCAGCGCCGTGGCACCGCTCACGTCTCCAACAAAAAGATCGCCGGAGACCGTGCCCGCACTCCGGCGCTTATCCATAAAGGCTTTGCCGATTGAACACCCAAGCGTCTCTTCGAGCGCTTCGCGGAACAGCTCAGCGCGTTTCGCGCCTCCTGTATCGGGGGAGACGACACAAAGGCGTTGGGTAGCGAGCGATTGGACGTGCTCGATGAAGATGGGCGCAGCCGTTAGTGCCACCGTGCGGCAGCGGAATGCGTTCTCGAAAGCCGCCGGGTTGTGCACCTCCAGCGTCACGATGGCGTCAGTGCCAACGGCCTCGAACATGCTTGCAACATAGCGCGTCGTCACCGGGTCGAAGTTCTTGGTCCGCCGGTCCTTGCGCGCGTAGCAGAGGTAAGGCGTCACGGCGGTAACGCGCTCGGCCCCCGCATCTTTGAGCGCTCCGATGAAGAACAAGAGGCGGCACAGTTTGTCGTTCGCACTTTGGACGGGGCCGCCGTAAAGGCTGTGAATCACGTAGACATCGGCGCCCGCGACCGGCTCAAGCGGTCTGGCTTTGTGCTCGCCATCCTCGAATTCACGTTCCTCATGAGCCGCCAGCGGGCTTCCAAGACTCGCGGCGATGGACGCGCCAAGGACTTCACTCCCGTCAAGCGCAAAGAGCTTCATCGGTTTCATGAACACTTCCCGCCTCCGATTGAAGAATCCCAATACTTTGGCTTAGTGCTATCCGCAACACTACTCCATGCGAGATCACTAAAGCCTTAACGTCTACAAGAGGCATAAGCTTGATAAAGTGCTTAAGCTTAAGCCTGAGCGCCCGCCGCAGTCTAATCTTGATATCTATCATTGCTACTTTGTGCGATTGGACTACATGCAACACTATGGAGCAAGACGCGAAACGAGACGCATCCTGCACCCCTGCCGCCGAGGGCGCGCGGGAGCGCGATCTCATTGCCGTTATTCGAAAACTCCTGTTCGAGCTTCATCCGCAACGGGCCAGGAACATCGAGGTGTCCGCGTCGAGCCGCCTTGAGCGGGATCTCGGCATCGACAGCCTGGGGCGCACCGAGCTTATTCTCAGGATCGAGCGGTCTTTCGGTGTGCGGCTTCCCGCTGTAGCCGCTGGGGCAGCGGAGACGGTTGGCGATCTCCTTCGTGCGCTGGAACAGGCGCATGCTGGCGGCACGGTCTTTGCGGAACCGGCGGCAGTGGAGCCTCTTCCAATTGTGCCGGCTGCCGTTGAAGCGCGGACCCTGGTGGAAGTGCTGGAATGGCACGCAGCCCGCCATCCCGATCGCCGTCACCTGACTGTGCTCGAGGACGATTCCGGGCCGCTTGCCCTGACCTACGCTGAACTCGCCCAAGCCGCGCGACAAGCCGCGCAAGGCCTGATTGAGCGGGACGTCATGCCGGGTGACAGGATCGCGCTGATGCTGCCGACGGGCCGCGATTTCTTCGTTGCGTTTTTCGCCATCCTTTATGCCGGCGCTGTTCCCGTGCCGATCTATCCGCCGATGCGGATGTCCCAACTCGAGGAGCATTTGCGCCGCCAGGCGGCGATCCTGCGCAACGCAGGGGCCCGCATTCTGATAACGGTTCCGGAAGCGCGAGGAGCCGCGGCCCTCTTGCAGGCGCAGGTGGGAAGCCTGAGTGCTGTCGAGAGCGTGGCCGGGCTTTCGCCTCGCACACCCGCCGGCCGGCCTGCCGCTCACGCATGAGGCAGACACCGCGCTCATCCAATACACGTCGGGCAGCACCGGCGATCCAAAGGGCGTGGTGCTTGAGCCACGCCAACCTGCTCGCCAACATCCGCGCCATGGGTCAGGCCATGGACGCAAGCTCGGCCGACATCTTTCGTCAGCTGGCTGCCGCTGTATCACGACATGGGGCTCATCGGGGCGTGGCTCGGGTGCCTGTACTTTGCGAGCGCCGCTTTACGTCATGTCGCCGTTGAGCTTTCTCGTGCGGCCGGAAAGCTGGCTATGGGCAATGCATCGTTTCGCGCCACCTTCTCCGGTGCACCTAATTTCGGGTTCGAGTTGTGCCTCAATAAGATTGCCGATGCCGATCTTGAAGGGCTCGATCTCAGCTCATTGCGCATGGTTGCGAATGGCGCAGAACCTGTCAGCGTGCAGACCTTGCGGCGATTTATCGACCGATTTGGCCACTACGGTTTCCCCGCGCAGGCGATGGCGCCGGTCTACGGTCTTGCGGAATGCTCGGTCGGCTTGGCGTTTCCGCCGCCGGCCGCCTGCCCATCATTGATCGTGTCAACCGTGATCGGCTGAGCGCGGGCGGGGTGGCCGAGCCGGCCCGGCCGGACGATCCAAAGCCGCTGGAAATCGTGCCATGCGGCCAGCCGCTGCCCGGCCACGAAATTCGCATTGTCGACGAGCGGGTTACGAACTCGGCGAACGGCGGGAAGGCAGGCTCGAGTTCCGGGGACCTTCGGCGACACGCGGCTATTTCCGCAACGAGACCAAGACCCGTGAACTCTTTCACGATGGTTGGCTCGACAGCGGCGACCGCGCGTATATGGCGGGTGGCGACGTCTGCATTACAGGTCGCATCAAGGACATCATCATTCGCGCCGGCCGTCATATCTATCCGCAGGAAGTCGAAGACGCCGTCGCTGAAATTCCGGGCATCCGCAAGGGCTGCGTCGCGGTATTCGGCGTGACCGATCGCGCGTCCGGCACGGAGCGGGTGGTCGTCCTGGCGGAAACGCGTGAGACCGATCCCGCCGCCCGTGCGGACATGCAAGCGCGCGCGCAGGAAATAGCCGGCGACATCGCCGGGACGCCACCCGATGAGATTGTCCTTGCCCCGCCGCGAACGGTGCCCAAGACATCGAGCGGCAAGATCCGGCGGAGCGCCGCCAAGGAACTTTATGAAAGCGGGCAAATCGATGCGCCGCAGCGTGCGCTGTGGCGGCAGATCTTGCGCCTGACGCTTGCTGGTATTGCTCCGCAACTCGTGCGGCAGAGCAGAGTGTTGCGCGAGACGTTCTACGCCACTTGGTGGTGGGTCGTCGTCGGGTTGGGTGCCGTCGTCGCATGGCCCGCCGTCATGATCCTGCCGCGCCTTGATTGGCGCTGGCGGGCGATCCGCGGCATCGCCCGCGCCGCTCTGGCGGCCATGGGGATTCCGGTTTCCGTCAGTGGTCTCGATCGCATTCCAGGCGGCAATGCGATGCTGGTGTTCAATCATTCGAGCTACATGGATGCGCTTGTTCTCAGCGCGGTCCTGCCGGGCGAGCCGGTGTATGTGGCCAAGAAAGAGCTGGCCGGCCAGATTTTCGCCGGACCGCTGCTTCGCCGGCTGGGCGTGTTGTTTGTCGAGCGTTACGACATCAGCGCGAGCCTCGCCGATACCGAAGCCGTCATCGCTGCTGCGCGGCACGGCCGCACCATCGTGTACTTTCCAGAAGGCACGTTCACTCGCCGATCGGGGCTTTCCGGCTTCTATCTCGGTGCTTTCAAGGTTGCCGCAGAAGCCGGCCTATCGGTCTTGCCCGGCATTATTCGCGGAACGCGATCGATGCTGCGCAGTGATCAATGGTTTCCGCGCTGGACGCCTCTCAGCGTCACTATCGGCAACCCAATCATGCCTGCCGGAAAGGACTTCGCATCGGTGCTGCGGTTGCGCGACGAGGCGCGCAGGGCTGTGCTTGCCGGTTGCGGCGAGCCGGATCTCGGAGAGCTGGTGAAACCGCCCCGCCCCCTCCGCGGCACCTTTGCGAGCTTTGAGGACACGCGCT
>CAVXDM010000020.1:0-79950 GCA_963760455.1 uncultured Alphaproteobacteria bacterium
CTTGGCGGTTTCCCGGGCTTCGGCCGGATGGAGGCGCTCGGCCTCCTCCTCAACCTTGCGGAGGGCTTCCTCTTCGGCGCGGCGCTTCTGGTCCTCGACCTCGCGGAGCTTCGCCTCTTCGCGCTGACGGGCGTCCTCGATCTCGCGCTCGCGCTTCTCGACGTCCTCGCGCTTTCTTGCCTCGATCAGTGCACGGGCGCGCGCATCCATTTCTCCAGCCGACAACTCGCGCAGCACCTTTTGCGGGCGCTTATCGCGTGCCTGATCTGGAGACGGCTTCTGGAAAACGCGCGGCTGCGGCTTCGCCTGAGTAGGCTCAGCTTTCTGCGACTGTTGCTGCGGTTCTTCTAAACCGGGGGCGGTGGCACGCTTGCGCTTCGTTTCAACAAGCACGGACTTGGAGCGGCCATGGCTGAAGTTCTGGCGGATATGGCCTTGCTCTACCGTCCGCTTTACATTCAACGACATGGTCTTCCTGCCGATTTCCGACTTGTTGTCCGTTTCTTTCGTTTCGCTCATTCTTTACCCTGGCGCAGAGGATATTTTGCCGCATCCCCTGTGCAATAGAAGCTAAGACGTTCGAGAGCTTCGAAGAATGCGCGGGACGCCCCGCCATCTTTAACTCCCGCATGTATTGCATTCGAGCTTCCCGTCGCCAAGCCAATTTCGGCAGAAGTGAAGCTGTTTTCCGGTGCGATGTGGTCTTTTCCGAAGTGGAGGGCTGCAAACTTCCTGTCTAGCTTCGCCTTGCCGCCTTCCGCGGCGTCGCTGGCATGAAGTAGACCTGCAATCTCACTGCGGTTCAGCGCCTCCTCGACCTTCGTAAATCCCATGACCACAAGTCCGGCCTTATTGCAGATGGATAACCGTTCTAGCGCAGATCGCTTAAAAAGCCGTTCGACTAGGGAGGGAAAGATCCTCCGCCACCAGAACCGGCTTCCGGAATGCCCGTTGGAAGGCGCGCCGCTTTACGGCCTCTCCGACGATCTCTTTCTTTGCTGTTACCCACACGCCGCGTCCCGGAAGGATTGCCTTGATGTCGGGAACGGCGCTTCCTTCGGGCGAAAGCACGAAGCGGAGGAGAAAGGGCCTTTCCTTTCTCGCGCGTTCCACGATGCAGGTTCTTACGGGTACGCTTTCAGTGCCGCTTTGGCCGCCTTCCGTTAAATGAGAACTCTTCGCTCGCTATTTCTAGTACGGGCTCTTCCTCAAAGCGCTTTTTCTTCGGGTTCCGCATGGACGGCCCCTTCCTCCGGACCAGCCAAGCCGGCCTCGGCGCCGCTCTCTTCCAGCACCTCTTGCTCTTCTTCCTCCGCAACTTCCTCCACGACGGGCAACGGCTCGATCCAGCCGGCCTTGACGCGCGCGTTGAGGATCAGTTGCTCGACAGCAGGTCTGTTGAGGCTAAAGCTCTGGAGAATGCCCGGATGCTGCTTCGTCTGGCCGTGCGCCCGTTCTTGCCACCCGGCAAGGTCGTCGGTCGCGCAGTCGGCGAGGTCTTCCACTGTTTTAATCCCGTTTTCGCCAAAGGCAACAAGCATCGCAGTCGTAACGCCCTCGATTTCGGCAAGTTCGTCCTCGACGCCCAAGGCGCGGCGCTTTTCGGAAAGCTCGGCTTCCTGCCGCTCCAGGAATTCGCGGGCGCGCTCCTGGATTTCCTGCGCCGTGTTTTCGTCGAAGCCTTCGATGCTCGCGACCTCGTGAGGCTCGACAAAGGCAAGCTCCTCCACGGAGGCGAAGCCTTCCGCGACCAGGAGCTGCGCGATCATCTCGTCCACATCGAGGGCGTTGATGAAGGCGGCGGTGCGCTCGGCGAATTCTTTCTGGCGCCGCCCGGATTCCTCGGCCTCCGTCAGGATGTCGATGTCCCAGCCGGTGAGCTGCGAGGCCAGCCGGACGTTCTGCCCTTTGCGGCCGATGGCGAGGCTTAGCTGCTCGTCGGGCACCACGACCTCGATGCGCTCGGATTCCTCGTCGAGCACCACCTTGGCGACCTCGGCCGGGGCCAGCGCGTTGACGATGAAGGTCGCGGCATCGGGCGACCATTGGATGATGTCGATCTTCTCGCCCTGCAACTCGTTCACCACGGCCTGCACGCGGCTGCCGCGCATACCGACGCAGGCGCCCACGGGATCGATGGAGCTATCCTTCGACACCACCGCGATCTTGGCGCGGCTGCCCGGATCGCGGGCCACGGACTTGATCTCGACAATGGCGTCGTAAATCTCGGGCACCTCTTGCGCGAATAGCTTCGCCATGAATTCAGGCCGCGTGCGCGACAGGAAAATCTGCGGCCCGCGATTCTCGCGGCGCACGTCGTAGACATAGGCGCGCACGCGGTCGCCAAGCTTGTAGTTCTCGCGCGGCAGCGTCTCGTCGCGGCGGACGATCGCCTCGGCGCGGCCAAGGTCGATCATGACATTGCCGTACTCGGCGCGCTTGACGACGCCGCTGACGATTTCGCCGATGCGATCCTTGTATTCCTCGAACTGGCGCTCGCGCTCGGCCTCGCGCACCTTTTGCACGATGACCTGTTTGGCGTTCTGGGCTGCCACGCGGCCAAAATCGAGCGGCGGCAGCGGCTCGGCGATGAAGTCGCCCACCTCAGCCTCGGGGTTGCGCTTTTTCGCGTCCTTGATGGCGATTTCGGTGGCGTCCAGCGTCACCTTCTCCACGACCTCCAACAGCCGCGACAGCTTGATCTCGCCCGTGCGCGGGTCTATCTCGGCGCGAATCTCGTTCTCGCTGCCATAGCGCGACTTGGCGGCCTTCTGGATCGCATCCTCCATCGCGGACAGCACGAGCGTCCGGTCGATGGACTTCTCGCGCGCAACCGCTTCAGCGATCTGCAACAGTTCCAAGCGGTTTGCGCTAATCCCGGCTTGAGCCATCGTTCAACTCCGAATCTTCTTTCAAGTCTGGTTCTTCTAGTTCGCCGCCCTCGGCCCATTTCTGGCCTTGAGCCTTCGCTCTTGTCAGCGAAGCCCGGATCAGCTCATCGGTGAGCACGAGCTTCGCGTCGTGTATAAGCTCCACGGGCAGGCCAATGACCTGCGGCTCGCCCTTGTTTGCGCTACCGCCCTCTGGGCTACTTGAGCGCAAGTTTTCGTCGAGCTGCACCACAAGCCGCATCTCGCCGTCCGCATAGCCTTCGAGGATGCCGCGAAACCGCTTGCGCCCGTCGATCAGTTCGTTCAGCTCGACCTTGGCCTCGTAGCCGGCCCAGTCCTCGAAATCCGAGGGACGGACCAGGATGCGGTCGATGCCGGGCGAGGACACTTCGAGATAATAGCGGCCCTCCATGGGATCGTTCGCGTCGAGCAGCGGCGAAAGCCTGCGGCTAATTTGCGCGCAATCTTCCACGACAATGGAGCCGCCGGCCTTGTCGACAAGGATCTGGATCGTCGCCCCATCGCGCCGCGACACCATCACGCGCACAAGCCGGAAGCCCATGTCTTCCAACACGGGCTCAGCCAGCGCGGCGATCTCGGCCGCGGGGCCGGTCTCGCGCAGAAATCGCTCCGTGGGCGCTTCCGATGCGCCTGCCGGCTGCTGATTTGCGGTTGCCTGGTCTTGTTCCATGCGCTCCGGTTTGCCGGCGTTTCAAGCGCCAGATAAAGAAAAAGAGCGGCCTTTGGGGCCACTCTTGATCAAAGATTGATTGAGCTGAGTGCAAGGTAAGCCAAAAGCCGCCGCGGTTCAAGAGCTTTCAAGGAAGGTTTCATGGGACCGTGGCGCTCGCCCGTTCTCCTGGCCCGGCTGTCGAATTCCATCGCCCGGTGCAGGCTCCGCGTGCTACCCCGGCGCCAGTCTTTGCCCAGCTTCGGACGAAGCAAGTTTTGGGCTTGGCCACCTTGAGCCCCGCATCGTATCGGCGTATGTCTTCAACATTAAATGGGCCGGCGCTCTTAAATCTGAGGGCCAGTCCAGTTTGTACTGACGGAGTTCCGCGCCGGGCACCAATCTCCAAGCCGCAAGCATGAGGCGTCGCCGGCGCCTGCCACCTCTTCATTGAAAGTTCTTTGAATGACTGTTTTCGAAGGTATCGCCCCGGTGCTCGCCGGAGCCCTTACCAAGCATGGCTACACCGATCTGACGCCCGTCCAAACCGCGATCCTCGCGCCGGAGACGGCGGGCGCCGATCTCCTGGTTTCGGCGCAGACAGGCTCCGGCAAGACCGTGGCTTTCGGCCTTGCGATGGCGCCGGAATTGCTGGCGGCGGCGGCGACCGGGTTCCGAGAGGGGGCGATCCCCTCGCTGTGGCCGTGGCGCCGACGCGCGAACTGGCGTTGCAGGTCCGGCGCGAACTCGAATGGCTTTACGAGCCAACCGGCGCCAGAACCGTCTCCTGCGTCGGCGGCATGGACATGCGCCAGGAGCGCCGCACGCTGGCCGACGGCGCGCAAATCGTCGTGGGAACGCCGGGGCGCCTGTGCGACCACATACGGCGCGGCTCCCTCGACATGTCGTCCGTGCGCACGCTGGTTCTCGACGAAGCCGACGAAATGCTCGATCTGGGCTTCAGGGAAGACCTTGAATTCATTCTGGGAGCCGCCCCCGCCGAACGCAGAATTCTCATGTTTTCGGCGACGGTGCCGAAACCCATCGTTGCGCTCGCCCGGCGCTTCCAGCGCAATGCTATTCGCATTTCGATGATCCAGGAGAACAAGCAGCACGCCGATATCGAGTATCGCACCGTTACGGTTGGCGGGGCCGAGCGCGAAAACGCGGTCATCAACATCCTGCGCTATTTCGAGGCGGCCAGCGCGCTGGTCTTCTGCTCAACCCGCGAAGGTGTGAACCGGCTCTCCAGCCGGCTTGGCGACCGCGGTTTTGCCGCCGTTGCTCTCTCCGGCGAGCTTAGCCAGGCCGAGCGCACGCGCGCGCTCCAGTCGATGCGCGATGGCAGGGCGCGGGTTTGCGTTGCGACGGACGTTGCCTCGCGCGGCATCGATTTGCCCAATCTCGATCTGGTCATTCATGCCGATCTCCCCAAGAACGGCGAAGCCTTGCTGCATCGCAGCGGCCGGACCGGGCGGGCTGGGCGAAGCGGCTTAAGCATCCTTATCACGCCCTATAGCAAACGAAGCGGCATGGAGCGCGTTCTGCGCGCGGCCGGCATCGATGCGGCGAGGATGCCGCCGCCGTCCGCTGCCGCCATCTTCAAGCGCGACCGCGAGCGGCTGCTCAACGACCCGGTCTTCGACACGGAGCCAAGCGGGGAAGAGCTTGGCTTTGCACAGGAGTTGCTGGGACTGCGTAGTGCGGAGCAGATCGCGGTGGCGTTCTTCCGGCAGAACCATGTCAAGCTTCCCGCGCCCGAAGAACTCGTGGATACCGGACCGGCAGCGGAACGCTCGGAGCCGCCGCGCACCGACTTCGACGGTGGCGTATGGTTCAAGCTATCGGTCGGACGCAAGCAAAAGGCCGAGCCGCGATGGCTGCTTCCGTTGATTTGCAAGGCCGGCGGCGTCACCAAGCGCGATGTCGGTTCCATCCGGATTTCCGAGACGGAGAGCCGCTTCGAGATATCGCCACGCCGCGCGGAGGGGTTCAGCGCTGCGATCTCGCGGAATGGAATTATCGATGGCTCGATCAGGATAAGCCGGGCTGAAGGTGGCCCGGCGGAGGCCGCGCCTGGAGCGAAAGCACGCGGGGCTAGCGGCTTTAGGAGCGCTGGGGCGAAGCCCCGCGGCGAAATGGGGGCGCAAGACCGTAAGCGGGCCAAATTCGCCGATGGGAAGCGAAAAAGGGAGAATGGCTGAGCAGCGCCGTCACGGGCGATGTAGCCCGCGCCGGCCGGCTTGTGGATTGCTTCAGAACAAGCCGCGCCGGCGGCGTGTGGCATTGCTTGGCTTCGCGCGTTGCCAATGATAAGTTAGGTTTATGAGCGAAGCGAACGTACGCGCCGATGACGGTTGACGAATTCCTTGCCTGGGCGGAAGGGCAGGAAGGGCGCCATGAGCTGTTCAACGGTCAGGTTTACGCGATGCCGCCGGAACGGGCTGGGCATGCAAAGGTCAAATTTGCGGTCGCAGGTGGCCCTGGCCGAAGGCATTCGCAAGGCCGGGTTGCCGTGCCACATGCTGCCCGATGGGATGACAGTGCGGATCGATAGCAAGACCGCGCATGAACCGGATGCGCCTGTATTGCGACACCGGAACTGCCCGCCAGCGCTGTGGAAGTGCCCGATCCCGTGATCGTCGTTGAGGTGCTTTCGCCTTCAACGCGGCGGATCGACGCCTCGCGCAAACTCGCCAGCTATTTCAGCCTTCCCAGCGTGCATCATTACTTGATCGTCGATCCCGAGCGGCTGCCCGGCGATCCATCACCAGCGGCAGGATGACGGCACGATCCTGACGCGCCTTCTGTCCGAGGGCGCGCTGCGCTTCGATCCGCCCGGCTTCGAGATCGCCATCGGCCAATTGCTGGGGTGAAGCGCTAGCTCTTCTAATTTCGCGCGCGTGGCCTTATCGTACCAAACATGGAGCGCCGCCGATGACGATCATGACCATCCGTATCCCCGACGATGTGAAGGAAGCCTTCGACAAAGCCTTCGAGGGCCAGGACAAGGACGCCATCATCGCGCAAATCATCCGCGACGGCTTGGCTGTGCGGGCCACCAAGGTTGGCCATGAAGCCGTTCCGCCCCAGCGGCGGATGGTGCAACAATTCCGGGAGCTTCGGAAGGGGATGCCCTCTATATCTCAAGACGAAATCCGCCCCATGAGGGAAGAGAGGCGGCATTGAAGGTCGTTATCGACGCAAGCGTCGCGATCAAATGGCTTTTGAACGACGATCCAAGTGAACATAACGTCGACGAAGCGGAAGCAATTCTGGTTGTTAGCGGCAGGAAGCGTAAAGGCGTTTCAGCCGCTCCATTGGAAGGCTGAGGTGCTTTCGGTTATTGCGCGCAAAGCCCGTGAGAAGATAGAGGCTGCTTGTACGCTCTTATCAAGAACGCCGGTCGAAACCTTCGATAGTTTCGCCACATACCGGAACGCAGCCGAGTTGGCCGCATCGCTCAATCACCATCTCTTCGACACGCTCTATCACGCCGTTGCATTCCAGTCTGGCGCAACTCTAATCACGGCAGACGAAGCCTATTTCGCCAAAGCCTATCGCCTCGGGAACATCAAGCTTCTTGCCAATTACGCGGGGCCATAGTCCAGTCGCGAGGGGGCGACCGTGCGTTAAGGCAAGCTGAACGCGCGTAGGCGGCGCGGTATACTTAACGCGCGGATGGTAAACGCGCCAGCGTCATGCGTATTTCGCGCGGATTTTTGCGAATTTTTCCCTGTTTCGGGTCGAATTCCACACTTCCAGAATCCCTTTAAATATATTCGCAGGTTCGATCTTAACCATGAAACGGTGCATTTCTCGCTTCGGGCGGCGCGCGACAGTCGCACTTATTCCTGCAATATCAGTGCCTTATCTGCCCATTAAGGCATCCGGAAGGATCTCCCGCTATCATGAGCACCTTAAAGGAGAGGGCGGCATTTGTGTAAAACTGCCGGGAAACCGCGGGAATAGGCTTAACATCGATCTAATGGGAGGACGAGGCGAACGATGAAATAGTTAAGTGCCTATCCGGCCGCCGCACATGTCTGCGGACTTTCGAGCCCTCAAGTAACTGGCCGGCGCTTCAGCACGATGAAGGTCGAGGAGCGGCCTTCCCGCATCGCCTTGGTCTCGTAGCGGGTGATGGGCCAATCCGGCAGGGTGTCGCGGGCCGCGGAGGTGAAGGTCAGCGCGAGGTCGTAATCGGGGTGAGCGAGGGCGTGCTCGATGGCGGCTTCGGCGTAATCGGCGATGTCCGAGGCGAAGCGGAACTCGGCGCCGGGGCGCAAGAGGCGGGCCATTTGGGTTAGCAGCGGGGGGGCGAACAGCCGGCGCTCGCGGTGGCGCTTTTTGGGCCAGGGGTCGGGGAACAGCATGAAGGCGCGGGACAGGCTCGCCTGTGGAAGCCAGTCGAGCAGCGGGTGAACATCGTCGCCATGGAGACGCACGCGGCCCTGAAGTTGCCGGGCCTCTATGCCAGCAAGCGCGGCCACGACGCCGTTCACATAGGGCTCCGCGCCAACGATGCCTACGCCGGCGTTGTGCGCGGCCTGCCAGACCAGGTGCTCGCCCGCGCCGAAGCCGATTTCGAGCCAGGTTTCTTCGACCGGATCGGCGAAAAGCGCAGGCAGGCCGCCGCCGCCAGCGGGCAGGCTCAGGTCGAGCCGCAGGCGCTCCAGCCCATGTGTGAGCAGCGAGGCCTGCCGCGGGGACAGCTTGCGGCCCCGCCTGCGCCCGAAGGAGCGGAGCGGCATGTCGCCGCGTTCGCTGGAATGAGCGTGCGGCACGTTTTCGTCTGCGCGGTTCATGATCGTAACAACGTCTTCCCGGAAAACGCTTCAGCGCTTATCCGGGGACTTAGGAGGCGCCGCATTTTTGACGATCCCGTATCTGCGCCACACCGCTTCACGATGCGGCGCAGATGGAATGACAATATCGAAGCGCATACAATCCGCCCGGAGGCGTGCTTAGGACAGAGCCTCTTTCAGGGCGCTGGCAAGGTCGACGCGCTCCCAGGAGAACCCGCCATCCGCATCGGGCGTGCGGCCGAAATGGCCGTAGGACGCGGTGCGGCGGTAGATCGGGCGGTTGAGCCCCAGGCGCTCGCGGATGCCGCGCGGGCTGAGGTCGATCACCTCCATGATAGCGGCCTCCAGCTTGTCCTCTTCGACCTTGCCGGTGCCGTAGAGGTCGGCGTAGATCGACAAGGGCTTGGCCACACCGATGGCGTAGGCGAGCTGCAGGCAGCACCTATCCGCGAGCCCTGCCGCGACGACGTTCTTGGCGACATAGCGCGCGGCGTAAGCGGCCGAGCGGTCAACCTTCGTCGGGTCCTTGCCCGAAAACGCGCCGCCGCCGTGAGGAGCCGCGCCGCCGTAGGTGTCCACAATGATCTTGCGGCCGGTCAGGCCGGCGTCGCCATCCGGGCCGCCGACGACGAAGCGTCCGGTCGGATTGACGTAGAAATCGTCCTTCGGGCACATCCAGCCCTTGGGCAGAACCTCGGAGACGATATTGCCTGCGATCTCGCGCACGCGCTCCGGGCTCACATCCTCGCCATGCTGGGTGGAAACCACGACCGAAGTGGCTCGGACAGGCTTGCCGTTCTCGTAATAGAGCGTCACCTGGCTCTTTGCATCCGGCCCAAGCTCGGGAAGCTCTCCGGAATGGCGCAGCCGCGACATCTCGAACAATATCTGGTGCGCGTAATAGATTGGCGCAGGCATATAGCCTTCGGTCTCGCGGCAGGCATAGCCAAACATGATGCCCTGGTCGCCCGCGCCCTCGTCCTTGTTGCCGGCCGCGTCTACGCCCTGGGCGATATCTGCCGATTGCGAATGCACGTAGCATTCGATATCGGCCTTCCGCCAGTCGAAACCGGCCTGCTCGTAGCCGATGTCCTTGATGACCTGGCGGGCTGCTTCTTTCAGGTTCTCAGGGCCGATGCCAGAAGGCCCGCGCACTTCGCCCGCGAGCACGACCTTGTTCGTAGTCGCCAATGTCTCCAGCGCGACCCGCGAATGTGGGTCGGCGCCGAGATACAGATCGACGATGGCATCGGAGATTTGATCGCAAACCTTATCGGGGTGCCCCTCCGACACAGATTCGCTGGTAAAGAGATAGTTCTTGCGAGACACGGCCCCGTCCAATCTTCATAGGGAGTTGGAGCGCGGCCCTTGGGCCGCGTTAACCGAGATCGTCTGCGATCACGGCCTGGCCTTCCTTAGCCTCAGGCTTCTCTTCTGACAAGGCCCTTACGAGGTCAATAACACGCCGCCGGACCTTTGGATCATGAATCTTTGCAAAAGCCCTGTTAAGGTCGAGGCCTTCGCGGGAATTCAGGAAGTCGAGAAGCAGCGCTTCCTGCTGGGGTTCATGCAGCCCTTGCAACGGATTCGATTGCGCACTACTGGCAAACGCGTCCTCGAAGAAATACCCGACCGGAACTTCAGAGAATCTTCGAGAGCTGGAAGAGGCGGCTCGCTCCGATCCGGTTCGTACCCTTCTCGTATTTCTGGATTTGCTGGAATGTGAGGTTCATTTTCTCACCCAGCTTTTCCTGGCTCATGCCGATAATCATGCGCCGGTAGCGCACGCGGCTGCCAACATGCACGTCCACCGGGTTTGGCTTCCTCCCGGTAGTTTCATAGAGTTCCTCGTTGTCGCCTAAAATCGACACTGATGACTCCACCATACCCATATTCGGCCCCCTTCCGTTCCGGCTATTGTTAAGATCAGCACATTCTGCAGAACGATCAATTTTCACTACTCATAAGTTGTAGTTACCAAAGTCAAACCCGTCAAGTTGCTTCTTTTCGCTAAACACGAGAGAATGTCGAAACTATAGCTAAACTGTTTCAAACGTACGGCAAAGGTGTGTTCTCCTCGCTAAACATCGTCTATGAAGCTTTTCTCAATGCAACTACAATTAAATAAAATTCTAGCGGGAATAGCAACAAAAAAATGAATGCGGGAAGCCTAGTTTTCTCATAAATCGTCGCAGGTATTGCCTTGGGCAATCCGTGATCGATTACACCGGTTTCGCCCAGGCCCAATTGCGCAAGAACTCTGCCGTAGGGGTCTATAACTGCAGAAATTCCTGTGTTCGCCGCGCGCATTACCGGCAAACCTTCCTCAACCGCCCGAATACGGACCTGATGAAGATGTTGATAGGGGCCGGTCGAATTCGCCGAACCATGCATCGTTTGTCACGTTTACGAACCATCCCGGCCGCTCGCGCAGGTTGGCGACCCGCCCGGGAAAGATGATTTCGTAGCAAATCAGGGGAAGAAAATCGGGGCCTTTGGGTGTGTGGATTACGGGGACCGGCTCCTGGCCCGATTCGAATCCGCTCAGCCGGTGCGAGAACGCATGCAGGCCCATGGCTGCCATGATTCCACGGAATGGCACATATTCCCCAAAGGGAACCAAATGGATTTTATCGTAAAAACTACTAATTTGCGCACCCTCACTCAAAACGAACAGGCTATTATACACGGCGTTGAAGGTATAACGATTCTCAACCGTAATTAGTCCCTCAGCGCGCTCTGCACCTAAAATAAAGGTTGTATGTGACGGGATCACGGCCGCCAGGATGTCCCGCGCTTGGTGAATGTAAATGTCCCGATTAAAGCCAAAATGGAACGGCACCGACGATTCGGGCCAGATGACATGTGTAAATGCGCTGACATCGTCACCGCCCGTGCCGTGCTTGGTCAAGGAAAGCACGCGGTCGAAGATCCATTGCCGGTTTTCGGGCTTCCACTTTTCGCGCTGTGGAATGTTCGGCTGCACGATCCGGACGCGCACGCCATCCGCCAGACCGGCCGTTTCAGGAATCCTGGCAACGCCGAAGGCGTAGCTTCCGGCAAGTGCTGCCACGGATATGAGGATGGGCGACCATTGCCTCGCATACCGGGCCTCAGGGACCGCGATCAGCGCCGCCGGCGCGGCAAAAATGAACAGCGCGGCAAGCGTGAGGCCGTAAACGCCGATATAGGCTGCGAGCTGCATGTGCGGGGTGTTGGCGGCCAGCGCTTCCCCGAACAAGTTCCATGGAAAGCCCGTGAGAAGATAGCCGCGGGCGGCGTCGGCGCAGAAAAAGGCGAAGGCGAAGGCCGCAATCCGGGCATAGCCCCGCTGCCACATTGCTGCCGCAAGAGTTGTGCTGGCGGCATAGAAAAGCGCCAAGCCCCGCCGGAAGCGAGGCAACGGCCAGCGGCATCAGCGCTGCGTAACGCTCAGCGTCTACGTAGAATGCGTAGCCGATCCAATAGATGCTCGCGAGGAAGAAGCCGAAGCCGAAAGCCCAGCCGATAATGGCGGCACGCTTGAGCCTCCTGCGGAACGTGACGAGCGGCTCCTCCGCCTCGCCTTCCCGGAAGCAAACCGCGTCCAGCGTCCAGATCAGGGCGGGGAACGTTACGAACAGGATGGGCCAAAGGAAGAAGGGCGCCATCGCAAGAACGGAAAGCGCGCCAGCCAGAAAGGCGATAAATGCTAATTTGCCGGTGCTGAGCCGGGCGATGAGCCTGGGCAGTGCGTCCATAAGCTGCTTTTGTGAGAGGTTGTTCGCCGTAAACGCGAAGAGAGCTATCTCCACGCGGAAGCGAAAGTGTGGCAGGGAAGTTGCTGCACGCACAAAGAGCGCGCGGCTATTTAGGAAGGCTTTAATAGTAGCTGAGCAGCAATTTACAAAGATTTTAATAGAGGTTGAGTGGCTTGCGGCCCAAAAAAGGCTAGCCAGCCGTTAACCGTGCGACAACATGTCTTCCGCGGAAGTTTAGAAATCGGGCGGGCCGGGGAGCCTAAGCGGCCTTGGCGCCGTGAATTCCTGTGCCCGCGCGGCCATCCGGCTTGGCGGCCTGTGCGCTCTCTGGCGCGGGCAGCAGCAGCGGCGCATCGGGCGCGGGGAGAGAGAGCTGCTTCAGGATGCGGATGCTGTGCAGGCGGCGCGGCCCCGCCTCCAGGATCTCGAATGTCACGCCGGAAGGGTGCTGCACCATTTGGCCGCGCTTGGGCATGCTGCCAGCGATTGCCATAATCAAGCCGCCCAGCGTATCGACGTCGCCAGCCCCCTCGTATGGCAGCGGAATGCCGAGCACCTGCTCCACCACCTCGATAGGGGTACGCGCGCTTGCGACGAACGCCTCCTCGGTCTCATAGCCGATGGAAGGAGCCGCCTCGGTATCGTGCTCGTCCTCTACGTCGCCGATAATGGCCTCGACCAGGTCGCCGAAAGTGGCGAGCCCGTCGGTACCGCCGAACTCGTCCACGACGAGGGCGAGATGAATTTTTTTGGCCTTCATCTTTGCCAGTAGCGTAAGCGCGGGCATCGAGGGCGGCACGAAGAGAACGTCCCGGATGAGGCCCGTTTCCGCAATGGGCGCGCTCAGCTTTGCGCTGCCGAAATCGAGGTTCGCAATGAACTCCGCGGACGGCACCGCCCGCGGTCCCGTTTTGCCCGCACCGTTCCGGGTTGCCCAGGCCATTGCGTCCTTGATGTGCACCATGCCCAGCGGGTTATCGAGGCTTTCGTGGAAAACGGGCACCCGCGAGTGGCCGTTGTTGGCGAACATGGTAAAGAGCGCCGCAATCGGCCGGTTGTCCTCGATTGCCACGACGTCGGCGCGCGGGATCATCACCTCGGCCACACGCGTCTCTCCGAAGCCAAGCACGTTGAGCAGCATCGCGCGTTCCTGCGGCGATAGGGATTCGTCCTCCCCGGCCTCTGTCTCGCCGATGGCGCTTTCCAAGGTTTCCCGCAGGCTCGGTGCGCTCGCAAAGCCCAGATTGGCTGCCATGCGTTGCAGCCAGCTTGGCGATGCTTTGGTTTTCCCGGTATCGAGCCCCTGATGTATGGACATGGCTTTCTGAATTGGTGTGTTTGAGTTCAAGGTTAGGATAACGGGGCGTGGCCGCCGTCCCCATAAGGGTCGGGGATGCCGAACTTGCCAAGTATGAGGCGCTCGGCGGCCTCCATACGCCCCGCATCGGCGTCAGTTTCATGATCGAAGCCCGCCAGGTGCAGCACGCCATGCACCACCAGATGGGCGGCGTGGTTCAAGGCGGGTTTCTCTTGTTCGGCGGCTTCGCGGACAACGGTTTCGTAGGCGAGCGCAACGTCTCCCAGAAAGACCGGCCCCTCATGGTTCTTGAGCAACCGGATGGCCGGCGCTGAAGGAAAGGAGAGCACGTTCGTGGGGGCGTCCTTGCCGCGGAAGGTCTTGTTGAGCGAGTGGATTTCCGAGTCGGACATAAGCGCAATGCTTACGGCATGCGCTTCGGGCGCGAGGTCAACCGCCGCAAGCGTCGCTTCGGCGAGGCCCGGGATCAGTTCAGAGAAGCCGGCTATGGCGTTCCAGCGCTCATCCTCGACCGAAATGCCGGCGCACGTTCGAGGCTGCTCGCCCTGGGTCGCGCTGCCATCGTCCCCGGCCGCGGGTGTTTCAGTGCTTCTGGTGAATTCTGCGGTCATAATGGGATAGTTTAGCGCTTTGTCTCATATGCTTCAATAATGCGGCCCACGAGAGGATGGCGGACCACATCGGCGCGCGTGAACGCGACATGCGCGATCCCTTCGACGCCTTCGAGAATGCTTAACGCATCGGCAAGGCCCGACGACTGCCCGGGTGGCAAGTCGATCTGGGTCGGATCGCCGGTGATAATCATCTTGCTCCCCTCGCCGAGGCGGGTGAGAAACATCTTCATTTGCATCGCGGTGCAGTTTTGCGCCTCGTCGAGGATAACGATCGAATGGCTGAGCGTGCGCCCGCGCATGAATGCCAGCGGCGCAATCTCAATCGCCTTCGTCTCAAGCCCGCGTTCGACTCGATCCGCTGCGAGAACATCGTAAAGGGCATCGTAAAGGGGCCGCAAGTAGGGGTCCACTTTTTCCTTCATATCCCCAGGCAGAAAGCCCAGCCGCTCGCCCGCCTCGACGGCGGGCCGCGAGAGGATAAGCCGGTCGACCTCGCCGCGTTCCAGGCAGCCGGCCGCGTGAGCGACGGCGAGATAGGTCTTGCCCGTGCCCGCGGGACCTGTGCCAAAGACCATTTCGCGGCTTTGCAGCGCCTTGATATAGGCCGATTGCGCTGGCGTGCGCGCGATAATTGTGCGCTTGCGCGTCTTAAGCTCGCCGAACGACGGAAACGGCTCGGGAGATTTGAAGCCGGGCAGGGTGCCGGGATTGGGGTTCGTCAGATGGCGCATCGCGCCTTCGACATCGCCTTGAGCGATCGCTGTCCCGGTGCCCGCGCGCCGGTAGAGCGTGTCCAGCACGGCCTTGCCGAGCAGGCAGCTTTCCTGATCGCCGTCGAGCACCACGACATTGCCGTGAACCACGGCTTTTAGCCCGAGCTTGCTCTCGATAAGGGCTAAATTCGCGTCAAATTCGCCGAGGACATCGGCGAGCTTGCGGTTGTCGTCGAACGTGATTTCGATTCTGGACAAGGATTCGCCTTGCTGCGGCTTGCCGCTCCGGCGCCACGATTGCGACCGCGAACTAGCGCTCATTGTACGCCGGCTTGATGGTGCCATGCCACCTGGCAATAGTTATCTCTCGCATTCCTTGCTTGCTACGCTTTGGCTAGACTGCACATTGTATCATATAGCAACTCCGCCTCAATGTTTTATGACGCCCGCCAAGCTATTTTGGCTGGCGCTTACGATTTCGACGGAACTGATCCTTCCCTGCAACGCCCGATCGCCCGCGGCATGAACCGCCTGAAGATAGGGGGACCGGCCCGAAAGCTGGCCGGTTTTCCGGCCTGGGCCGTCCCAGAGCACATCGAGGGTGCGCCCTACCATGCGTAGGTTGAAGGCGGCCTGTTGCGCACAGAGCAGCGCCTGGAGGCGTGCGAGCCGGTCTGCCTTGACGTCCTCATCGACCTGCTCAGCGCGCTCCGCCGCAGGCGTGCCGGGCCGGGCGCTGTACTTGAAGGAGTAGGCCTGCGCGAAGCCCACGGTCTCGACCGTGCGCATCGTCTCCTGGAAGTCTTCCTCGGTCTCGCCGGGGAAGCCTACAATAATATCCGTGGAGAGCGCGATATCGGGCCGCGCCGCGCGAAGTTCTCCTACAGTGCGGAAATAATCGGCCATGACGTGCTTGCGGTTCATTAACCGCAAGATTTTGTCCGAGCCTGCCTGGAAGGGCAAATGCAGATAGGGCATGAGCTTGGGCAGGTCGCGGTGGGCCGCGATCAGGCTGGCGGTCATGTCGTTGGGATGGCTCGTGGTATAGCGCAGCCGCATGAGGCCGGGCAGGTTCGACAGCGCGCCCAGAAGGTCCGGCAGCCGCCACGCAGCCCCCGAAAGTCCGGCGCCGCTATAGGCGTTCACGTTCTGGCCCAGAAGCGTGATCTCGGCCGCGCCGCCATCTATAAGCCGGCTCGCTTCGTCGAGGATTTCGGCGCCAGGCCGCGAGTATTCGCCGCCCCTGGTGTAGGGCACCACGCAGAAGGTGCAGAATTTGTCGCAGCCTTCCTGCACGGTCAGGAAGGCGGAGGGCGTTTTTCGGGGCGCGGGAGCGGGCAGCGCGCCGAACTTGCGCGCCACCTCAAATTCGGTCTCGACGACTGTTTTTCCGGTTCGTGCGTGCTCTTCAAGAAGCTGGGGCAGCCGCTGATAGCTTTGCGGCCCCACTACGATCCCGATTGCCGGCGCGCGGTGCGCCATCTCCTCGCCCTCCGCTTGGGCGACGCAACCTGCGACGGCAATCACAAGATCGCGGCCAGCGCGCCTGCGCGCTTCCTGGAGGCCCCTGATGCGTCCAAGCTCGGAATAGACTTTTTCGGCGGCCTTCTCGCGGATATGGCAGGTGTTGAGGATGACGAGGCTTGCATCCTGCATATTGCCGGTGACGGCGTAGCCCGCGGCGCCGAGTGCATCGCCCATGCGCTCCAGAATCGTAGACGTTCATTTGGCAGCCGAAGGTCTTGATGAAAACCTTCTTGGCCGAGGCGCTGTCTTTGTCGTCTGCGGCATCCCGCATAAGCTGAACCGGCGCTCTGCCGGCTTCCGCCTCTTGCATTACCTTCACTTCCGGTCAGGCGGCATGCGGACGCGACGTCAGCTTCTCCACGAAATCGCGCCGGACGCGCGCTTCCGAAAACGCGGCAAGCACCTTGCGATCCGAAAGCGAAGCAAGCGGCACGGGCTCGCTTATGGAGATGGTCACGTCCAGAGGGCCGCTCTTCAAAACGTTCCAGACATGGCTCAGCATATCCATTTCGCCGTACCATGCAACCATCGGGCGCTCATGCCGCAGGATCGGCAGTCCGTGCAGATGGGTATAGGATATCACGGACGTATGAACCACCGCGGTGGAGGCGTTTCCGTTGCCGTTCCCAGAGGCTAGGCAGGCGGCGGAAAAAAGCGAGCTTCTGAAGGGCAGGACGCGGTTGCCATCGCTGCTCGTGCCCTCGGCGAAAAGCACAATGTTATCCCCCCGCGCAAGCCGCTCGGCGATCTCGCCGGCCTTGTGCTTCACCAAGGTGCGCCGCGTCCGGTCTATGAAGACGCTGCGCTGCAGCTTGGCCAGCATGCTCACGAAAGGCCATGTGCCGACTTCAGCTTTCGCCACGAAAGATACGGGTGCCACCGCGCTCAAAGCGACGATGTCGAGCCAGGAGACGTGATTGGAAACGAGCAGGGCGGGCCTAGCAGGGTCAACGTTACCCGAGGCATGAACGCGGATGCCCAATACCCGGCAGACGAGCTTGTGATAGAAGTGCGGTAGCGTCCTGGCCTTTGGCGAGTCGAGTTGGACAAGGACGTATTGCACGAGCATCAAAGGCAGCGTGATCGAAAGAAAAACGGTAAGAAGAAACGACGCCCGCAAGCCGGAGAGCATTCGCATCGCCCAGCCGTGAAAAACTAAAGCGTCCATCCCGTGCTCTAAATCCGCGGTATTCTGAGATAGGCTCATTGAGTCCTGCTTTTTTTATCTAGTCAAGGGCGAAGCGCCCATTTTGTCTCAAGTCTCATAATGAGCGCAGTTTCCGGCACGGACCTCCCAGCCTGATAGTAGTTTGGGCGGCGCGCGAGCACGCCAAAGCCAAATTTCCCGTAAAGCTTAAGGGCTGCCCTGTTTCCCTCCGCCACGTCCAGGTATATGTGAGCAATCGATTTCCGCTCACATTCCGCGATACAGGCGCCCAATATAGCTGAACCGATGCCCCGCCGTTGCGCTTCCTTTGCAACAGCGATAGATAAAATTTCGGCTTCATCCGCAGCGTATTGGACCACGGCGTAGCCGAGTAGGCCGCCGTCATCCTCAGCCTTGAGCGCAATACGGTTGGGGTGGGTGCAAGAGTCTTCGAAATCCGACACGGGCCAGGCAGGCGGCAGCTTTTGCGCTTGCAGATTTGCGAGAGAGGCGGCGTCCGAGGGAAGCGCCGGTACAATGCTGAAGCGCATGGCCTAAATCAAGTCCGTTCGATTGCGTCGCGAAGTCCCCCACACCCTGTCTCTCACCCCGCAAGCTCGCCAGGGCGAGCTTGCATTCCAGAGTTTCCACATCCGCAAGCGGATGTGGATGGGGAGAGAGGACCCTGGAATTCTCGCTGCGGACAATTCAGGCGTTCCCTCGCCCCAACGGGGAGAGGGACAGGGTGAGGGGGGACTTTGCCGCAGCCAGGTAAAATGTTCAATTGGATGATGTATCAATCGTCTTCGCGGCGGACGATGTGCTTGGTTTGAGGGCGCGCATCCGGCGGGCGGACATAGTAGGGCGAGGGCAGATCGCGCCTTGGATCGAGTTCCGGCGCCAGTTCCGCGAGCGTTTCCGCGTCCGGCACGATGGCGCCTCCGCGCACGGGAACGGAAACATAGCCCGCCTCGGAGAGCGGCCCTGCCGCGGGGCCGGCCATGGCCTCGGCCCGGCCTTCGAAGAAAGCGGCTGTTCCAGCCTGGGGCAGCGCCAAAATCTCAGTCAGCGCCTCGCGGCCGGGGCCAAGGATTTGGCAGAACACAGCGCTGAGGCCCGCAGGAGCCGCAAGCCCATAGGCGCCGCACTCCGGCGCGGACTTCTCGAAAGCCGCCGCCATGATCTGAAAGCTCGTTATGCCAACCACGGGCACGCCTGCCGCCAGGCCTAATCCCCGCGCGGCGGCCACGCCGGTTCTGATCCCGGAGAAACCGCCAGGGCCGGTCGAGACGGCGATGCGGTCAAGCGAGGCGAAACCGGCCTCCGCCTCCGCCATCAAGCTCTTAATCAGCGGAATGAGGCCCTCTGCCTGAGGCTGGCCCTCCGGCAGGCGCCGGACAAGCACCGGCATGCCAGCCCCAAATGCCAGGGCGGCGGAGGTACGGCCCATGCTTGTCTCGATTGCAAGTACTCTCACAGGTGCGCCGCATTCCAACTAAGCTGAGTTCGCAAATATGGCCTTCCCGGTTTCGGGAAAGAACGCAGAATGAACGTTCATCGCGAGCGGCAAAAAAGCGCCGCGCGAACGTTTGCTCCCGCCTCCGCGGAGACGCGCGGCAAGCGCTCACTCAGCGAAAACGGAAGCCTCTAAGTAGTGGCCTGCCAGGGAATGTTCACTTAGACTATTGTTGCCATCTCCTCGAACGAAAACCGCGGCGAGCGCGGGAACAGGCCTGCAGGATCGCCATAGCCGAGGTTGCAAAGGAAGTTCGATTTGACGCTGGTGCCCGCGAAGAACTCGCGGTCGACGCCGGCGTTATCGAAGCCCGACATCGGCCCCGTGTCGAGCCCAAGCGCCCGCGCGGCGACGATGAAATAGGCGCCCTGCAGTGTGCCGTTACGGAAAGCTGAGGTCTCGATGTGCTGATCCGGCTTACCCGCGAACCAGCTCCGCGCATCGGCATGCGGAAAGAGCTTGGGCAGGTGGTCGTAGAACTTGAGGTCGTAGCCGATGATCGCGCAAACGGGCGCGGCCATGGTCTTGGCGCGGTTGCCTTCGGACAAATGCGGCTCAAGGCGCCTCTTGCCTTCGGCCGACCGCACGAACACGATGCGCGCGGGCGATTGGTTCGCGCTTGTCGGCCCCATTTTCATGACATCGACGAGCTGCCGCAGCAACTCGCCGGCCACGGGCTTGTCCTGCCACTTATTGTGGGTGCGGGCCTCCAGGAAAACCCGGTCCAAGCAATCTTTCGCGACCGCCTCAGCCATCGGCGTACCTCAAATTTATCTATTTCTTGTACACCGGTTTAGGCCGGGGCACGCCGCTCCGCTATACCGCCTGAACCGCCTCCACCTCGGGAATGAAGTGTTTCAACAGGTTTTCGATTCCGTTGCGGAGCGTGGCCGTCGAGGAGGGACAACCGGAGCATGCGCCCTGCATCTTGAGATAGACGATGCCGGAGCGATACCCGCGGAAGATAATGTCGCCGCCATCGTTGGCCACCGCGGGCCGCACGCGCGTTTCGATCAATTCTTTGATCGCCGCCACCACCTCGGCGTCCTTGGCGTCGAAATCTTCGTCTGCGCCGGCCGCGTCGTTGCCCGCGAACAGCACCGGCTCGCCGGACAGAAAATGCTCCATGATGGCGCCCAGTACGGCGGGTTTCAGATGCTGCCATTCCCCGCCGTTTTTGGTGACGGAAACGAAGTTCGAGCCCAGGAACACGCCGGTTACGCCGTCGATCTCGAACAGCCGGGCCGCAAGCGGGGACACCGCCGCCGCATCGCGGGGGTCGTTGATGTCGCGCGTGCCGGCCTTCAGCACCGCGCGCCCCGGGAGGAACTTCAAGGTTGCCGGGTTCGGCGTCGTCTCGGTTTGAATGAACATTGCAACTCCCCTCTCGCTCTGGCGAAAACTAAATTGTGCTGCGGAATTGGTTCAAGTCCCCCCTCATCCTGTCCTTCTCCCCGAGGGGAGAAGGAACTCTCGAACTACCGCAGCGAGAATTCTGGCGTCCTCTCTCCCCATGCAGAGAGAGACAGAGTGAGGGGGGCTTTTGCCTTCTCCGCAAGCGGCGCAGGTTTCGCCCCTAATAATGCAGTGCGCGGCGCCGGTTTCAAGAGAAAAACCTGACTTGTGGAGTCAGGCTAAACCGGCGATCTCCTCAAGCGTAAGATTTCCAGGCACGATGGTTACTGGAATCGGAAAAGTGCCCGCCTTGGTGCCGGCCGCAAGCGACGAAACGAGCGGCCCAGGCCCGGACGGGTCCGTGGATGCGCCGAGCACGAGGATGCCAATTTCCCGGTCCTCCTCGATAAGCTTGACGATCTCGCCGGCAAGCTGGCCTTCCCGGACGATCTCCTCCGGCACAATGTCGAAGCCCCAGCTCTTGAGCTTGCGGCCGCGCAGGCGGAAAACGGCGCTGGCCTTTTTCTGCTGCTCCTCGCGAAACGCCTGCTCGACCCCCAGCCAATGGCTCATCGACGGGGGCGGGATCATGAAGAGAAGGGCCAGCCGTCCGCCCGTGCGTTCCGCGCGGCGCGCCGCATAATAGAGTGCTGCCTCGCCCTCGGGGCTTTCGTCCACGATCGCCAGAAACTTGCGCTTGTGGCCATCGGTAAACAGGCGGCGCGGCTCGTGCTCGGTCATGGCGTTCCGATCCTAAAGCTAAGCAGAGTTCGCAAAAGTGGCCTTCCTGGTTTTGCGATAAAACACGGAGCGAACGTTTATCGTGAGCGACCTCAAAAACCACGCGAACGTTTATCGTGAGCGACAAGCGCTCACTCTGCGAAAACAGAAAATTCTAAGCAGGCATTCGGCGGCCTGCCAAGGAATGCCTGCTTAGTGGCCGGACCCTTTAACATGTTTGGAGCCCAATTTCTTGGCCTGCACCAGCCCCACGATGTCGCAGACATGGCTCAGCGTCTCGTCCGCGATGGCGCGCGCCCGCTCGGCGCCGTCCGCAAGCACGCCGTCAATATAACCCGTGTCGGCCGAAATCCGTTTCATCTCCGAGCCGATAGGCCCAAGTTTTTCGACCGCCAGCTCAACAAGCGCATGCTTGAACTTCGAGAACTGCGCGCCCCCGAACTCGGAAAGCACTTGTTCCACGCCTTGCCCGGCAAGCGCCGCATAGATGCCGGCAAGGTTCTCCGCCTCGGGCCGGCCTTCGAAGCCCTTGGGATCGCTTGGCAGCGGCTCGGGATCGGTCTTGGCCTTCTTGATCTTTTTCGCAATCGTCTCCGCGTCGTCGGCGACATTGATGCGCGACAGGTCCGACGGATCGGATTTCGACATCTTCTTGGTGCCGTCGCGCAGGGACATGACACGCGTGGCCGGACCGGAGATCAGCGGTTCGGGCAGCGGGAAGAAGCCGTCCTCGAAACCAGCGGCGGCGATCTGCTCCGGCGAAATCGTTGTTGAATTTCTGCGCGATATCGCGCGTCAGCTCCAGATGCTGCTTCTGGTCCTCGCCCACGGGCACGGCGTCCGCGCGGTAGGCCAGGATGTCCGCCGCCATCAGCACCGGGTAGACGTAGAGCCCGATGCTGGCGTTTTCGCGGTCCTTGCCGGCCTTTTCCTTGAACTGCGTCATGCGGTTGAGCCAGCCCATCCGCGCCACGCAGTTCAAAATCCACGCAAGCTCCGCATGGGCGCTCACCTGACTTTGATTGAAGATGATGTGCTTCTTGGGATCGACGCCGGCCGCGATAAAGGCCGCCGTAACCTCGCGCGTCGATTTGCGCAGGTCCGCCGGGTCCTGCCAGACGGTGATCGCATGCAGGTCCACGACACAATAGATGCACGAGTGCGTCTTCTGCAGCGCCACGAATTTGGTGATCGCGCCAAGATAGTTGCCGAGATGAAGATTGCCGGTCGGTTGAACGCCGGAAAAAACGCGCTGCGCTGTGCTCATTGGATTGCCCTCGTGGCCGGAGCGCCGATATGAACCGCGCCGCTGGAAAATTGCAAGCCGCCGCAAAACGAAATGCGAGAAATTTTCGGCAGGTTTGCCCCGCGCATGGCCTTCTCTTTCCGGTTCTTCGCAGCCCCAGCTCCTTCTTACATATTGCGGCGCACAAGAGGAAATGCTGAAAATGCCGGCGCTTCCTGGCCGGTAACGCCTCTGCCGCCGGCTTGACCGCTTTGGCCCTACCCCATTCCCAGGTTTTGCCCATGTTGCATAAGAACCTCGTATCCAGGCGCTTTTCCGCAAGCGTGTGCACGTATGACAGCAATGCCTCTCTTCAGTATGCGGTCGCGGAAAATCTTTGCAAGTTCTTGCCCACAAACGCTGCGGAATACGCATTAGAAATTGGCTGCGGCACTGGAATATTTACTCAGCATATAACGCGTCGCTATCCTGAATGCCGCTTCACCATAACGGATATCAGCCCGGAAATGGTTTTCCATTGCAGGGATAGATACCGGAGCATGCCAAATTTGACTTTTGCGGTCATGGATGGTGATCGCCTGGCGACGGAGCGTAAGTTCGATATCGTGGCCTCAAGCATGTGCCTGCAGTGGTTCGACGATCCGTTGCAGAGCATCCGCCGTCAGTTGCGGCATACAAAACCGGGCGGCTTGGTTGCCTTCGCGACAATTGGCCGGGACAACTTTCCCGAATGGCAGGAAACCATGAACAAGCTCGGCGAACCAGTTGGGCTGATACAAACGCCAGAGCTGCCAGGCATTATCCGGGAAGAGCGCATACAGGTGAATTATGGATCTGCCGGGAACTTTCTTGACATGCTCAGGGCAACCGGAGCACAGCGGCCCAGGCCGGGCTACCGCCCTATGAGCCCGGTCATGCTTAGACGAGCGTGCACGTGGTTTAACCGTTCGTATGCAGGCCGGATCACCTGGCACATCGTGTATGGCCTGCTACATCGGGAAAGCATCCCATATCGTCTCCCTGATTGAGCGGTGCCTGTGGATCGCCACTGTGCCGCTGAAGCCGCGCCGCTGCGATGGGCATGCCCCGGACCAGCGATTTTCTGCTCTGCTGGAACAGGTGTGGCACAACTGCGAGTTCCTGCCGCCCAATCCGCCACACTCGGAACAATTTGACCGGCGAGTGAACCATACGCTTAGCTTAAGCAGCGCAACCGCGCATCGTTCGTGCTTGGGCAAAGGGGGAGCGCGTTTTTCTGCCCGGCCCACGGTATCCTCAAGGAAGGTCACTCAACCTTCGTCCCGAAAACCATCGTCAAGGTTGAGGCCCGCTGAACTTCCGGCCGCGGCACTTTGCCAGCAAGGTATTCGGAATATGACCGGTCACGCTTCCGTGGCCGGTCATAACCGGCCTCACAGAACCCGATGCCCCCAGAAGTGCAAAAGACCCGCTACGGAGCGGCGACCACGAGCACCCAGAAGGTCTTGCGCTGCGAGTCCGGCTTGTACTCGTAGGCGATGCCAGCATGTTTGGCCTTGGCAAGCAGCATATTGCGGCTGTTGGCCGGGCTCGCTTTCCAGCCGGCCACGGTTTCCTCGATGGTTGCCTGGCCGACGCCCACATTTTCGGACGCGACGCTATAGGAATAGCCGGCGGCCAGGAGGCGCTTGCCGACGTCCTGGCCGTTCGGGCCGGTATGCGACATGCGGTCGTGCAGGGCCATGTCCTTCGCCAGCGTCTCCGCGGCGGCGGTCGCCTGCGAGTCGAGGTCAAGCGGAGCCACGCCTTTCGTCGCGCGGTAATTGTTGATCAGGCGCAGCGCGACACTTTCGTCGAAGGCCGGCGGGCCGAACTTCTGCGAGGAGGGCTGCGCGCCCGAGCTGAACAGGGAGGAGAAGTTGCGCCAGATGCCGCCTTCGCTGTTTTGCTGCTGCGCGGTCAGAGCGACGGGGGTGGGCTTGGCCGTCTCTGCCCCACTGCTGCTGAGGCTAGGGCCGGAAGAAATGGAGCTGGAGGTTGCGCAACCGCCAAGCGCCAGGCAAATCAGCATCGCACGGATAGCACGCCGCAACATCGGATACGCCCTCACATTACTCACGATACTGGCAGACTATGCTTAATAGTCCGTTGTCCTCCTTGCGGCTTCGGTACGCCCAGATCGCGTCAATATCATGATCGCTTTGGGGTTCAGGGGGTTCTTTCCAGAAGGCGATCACGGGCTCGATCCTCGCCCGGATTACGGCCACGCACCGCAAATCCTGAACCTGGACGGCTTCAACGCCGCGCTGCTGAAGAACCTCGAAACGCTTTTGAGTAAGGGGAAAGATTAGCGCCGGCTGGCGTTGATAGGACGTGTCATTCGCATAGTGCGTTACCCCAGCCCCCTCGGCAAGCTCGCCTGGCGAGCTTGCCGGGAGGACAAGGGTAATGCGCGCCGTATGGATCGCTAATCCTGAGGCAGTCCGCGCCGCCCCGGCGGCCCCTCTACATGTGCGGAAAGCCGCGCCGGTCGAGGTCGCCCACATAGTCGCGCCGCAGCTCGACGATCGCGAGCAGGAAAACCATGGCGCCTAGGCCGAAGTGCCAGTAGCGGAGCGTCCCGGCGTCTGCATAGCCGAATAGGAACGGGAGCGCGATTAGCGCCGCACCGAGGAGCGCTTCCAGAACCTCCTCCCATTCGCGGGCCGGCTCCTCCGCCCTTTCGATCACCTGCAGGCGCTCGGTAAAGGCGGCGAACAGGATCAGGAGCCCCAGGAATGTGGTGGCGAGTTGCACGGTCTGGCTTATCGCATCCCCGCTCAGGTATGGCGTCAGCACGATCATCACGCCTAGCCCGAAGCCAAGTCCGTCCTCCCATGCGGGATGGGTATCAATCTCTTTATGGTCTGCCATGACAGTCTCCTAAATTTATTGGTCATGGCATATGCCGCATTCCCCCCTTCGAGGATCGCATGGCCGGGTGCGGTGCTCTAGCAATATGCGGCAATATGCCGCTAATTAAAAAAGCTGTGCCTCTTGACACACTTATTCAAGGATTACCGGCGCATCTCACGAACGCTTGATCTTAAATGGGTCCGGCGCCGGCCTGCGATATATGGCGGCCAACTCTACATGCTAACGGTGCGGAAGACAGGATGGAGGGAGCCGCGCCGGTAGCAAACGAACGATCTTGTGCAACCCCGAAAAGGAGTATTGCATGCCGGAAGGTTCATATGTGCTGGGCAGCAAAAACCCGCTATCCCGCGAAGAGCTAAGGCTCACGCATGCCTGGTGGCGCGCGGCGAATTATCTATCCGTCGGCCAAATCTATCTCCTCGACAACCCGCTGCTGAAAGAGCCGCTGGAACTCAAGCACATCAAGCCGCGGCTGCTCGGCCATTGGGGCACGACGCCCGGCCTGAACTTCCTCTACGTCCATCTCAACCGCGTCATCAAGGCGCACGACCTCGACATGATCTACGTCGCCGGCCCCGGCCATGGCGGCCCCGGCATCGTCGCCAACACCTGGCTCGAGGGAACCTACAGCGAAATCTATCCGCACATTCCGCGCAACGCGCTGGGCATGCAGCGGCTGTTCAAGCAGTTCAGCTTCCCCGGCGGCATTCCGAGCCACGCCGCGCCCGAGACGCCCGGCTCGATCCACGAGGGCGGCGAGCTCGGCTATGCGCTGTCCCACGCCTATGGCGCGGTGTTCGACAATCCGGATCTGATCGTCGCCTGCGTCGTCGGCGACGGCGAGGCCGAGACCGGGCCGATGGCGACGTCCTGGCATTCGAACAAGTTCCTCAACCCGGTAACGGACGGCGCGGTGCTGCCGATCCTGCATCTGAACGGCTACAAGATCGCCAACCCGACGATCCTCGCGCGCATCGGCACCGAGGAACTGTAAGAGCCTGTTCGACGGCTACGGCTACAAGCCCTATCTCGTCGAGGGCGACGATCCCGAAGCGATGCACCAGCTGATGGCCGCGACGCTCGACAAGGTGATGGACGAAATCCGCGCCATCCAGAAGCCGCGCGCGACGCGGCGGCAAGAAGGACCGCCCGATCTGGCCGATGATCATTCTCAAAACGCCGAAGGGCTGGACCGGGCCAAAGGAAGTCGACGGCCTCAAGACCGAGGGCTTCTGGCGCTCGCACCAGGTGCCGCTTGCCGAGCTTGCAACCAAGCCGGAGCATGTCAGGCTGCTCGAAGACTGGATGAAGAGCTACCGGCCGGAGGAACTGTTCGACACAGAACGGCGCGCTGCGGCCGGAGATCGCCGCGCTGGCGCCTACGGGCGAGCGGCGCATGAGCGCCAATCCGCACGCCAATGGCGGCACCGGCGCGTTCGACCTGCGATCTGCCCGACATCGCCAATTACGCGGTTGAGGTCGGCAAGCCCGGCGAGCGCGACGCCGAGGCGACCGCGGTCATGGGCGAGTATCTGCGCGACGTGCTGCAGCGCGAGCGAGACGCAGCGGAATTTCCGCGTGTTCGGCCCCGACGAGACGGCGTCCAACCGGCTGTCGCAGCGTGTTCGAGGTCACGAACCGCGCCTGGGACGCGGAGACGCTCCCCTATGACGACCATCTGGCGCCGGACGGCCGGGTGATGGAGATCCTCTCCGAGCACACCTGCCAGGGCTGGCTCGAAGGCTATCTGCTGACCGGCCGGCACGGGCTGTTCAACTGCTACGAGGCCTTCATCCACATCATCGATTCGATGTTCAACCAGCATGCGAAGTGGCTCAAGACCTGCCGCGAGATTCCCTGGCGGCGGCCGATCCCGTCGCTCAACTACCTGCTGACCTCGCCACGTCTGGCGCCAGGATCACAACGGCTTCAGCCATCAGGATCCCGGCTTCATCGACTACGTCTGCAACAAGAAGTCCGACATCGTGCGCGTCTATCTGCCGCCGGACGCCAACTCGCTGCTGTTCGTCACCGATCATTGCCTGCAGGAGCTGGAACCGCATCAACGTGATCGTCGCCGGCAAGCAGCCCGCGCCGCAGTGGCTCTGCATGGACGATGCGGTCAAGCACTGCACCGCCGGCATCGGCATCTGGGAATGGGCGAGCAACGACCGCGGCGCCGAGCCCGATCGTGGTCATGGCCTGCGCCGGCGACGTGCCGACGCTCGAGACGCTGGCCGCCGTCGATCATGCTCCGGCAGCATTTTCCCGATCTGAAGATCCGGGTGGTCAACGTGGTCGACCTGATGACGCTGCAGCCGCACGAGGAGCATCCGCACGGGCTGACCGATCAGGATTTCGACGCGCTGTTCACCACGGACAAGCCGGTGATCTTCGCCCATCACGGCTATCCGTGGCTGATCCACCGCCTCACCTACCGGCGGACCAACCACGACAACATCCACGTGCGCGGCTACAAGGAAGAAGGCACCACGACGACGCCGTTCGACATGGTGGTGCGCAACGACCTCGACCGCTTCCATCTCGTCGCCGACGTCATCGACCGGCTGCCGCAGCTCGGCGACACGCGCCGCCTACGCCAAGCAGGCGATGCGCGACAAGCTGATCGAGCACAAGGCGTATATCCGCCAGCGCGGCGAGGACATGCCCGAGGTCCGGGAGTGGCGCTGGCCTGGCGTGTGATATCGAAGCAGGCTGAACGAGCCGTGCCGGCCGTTCCAGATGGGTGCTCGAAGCCCTCTGGCATCGCCGGCATGGTATTTGCCTCAACCGGATAATGCCAATCGCGTGGTCTGCCCTTCATGAGCCGGCGCCGCCTCCGTTAAGTCCGCGTTAACCGCGATTTTCCCGGTTTTGGGGAAATTCTACACAATTGCCGCGATCCGCTTTACCGCCCCATTATACAAGGCAGTCCTTCCTGAAGGATTAATGGTCTGATAAGATACTGATATTGCAGGATAAAGTGCGGTGGCGCCGGACATGGCGGTGCTGGAAATGCACCATATTACGGTAAATATTGAATCCGCGGATATATTTAAAGGGATTCTAGAAACGTGGAATTCGACCCAAAACGTGGAAAATTTCGCAAAAAGTGGCGCATGGGAAACATCCGCTTCACGCGTTTACCGTCCGCGCGTTAAGCATGATGGCGCTGTAGGCGACGCAAATGATTTGTTAGCATCTGAGCCAGCCGCACAGAAGAAGCGCAGGCACCCAGGATTTCACGGCATGGGAGGACATGGCATGGCAACGCTTCGCAAAGAGATCGTGACACAGGCGCAGGCCCCGGATGTGTGGGCCGCAATCGAGGACATCGGCGCCCTCCACACCCGCCTCGTTCCGGGCTTCGTCACCGCCACGCGGCTCGAACCGGGCGCCCGTGTCGTGACGTTCGCCAATGGCATGACCGTGCGCGAACCGATTGTCAGCTATCGATCCGCCCGCGATGAGGCTGGTGTGGACCGCCGAGAGCCAGCTTACCTCGCACTACAACGCGGCTGTGCAGGTGTTCGCGCACGGCGGCGGCGGGAGCCGCGTCGTGTGGACCGTGGACCTTTTGCCGGACGAGGCGGGCGCGAAGATTGAGCCGATGATGGCGGCGGGTATGAGCGCCATGCAAAAGGCTCGGGGCGTCCGACGGCCCGAGCTCCTCGCCGATGGCCTTGCGAATGGCCAGATTGGGGCGTGGTGGATGGCGTTCAGGGCAAGGTGGAACTGGCAGCGCTGCCAGCGGGCGCCGGGCAGTACGGCTTTGCGGGCTGCCTTGATGCCCAATGGTCGTCGGAGGTGATGAACTCCACGCCCTGCAGGCCGCGCGCAACCAGGCTTTCGAGGAAGGCGCGCCAGTGCACCTCGGCCTCGGAGAACGCGACGGAGACGCCCAGCACCAGGCGCTTGCCGGAGGGCTCGATGCCGATGGCGGTGAGCACGGCGCATCGTCCGCGACGCCGTACTCGCGGGTCTTCTCATAACGCGCGTCGAGGAAGAGATAGCGGAAGCGGCCAAGCATCGGTTCCTCCAGGCTTCGAGTTCTTCATCGAGCATGGCAGCGGCGCGGCTGACCTGGGTCGAGGACAGGCCCTCGATACCGAATTCGGCCAGCACCTTCTCGACGCTGCGCGTGGAGACGCCCTTCACGTACGAAGAAGCGCGGGCACCCAGGATTTCACGGCGTGGGAGGACATGGCATGGCACGCTTCGTGCGTGCGGCGCGGGCCCGGACGTGGGGCGGGAGGACATCGGCGCCCTGTTCCGGGCTTCGACCGCCAAGCGCGGCGAGGGCGCGCGTGTCGTGACGTTCGCCAATGGCATGACCGAGCGCGAGCCGGTTGTCAGCATCGACGCGCGAGGCGCAGAGGCGGTGTGGACCGCCGAGGGCGGACGCTACCTCGCGAACTACAATGCGCGTGCAGGTGTTCGGCGCCAGCGGCGGCGGGAGCCGCGTCGTGTGGACCGTGGACTTTTGCCGGAGGGCGGGGCGAAGATCGAGCCGACGTGGCGACAAAACTTAAGCCTGGAGAGAAGCCCCTTATTTGGGTCGGTTCCTCCAAAAGCGATCTTTTGGCATTTCCCGAGGATGTGAAAGACGAAATCGGTAATGCGCTTGGTATAGCGCAGCTTGGAGGAAAGCATCCAAAGACCAAGCCATGGAAAGGCGAAGGCTCTGGCGTCTTTGAGGTCGTGGATGACTACGATGGAGACACGTACCGGGCGGTTTACACGGTGCGTTTCGAAAGAGCGGTTTACACGCTTCACGCCTTTCGAAAGAAATCGCCGGCCGGGATAAAGACTGCCCGGCAAGACAAGGAACTTGTTACAGCGCGCCTGAAGCTGGCGCGGCAGCATTACGAGGCGGAATATGGCGAAAAAGGCAAAGGCCAGCCCGGAACAGATCGAACAAGGAAGCGGTAACGTTTTCGCCGATCTTGGCTCTGGCTGACCCCGGGGAGCGAAAGACGAAGCTACGGCTTGCTTATGCCCTGAACCAATTGATCGAGAAGGAGGGGCTGAGCCAAACCGCGATTGCTGAGCGGCTGGGCCTTACCCAGCCGAAGGTGTCCGCCTTCTCAACTACAAACTGCACGGTTTTTCCGCCGGGCGTCTTATGCAGCTCTTCCTTGCATTGGATTGCGACGTGAAGATCGTTGTGGGCAAGAAGCCCAAATCCAGGGCGGCAATGATTTCCGTGGTGGCTTAGCGGCCTGTATCGGCTAAAATAAGCAGTTCTGACTTGGTCTTTTTCGCCGTGGCGAAACCAGACGGCTTGACTGTACGTCCAGTACAGCCTGCGCCGTCTAGCTTCGCCACGTCAAAAAATCCCGGCGTCATAACTATTCATTTTAGCCGATACAGGCCACTAGAGCCGCATCGCTCCGTCGCGCTCAATCCGTCTGGCAGGCCCTCGGCTTCGACCTGGAGTCAACTCCCTGGAGCAACTCCCTCGCTTTCGCCGCGGATATTTGGTATATTTACTCCATGAGCACAAGCAAGCCGCACGCAATCTCCTCCTTCGCAGCGCCAACCCAGCGGGATAAGGCGGCCTTCGAGCGGCTTTCGCTTGAGGAAAAGCGCGAGGTTCTGGCCGCCGAAATTGAAAAGGGCTTGGAAGGCACGCCTCGCAAGGTTCCGGCGGACGAGATCATGGCCGCAGTCCGCGCGCGCTTGGCATATGCCTGACTACCGGCTGTCCCCCAAAGCGATTGCCGATCTCGAAGATATTTACACGCAAGGGCTTGAGCAATTCGGCCCCGCGCAAGCAGACCGTTACCTGAACGAGCTGTACGGCCGGTTTCAGCTTCTCGCCGAGTTTCCCGGCATCGCCGGACAGCCGCTAAAGGGCTTCTCCCCTCCCATCCATCGCTTTCCCTTCGGCGCGCATTTGATCCTCTTCCGGCCGGACGAGGCGGGCGTGACCGTCGTCCGCGTGCTCCAAGCCCGCATGGATTGGCTTCGCCTGCTTGAGCGCGGATAGCGCTCCGGTTGCGGGATCGTACCGCTTTAAGCTAAAACTCCGCCTGATACGTACGGCGAAGGCTGGAGCCGTTGCGTCGCGGAGGGCGGCGTGCCCTTCGTCAAGGCGCTGTTCCTATCGGGCCGCAACGCGCTCGTGCTGTTCAGCGGCGGGCGCGACGCGCGGATCGCGCAAGCCTATCGATGCCTCTATGGCGGCGATGGCGAGCCGCAAATCCCCGACAGCGTGAGCTTCCTCGAAGCCTTCGTGCAGGTGCCGGTAAGCGCGGTGCTGATCTTGCTGCTGCTGCTCGCGATCAAGAATAGGTTTAAGATTAAGTAGCGGGCTATCGGCGGCGGCATTCCCGGCCTCGCGCATAGGCATCGAATATACGCATGCGAAGCCCCGGCAATTACATGCTTGAATGTGTTGCCGCTTCGTGTCACTGAATGCGCGCATCGCGTGCGTTGCTCGGCCCGCCACCCGCGCAGCAAGGCCGGCGGAGCTTGGCCGGGGCTCGATTGTGGAGCAAGACTCCACACATCTGTATATTTACACAGAACTGTGTAGGGCCATATTCTATGACATCCGCGGAATTGAAGAAGCTGCTTGCCAAACATGGGTGCACCTTCGAAACTTACCGCGGCGGCAGCGGGCACGTCACGGTCAGGCGCGGCGGACGGAAATCGGTGATGCCCGTACATGGGAGCCGGAAAGAATTGGGGACCGGACTGGTCAGAAAAATCCTCAAGGATTTAGGGATCGAGACCTAGCATGTGGTATGAAATCGTCCTTGAAGCCGATGACAACGGCACTTTTGCATTAAATCGCGACCGGGGAACGCTTGCGCTTCGTATGGGCCGGGCGCCATCGAAGAAGCAACTGCAATGCACATGATTCGGAACCAGATTCCCCAGAGAAACTTCCACGGTGTCTTGGTTGACAGCAAGTTTGGCAGCCAAGGGAATCACGAAGGCCATCGGCTGGAGGGAACCGCGATCAGGTTGCCTCGCTGAATGAACTTTCAGCGGGGCAACCTACCGATTTGCCGTGAGCCGTCGGCCGCAGCTTTAGATGACGGAAACCCAAACCTCAAGCCGCCGTCCAAGCCTGCTGGCTCGCGAGCTTTTCCGACTTCTCCCTGGCGCGCAACCCCGCCGGGCGGCTCATCAGCCCCGCGCAATAGGCCTCGAACTCCGGCCGCTTCTCGATCTGGCCGAACATCATGCCGAAAGTCAGCATGGAGCCCACATAGATGTCGGCGGCGCTGAAGCGGTCTCCGGCGATGTAAGTCTTGCCTTTGACGGCGGCGGCCAGCGTATCTATGACCTGCGCGTAGGAACCATAGCCGAAGCGGCCTTGCAATTCAGGCGTGGCCGGGTCCCAGCCGGCGGAATGGTTGCTCATCGCGGGCTCCACGCAACCCGCCGCGAAAAACAGCCAGCGGTAGTAGTCGCCGCGCTCGGCCGGGGCGGGTGCCAGCCCGGCTTCGGGGAAGGCGTCGGCCAGATAGGCCAGGATGGCGGGGGATTCCGTAACGACGGTTTCGCCGTGCTTGATCGCCGGCACCTTGCCCATCGGGTTAATGGCGAGATAATCGGGCGCCTTCATGGTGGTGCCGTAGTCCTTCACCTCGACGCGGTACGGGCAGCCGATCTCCTCCAGCATCCAATGTACGATCATGCCGCGCGAACGCGGGTTGGTGTAGAAAATGAGTTCCTTGCTCATGCCGGGCTCCTGATTCGTGTGACAGCCGTTTCTATAATGCCCGCCACTGACAGTTTCTGTCAGCAGCGTTGCGCGCCATTCCTTCGCGAGGGCTTTTCGGCTCCTGGGCAGCCGCTCCGCCAGCAGCTCAGCAGTCTCGATGCGGTCGGCGCGGAAATGGCGGAAGCCGCCGCGCAACTCGCACCACGCGGCCAGAATGCGCGTGGAGTCGAAGAAGCCGAGCGCGGCCGGCCAGATGACGCGCGCCGTCCTGGCACCCTTCTCGTCGATGTAGGCGATGGCGAGCTTGCGCTCTTCCCGCAGCGCCTGCCGGAGCACGCTCAGCGCCACCGCCTGCCGCCGCTCCCAGCCCGGCCCAACGATCAGCGCGTCGTCCTCCAGCTTCTGCTGCATCGCGGGCGGCAGCACGGCGGCGATTTTCGCCATGGCGTTCCGCGCGGCACGGGACAGCCCCTCGTCGGTGCGCCGCGCCACCCACTGCGCGCCGAGCGCCAGCGCCTCGATCTCGGCGGCGGAAAGCATGAGCGGCGGCAGCAGGAAGCCCGGCTTCAGCACGTAGCCGAGCCCCGGCTCGCCCTCGATTTCCGCGCCGAGAGCCTGCAACGCGGCGATGTCGCGATAGAGCGTGCGGAGCGAGACGCCTGCCTCGCGCGCGAGCGCCGCGCCGCTTACCGGCTGGCGGTGCCGGCGGAGCGCTTGCATCAGGTCGAACAGGCGGTGCGTGCGGGACATGGCGGCGCGGGCGTCCTCGTTGCCCGCCCAGTTTCGCCGGGTTTTCAGCCAAAGCAAGCGGATATCAACGGCCGTAAGTCTTGACCGCTTCCGTCATTGCGAGGGGCGAAGCCCTGAAGCAATCCAGATGCCGGAATTGCAACGCCAATTCTGGATCGCCACGGCGGCCGGAGGCTGCCTCGCGATGATGGATGAGGCTTCCGGAACGCTCAAAACTTGTGGCCATTGGTCTCAGAAGCGCCGCCGCATGCCCGGCACAGCGAATGCGTTCATAGCATAGCGCGGGGATAGGCGCCTTTGTGCAGGATTTTGGAAAATACCGCTAGGCGTTGAACGCCGCCGTGGCGCCCGGAAACGGTTTGCGCTTGCTGGCTGCGTCTGCGGCAGATCGAGCGGGGAGTAGCAGACCCTCGCCAATTTCCGGTGATGCGGCGAGGGTCTCCTTGACGACGTGGGTAGGTCGCATGGTCACTATGGCACTCCGGCGCTGTCAGATTGCTGAAAAGCGGAAACAGGAAAAGCGGCAGCGGCCCGCGGTCTGGGCTGTGGAATGGCGTGGGCGAGGCCGCGGACGGCCGCCCGATCAATCGCCGCCGCCTCCGCCAACCAGCGCCCGCTGCGCCTTGCGGAACTCGGCGGGCGTGATGCCGGCGTGCTTCCTGAAAAAGCGCCAGAAATAGGCGGGGTCCTCGAAGCCCAGCTCGTAGGCGACGGTGGCCACAGGCACGGGCAGGTACAGCAGCTTGCGCTTGGCCTCAAGCAAGAGGCGCCCCTGGATGACCTCGTTGACGGAGCTTGCCGCCACCGAGCGGCAGGCGCGGTTGAGCTTGCTCCCGGTCAGGTTCAAGGCGGCGGCATAGCGCGGCACCGTCCAATGCTCCTTGTAGCGGCATTCGAGCAGCGCCCGGAAGCGATTGAAGACATCGAGTTCGCGGCCGCCGGGCTGCGCCGCCTGGGCGAGCCGCGCGCGCTCGCGGGCCAAGAGCAGCAGCACCGCGCGCACCAGCCATTCCTGCATTGCCGCGCGCCCGGCAGGTAGGCCCCGGAATTCCTCGTTCAGATGTTCCAGCATACTCGCGACGCGCGACGGGCCGCCGGGGTTGGCGGGGCTTGCCAGCAGGCTCAACACCCCAGGCTTCCACAACAGGCACTCGCGGCTTTCCTCTGAACCGTGCAGGAAGCTCTCCGCGAAGGTCAGCACATAGCCCTTGGTGCCCTGCTCGAACTGGAAGCCGTGCACCGTGCCGGAAGGCACCACCACCGCGCATGGCCCCTGCACTTCGCTTGCTTGGCCGTCCAAATCCAGAGCCGCGCCTCCCTGGACGATGAACACGGTCTGGAACAGACCTTGATGGGTGTGCGAGTTGATCTTCCAGTCGTAGCGCTGGCTGCGCGTCTGGATTTCCTCGATATGCAGGAATTCCTGGCCGGCGACGGGAACGCGCTCGCCATAAAGCGCGAACACCTCGATCGCGTCGCGGGCCTTGGGCTTCCTATGCCTAGCGGCTGTCTTGCTTGCAGCGGGTGCGGCCATCGAACATTTCCATGCCGGCTTGGCTGTTCGAAAAGTACAGGTTTTTCACCGGAACGTCCATTTTGCCGCACCCCGGATCGTATCATCATTTCAGCCTAGAACTCCCCGCCCGGACGAAGTTTCCGGCAATGCAGGGGAGGAGGCCGGAGCAGGCATAACGCGGCTCCGCCGGACGAGGAGCGCCAAATGTTCAGATTCGACCCGTATTCGCCGGCGGTCGACGCCGATCCGTTCCCTTTTTACAAGACGCTCCGCGACGAGCATCCCTGCTTCTGGAGCGAGGACGCCAATATGTGGGTGCTGTCGCGCTATGGCGACATCGTCCGCGCGCTCAACGATTGGGAGACCTATTCGTCGGCCGAGGGCAACCTCATGGACGAACTGCCGGGCCGCGCCGGCGCCACGCTCGGCACCACCAACCCGCCCTACCACGACCAATTGCGCGGCCTCATCCAATACGCCTTCTCCAAGCGCAATCTGAGCTATATCGAGGACCACATCCGCGAGGCGTCCCGCGAGGCCATCGCGGGCTTCGCCGGCCAGAAGACATTCGACTTCGTGGAGGATTTCTCCAGCAAGGTGACGGTGAAGGGCCTGTTCCGCCTGCTAGGCCTCCCCCAGGGCGACGACAACCTCGTGCGCGACAAGGCCGTGCTCATGGTGCAGTCCGATCCCAAGACGCGCCAGAAAGGCCCCGATCACGTCGCCGCCTATCAGTGGATGCAGGACTACGCCGGCAAGATCATCGCCGAACGCAAGGCCAATCCGGGCGAGGACCTGATCTCGCAGTTCGCGCTGGCCGAGGTCGACGGCCAGAAGCTCAAGGACCGCGAGGTGCTGCTCACCACCACGACGCTCATCATGGCGGGCATCGAGTCGCTGGGCGGCTTCATGGCCATGTTCGCGTACAACATGGCGAATTTCCCGGATGCGCGCCGCCAATGCGTCGCCAATCCCGCCCTGCTTGAGGACGCCATCGAGGAATCGCTGCGCTTCAACACCTCGGCCCAGCGCTTCCGCCGCTGCGTCAAGAAGGACACCGAGCTGTACGGCCAAACCATGCGCGCCGGCCAATTCGTCTGCCTCGCCTACGGGTCCGGCAATCGCGACGAGCGGCAGTATCCGAACCCGGACGTTTACGACATCGCCCGCAAGCCGCGCGGCCATCTGGGCTTCGGCGGCGGCGTCCATGCTTGCCTCGGCGCGTCCATCGGCAGGCTGGCCGCGCGCCTTGCCTTCGACGAGTTCCACAAGGCCATCCCCGAATACACCCCCGTTGAAACGCAGATCCACTGGATGCCGTCCACGACGTTCCGCAGCCCGATGGAACTTCAATTGGCGCGGGCGTGAGATGACACCGCAGCATCCGTGCGAAAATCTCAGCGCGCTTGCAGCTAAACTGGTTGTCATGGCCGGGCTCGGCCCGGCCATCCAGCAACATGGCGATAGCGTGGCGTTTTGCATGGATGGCCGGGTCAAGCCCGGCCATGACAGTGGAGGAAACACGGCGGCAGTGCGCTATTTCCGCGCGCTATGAAGCTGAGCGGCGAAAGGGAAGGAAGACATGCCTAAAATAACCTACATAGAGCCCTCTGGAGCCGAAGCCGTCATCGACGTGCCCGAGGGGTGGACGCTGATGCAGGGCGCAACCGCCAATGGCGTCGACGGCATCGAGGCCGAATGCGGCGGCTCCTGCGCCTGCGCCACCTGCCATTGCTATGTGGACGAGGCGCAGCTCTCGCTGCTCGCCGCACCCGCCGCCACCGAGCTTGCCATGCTCGAAAACGTCGCCGCCGAACGCCGGAGCAACAGCCGCCTGAGCTGCCAGATCAAGGTCAGCGCGGCGCTGGACGGCCTCGTGGTGCGGCTACCCGAGCGGCAGAGCTGACGTGGCCGCTCCCATCGTCATCGTGGGCGGCGGCCAGGCCGGCTTGCAGGCCGCCGAATCCCTGCGCGCGGAGGGCTATAGCGGCCCGCTCCTGATCGTGGGCGAGGAGCCCCACGCGCCCTATCAGCGCCCGCCGCTGTCGAAGGAGTTCCTGACCGGCCAGATGGACGAACGGCAGCTCTGGATACGCGCGCCGGCCGCCTTGGAGCGCAAATCCATCGGGCTCGTTACCGGCCGCCGGGTGGCCGCGATCGATCGCGAGGCACAGCGGCTGACGCTGGACGATGGCGAAACGCTCGACTATGCGGCGCTTGTTCTGGCCACGGGCGCCCGCGCGCGAATGCTGCCCATTCCAGGCGCGGATCTCGCGGGCGTCATGGCGCTTCGCAGTCTCGACGATTCCCGCGCGCTGGGGGCGGCACTCGCGGGCGCGGAGCGTGTTGCCATCGTTGGCGGCGGCTTCATCGGCCTTGAGATCGCCTCGGCCGCGCGGAAGCTCGGCAAGCCGGTGACGGTGTTCGAGGCGGCGGACAGGCTCATGTCCCGCGCCGTCTCTCCGCTGATCTCGAAGATGTTCGCGGAATTGCACGAGAGTCACGGCGTTGCCCTCCACTTTGGGGCCAAGGCCGGCGCATTCGTGGGCGAGGGGGGGCGCGTCACGGGCGTCGCCATGGCGGATGGCGCGGTTCAGCCCGCCGATCTCGTCGTGGTGGGCGCGGGGGCGCGCGCCAATGACGAGCTGGCCGCCGCATGCGGGCTCGCCTGCGATAACGGCATTATCGTCGACGATTGCGCAAGAACCGCCGATCCGCTCATCGTCGCGGCTGGCGATTGCACGGCCAGGCGGCAGGCGGACGGCGCGCTCCTGCGGCTCGAATCCGTCCAGAACGCCGCTGAGCAGGGCAAATCCGCCGCGGCAGCGCTCATGGGCCGCGAGCGCCCGTTTGCCGGCCCGCCATGGTTCTGGTCGGACCAGCACGGCGTGAAGTTGCAGATGGTTGGCCAATCGCAGGGCTATGAGGAAGTCGCGATCCGCGGCTCCGTCGAGGCGCGGAAGTTCACCGCGTTCTACTTCCGCGGCGGCAGGCTGACCGGCGCGGATTCGCTCGACAGCCCGCTCGACCACATGCGGGTGCGGAAGCTCCTCGAAGGCTGCCCAACGCTCACCCCCGCCCAGGCTGCGGACGAAAGCTTCAGCCTCGCGGGAAGCTAGGGCCTGCGGCAGTATGAACACTGCCGCGAGGCGTGACATATCACCTATGTAATTAAGTTCCGCATGTCAGGGGGTGCAGCCGGTCGCATACCGCATAAGCACAATCTCGCACGATCGCTGCACCGCGCCCCACCGCGGGCTATATCCGCAGTTGCCAGCAAGCGTGAGATTTCAACCGCTGGCATTTGTTGCCCTGGATTTCTTCGGGGGTTGAAGCCCCTCGCCATGACCGTTGCCGGGAAGCAATCCGCACGATCTGGCACGCATCACGATTCGGGGGTTGAAGCCCCTCGCCATGACCGTTGCCGGGAAGCAATCCGCACGATCTGGCTATGCACTTCAGGCGCGTTGGCCCCCCCCGCCAAAGGGGGGCACAGAGCAGCCAGGGGAATTTGGCGACCCATCGCGGCCCAAAACCGCCATCCAGGAACGGCACCCGCCCCGCTCAGCCGAGCCCCAGCAGCTTCGCCGCGTTCTGCTTCAGGATCAGCGGGCGGTTCTCGTCCTTGATCTCGATCTTCTCGAAGTCCGCGAGCCAGCGCTCCGGCGCGATCATCGGCCAGTCCGACCCGAACAGCACCTTCTCGCGCAGCAGCGTATTTGCATAGCGCACCAGCACCGGCGGGAAGTACTTCGGCGACCAGCCGGAGAGGTCGATGTAGACGTTCGGCTTGTGGGTGGCGACGGCCAGCGCCTCCTCCTGCCACGGAAACGAGGGGTGCGCGAGCACGATGGGCATGTCCGGGAAATCGACCGCCACATCGTCGAGATACATCGGGTTCGAATACTTAAGCCGCATGCCGTTGCCGCCGCGCATGCCGGAGCCGACGCCGGTCTGCCCGGTATGGAACAGCGCGATGGCGCCCGCCGCCGCGATGGCCTCGTAGAGCACATAGGCCGCGCGGTCGTTCGGAAAGAAGCCCTGGTAGGTCGGATGGAACTTGAAGCCCTTGACGCCGAAGTCCTTGACCAGCCGCCGCGCCTCGCGCGCGCCCATCTTGCCCTTGGCGGGATCGATGGAGGCGAAGGGGATGAGCACGTCGCTGTGCTTCGCCGCCAGCTCCGCGATCTCCTCGTTCTTGTACCGGCGGTAGCCCGTCTCCCGCTCGGCATCGACCGGGAAAATCACTGCCGCGATATTCTGCGCCCGGTAATGCGCCGCGGTTTCCTCGACGGTTGGCGGATGCTTCCACGGCGCGCGAAAATACCGGGCCATCTCGGTTTGCAGGTCGTCGTAGCCGTCATCCGCGTGGCAGCCGCACGGCTCCTCCGCATGGGTATGGAAGTCGATGGCTTTGAGCTTGCCGATGTCCAGCATATGCAGTTCCTTCTAGCGCAGATCCGGTTTACGCCGGCCGGTCCGTCATAGCGAGGCGCCCATAGCCGCCGCGGCGTTCCATAATGCCGCCAGAGCCTTAAGCCTGGGCTTCCGGCCGCGCTCCGCTCGCCGTTGCAATGACGGCTAGCGCGGCGGCAGGCGAAGCGCGCCATCCAAGCGGATCACCTCGCCATTAAGCGACAAGTTCTCGCAAAGGTGCAAGACAAGTGCCGCGTACTCCTCGGGCTTGCCCAGCCGCTTCGGGAAGGGGATGGACTGGCCGAGGCTCACCTGCACGTCCTCGGGCAGCCCCTTCAGCATGGGCGTCAGGAACAGGCCTGGCGCGATGGCCAGCACCCTGATGCCGAACTGCGCCAGTTCGCGGGCGGCAGGCAAGGTCAGCGCCGCCACGCCCCCCTTGGATGCTGAATAGGCGGCTTGCCCGATCTGCCCCTCGAAGGCCGCGACTGAGGCGGTCGAGACGATAATGCCGCGCTCGCCGTCGCCCATCGGCTCAAGCTGCGCCATGTCCGCGCTCGCAAGCCGCATCATGTTGAAGCTGCCGATCAGGTTCACGCGGATGACGCGTTCGAATTCGCCAAGCGGCATGGGGCCGTCGCGGCCCAAGATACGCTTCGCCGTGCCGATCCCCGCGCAATTCACGAGGATGCGGGCGGCGCCGTACGCCTCGCGCGCCACGGCCAGCGCCGCCGCGGCACTGCCCGTATCCGCGACATCGCAGGCAACCGCAAGCCCGCCGGTCTCGTCTGCCACTGCCTGCGCCGCGCCCATGTTCACATCGAGCACCGCAACGCGCGCCCCGGCCTCGGCCAAACGGATGGCGGTTGCGGCGCCAAGGCCCGATCCGCCGCCCGTTACAATCGCCGCCTGCCCTCTAACGTCCATATGCCATTCCTCTTTTCCTGCAACTCATGCGCCAACCGCACGGCGCGTGGCTCCCCCTCACCCTGTCCCTCTCCCGCAAGGGGAGAGGGGACGCCCTCGCAACCGTCGCGACCTGCTCCCTCTCCCCTCGCGGGAGAGGGCTGGGGTGAGGGGGCCTTCCCGAACGCCGGCGGAAGCATTGGGGTAACCAAGTTCCGGGATGACGGCTGCGGACTATTCAGCCAGATCTGCCATCACTCCTATTTTATCGAAATCACCCGTGGCGATGGCGCATCGCTATACAGCTCCTCGACCAGCGCCGCCCTTCGCGCGAGCACCGCCCGCTGGTTGATCGACCCCTTGTCGGTGATCTCATGGCCGTCGATGGATGGCGGCTCCTCCAGCAGGATGGCGCGCGCGACGCGGTTCGACGAGCCCGTGCTGGCGGCGGCGGCCTCGTTGAGCTTCTGGCGGAAGAGGCTGCGTGTTGCCCCGTGGCTCAGGATCTCCTCCGGAGCGGCGCCGGCCAAGTCCTCGGAGAGTGTCCGCAGCGCCTCGAAATCGGGGAAAATCAGGATCGAGATGTCGTCCTGCTCGTGGCCCGCGACGACCACGTCCTTGACGCACGACCCGAACACCGAAAGTAGGCTCGCGCGCAACATCCCGACGCGCACCCAGGTTCCGGTGGAGAGCTTGAAGTCCTCCGAGATGCGGCCGTCGAAGAAAAAGCCCTTCAGCGGCTGGTCCGGGTCCGCGAAGCGCACCGCATCGCCAAGTTTGTAGTAGCCTTCCTCGTCGAAGCTTGCCGCCGTGGTATCCGCCTGGCGCCAGTAGCCTGGCGTGATGCTCGGGCCTTTGAGCCGTGCTTCGAGCTTGCCGTCGACGGGGGCGAGCTTCATCTCGATGCCCGGCACCGGCAGGCCGATGGCGCCCGAGGAGCGGACCATTTCCTTGGTGCAGAACAAGGCGGACGGGCCGCTTTCGGTAGCCCCCAAGCCGCTCATGATGACAATCCGCTCGCCGCAGGTTTGCAGCGCCAGCGAGTTGAGATCGTCCCAGACGTGCTGCGGCATGCCGGCGCCCGCGAAGAACAGCATCTTGAGGCGGCTAAAGAACTTCTCGCGAAGCTGCGGTTCCCGGCGGAAATACGGAATAAGCTCTTCGAAGCCTTTCGGCACGTTGAAATAGACCGTGGGCGCGATCTCGCGAAGATTTCGCACGGTTTCCGCGATCCCGTTTGGCGTCGGCTTGCCGCCGTCGATGTAATAGGTGCCGCCGTTGAAGAGTACGATGCCGATATTGTGGTTGCCGCCGAAGGTGTGGTTCCAGGGCAGCCAGTCGGCGATAACTGGCGGCTCGTCCCCGAGGAACGGGAACGAGGCCAGGATCATGGCCTGGTTCGAGCAGATCATGCGGTGCGTATTGATGACGCCCTTTGGCAGGCCCGTCGATCCCGAGGTGTAGAGAAATTTCGCGATGGTGTCCGGCCCAACGGCGGCGTTGGCCGCATCGGTTTCAGGCCCGGCCGTCGTGGCGAGCAGTTCGTCGAACAGCGTGACCCGGCGGTGCGGCAGCGGATTGACCGTGACCGCGATCCCGGTATCGCCCGTGACTACCGCGTCCAGCGCCCTGGCGTAGGCCGCGCCATCGGACGCGAAAACAAGCCCTGGCGTGGTCTGGGCGAAGATGTGCTTGAGCTTGCCGAAGTCGCTCGAAAGCAGCGAATAGGAAGGCGAGACGGGCACGAAGGGAACGCCCGCGTAGAAGCAGGCCAGATTGAGCAGCAAGTGCTCCAGATCGTTGCCGGACAGGATGAGCACCGGGCGCTCGGCCGACAGCCCCCGCTTGACAAGCGCCGCGGCCAGCGAGCGGACCTTGGCGAGCGTCACGCCATAGGTAAGCTCGCGCCAGGCGCCATCGGGGCCGCGCTGTGCAAAGAACAGCCGGTCCGGCGCCTCCCTTGCCCAGCGCTTGAGGGGCTCGGACGCATTCGCCGCATAGGGGGGCAAGGGCCGCCCGCAGCGGACCAGCGCCGTCCCATCGGCCCTTTGCTCGACCTCGACGCTTGCCTCTCCAAGGCGCACGTCTCTTATTGGCGTAAACGCATACGCGCTCATCGCAGTCCTCCCTGTCTGCGCCCCATTATTTTTGTACTTGTATTCGGGGGGCGTTTTGTCCGGCGGTCTCACGCCACCGGCTATTTGTGGACGGTCTTTGCCGCCCGCTTCTCAAGAAAATCGCGCTTGCGCGCCTTCGCTTCCTCGTCGGCCTGCGCGATGGCCGCCATCAAGGATTCGAACATGTAGCCCGGCGCCGTGCCCGTTTCGGCGATGCGGGGCAAAACCTGCATGACGGCGTAATTCGTGAGCGAGCTGTTGGAGGCGATCTTGTGCGCCAGTTCCAAGCCCTTGGCGAGGCCCTGGCCATCCTCCACGACGTAATGGGAGAAGCCCAGCGCGATGCCTTCCTCCGCGCCGTAAGTGCGGCCAGTCAGCATCATTTCCATCATGCGGGAAACGCCGATCAGGCGTGGCAGCCGGACCGAGCCGCCGCCGCCGACAAAGATGCCGCGCTGGCCTTCAGGCAGGGCGTAGTAAGCCGAGCGTTCCGCCACCCGAACGTGCGTGGCCGCGGCAAGCTCAAGCCCGCCGCCCACGACCGCGCCGTGCAGCACCGAAACCACCGGCACGTTGCCGAACTCGATGCTCTCGAACGCCTTGTGCCAGCTACGCGAATGCAGGATCGCCTCGGTGGTGTTTTGCTCCTGCACCGTGCTCAGATCGAGCCCCGCAGAGAAATGCTGCCCCCGCCCGGCGATCACCACCGCTTTGGTTGTGGACGGAAGGTTTTGGAAAAAGTGTTGCAGGCCAAGGACCGACGCATCGTCGAGCGCATTGCGCTTTTCCGGCCGGTTGAGCCAGAGCACCGCGATGCCGCCCCGGTCCTCTGCGTAGAGGGAATCGGGCAAGCCCGGTATCGTTGGATAGCCTCTGTCGCCGTCTAGCATGCCGTTCATTCCCGCCCTTCAACTGTTATGCAACATAACATTCAGTGCAGCCGGTGGTCAAGTGCCTAATCGCCGGCAGAACTGCCAGCGATCTCCCACTTTATAGTAACAGGCGCCGGGGCACACCTAAAGGTGAAGGGTGGCTGTGTTGACATGTCAACGTACTGCATCATATCGTTCTCGAAACGTATAAACGAAACGTATAGTAAGGGAGAAACGGCAATGGCGAGCTTTACGTCGTTCTCGCGCGACAAGACGTTCCCGCTTAATGCCTGGTACGCAGCCGCGTGGGACCATGAGGTAAAACGCGCTCTTCTTCCGCGCACCGTCGTCAACAAGCAGATCGTCATGTATCGCACAGCCGCTGGAAAGGCGGTAGCGCTGGAGGATGCCTGCTGGCACCGGCTTGTGCCCTTGTCGAAGGGCCGGCTGGATGGCGACAACGTTGTGTGCGGATATCATGGCCTAGTCTACAACAATCAGGGCCGCTGTACCTTCATGCCGTCGCAGGAGACGATCAATCCCTCTGCCTGCGTGCGCAGCTTCCCCGTCGCGGAGAAACATCGCTTTATCTGGATTTGGCCTGGCGATCCGGCGCTTGCCGATCCCGCGAAGGTGCCGGATTTGCACTGGCTCGACGATCCGGCCTGGGCCGCTGACGGCAAGACCACTTACGTAAAGTGCGACTACAGACTGATTGTCGACAACCTGATGGACCTCACCCACGAGGCATTCGTGCACTGCACGAGCATTGGCAACAGCGCCGTCGCCGAGGCGCCCTTCAACGTCACGCACGGCGACGCCCACGCGACCGTCACGCGCTGGATGACCGGCATCGAGCCGCCGCCGTTCTGGGCGCGCGCAGCTCGGCAAGCCCGGCCCCGTCGACCGCTGGCAGATCATCCGCTTCGAGCCGCCCTGCACCATCGTCATCGACGTGGGCGTGGCGCCGGCCGGGACGGGCGCTCCGGAAGGCGACCGCTCCGCAGGCGTGAATGGCTACGTCCTCAACACCATGACGCCGGAAACGGACACCACCTGCCACTATTTCTGGGCGTTCGCGCGCAATTACCGGCTCACCGAACAGCGGCTGACCACGGAGCTGCGCGAAGGGGTTGCCCGGATCTTCGGCGAGGACGTCGTGGTGCTGGAAGCGCAGCAGCGCGCCATGGACGATAATCCGGGCCGGCTTTTCTACAATCTCAACATCGACGCGGGCGCGATGTGGGCGAGGCGTCTTATCGACGGGATGGTCGAGGCCGAAAGCCCGGCCCGCACTACCCTTCGGGCGGCAGAATAGCGGCGGGGAAAGATTATGCCTTACGAGTTGTCTTGGCTGGAAGCGAGCGTCCGCTCCATCGAGGATCTGGCGCCTTCCGTCCGCCAGTTCGAAATCGTGCCCGTGGACGGGCGCATCGGGGAGTTTTCGCCCGGAAGCCACATTGCTGTGAGCGTACCGCTGGGCGGACGGCCGGAGAACCGGCACTATTCGCTGACCGGTTTGCGGGCGGACGGCTGCTACAGGATCGCCGTGAAACGGCAGCCGGAGAGCCGGGGCGGGTCGGCCTATATGTGGTCGCTCACGCCCGGAGCGCGGCTCACGGTCTCCGAGCCGCAAACGCAGTTCGAAATCGACTGGAACCGGCCCGCTTACCGCCTCGTGGCCGGCGGCATCGGCATCACGCCCATCCATGGCATGGCGCTCCGCCTTGGCGGAACGCGGCGCCGATGTGCGCCTTGCCTATGCCGTGCGCCGGCGCGAGGAGGCGCCGTTTGCCGCCGAACTCGCGGCGGCGCTGGGAGACCGGCTTGAAATGTACGCCTCGGCCGAGGGCGCGCGCTTCAACGCGGACGCCTTCTTCGCAGGGCACGGGCCTGGCACGCTCGCGGCGGTCTGCGGCCCGCTCTCGCTGATGAACGAAGCACGGCGGGCCTGGGCAGCGGCCGGCGGCGTGGCGTCCGATCTTCGCTTCGAAACCTTCGGCTCAAGCGGTGGCCGGGCGTCCGAGCCGTTCCGCGTGCGGTTTCCCTGGCGGGGCGAGACCCGCGAAATCGCGGTGCCGGAAACGAAGTCGATGCTCGATGCGCTGGCCGAGGCCGGCGTGGATGTCGCCTACGATTGCTTGCGCGGCGAATGCGGCCTTTGCGCGCTCGACGTAACCGGCGTCAGCGGCGAAATCGATCATCGCGACGTTTTCCTGAGCGAACGGCAAAAGCGGGAGAATACGAAAATCTGCGCCTGCGTGTCCCGGGCAAGCGGCTGCATCGCGGTCGACAGCGCCTATCGCGGCGGATGAGCGGGCGGCGGCTGTTGGGCCTCGCTCAAGATTAATACCAACGGCCTTAACCTCATCGCGAGGCGGCCTCAGGCTGCCGTGGCGATCCGGAAGTAGTGTTGCAATTCCGGCCTCTGGATTGCTTCGGGGCTAAAGCGCGGCTATTTGAGGCCCGAGCGGCTCGTTGAGGAAGAGGCCCGCGGCACTCACTTATGGCGCACAGTTTCGATGTAGCGCTTTTTGATGGCGAGCTGATACTCGCTGGGCTCGCACGGAGGCCCAAGCAGCGCTTCGGCGAGCTTGCGGCTTTCCTCGGCGTTGAGCCGGATGAACCTGGATTTGGCAGTTGAAGCGGCAAACGTCCGCCGCTGTCATGGCCGGACTTGATCCGGCCATCCACGCAACACACTCAAAACGCTAGCTGTTCCTTGCTGCATGGATGGCCGGGTCTAAGCCCGGCCATGACAGCGTGTGCGTCACCTGCCCGGTGTGCCAGCAAAACGCCGGAACACGATATGCCAACTTGCGTTTTCCCAGCCGGCGTGGGCTCAACTGCCGTTTTTAGGATGATTTCGCTTGGTTGCGACAGTCTGTACGCGCTCTTTTTGCAGGGTCGCAAGAAGGAAGACGGGCAGCGATCGTCCCTGCAGGTCGGCGGCGTGCTGGAAAAGCGCGCGCTGCTCGCCGGTGACGCGCGCGGCGATGCGGCGCTGCTTTAGCGGCTTGGAGCGCTTGCGGGCTTCGGACAGGGGCAGTGTAGGCCAAAGAGGCACACAAGCGCAACGGCCGCAGCGCCCTGCTACGCCAACCGCGCCCCCTACCCCTACTTGGTCTGCGTCTCGGCCTTCAGCTCTTTCTTCGACAGCTTGCCGATCAGCGTCTTGGGCAGTTCCTCGCGGAACTCGATCTTGGCGGGCATTTCGATCTTCGAGATGCGCGGCTTCAGGAACTCCATGATGTCCTCGGCCGTGGCCTGATGGTTCGCCCGAAGCTTCACGAAAGCCTTCGGCGCCTCGCCGCGATAGGGGTCGGGAACGCCGATCACCGTCACCTCCTCCACGGCAGGGTGCTCGTAGATCGCTTCCTCGATACGGCGCGGATAGACGTTGAAGCCCGAGCAAAGGATCAGGTCCTTGATGCGGTCGACGATGAACGTAAAGCCGTCGCTGTCCATGTACGCGACGTCGCCCGTGCGGAAGAACTCGCCCACGAAGGCAGCCGCCGTCTCGCCGGGTTTCTTCCAATAGCCTTTCATCACCTGCGGACCGGCGATGCAAATCTCGCCCTTCTCGCCCAGCGGAACTTCCTTGCTGGGGTCGCCAAGGTCGCGCAGCGACATGATCGTGCCGGGCACGGGCAGGCCGATGGAGCCCTCCTTGATGGGGCCGGCCACGGGATTGATGTGCGTGACGGGCGAGGTTTCGGAGAGGCCGTACCCTTCGACCAGCGCGCAGCCCGACATGCGCTCGAACTCGCGCTTCACCTCAAGCGGCAGGGGCGCGCCGCCGGATATGCAGAATTTGAAGTGCGACAGGTCGTGATTCTTGATGTCCGGCGCCTTGGCGAGCGCGTTGAACAAGGTTGGCACGCCAGCCATGACGGTGGGCTTGGTTTCGTCGAACAGCTTCAAGGCTTGCTTCAGCTCGAAGCGCGGCACCATGATCATTTGCGCGCCAATGCTGATCGGCGAAATTCATCAGTCCCGTCATGGCGAGAACATGGAAGAAGGGTATGCAGCAAAAAAAGCGTTCCTCTCCCTTAAGCGGCGAGATCGCCAAACCAGGCATGGCATTGCTGCACATTGATCGAAAGGTTTGCATGCGTGAGCATCGCGCCCTTGGGCGTGCCCGTGGTGCCTCCCGTATACTGGAGCACCGCGACATCGGCCGGCTCTATCGCGGGAGCGTCGAAACGGCCGTCATTGCGCTGCAATTCGCTCGATGCGACGATCGCCAGCGCCTGTGTGCCACGAGGACGGCTTCCGCCCGCTTGAAGAGGCGGAAGAGCACGCTCTTGACGCCCGGTAGCATGGAAGCAAAGGGCACTACGACAAGGTGCTTCAAGACACCGGTGTCCAAGAGCGTCTTGGCCTTGGGAAAGGTCGCCTTGAGATCGAGCGTGACCATGATGTCCGCTTCCGCGTCCTTCGCCTGATGGGTCAATTCGGGGATCGAGTAGAGCGGATTGAAATTCACGACCGTGCCGCCGGCCTTCAGGATCGCGTAGTAATAGATGACGAAGGCGGGGCAATTCGGAAACAGCAGCCCGACGCGCATTCCCTTGCCAACACCCAGCTTCTGCAGGCCCTTCGCCGCGCAATTCACCTGGTGCGCCAGCTCCGCATAGGTCATCGTCTGGCCGAAGAAGCTGGTCGCGGGCCTGGCGCCGAAGCAGGCCGCCGCCTGATCGAGCCGGGCGGGCAAGGGCTCCGGCGTGAATTGCTGGAACCAGTCCACATTGGCGGGATAGGCTTTCAGCCACGGGTAAGGTGCCGCTGCTCCGTTCATCGCCGCCTTGCCTTCCTGTTGAGCCTGGAGAGGGCTTTCCATCGCGTTCTACCCTTGCACGTCTTGGAGTTTTCCGTTTCTGCTCAGCAGTATACAGACCTCCATTGCCCGCAGGAAGGCGTTTATGCGAACTTTACGAGGCCGTGAAATGGAACGGCAAGGGTGTGGCATCGGCGCTATCCACGGGATTTGCCGTGAAGCTTGCCCCAAACTTACGCGGCAGCGTCTTCGCTGGACTTGAGTTAAGTTTGACGCTATCCCCTTCGCCACGCGCCCGCTCGAATCTGCCTGGGCGGCGCACAAGATTTCAGCTTGCGCGCCCGGATCGGCGCAGGGAGCCTGCAATGGACGACGTAGCAGAAAAAATCGTTGCGATACTGCGTAAGAACATGCGTGACCAGAGCAAGGAAATCACGCTGGACACCAAGCTTACGGACCTTGAGATCGAGTCTTTGGACCTTGCCGTGATCGTCTTCGATATCGAGGACACGTTTGGCATTCAGATCCCTTACAACGCCAATGAGGAAGTTCAGGATTTCGCCACCGTCGGCTCGGTCGTGGAGCGGGTGAAGGGCGTCCTGGCAGGCTCTCAGGCATCCAACGCGGCCTAGCAGCGCCGCCTCAGGACACGATATGTCAGTAAACGGCAAGGGTCGCCGCGTCGCCGTGACGGGGACGGGCGTGGTTTCGGCCATCGGCACCGGGACCGAAAAGTTTTGGGCGGCGATAAAGCGGGGGGAATGCGGCGTGGGGCCGATCCAAGGCTTCCCCCTCCTGGATCTGTATATCGGCATCGGGGGCGAGGTCCGCGATTTCGATCCCAAAATCCATTGCAAGTCCAAAGCCGTTTTTATGGCCGACCGCTATTCGCAATATGCAGCCGCCGCGGCTGGCGAGGCGATCCGGCAATCGGGCCTTGAAGTCCCCCTGAAGAACGGCGAGCGCGCGGCCTCGATCGTCGGCTCCGGCGCGGGTGGCCTCTCTTCGATGGACAAGGCCTACGAGGACATCTTTGTCCACAAGAAGAAAGCAACGCATCCGCTCACGCTGCTGCGCACCATCGGCAGCTCGGCGGCGGCGCATGTGAGCATCGATTACGGCATCAAGGGGCCTGTATTCGGCACCGTCAGCGCTTGCTCGACGGCGGCTCACGCCATCGGCTTGGCGTTCCAGATGATCCGGAGCGGCGCCGTGGATGTGGCGGTCGCGGGCGCGGGCGAAGCCGGGATCACCTACGGTGCGATGCGGGCCTGGCAGGCCATGCGCGTGCTTTCGCCGGAGGGCTGCTTCCCGTTCTCGAAGCGGCGCAACGGCACCGTGCTGGGCGAAGGCGCAGGCATCCTGGTGCTCGAAGACCTGGAGCATGCGCGAGCGCGCGGCGCAACGGTGCTTGCCGAGTTGTGCGGGTTCGGCATGACCTCGGACGCCTCCGACATGGTGAACCCCGATGTGGATGGCCCCACGCGCGCCATGCGGATCGCGCTCGAAGACGCTGGGCTTTCTCCCAGCGATATCGATTACCTGAACGCGCACGGCACCGCGACGGCGGCCAACGACATCAACGAGACACGCGCGATCAAGAAGGTGTTCGGCGAGCACGCCGGCCGGCTTCCGGTATCCTCCACCAAGTCGATGCACGGGCATTGCCTGGGTGCCGGCGGCGGCGTCGAGGCGGTGGCCTGCATTCAAGCGATGCGGGAAGGCTTCGTGCCGGCCACCATAGGCTTCGACGAGCCGGGCGCCGAATGCGACCTCGATTATGTGCCAAACGAAGGCCGCCGCCGCGAAATCGCCTACGCCATGTCAAATTCATTCGCATTTGGCGGGTTGAACGCGGTCCTTGTTTTTGGTCCAGCCCCGAATTAACCCGAAATTCGCCATATTCATGCCTAGATCAACCCTTGAGCCATGGTCCAAGCCGTGAACTGGTCCTTGAAACGCCCATTGGCAACAGCAAGCCCGGTTTTGCGTTCTGCGCGGACATCGAGCTAGCTTTGTAAGGGGAAACGGGCATTCCAATGATTTTTTCTGAGCACTCAATCTTGGCATGGGCAGCCTTCAACGCGCTCATTCTGGGCGTTTTGGCACTCGACCTGGGCGTGTTTCACCGCAAGCCCGCAGTGATCCCTGTCCGCGAAGCCCTCTGGATGGCTGCCGGCTACATCGCCCTGGCTCTATGCTTCAACGCCTGGATCTATTTTGCCTTTGGGCCAACGCCTGCGATCCAGTTCCTGACGGGCTATTTCATCGAAAAAGCCCTGAGCATGGACAATATCATGGTATTCGTCGTGATATTTTCCTATTTCCAGATACCGCCCCAGCATCAAATGCGGGTACTGCTGTGGGGTATTATTGGTGCACTGATATTGCGCGGCATTTTCATCGCCGCCGGTCTTGTCCTTATCGAGTCCTTCGACTGGACGATGCTTCTAATGGGACTGTTCCTTATCTACACCGGCTTCAAGACCATGTTCACGGGCGACGAAGCGGTCGACCTGGAGCACAGCCGCGTCATCAAGTATGTGCGCCTGATTATTCCCGTAACCCACAAACATAGCGACGGAAGGTTTTTCACGAGAGACAGGATGCGCACGGTCGCCACCCCGCTCTTTGTCGTACTCGTCGTTATGAACATCACGGATATAATATTCGCGCTGGATTCGATCCCTGCGGTATTTGCGATTACGCAGGACCCATTCATCGTTTACACATCCAATGTTTTCGCCATTCTCGGCCTTCGCGCGCTGTATTTTGCCCTGGCTGGAATGGTCGACAGGTTCCGCTATCTTAAGTTCGGGCTGGCGCTCGTTCTCATCTTCATCGGCGCCAAGATGGCGTACAACTACCTTCCATATCCCGATATTCCCACGTCCTGGGCCTTGATTGTGACGGCTATCTTGATCTTCGGATCGATCTTCGCTTCCATCGTCGAGAACCGGCGGGAGGAGAAAAAGGGGCGAACGCCCCAGTAGCTGCCCCGGCTGGCCCGTAGAGGACTTCCATCTCCAAGATCGACGCCATGCCGGGCATGCAAAAAGCCAGCGGCGGTTGCCACTGGCTCCGTAGCGGAATGCGTGAGGCTCGCGCCTGTCTACTTCAGCGGCGCCTGGGCCGCCGCGATCCAGAGCGGCTTGACAATCGTCAGCCAGCCACGGGTTTCCTTACCGCGGTAGTTGGCTTCCTCGACGTCGGCTGCGATCTTAACCTGGGCAAGGAAAGCCCCGAAGTCGTATCCGGCAAGGCCGCCAACAGCAAACTGGTGCTGCTTGCAGGAAGCAAAAACGCCGGTGGAAAGCGCGCAGGTGATGACGCCACTGTCACTCAGATCCCATGAGCCGTAGGCGATGACGCCAGTCTCAAATTTGCCGAAGTGCCGGACCGCTGTAAGGTCCAAGTTGAACCAGTCAGCCTGTTGCGCGGCGCCAGCCGGATAGCCGGCAACAGTCTCCTTGCCGCCGCCGGCGCCATAGATGGCGGTGGCCGAAAGGTTCCACTCACGCGTTACATAGCTGATCGCCGCGGTGCCTTGGAAGGCAGCATAGTCGCGGCCCGCAAGCGCCGGTACGACCTGCTGGCTCGGCAGCCACACGCCGGCGTGCAGGCTGGCGTTCCAGCCGTTGCCGAAATTCCACCCAATGCCCCCATCGAGTAGCGTATTCCCGAAGCTATCTGTACCGTTGTGGCCGGAGTTCCATAAATCCTCGATCGGCGCCGTCGTATCCAATACGATGCGGCCGCCGGCGATTTGCCAAGGCGTCCACCAAACTAGCCAGACGGGTATGCCGTAGGCCGAATTGGTGCCGCCAAGCGCATTTGAACTTGAAGAGCCGTAGCTGCCGATCGAAATGTCGTAAACGCCTTCCGGCAAAGGCGCGCCGATGGTGAGGCCGGTCGTGATGCCTCTCGCAAGTTCCGAGGTGGCGAGCGCTGGGGCCGGCAAACCGGCGAGCGCGCATGCTCCAAGAGCGGCAGCCTTGATAGTATTCCTCATGTATTCCCCCAGATGAAATTGCCCGATTCCAGTGCGCCCGCGCTTCATGGCAGCCCTTCCTGCCCGGAAAGGAGATTGCCATGTTGCGCTGAGAGCCAGCGGCTTTAACCGCTGGCTCAAATTGCTGTGTGTCTTTGGATGCTTACTTCAGCGGAGGCTCGATGGGGGCGGGGTTCCAGAGCGGCTTGATGATGTTGATGTTGCCGCGAACTTCCCTTCCGCCGTAGTTCTCTTCCGAGACATCGGCCGCCAGCTTGAACTGAGTGATGAACGAGCCGAAGTCGTAGCCGACCAGGCCGCCGACAGCGAATTGGCTCTGCTTGCAGTTGGTGCCAACGGCGCAATAGCTATAGCCGTGGTTGTCAAGATCCCAAGATCCATAGGCGATGGCGCCGATTTCCATCTTGCCAAGCTTCTTGGTCGCCGTGAGGTCCAAGTTGAACCATGAGGTTCCCCAGTGGTCGGTGAGGCCGAGGACATCCCCGGTATCTCCGCCTGAGCCATAGAAGCCGGTGGCCGAAAGGTTCCAGCCATTAGCCAGATAGCTTATCATGGCGCCGCCCTGGAATGCCGTGTAGTTGCGGCCCAGCGCTATCGGAAGCGCCTGGGTGCTCGGCAGCCAAGCACCTGCCTGGAAGCCGCCATTCCAGCCATTGCCGAAGTTCCACTTGATCTGCGCCTCGACAAGCGTGTTCAGCCAGCTATCGGCGCCGTTGCCATTGAGCCGTGAACCGCGTCGGCGCCCAGAGGTCGCCCACGCCAGTGGCGGTATCGAGAATAATGCGGCCGCCCGCGATCTGCCATGGCGTCGACCAGATCAGCCAGACCGGGATGGCATAGGCAAGGTTCACGCCCGTTGGGCCGCCTTGGGCGCGAGTCCCGTAGCTGCCGATGGTGATGTCGTAAACGCCTTCCGGCAACGGCGCACCGAGCGCGATACCGGTGGTGACGCCCGCTGGCAGCTCCGACCCGGCAAGCGCAGCAGTTGTAGTAGCGGCGAGCGCACATGCGCCGAGAGCCGCGAACTTAATGGTGTTTTTCATTTATACCCCTCCAAAGTGCCTAATCCGGCCTGTCCGCCCCATCTGCGGCCGTGCATCCCTCCTGCCCAGGAAGGTGCATTTACGCCGGTGCCCAGGGGTTAGCCGTGTGAGTGGACCGTAGCACAACCTTGTGCGTGCATAAAGGCGAATTACACGCTACGCGCGTCTTGCGCTCGGGTTTGGCGATTGGCGGGGCTTTTTGGCCACAGGTATGCTTTCAGGGCTACTGGATGGAGGAAAGCAGTCTCTGGCTGGGCTTTCGCAGCCTCGAATGGGGAAAATGCGTTGTAGCGCAAGCGGCAGGACTGGAACGCCGGGGGCTTTGTACCCGCGGCAAATCGGGAGCGTGGCGGCTCGATGCCCGCACGGAATTTGGCGGGTCGCACCAATAAAAAAGCCAGCGGCTTTCGCCGCTGGCTCGAATGCTAGACGTAATCTGGAGCTTACTTCAGCGCGCCTTCAGCAGCCGGGTTCCAGAGCGGCTTAATGATCGTCAGCCAGCCGCGGGTTTCCTTGGCTTCGTCCACCCGGCCCCGCTGACCGGCGATGGCGGAGCGCTCCACGTCGGTGCCGAGCTTAGCCTGGGCGACAAAACCGCCGAAATCGTAGCCGACGAGGCCGCCGAGAGCAAAGTGCTCTTCCTTAGCCCCGTCCACATCCCACGAGCCGTACGCGATCGAACCAAGTTCCATCTTGCCGTACTTCCTGGATGCGGTCAGGTCGAGAGTATAGGATGCGGACTGCGAAGTGCTGTTGGACGCAGCTTGAGCGACACCGCCGCCGCCGCTGCCATAGCCGCCCGTAGCCGTCAGGTTCCAGCCATTGGCAATGTAGCTAACTGCTGTGAGGCCTTGGAATGCCGTGTAGTCGCGGCCCACAGCCATGGGAATGGTCTGCGTGCTCGGCAGCCACGCACCGGCATACACCGACACGTTAAAGCCGTTATGCAGGCTCCAGCCCAAGTGACCTTCAACGAGCGTATTCAGGAAGCTGTCGGCGATAGGCGTGGAACCGGCCCAGAGCGTCCGCAACACCAGTATAGGTGCTAAAGCCCAGGCGGCCGCCGGCGATTTGCCAGGGAGTCGACCACAAGAGCCACACAGGAGCCGCATAGGCGAGATTGCCGCCCCAGCAGAGCCATAGCTGGCGATGCTCAGGTCGTAAATACCTTCCGGCAGCGGCGCGCCGAGAGCCAAACCGGTCAAAGCGCCGCTCGGAAGCTCCGAGCCGGCGAGCGTAGCAGACGAAGAAGCGGCGAGCGCGACAGCGCCGAGAGCCGCAAGTTTAATGATGGTCTTCACGTAACCCCTCCCTAAGAGAAAACTTAAAAAGCGTGCGCCCCCGAAGGAGATCCCCGTCCTGCCCCGGACGATGCTGCACCGCAGCGCACGCATAGCTACCATGCAGATGAAAGTTAGCAGACCTTTTGCAAAAGTGGCGATTAACTGAACCCAAAATGGGTCGCAATATCAGTTTCACAAAAGTTGCGGCGTTCCAGCCACATGTAGCTCCTGGGTATCGATCCTTCTCCAGGCGCAATCAATTGCGCGAGGCCGCTGTGCCGCCAGTTCGGTTGAAATGAGCCTGGGGAGGCCGAGGGAATTCCCGGTCGCTTCTAGCTGAAAAGAGTGTGTGCATACGTCTGGAGCGGGGGTGTCCTGCGGACGGGATTTGCCGCCAAGACCAGCAAATCCGGGTGCCGCCTTTCGGCGAGGCTTGCGAGTTTAAGCGCTAATTGCGCAGATTCACCGGCATGAAACGGGCGTGTTCGCAGTTGCCTGCCTGCCGAGCGGGCGTCAGCCGGCGGTTGTTTCTGGCACGCCAACGCGCCGGAGTGCGGCTGCGAGGCAGTCCATATTAGAGCGCCCAAGGAGCGCATAAAAAAAGCCAGCGGCTTTCGCCGCTGGCTCGAATGCTGGATGTAAACCTAGCTTACTTCAGCGGAGCGTCAGCAGCGGGGCTCCAAAGCGGCTTGATGATCGTCAGCGTGCCGCGAACTTCCTTGTCGCTGCCGTTGTTGCCGCGGCCAATGATGTTCTCAGCCTGCACGTCGCCAGCCAGCTTCGCCTGAGCGATGAAGGAGCCGAAGTCGTAGCCAACGAGGCCACCGATAGCGAATTCGCTAGCCTTCGCCGTACCGCTACAGGAATTCCTGGTCCCACGTTCCGTAAGCAATAGCGCCGATTTCCATCTTGCCGAGCTTCTTGGTCGCGGTCAGGTCGAGGTTAACCCAAGCGTTCTGGGCGAGCGCGCGAGTGCCGCGTCATGGCCAGAGCCGTACAGGGTGGTTGCGGTCAGGTTCCAGCCATTAGCAACGTAGCTGACCGAGCCGCCGCCTTGGAAAGCGGTATAGTCGCGAGCTAAGCAACGTAGGAATCGCCTGCGTGCTCGGCAGCCAAGCGCCAGCGCGAGCCGAAACGTTGAAGCCGTTGCGCAGGTTCCAGGCGATCGAGCCCTCAACCAGGGTATTCAGGAAGCTATCGTGCGAGCATGCGTGGGACGCATTCCCCAACGTCAGCCAACAGCGGTCGCGGTATCGATAGCGATATGGCCGCCAGCGATCTGCCACGGGGTCGACCAGATCAGCCAAACCGGAATAGCATAGGAAAGGTTGCTGCTGCGCGCCCTGAGCCGTGCCATAGCTTTCCTGGCTGATGGCATAAACGCCTTCCGGCAGAGCAGCGCCGAGAGCGAGACCGGTGGTGGCGCCAGCCGGCAGTTCCGGCAGAGCGAAAGTAGAGGTCGAAGAAACGGCGAGCGCCAGAGCGCTGATAGCCGCAAGTTTAATGGTAGTTTTCATAGAGAAACCCCCTCCAAAGTGACAAACTCAGCTTATCCGCGTCTCTAGTTCGGTCCGGTTCCCACCTGCCCAGGTCGGGAACCTTTAGCGCCGATGCCGTTGGATCAGCCGTGTGAGCTGAACTTAGCAGAACTTTTCACGATGTGTTGACGAACTGAACCCAGATTGGGTTTTGCGGTTAGTTTCACGAAAGCTGAGGTATTTGAGCCACAGATATGCTTTTGTGGCCACAATCGTGGGTTGCGGCGCTATGCAGCGAACGCTTGCGGCGGCCGGGTATTTCGCTTGGCCGATGCGGCGGGCATGAAAGCGAAAAGTATGCTAAGGCACGGATATTACAGCGAAAACTGCGTTTGTTAGCGGCGGTCGCAGGCCGCTGAGCCCGGTAAATAGCGTTCATGCGGCGGTCCGCGACAGTTAGCTTAGCGGCCGGGCGGCCGCGGGATGGCGGCGGGAAGACCGGTAAGCCATTGTTGTGGCGTCCAAAGCGGTGCCAAGGCGCAATGCGGCGGAATTCTTGGCTGGAAAGGTTGGCGGCCCTTTGAGGCTAGCGCCGCTTCACCGAAATCCGCCGGTTGCCGTGTAGATCGCAGGCCGGAAGTAGAAAGCGCGGCTGTCAAGGGCCATTGCTATAATACCAACGGCCATAGTTTTGACGTTCCGCCGCCTCGTCCGTCATCGCGAGGCGGCCTCCGGCCGCTGGGGCGATCCAGAATTAGCGTTAAGCAACTCCGGCCTTTGTATTGCTAAATCGGAAGGCTTCGCCCCTCGCAAGACGGGGCGGTCAAGAGTTAATACTGCGGGTATAAGATGCGAAGAAGCCGCGTGCGGATTTCCGGATGACGGCGCTTCAGCGAAGCTGACTGCGGCCTAAAACCTAAGCAGGGAGCTTGCGAAGGAGCGCCAGCTATTGGTGTCCGCCACCGTGATGCCTTGCGGAGTGGATTTGACCAGCCCTAGCTCGATCAGGTGCTGCGCTTTGCGGCGCACCGTCTCCTTCGGGATGTTCAGGAGATAGGAGATGGCGACGTAAGTCACCGCCCGCGCGGCCTGGGCGGGCTCCTCGGGCATGAAGCTGAGCTGGCCGGCCGCGAGGAAGATCAGCACTTCGTCGGCGGTGAAGTCCGCGCCTGGAGCGCGCCGATCCGAAAGCGTTCAGCATTTGATTAACTTTGCCGGAAAGTGCTTCGAAATCCGGGGTTTCGCCTGTCACACCCGTCACCCTCATCTGCCCTCTGCCGAAAATACGGGCAAGCCCAAGGCATGGTCAAGGCGTTTGAGAAGGCCGGCGTTGCTGCCCTTTGTCACTGGGGGAGCGGGGACGGCGCGCTGGAAGTCCGCATACGCCGCCCGGAAGGGGAGATACCATGTATTATACGAATGCGGTTGAATGCTTTAGGGAGGCCCCCCTCATCCTGTCCTTCTCCCCGAGGGGAGAAGGGACGCCTGAATTATCCGCAGCGGATGTTATAGGGTCCTCTCTCCCCTCGGGGAGAGAGACAGAGTGAGGGGGGGACTCCCTGATGAAATCAAACCGCATTCCATATTACCTATCTCACAACACGAGCGCTTGTGCGACGCCTTCCGCCTCTTTCATCTTGGCCGCGATGTCTTGCTCGATGGTCTTCTCTTCGGTGGCGATGGCGGCGAGCCGGTCTTCCTGGTTTTTCAGCGTTTCGAGATAGCGGCGGCCGAGATCGGAGCTGGCTCCGGTGCTGGTGAGGTTCTTGCGGATGCGATCCTGGTCGCCGGCGATCTTTTGGCGCTCGGCTTCGAGTTCGCGCTTATGCGCGTTGGCCTTGCCGATGCCGGTGGCAAGCTCGCCAAGCTTGGCAATCGCCTCCTTGAGCGCTGGCGTCTGGTTTTCCAGGCCGGAAATGGCCGCGACGATACGATCCGGGGCAAGCGAGGAAAGGGTCACGCTCTCGTAGTCCAGGTGCTCGCGATAAAGCGTTGCCTTGGTGGTTTTGCCCTTGGGGGCCTGCACCGTGTAGCGGAGCCGGGTTGGCGTCTCCTCCGTGGCCTTGCTGTCTCCCGTGGTCTTCCAGCCGTCCTGGCGCGGCTCCTCGATGATGACCTCGCGATCCTCACCAGCCGGCGGCGTAATCTCGTAGTCCACCGTCCAGAGCGACTTCACCGTGACCGAAAGCTGGCCGTGCACCGCCTTGCCGAGCCTGACCTGCTTGATGCCCCGGTCCGAACGGCGGATCGCGGTTTTGGAATCGAGCGCGAAGGTCACAAACCTGGTGGCGCCCTTCGGCAGCAGCGGCAACTGTGCGTCGCCTGCGAAGTTGACCGCGCCGTCGCCGCCCGTCTCGAAGGCGGTGACGAGCCCTGCGGGTAGGGCAGTGTCCCCGTCATTCTTCAGTTTGACAGCGGCAAGCGGCCGGTACGCGTTGGTTTCGGGCTGGTAGAGATAGGTGCGCGTCGCCCCGATCTCATGATCCACGAAGGGGACCATCATGGTTGCGCCGGAGGCCAGCGTGACCTTGGCGGGGAAACGGTAGAGCACCTGCGTTGCAGCTTCCTCGGCCTCGGCCTTGACAGCCGCCGTGCCCAACTGCTCGTCCAAGTTGCCCAGCCGGTCGTAAGCGCCGCCGAACACAGCCTGTGGAGCCGGCGCGGCGGCGGCGAAGCCTTGCATCGAGCGGGAGGCGGATTTCGGGCGTGGCGCGGCCTCCGCGCGGGCGAGGGCTTGGTCCATGCGGTCATCCAGGGTCTGGTCGTCCTTGCGGGGTACGATCCGGCTGGAAGCCGCGACCGGAATTTCGGGCCGGTCCACGAATACCGCGGAATAGAGGGGCTGCTTGAGGGCCACCGGATTGCCCGAGACGAGCGTCAGCTCCACATCCTTCCACTCGCCGCCGGTGAGGTTTTCGAGCACCCCCCAGCCTTGCAGGCGTGCCTTCTCGCCTTCCTTCGGCAGCACGAGCCGGTACGCCGTCTTCCAGACCGGCGCGCTGACCACATAGCTGAAGCCGGCCTGGCGCTCGCCCTGGCCGCCCAGATTGATGGAGATCGTGCGCTGATCCTTGGCGCGGTTTTGCGCGATGGCGGTCAAGGCGCGGTCGATTTGTGCCCGAAGTTGCGGATCGGTGAAGCGCAGCGCCCGAACGTCCTCAAGGATCGCCTGCACAAAACCGTTGGCGGTCACGAGCGTCAGGCGATGCTTGACCGTCTGGCCGCCATTGTTGGGAAGCTGAACCTGCTCTTCCTCGATGCGGAAGACCCGGCCGGCCGCGTTCACACTGCCTTCGATCTCGACCTCGGCGCCCACAAGCGCGTTCAGCAGCGCCGATTGCAACTCGAGCGCCTGCTGGCTGAACGGAAGGTCGCGGAATATCTCGACGAGCGGCGTCTTACCGGGAAGGCTCACCGCGCCGATGGCCCCAGCGCTGTCGAACACCGTCAGGCTTTTGAGAACGTCGTCCACCTGGTCGAGCCGCACTGGCAGTTCGATTGCCGCAGCCCCCGCGACGCCGCCCGAATGGGTGAATTGCGCGAGGCCCGATGTGGACAGCACGACGCGCTTAAGAGGGAACTCGGCGGCCCCGGATACACCTGGGAGAGCGGCCATTAGAGCCATCGCAACAATCCGTTTCATGACATCATCCGCAACAAAGTGACAAAGACAGGTAGTGACTGCCACAAAGGTATAAACTTCCTATTACGGTGACTTCGGGGCCAAATTGGACGGGAACCGTGGCCGCGCGTTGTCCGAAGCTGGATGGCAATCAAGAGAAAGAAAAGTACCAACCGCCATAAGTTTCGACCCTTTTTCGCCAGTGCGAGTTTCACACCCGCCGGGGCAACCGGTCCCACTGGATGAACCGCGAAGACCCCCTCACCCCAGCCCTCTCCCCGCCTCGCCTTGGCGAGCTGCGGGGAGAAGGACGGGATGGGTCTTGCGACACGGCTTTCTCTTTAGCGAAGTAATCCAGACTCGAGCCTCAGATGTTGCCATGGGCGCCCACAGCGGCTTTACCGCCTCGCGATGACGGCCGCGGCACCGGAATGGTCAAGACTTACGGCTTGGTATCGGATCGTAGGTTTTCGGCCTAGCGCCAGGGGCTGCCCCTCCCGAATGGAACTGAGTGCAGCCGCTCGCGCTGGAACCGCTTAGGACGCTCCATGTTTATCGTTGGGAGTCGATGCGAGAGAGCGAATGGCTGCGAATAGTACAACGTTGCGCCCTTCAAAGGGGGCCATCCCAGCGCCGGAGAAGATTGACGTCGCGCTGACTGTCAACGGGGCCACGGTGAAGCTGAGCGTTGCCCCTTGGACTACGCTGCTCGATGCGCTTCGCGATCATCTTGGCCTTACCGGCACGAAAAAGGGCTGCGATCACGGGCAGTGCGGCGCCTGCACAGTATTGGCAGACGGCAGGCGGATAAACTCCTGCCTAACGCTCGCCGTTATGCAGGACGGCGCGAGCATCGCGACAATCGAGGGGCTCGCCGCGAACGGCGAATTGCATCCGCTACAGCAAGCGTTCGTCGAAAACGATGCGTTCCAATGTGGCTATTGCACGCCGGGGCAGATCTGCTCGGCCGCCGGTCTTATCGCTGAAGGCAAAGCAAGGACAGCGGACGAAATCCGCGAGCTGATGAGCGGCAATATCTGCCGCTGTGGAGCCTATCCCAACATTGTTGCGGCCATACAGCAGGCGATGGGCGCGTCATGATCGATTTCGAATATGCGCGCGCAAAAGATCTCTCCGATGCGTTGCAGCGGATCGCAGCCGATCCGCAAGCCAGAGTGGTCGCGGGCGGCACCAATCTGATCGACCTGATGAAAAAGGATGTCGAGCGGCAGGCCCGGGTGATCGACATTTCGCGCCTTCCGCTGAACACAGTCGAGGAAACGCCGGAGGGCGGCGTGCGCATAGGCGCGCTCGTGCCGAACTCCGACCTCGCCTACCATCCGCTTATCGAGCAGCGCTATCCGATGCTCTCCAGCGCGATCCTCGCGGGAGCCTCGGCCCAACTGCGTAATATGGCGTCCACCGGGGGTAATCTGCTGCAGCGCACGCGCTGTTACTATTTCTACGACATCGCAACCCCTTGCAATAAGCGCGAGCCAGGCAGCGGCTGCTCCGCCATCAAGGGCCTCAACCGCATTCATGCTATCCTCGGTGCGAGCGAAGCCTGTATCGCCACTCATCCTTCGGACATGTGCGTGGCACTAGCCGCGCTGGAGGCAAGGGTGCTTGTAACGGGGCCGGCGGCCGAGCGCTCGATTGCGTTTGCCGATTTTCACCGCCTTCCCGGAGATACACCGCAGCTCGATACAAACCTCCGCTCCGATGAAATCGTTACGGCAATCGAATTGCCGGCGCGCGGCTTCAGCACCAATTACACCTATCTAAAAATCCGCGACCGCCTTTCCTATGCCTTTGCGCTTGTATCGGTTGCCGCTGGGCTGGAACTCGACGGCGGTACGATAAAGGAGGCACGGCTTGCGCTTGGCGGGGTTGCGCATAAGCCGTGGCGCGATACGGCAGCGGAATCGGCGCTGCGAGGGCAGCCTGCCGAAGAGGCCGCATTCAAGCAAACGGCAGATCTGATTCTGCGGGAGGCAAAAGGCTTCGAGCATAACGCCTTCAAGATCGAGCTAGCGCGCCGCGCTATCGTCCGGGCGCTCACGCAGACCGCAAACGGAACGCCCCAATCGCAATCCGATAAGAAGATCCGGTAAACGCCATGGCACCCTACATCGGCAGCCCAACCTCCCGCGTCGACGGCCGCGCCAAGGTCACGGGCGAAGCAAGATACGCTGCCGAATTCGATGTGCCAGGCCTTGCCTATGGCACCGTTGTTACCTCCGCCATTGCCAATGGACGCATTGCCAGGATCGACGCAAGCGAGGCGTTCAGCGTCGAAGGCGTGATAGACGTTCTCACGCACGAGCATCGCCCACACATGGCTGACAACGATCAAGCCTATAGCGACGATGTGGCCCCACCGGGCAGGCCATTCCGGCCACTTTACAACGATAACATCCTATTCAACTCGCAGCCCATTGCCCTCGTCCTCGCCGAGGATTGGGACACCGCGCGGTTCGCTGCCTCTCTGGTGCATGTTGAGTATGAGCAGGAGGCCCACGCCACGGACCTGTTCGCAAGGCGGGACTCGGCCTTTGCACTGGCAGGTAAGGAATTCGCGATGTCTCTCGCCAAGCCGCGCGGCGACGCCGGCAAGGCGTTCGAACTATCCGAAGTGCGGCATGAGGCGGACTATTACATTCCCGTCGAGCATCACAATCCCATGGAGCTTTTCGCTTCGACGGCGATCTGGGAGGACGGCGGCAAGCTCACCGTCTACGACAAAACCCAGGGCGTTCAGAATGTACAGCGCTATCTTTGCGGGGTTTTCGGCTTGAAGCCTGAGGACGTCCGCGTTCTTTCGCCCTTCGTGGGTGGAGCATTCGGCTCGGGCCTGCGCCCGCAATACCAGGTTACGCTGGCCGTGCTTGCAGCGCTGGCGCTCAAGCGCTCCGTGCGGCTCGTGCTTACGCGCCAGCAAATGTATGGGCTCTGCTATCGCCCGCCTACCATCGAGCACCTCGCCCTAGGCGCTAGCGCGGATGGGACGCTTCAATCCATCACCCATGAGGCAACGGCGGGCACGTCGAGCTACGAGGCCTTTGCCCGGAACGACACCACTTGGCCGGGCGCGTTATACAAATGCTCGAACGCCAGATACGCGCACAAGCTGACGCGGCTCGACCTTCCCACCCCCTCCGACATGCGCGCACCAGGTGGGGCAACCGGAGTCTATGCCCTTGAATGCGCGATGGACGAGCTTGCCGCCGCCCTCAAAATCGACCCGCTGGAGCTTAGATTGCGCGCCTATTCGGATCGCGATCAAAACGAAGACCTTCCGTTCACAAGCAAGGCCTTGCGCGAGTGCTACCGGCAGGGCGCCGCCGCGTTCGGCTGGGAGAAGCGCAATCCCGAGCTGTGTTCCATGCGCGATGGAAGCGAGTTCGTGGGCTGGGGCATGGCGACGGGCGTTTGGGAGGCGATGCAGATGAAGACCGCCGCCCGCATCGCGTTGAGTGCGAACGGGCACGCGGAAGTGGCTTGCGCAACGTCGGACATCGGCACCGGCACCTATACGATCATGACGCAGGTTGCTGCCGATATGCTCGGGCTGCCGGCCGGAAACGTCAGCATCAAGCTTGGCGACTCCACCCTGCCTCACTCGCCGGTCGAAGGCGGATCGTGGATGGCGGCCTCCGTTTCGCATGCAATCGCAAATGCAGCGGCGGCCGTGCGCGAGGAGCTGTTCGGCCTGGCAAACCATATGCCGGGCTCACCGCTCTCCGGCTTGCAGCCCAAGGATGTTACGCTCGCGGACAGCAAACTCGCCGCAAGGGACGATCCATCGCGCAGCGTATCTTTCGCGGACATCATGCGGCATGCCGGCTTGGGCCGTATAGAGCAGGAGCGATCAACCGATTTCCAGCGTGACAGCCATTATGCCCGCCAGACGCATTCGGCCGTCTTCGCCGAGGTGAAGGTTGACGGGCAACTGGGCGTCATCCGCGTTACCCGCGCCGTCAGCACAGTCGCCGCCGGCAGAATTCTCAACCCCAAGACAGCGCGAAGCCAAATCATGGGCGGCATCGTATGGGGCATCGGCATGGCGCTGCATGAGGAAACGCTGATCGATCATGCCTTGGGCCGCTTCATAAATGCCGACATAGCCGAGTACCACGTGCCCACGAACGCAGACGTTCACGATATCGAGGTGATTTTCGTCGAGGAGCCGGATGACATTATCAATCCGCTCGGCATCAAGGGCGTAGGCGAAATTGGCATCGTGGGGGTCGCCGCGGCAATAGCGAACGCGGTCTTTCACGCGACCGGCAAGCGCGTGCGCGATCTGCCAATAACACTGGATAAATTGCGGCGCTGAATATGGACCCTGCCGGCGCAGGATGGCCGGCCTCCACTATTCATGGGCCGTTTTCGCGTAGAGCGAGGCGATGGCACAAACACCCGCGAAGAACGCGGCGGGGCCGAAGACCGCAAGCCTCGCCAAATCCACCTGAAGCTGCAGATAGCTCGCCGCGAAGATGCCCAGCCCGCCGCCAAGCATCGCGCCAGCCACCCCGAACGAAACGAACCGCCCCAACCGCGCCGCCATGGCAGCCCGCTTGCGCCACGGGGCCGCTTCGGCTTGCGGCTTAAGCGCCTGCACTTCTGGCACAATCGCCGCCAGCGCTTCGGGCGCTGCCTCGGCCGGAAGGCGTGCCCCTGCGCGGGGCGCGGCGTCAGCAGAAGCGTCCACCATAGAGACCAAGGGCACCGCTTGTTCATGCGCAGCCGGCGCCGCATCTTCACCGGCAGCGGTCAGGACCGCATGCGGGATGGTGGCGGCGCTCGCGGACACAGGCCCAGCCGGCATTTTCCGTCGCAGCGCCATGGCTTCGCGTTCGGCTTCGGCTTGCTGGCGCACCATATCCGGGTCCATCGCTCGCTCTCTCTGCTATCTCCGCGGGAGAGGCCAGGATAAGCGGCAAGCAGGAGCGCGGCAAATAGCAATAAGGCTGCTGCTGTGGACAAACCGGCCGGCCGCGCGAGCCGGGCTACGGGACCGCGAAAGCAGGGGTGTACGGCCGGGCCAGGACCGCTATCATGCGCCCGCCGGAGGCCTTGACCGTCCTTCGTCATTGCGAGGGGCGTTGCCCCGAAGCAATCCAGGAGCGATAAACGCGGTGCAGGCGGCCGGATCGCCACGGCGGCCCAGGACCGCCTCGCGATGACGGCCGGCATAGAATATGGAAGGTTGAGCATGGGAAGCGACGACGACGCTGGCGGCTTCGAGATTGAAACGGCGCTGACGCGGCTCGGCCGCAAGCCCCACGCCTATTCCGGGTTCGTCAATACGCCGCTGTTCCGCGGCTCGACGGTGCTCTTCCCCGACGCGGAAGCGCTAAAATCGCGCGAGGTCGAATACACTTACGGCCGCCCGTCCACGCCCACGACGCGCGCGCTCGAAACGGCGCTGGCAACGCTCGAAGGGGGCGCCAAGACCTTCCTCACGCCGTCCGGGCTCAGCGCGATCTCAACAACGCTGCTGGCCTTCGCGGAAGCGGGCGGGCACATGCTGATCGCCGACAGCGTCTATTACCCGACGCGGCGGTTCGCCTCGCGCGTGCTCAAGCGGATAGGCGTGGATGTGGAGTATTACGACCCGCTGATCGGCGCCGGTATCGCCGCGCTCTTGCGGCCGGAGACAAAGCTCGTGCTCACGGAATCGCCCGGCTCGCAGACCTTCGAGGTCCAGGACATCCCCGCGATCTGCATGGCGGCGCGGGCCAAGGGCGTGCCCGTGGCCATAGACAACACCTGGGGCACGCCGCTTTATTTCCCGGCCTTCGAGCACGGGGTGAACATCTCGATCCAATCCTGCACGAAGTACATCGTGGGCCATGCCGACGCGCTGCTGGGCGCCATTATCTGCGACGAACCGGCCGCCGCTACCGTGGGAGCCACGCACGAGGCCTATGGGCTCACGGCCAATGGCGAGGATTGCTTCCTGGCACTGCGCGGGCTTCGCACCCTGGCCGTCCGGCTGCAGCGGCACTGGCAGTCCGGGCTCGATATCGCCGCGTGGCTCGGTGCCCGCCCCGAAGTCGCGCAAGTGCTGCATCCCGCCCTGCCCGGCGCCCCCGGCCATGAGCTTTGGAAACGCGACTTCAAAGGCGCGGCGGGCCTGTTCTCCATTGTCCTGAAGCCATGCCCGAAGACGGCCGTTCAGAAGATGCTGAACGCGCTCCAGATCTTCGGCATGGGCTATTCCTGGGGCGGGTTCGAGAGCCTCATCGTGCCCTTCGACGCCGGCCCCGCACGCACGGCCACGGTCTGGAAGCCGGAAGGCCCGGCGCTTCGCCTGCACATCGGCCTTGAGGACGTGGAAGACCTCAAGCGCGACCTTGAACGCGGTTTCGCGGCGCTCGCCGAACCCAGCGCTTAGTAGCTTTAAGAATAAGGGGCAGCCAAGATGCGGCAGCACGAGTGCAAATTCTGTAGAGCGCTCAATTCGATTGCGGAAAGGGCCGGCTGCTTCCCCGCGGCTGTGAGCCTTGAAATAACGCCATATTAACTCTCCCAGCTCCTCCGCTGGCGCCTTTGGGAGGGCCGGAGGGGCGCCTTTCGATTTTGAAGTAATATAGCAGAATTGTCTTGAGTAAGCGTTAAGGCGTATCTTGTTGAAATTACAGACTAAATGGCAGTACCACTGCCGCGACGGGCGGCGGGCGGGGCTTTGCTTTGGTAAATTTCAAATATTCCCATATATTTAACGGGATTTTTGAGATGTAGAAATCGACCCAAAACGAGAAAAGATTCGCAAAAATACGCGTATGGGAGACAGGTGCTCCGCGCGTTTACCTTATCTGCATTTACCATGATAGGAGCTTACGCGAAAGAAAACATTCGTTAAGGCGAAGGACTTCCCACGGGCGCTGCCATGAGTGACCCTGCACGCCCCTTGACAACGTAAGGGATATTCCTTACATTTGCCTCGGGATCAGGAGGTACGCCATGGCTGCTTTGCTCGAAGAAATCAGCACCATCACCGCGAAGGGACAGACGACGATTCCGAAGTCGGTGCGGCAGGTGCTTGGCGTCGATTACGGTGGCCGTATCGCCTTCCGCGTCGATGAGCATCACGGCGTGACTGTTCATCGCGCCGATGATGAGCATGACGATCCGGTGATCGACGGCTTCCTTGCGTTTCTCGCCAAGGACATCGAGCGCCGGCCTGAAGCGGTGACGGCCCTGTCCCCGGAACTCGCGAAGCGGATTGCAACGTTGATCGAGGGCGTCGCCGTCAATGCCGATGAGGCGATCGACGGCGACGTCGATCTCTGACGATGGCCGCCGTCAATGGGTGGGAGTTGTTTGCGCATCCGCTGTTTCTCGATCAACTCGAAAAACTGACGGCGGCTGTCGAACGCGTAAGCAAGAAGGATCCCCACGGCTGGCGCAAGAGCGCCAACGCGAAGCTCTTGGCCGCACTCCACAGGCTCGTCTTCGAGACGATCCCAGAAGATCCTGCGCGGCCGGAATACCGCCAGGGCGGGACGCTGGGCGAAGACCGCAAGCACTGGTTCCGGGCGAAGTTCGGAGCCGGGCGGTTCCGCCTGTTCTTCCGCTACAGCGCCAAGACGAAGGTCGTCATCTTCGCCTGGGTCAATGACCGGACAACGCTGCGCGCTTACGGGGCGAAGACGGACGCTTATGCGGCGTTCCGCAAGACGCTCGACAAGGGCAATCCGCCGGATGACTGGGCGGCGCTCCTGGAAGCGGCCTCCAGCGAGGAGGCGCGGCTCAGGACGGAGGCGGCAGAGCCCGCCAGTCCCGGGTAAGGGCATCCTGCTTCGCTCAAATAAGGAAACAATCCTGTGCACGCAAAAGCTCAGCGCGCCGCAACGCCGCCGCCATCAGCGAAGGACTTCCCCAAGGTGCGCCGCTCTCCAGAACGGCTGCCCCCATAACAGCAGACGACCTCTTTGAGTCTGCGCATAGCCCTTTAGGAAGAAAACGGCCCTTCTCTTAAGGGCCGCAAAAAAATCATTCACTCCCAATAGGGCTTATGCGCGAATACGATATCAGCGATTGAAGCGGTCGCGATCCTAATTTCAGAGCCGTCCATCGCATTTTTCATTGCAATTTCAGTCTCGGCAAATAAATAACCCAACTCCTTTTTATCCGCAAACGCTTCTTGTTTGTCCACGATCTGGTATAAAAGATATTTATTATCCGATAAGCGAGCCACCTTACGCAAAAGTTCACGCCTAAAGTTTCGCCCGCCTAAATCAAAACTTCCATCGCCATTACTTGAAAGTATATGGCCGGTAAAAAGGTGCTTATTGCCGTACGGGTCAATTGTCTCAACCACATCGGCATGTACGGAGCGGAGAGCTTTGATTGCATTTAGGACCCGGTTGTCTTTAATTCCTGTAAGTTTGGGAAAAATATCAGCGCTCGAAATAATATGATGCTTAAGCTCCACGGGTGTGAATTCGCCCAGAACGTGCTTGAGCCATGCAGCCACAGCTGTAACGGCTGGGGCAGCGAATGAGGTTCCTGATGCCCGTTTCTCCACAAAACGGCGCGCATCAGCATCGAAATTCCAGGTTCGAACATCGCAGCCGAGCGCGCCTATATCGACATGTTCGTCGCTATAGTTCGAGAAAGGCGCCCTAGTGCCATCCCTTTCAACGGCTCCAACCGTGATAACCGGGCGATCTGCACCTCCGCCATACTTGGCAGGCCAAGCAGGCTTGTTCTGGAGATCGTCACCGCTGTTTCCAGCGGCAACAACGATTAAAACTCTTCCACTATTTATCGCATGCTCAACCTCCCTGACTTCTTTCGGAAATCTTACACTCAGGTTAACTATGTCGGCACCACCACGGCTCTCCAATTCGTACATTGCGGTCTCAAGCAGGTCCTTGTTCACAGCGTGCTCAAAGGTGAGCTCAATCGGTTCCTTTCTAATGATCTGTTTAGGTTTCACCCCGACATTGAATGAGAACCTGTTGACAAGTGCGATATCCGGACCGCCCAGCGCAATTGCCGCCACCTCAGTACCGTGCTGCGCATATTTGTAGTCTTTATCTGGAATAAGCTCTGCTCCCCAATAACCTGAGTTGGTAAGTGGGGCTATCGCTTCTTGGTAAAGGCCGCTGTCGGCGATTTCAATCGTGGTGGATGGAGCGCCCAATTCCCCGCGAAACCAACGCTTCTGCAAAATACGATTCAGAAAAAGCGCTGAGATAATTTGCAGCGCGTCGAACTCTGCAACCTGAAACTCACTTGATAAATTCTTCACAGTGCAGGGCTTTTCGATTTCGTCCGCAACAACAAGACGCCCGCGATCAACGAACAAACTAGAGCTTGATAAATTACCATTCCTGGCAATAAGCTTTAAAACTTCCGCCTCATTGACCTCCGGTACAGCAAATCTGAATGCGACCGGATAGTTACCGCACCCTCGGGCTCGCATGATCTCCAGTATCTGTCTTGAGGGCACTTCTTCCGTGTTAATACCATTTTCCTCTCCCCAGATTGCCAGGAACGGCTGGAGAACATCAGAGGTTATTTCGGGCGCAAGCCTCAAACAATGCCTTATTTCCTGAGACTCTTGGCACCGGTTGCGCAGGTCCGCAGCAGCTTCCCTAAAATTCCAGTCAGGACGCCAATAATGCTGGTAATTGTGCCTACGCACGTAGACACTGTCGTAACCGTAACCGTAACCGTAGTAGAGGCTTAATATCACTCTTTGCTCAAGAGTGTATGCAACAGGCGCTTCTTCCGTCGCAGCTGGGGAGCGCGTTAGACAAGGCGGGGCCATAAACCTGACCGCTCCGATGATGACCGAGTCTACAAGGTCATTGCCCCCCAAAACCCGCAGGTTAGGATTTAGCGCAAAGAAACGAGCACGGAGATGAGATAGGTAAGCATCATCCATCGCCAAGCATTGTCTGGTAACAGCTTGCCGTAATGTTTCCCCAGGTATAATAATAAGCTCCTGAGGAAGCGCGACGGATAAAATAGCAGTCCGAACCGATTGAACGTTACTGGCGGGTATATTCACAGCATAATCAGCCGCATTTGCTGGGAAGACAAGCGCCAAAACGAGTAGCGCCATGTATATTATTCCGTGCATCTGAATCCTGCGGTGTCCAGAACCTTGCGGTTTGAAATTAGGGCCTGCATCCTTCTGCTGTTGGATTCACTCCGCACAAGGATGCGTCATTTTTTGCTGCCCAGGCTTGAGCGAATTTTATGAACGCCGGGGTTGCTGTGGTGGAAAGATAGGAGAAGGAATTAATATCGCCACGGGAGTTGACGGCAAAGTATGATCGCCGCCCGCCAGCACGTTCCACATACGCTCCACCGCCACTATCCCCGGAACACAAGGCAGCTCCTCCAACCGCCACGGTGTCGATATTCGCATCCTTCTCCGGAATTACCGATATCCGGGCTAGGCCTGTGAAAAGAACACCGAAGGTCCTATCAAATCCGCCTTTTTCCCTGCAACCATAGCCGAGAAGGCGAATCGTGTCACCGACAGCTGGATAGGCGATCGAAGTATTAATAACCTCAAACGGGAAGCCTTTCATCGGCTGAGATGTAGAGCACAAGGCGAAATCTTTTGTGCGATTTATGCTGTAATGTGGATGATGCTCACAAGTTACCTTTAGTTTTGTGTCATCTTTTAAGGTTACTTCGCCGGTTGAGCCGTTCTCAACACAGTGAGCGGCGGTCAGAATTGCTTTTGCCCCCACCGCAGTGCTGGTGCAGCCACCGATATTTGACTGAAAAATGAACGTTGCCGGATAGCTTGCTGGGTCAACTGGCTCACCTCCAATAACAGATGGAGTACCCGTGCCTTGAACCGGCTGCATCATTTGAAAGCTATCGGCCGCGCAGGCAGGAGCAGAGCACATGGAAAACGCGGCCAGTACAGCGCAGGCTACGGCATTACGCATAACATTACCTTCCCAAAAGTCACATTGAAGCGGGTCGACCAAATGTGGTTAGCTACGAGGCACCATACTTTAGCCTGCTAAACACACAAAGTTACCCGTATGCCCCGGCACTCGATCCACACCAGTTTGAATCAGGTGTTGGCTGGCCCCACAGTCCACCCTTCAGTAGTCGCTTCAAGGGCGGTGTCAGAATATCAATACGTACTATGACAACTATTCATAGTTTCGTCTCGTATTCAAGTCGCTTTGTATGCGATAGTTATCTATGGGCACCGGCTGCAAAAAATTGGAAGTTGGAGACCGCAACCCGCCTTCCACCCATACCGCCGCCTCACCCCGCCCTCACCAGCGCGATATCCCGCGCCGCCGCCCACGCCGCGATATCGGCGCGCTGCAACGCCGCCGCCATCAGGTCCGGAAACTGGTCCGGCGTGCAGGCGAAGACCGGGCAGCCCATGGACGCAAACGCCGCCGCGTGCTCGCCGTGATATCCCGGCCGGCCGCTGTCGCTCAGCGCCAGCAGCGCGATGACATTCACGCCGCTTGCCACCAAGGCGGCGGCCCGCGCCAGCATCTCCTGCGCGTTCCCGCCCTCGTAAAGATCGGAAATCAGCACGAGATGCGTCTTGCGCGGCTCGGAGATCAGCCGCTCGCAATAGGCCAGCGCCTGGTTGATATCGGTGCCGCCGCCGAGTTGAACCCCGAACAGCACCTCCACCGGGTCTTGCAGGTCCGCGGTCAGATCGACGACGGCTGTGTCGAACACGACGAGCTTGGTGGCGATGGCCGGGATCGACGCCAGCACCGCGGCGAAAATCGACGAGTACACCACCAACTCGGCCATGGAGCCGGATTGATCGACGCACAGCACCACCTCTTCCAGGTTGGCGCGGCGGGAATGGCGCGCATAGCCCACGAGCCGCTCCGGCACGATGGTGTTATGCTCCGGCTGCCAATGCCGCAGGTTCTTGGCGATGGTGCGCGGCCAGTCGATATCGGCGAAGCGCGGCCGGTAGGTGCGGCGGGATTTGTTCAGCGCGCCGCGCAGCGTCTCCACCGTGCGGCTTTCGAGCTTGGCCAGGAGCTGGCGCACGACCTTTGCCACCACCTCGCGCGCGGTTTCCATGGTCTTGGCCGGCATCACCGAGCGCAGCGAAATGAGATCGGCGACCAGGTGCACATCGGCTTCGACGGTGGCCAGGAATTCCGGCTCCAGCAGCATTTGCTTGAGGCCCAGCCGCTCGAAGGCGTCCCGCTGGATGACCTGCACCACGGGCGTTGGGAAGAACTCGCGGATATCGCCGAGCCAGCGCGCCACACTCGGCGACGAGGCTTGGAGCCCTCCGCGCCGGCCGCCAGGGCCACCCTTCCCGCCGGGACCCACGTTGTAGAGCCCGGCAAGCGCGCGGTCGAGCCGGAGGTCGCGGCTGTTGAGTGGCACGGCCTTCTCATCGCCGCCAAGCGCCAGCCGCCAGCGGCGCGCGCGTTCATCGCCGGTGCCGGTCATGCTGCGAAGCCCCCCTCACCCCAGCCCTCTCCCCGCAAGCTCGCCTTGGCGAGCCTGCAACTTCCAGTGTCCGCATCCGCCTGCGGATGCGGATGGGAGAGGGAGTCTGGGCGTGCCCAGTGTGAAAGCGTGCCCTCTCCCAGCCGTATCCGCTCGCGGATACGGCCACGCTGCGATGCAAGCTCGCCAAGGCGAGCTTGCAGGGAGAGGGACAGGGTGAGGGGGGCCTTCGCCAAGCAGATACCGCTCATGCGCCGCCTTCCTTTCCGTCGAGGCCAAGAATTGTGAAAAGCAGAGGCAGTGCCTGGGCGAACCCCGGCGCTTCCGCATCCGCAGGGCCGGAAGAACCCTGCCGGACGGGCGTGGCAAGGCTGGGCTGCCTCAGCATATCCAGCAGCCTGCGCCGCTCGCCCAGGTCGCAGCTTGCAAAGGCCCGCCGCAGGATCGGCAGCAGCGTCATGAAATCCTCTTCGCCAAGCATCAGCAGCCAGCCGTCGATTGCCGCGAGCAGCGGGCCATCGTGCAGCAGCATCTGGCCGCCGTCGGCGAGGAAACCTTCCAGCCATTCGCCCGCCTCCCCCAACCGCCACGGACGGCGAGAGGGCGCGCGAGAGAAGCGTCTGCGCCTTCTCCGGGCTCAGCTCATTTTGATTATAAAGAGTGCGCACCGCGAAGCCGCGCAGCAGCGCCACGGCAAAAGCATCCTCCGTCAGCGCATGCAACGCGGCGCGCCAGTTTCCGGTCAGGCCCTCATCGTCGAGCAGCGGCAGGGCGCGGTTGAACTCCGCGAGCTTCGCATGCAGTTCCCCCGCCGCCGCGCGGTCGATATTGCGGCAGCCATAGACGAGCCCAGCGCAAACGGCTTCGATCAGGCTCGTGGCCAGGAGGCGCAGCTCGTCCACCGGCATTTCGCGGGCCGCGCCGTAACGCAGGATCGTCACCAGCGGCGGGGCCGCCCCTGCCAGTGCGCCGATATCGGCCGTGGCCGCCGCCTTGGCTTGCAACAAGCGAATCGCCACCCGCGCCGCGTCGCCGAGGTCCGCCAAAAGGCAGCCCTGCACGATGGTCGAGAGTGCGCCGAGATCGGCCGCTTCCTTCGCCCGCGACACAGCCGCGTTGCTGGCGGCCTCCGCGATGGTCGGGCCGTGGACGATAGCCTCGGCAAGGCGCACGGAGAATTCCGGGTCCCAGCGCAAGCTCCAGCGCTCGCGGAACGTGCCCCGGCTGCCGCCCGGATCGGTGAGCTTGCCCCAGCCAACTTTGATGAGATTGAGCCGGTGCAGCAGCAACGATTTCGCCAGCCCCGCATCCGTGCGCAAATCCAGCGACAACTCGGCCTCTAGCGCCTCGGGCTTGAGCTTCAGCCGCCTCTGCTGGCGCGTGAGGTCGGCCTGCAGCGGCATTTGCGGCACGTCCGGGTCCACCGCGCCCACATCGTCGCCGACTGACCAGCCGGTCCTCGATCAGCCGGAGCGGCAGCGTCTCGCCTTCGCAGAGCGCGGCAAGGCTCGCGTCGCGCATTTCCGGAAGGCCCGGCAACGGCAGCTCGCGCAAGGCAGCCAGCGTCTCGGCCAGCCGCGCGGCTTCGATGACCGAGGCCGTGGCGGTGATGCGGCCGGATTTGCGCAGGAGCGCCGCGACGCGGGTCTGCCAATGCGCCGTGAACGCGCGCGGGGAAAGGCCGCCCTCCCGCCAGCGCCTAAGCTCGCCCCATAGATGCCCGTACCAGCCGGGCGAGGAAATCCCCGCTCCATAGCCGGACGCGATGGTAAGGCGCGTGTTGGTCCAGGGCGCCCAGGTGGCGGAGACCTTGAGCTTGGGCAAGTCCTTCAGGAGCGCCTTGTCCAGGGCCTTGGGCACCTTGCGGCGCAGGGCCGGGACATGCCAGGCGCCGCAAACGGCGGCAACGGGACCGTCCGTCTCCTTGAGCGCATCCGCGATGGCGAGCCGCATATGGGCTTCGCGCTGCTGCTCGCGCTTCTTGCGCGCGGGATGGCGCGGCGGCTCGGCGTCAAGCGCCTCGCGCAGGGCCGTCATGGCGCTTTCGATGGAGGCGAAAATGTCCGGCGCGTGCGCGCCCTGCTCGATCAGCGCGTTCCACCAGGTTTCGCTATCCTCGTAGCCCGCCAGCTCCGCGAGATAGGCCAGGGGATCGCTACGGACATCGGCCGCTTCAGCCGCGGCCGGCTCCCCGAAGGCTTCGGGCACAAGCTCTTCCTCTTCCTCGACCTCTTCGGAATCCGCCTCGTCTTCTCTCTCCGCCGCTGCCTCTTTGGCTGCATCCGCCGCGGCCTTCCGCGCGGCAAGCGTGTGGCTCGCGGGCAAGTCGATGAAGCGCACCGGGCACTTCCGGGCGATGGCCCACTGCATCGCCTGCCATTCGGGGGAATATTCGGCGAACGGATCGAAGCTCGAATAGGAAGGGTCGTCCGCGCCGTAGATGAGCAGGGCCAGCGGCGGGCGCATCTGCGGCGACGCGGCGAACTGGATCAGCCCATTCGCCTCGGGCGGCCCCTCGATCAGCACCGCGGCCGGGGCGAGTTCGTCCAGCGCCTGCACCAGGCTGTGCGCGGAGCCCGGGCCGTGATGCCGGATGCCGAAGATATGCAGCCGCTCGCCTGCCACCTCAGATTACCTCGCGGATGGCGGAATAGAGGCCGGCCCAGTCCTTCCGCTCGCGCACCACCACTTCGAGATATTCCTGCAGCACGATCTTATCCTGCACCGGGTCTTTGACGATGGCGCCGACGAGGTTGGCGGCAAGGCTAGACGCGTCGATGACGCCTGAGCCAAAATGCCCCGCTTCCGCCCACGCGCCGATGGTGACGGCGATGGCCTCGGCCGTGGACAGCGAGCCGGACGGGCTCTTGAGCTTCAGCTTGCCGTTGAGCGTCTGCCCGTCGCGCAGCTCGCGGAAGATGGTGACGATGCGCTCGATCTCCTTATTGGCCGGCTCGATCTTCGGCAGCTCAAGGCCCGGGCCGATCTCGCCCGCGCGCTTGATGACGATCTGCACCTCCTCCTCCAGCGTGTCCGGCAGTGGCAGCACCACCACGTTGAAGCGCCGCTTCAGCGCCGAGGACAGCTCGTTGACGCCCTTGTCGCGATTGTTGGCAGTGGCGATGATGTTGAAGCCGCGCGTGGCGTTGACGGCGTCGTTCAGCTCGGGGATGGGCAGCGTTTTTTCGCTGAGCACGGTGATGAGCGTGTCCTGCGTATCGGAGCCCATGCGCGTCAGCTCCTCGAAGCGGACGATCTTGCCGTCTTCCATGCCGCGCATCAGCGGCGTGGCGACCAGCGCCTCGCGCGACGGGCCTTTGGCGAGGAGCTGCGCATAGTTCCATCCGTAGCGGATCTGGTTTTCGTCGGTTCCCGCCGTGCACTGCACCATGAGCTGCGACGAGCCGGAGATCGCCGCCGCCAGATGCTCCGACACCCAGGATTTAGCGGTGCCGGGGATGCCCAGCAGCAACAGCGCCCGGTCGGTGGCAAGCGTGGCCACGGCCGTCTCGATCAGCCGCCGGTTGCCGATATATTTCGGCGAAATCTCGACGCCCTTCTTGGTCTTGCCGCCCATCAGGTAATCCACGGCCGCGCGCGGAGACAGGCACCAATTGGCCGGGCGCGCGTGCTTGTCCTCGGCGGCAAGCGCTTCCAGCTCGTGCGCAAACAGGACTTCGGCGGATTGCCGCAACTGCTTGCCGTTGTTCTTTGGGGCGCTACCGCCCTCTGGGCTGCTTGAGCGCGAGTTCTGGCGCTACCGCCCTCCGGGCTACTTGAGCGCGAGTTGCTGGCGCTACCGCCTCTCCGGGCTACCAGAGCGCGAGTTGTTGACCTTGGACATGATCTACCTTTCGTCGGAAGCAGGGGCGGGGGCTGGCAGCGCAAGCACGAAATGGGCGAACTCGCGCGCCTTGCGGCTGATGGCGGGCGGCAGCGGCTCGATGGCGGCGAGAAAGGCCGGCATGCAGGCGGCGGGCAGCAGCATGGCGGTGTACATGAGGGCTACGGTATCGATTTTGCGCTGGTCCGCATCCTCCGCTGTCATCCCGTCCAGATAGTCCCGCCAACCCACGGCGGACAACAGCCTCTTTGCCATTTCAAGCGGCAGCGGTCCCGCGAGGCGGCCTTGCAATGCGGCAAGAGTAGAAGCGCGGGGAAAGGCTCCACTTTCCAGCCGCGCCATGAACCGGCCAAGCAGAGCCTCCCGCACCTCGGGCACGGCGCCGGACTCCGGCATATGGATCAAGAGCAGATCGAGGGCGCCGCCACTGAGGCGCGGGACCAGGGCAGCGATAACGTCCAAGCCGCGGCTAGCGATGGCCGTGCCGAGCAGCGCGGCAAGAACGGCATCCTCACCGTCCGGCAGCGCCTCCAAGAACGCCTCCAGCGTCATATCGAGCCGGCCTGCCAGCTCTTCCGCCGTTATGTTCTCCAGAAGGACGAACGTCTCGGTTTGGCTGGCCTTCGGGCTTGCAACGCCGCGATGGGTAAAGACGATTTGCCGCTTGCCACGCGACATTTTGGCCGGCTTCACCTTGAAGCTCGCCATCGCGAGGTTGAGCCGTTCGCCATAGGCATCGGTGCCGGGGAGAAGCGACAGGAGCCGCGTGGCGGCCACGCGGACGCTCTCCGCCCGGTCTTTCTCCAGCCCCTCCAAAAAGGCGCGGTCGCCGGTGGACAGCCCAGTGCGCAGCGCGAGCAGTAGCTCGGAGCGCAGCGCGGCAGGTTCTTGCGCGAAACAAACCTCCAGCAGCGCGAGCCCGGCGGCGGCATCTTTCGCGCGCAACTCAGCCAAAAAGCGCACGCGCGCGGCCTTCCCGAAGCTTCGCCAGTTCTCAGCGGCGATGGTTTCGTGAAACAACTGCTCCTGCGGCTCGTCTTCGCCGGCAGCGCCCGTTTGCGTCAGCGCGAGATACGCCCGCTCCGCGATGCCTGGCAGCACGCCGCAGCTTCGCAACGGCATCGCCAGCCGCGGCAAGTCGAACGGGTGGAGCCGCAAGCCAAGCGGAGCCAGCCGGTTCAAGGCCGCACCCAACACGGTCCGCGACGTCTCGATATCGGCCTTGATGAGCAGCCGCTGCAGGTGCCGGCGGGCGCGGGCCGGCAGAACGTGGCGCGGATCGGCATGGAGTGCGCGGGCGGCTTCGGGGATGGCTTCGGTGGCCTGTGCCGGAGCGGGGCGGGCAAAGCGGCTGCGCGTGCCTGCGAGTGCCAGGGCGGTGAGCGCCGGCTGGGCATCAGGGGTGCGCGCGCGGATTGCCTGGGCAGCCTCCTCCGGCAGCGAGAGCGGGCTCCTGTTGAGCCCGAGCATGAAGCTTTGGCGGAGGCTGCCTGGGTTGAGGTTTGAGAAGCATTGCGCGGACATGGAGCGTCAGACCTCGTACCAAAGACCGAGCGGCGTTTCGGCGGCGAACAACGTGAACAGCTTACCGTCCCAGAGTCCCGCGACGGCAATGCCGCCGAGGCCCAGAAGAGGCAACGCGGCCTCCGATTGCGTGCGGCTTAGCGGCAGCGCGACGCCATCGCCTCCGGCGATGAGCAGTCCGCCATTCTCGCCGCATACCGGGTGGACCTCGGAGGCGGCGAGCGGCCAGGCGTCGAGCCAGGGCTGCAACGCCAGCGCCGCGCCGTAATCGTCGAGAGCTTGGCCAAGCCCCGGCGCAAAGCGCGGCCACGGCGGAAGTTCGGCGAGCGGATCGAAGGACACCGGCTCGCGATTGGCGATATGGGCGCGCAGCGGCGTGGCGGAGGGATAGAAAACCAGCTCGGCGAGCAGGATTTCGCCGGGCGTGTAAGGAGTTCCCTGCGCCCCGGTGGACACCGGAATGAAGTCCAGGAGCAGCGCAAACCGGGGAGCGGCTGCATCGGCCTCCTGCGTGTCCAAGCGCATAAGCCAGGTTTCGAGCCGCCGGAGTTTATCCGGCTGCACCTCGCTGCGGGTGGCAACTACCATCCACGGGGCCTCGACGCGCATCGCTTGGGCATCGGCCAGCAAATCTTCGCGCTTGACGGTCCAGCCTACCGCCCGGCGAACATCGGCCTTGAGGGCGGGCGGCAGCGCATCCTGACGGCGGTAGGCAGCCGCGATCACGCGTCATCGCGGCCAGCCGCTCCATGACCAGTTCGCCGCGCTGGGCTTCGGGCACGCGGAACACGTCGGCCGCCAGAGCGTCGAGCAGCCCCGCCAGGCCCCCCGCCTTGGCATCCACGAGGCGCGCCGACAAAGTGCGGCAGCCTTTGACCGCGTTCGCCGCAAAGCCCGCAAGGCCGTGATTGAGCTGATCGGCAATCCAGAGGTCCAACTCGTCGAGACCGCCAAGGATAGCGGCTTCGCGCTCCTGCCGGATGCGCTCGCGCTGCGCTTCGGCACGCGCCGCAGCCTTGGGATCGGGCGGGGCGGCTGCCGGAGTTTCGGCCAAAGCCGCGGCAATGGAGCCGCCGCGCGGCTTCTGTGCCTCGCGGGAGCCGGCTTCGGCATCGATACTTGCCGCAGCACCGGAGGGCTTGCCGCGCCGCCGCGCCAGCCAATCGTTCACCCATTCGGGCACCGCGCCCTGGGCAAAGCGCTGCGGTGCATCGCAGTATTGCCACATGAGCGCCAGGACATGCTTGCAGGGGAACTTCCGGCTAGGACAGGTGCATTTGTAGCTGAGATCGGCGGTGCCGGCCACGACGCGATAAGGTGTCGCACCCGAGCCTTGGCATTCCCCCCAAATAAGCGCTGTGTCCGCGCCGGTGCCGAGCACGGACCATTTCGCGGGCTTCACGAGCTTCAGCGCGGCGCCGAGCGACGCCTGATCGGGGGCGAGCCGTTCGATTTGGTCTTTGGTCAGGCTGGCGGACATTGAGGGGGGACAACTTGAACGCGGCGGGTGAGCAATTTGGGTGCATACCTACAAAAAATGGCCGGTTAAAGTTTGCGCGCGGCCAAAATTTGCCCCGCGATGTACGGTGGTTTAGGGGCACGATTTACCATCGTGTTCATAGCGGCGCTCTTGGCCTATTCCTGGAAGCTCAGCCTGATCGTGCTGTTTTCGATCCCGCTTTGCCTTGACTGATTGCGGCAGTGATGGCGATGAGCAGCGGATAGCTGATCGACTTTTCAAAGGAATGGGTCGGTCAGCGACATTAGCGCGATCGACACAGCCGCCAAGGATGTACTGGCAGGCGCGTTGTAGGCGCAATTAAGCTTGGACCTTGAATTCAAGCGTAACCCGGCATCCGGCGGGTATAAGGTTAGTCAGATGAAGCTTGGCCTTATGAGCGTCCGCGATTTGGGACGGCAAGACCGCACTGCCGGGCGGTATCGACAGGACGCCGAGGCTCTGGGACCAAGCCAGCGGCCGTGAGATCCGAAAATTCGAGGCGCATTCGGGACGCAAGGATCGCTATGCGATGCACTCGCCGCAGCTTCTCGAACTTTTGCGGGCCTGGTGGCTGCAATGCCCTTCGAAGGGATGGCTATTTACCGGCCACGACCCGCTGCTGCCGCTTACGGTGCGCCAGCTCAACCGCTCCGTTCTCTATCAGCGCGTGCCGAAGCTGTTCGGCGATCTGGCGCAGCCTTCCATGGCTTGCGGCGTAAAGAGCGAGCTGTCAATGTCTGCGAGAGTTGTGATGTCTCGGCTTTGAACGATGTATAGGATCTCATCGTCGAAAGCCCATTCGATATCCTGCGGACATGGCACGCGTCTACACACGCAAGGCGGCGCAGAAAAAACTGGCCGTAAGCGGCGCTGCAAAGGTTGCGCACCGAGTTCCCATTGTCCCACCGCTTGGGATGGCAAGCAAAAACAATGCGTTGGAAGCTGG
>CAVXDM010000021.1:0-9852 GCA_963760455.1 uncultured Alphaproteobacteria bacterium
AGCAGACGGAATGCGCAAGACCGGACCTCAACGGCGGCCTTAGGGTCGCCGGCGTGGGCTTGGGCGCCTTCGCCTCGGGCGCTGCCCTGATGGTCCTGCTGGCGGCGCTGCTGCCGAATGCGCTGGAGTTGCTGAACACGCTGTTCGGCTTGGCGAAATTGCCGCCGTTCAACTGGCAGGCCCAGGCGCAGAGGGCCGTTGACGCGCCTTGGACCGACGGCTTGTTCGTGACGGGGATGCTGATGACACCGCTTGTGCCAGCCTCGTCGCACCTCGTCATCGGGCTTGCGGGCGTGCTTGCAAGGTTCACGCCTGGCGCGCGCGCGGCCGTCGAGGTGATTTCGGATCACCCCGAAGTGGGTCTGACGTCCGCCGAGCTGCTTCCCGTGAAGCGTGCGCTTGTCATTTCGCGGCTCTGGTATCTGCCCGCCATCGCAGTCACCGCGAGCTTCATCGCGCTCGTGAGCCTCATCATCTCGCTCACGCACACGCCGGTTGCCAATTTTCTGTTCGGCGTGGCCCAATGTTCGACCGCCTGGGGCCATGGGCAGTGTCCCTGGTAATAGCGGCCCGGCATCTGGAGCAATTTCGGCGAATGCGGATTGCCGTCATTGCGACGGCGAGCGAAGCGCGGCCGCGAAGCGATCCACCGTAAGCACCGATCGTGGCTTCTGGATTGCCGCCGCGCCTCGCGACGACGGAGTGGCGGCCTTCACTTGAACCGTGGCTAACGTGTCGCGACGATGAACAGGCGCGGGAACGGCAACATGACCGTGCCATCGGCGAGGGGTGTATAGGACTTCGCCAGCTCCCGCTTGTAGGCCACGAGGAAGGCGGCCTGCTCGTCAACCGATAGCGGCTTGAGGAACGGTGTCAGGCCGGTTCCCTTGAGCCACTCCACGATGGCATCGAGGCCACCTGCCAGCGGATGAAAATAGGTCGTGCGCCAGATGTCCACGCGGGCGCAGAGCGGCTTCAAAAGCGCGTAGTACCAATCCGCCTGCGCGATGGCGGTGCGCGCGCCGGCGGCCGAGGCGAGCTTTCCCGAGAATGGCGCGCTCGTGGCCACCTTCCTCATCGCCACATGCGACGGCTCTCCCAGATTGTCCGGCATTTGGATCGCGAGGCTTCCGCCCGGCGCGAGCAGGCCGGCCAGCTTCGGCAGCAGCGTCTCGTGGCCACCCACCCATTGCAGCGCGGCATTCGCGTAGACGAGGTCCCACGGCCCGGGCTCGCTCCAGCCCTCGATGGCGGCCAGCTCGAAGCGGACGGCGGGAAGCCGTTCCTTCGCGGCCCGGATCATGTCCGCCGCGTTGTCCACGCCAACGACCGAGGCGGCCGGAAAGCGCGCCACAATAAGCTCTGTCGAGTTGCCGGGGCCGCAGCCAAGATCGGCCGCGCATCTCACCTCGCCCACCAAAACCGCTTGCAGCAGGTCGCGGGCGGGGCGGGTGCGCTCGTCCTCGAATTTCAGATACTGCCGCGCCGACCAAGTCATCTCCGCCTCGCTCCATCCAATCTGGCGCGGACCCTGCTCACCGAACGGCCCGCGCCGCAACCAATTTCCAACATCGAATTGTCCAAATTATCTGGTCTCCGGCAAGACAGTAATCATGGGGGTCGCCAATGTTGTATTTCCGTTTGTTCATAGCGGCGTTATTGTTGCAAGTCGCCGCAGTCCTGCCCGCCGCCGCGGAGAAGCGCGTCGCACTTGTGATCGGCAATTCCGCCTATCTGAATGCTGGAACGCTCTCCAATCCCGTCAACGACGCCTCCGACACCGCCAGGGTGCTCAAGGAGTTCGGCTTCAACGTCGTCCTGGGGCTCGATCTTACCAAGCCTGCCTTCGAAGAAAAGGTACGGACCTTCTCGCACGCTCTGGCGAAGGCCGATACGGCGGTGCTCTACTACGCGGGCCACGGCCTGCAGGTCGCGGGGCGCAACTATCTCTTGCCCGTGGACACCAAGCTTGCCAGCGAGCGCGATCTCGATTTCGAGGCCATCTCGCTGGATTTCGTTCTCAGGCAAATGGAGGTCGAGCGCGAGGGCAAGATCAATATCGTGTTCCTGGATGCCTGCCGCGACAATCCCCTGAGCAATAACCTTGCGCGCTCCATGGGGACGCGCTCGGTGAACGTCGGCAAGGGCCTTGCGGAGGTGCACACCGGCGTTGGAACCTTCATCGCCTATTCGACGCAGCCCGGAAACGTCGCGCTCGATGGCGAAAACCGGAACTCGCCCTTCACGGCGGCCTTCACGAAGCGTGTGAAGGAGCCGGGCCACAATCTCACCGCGGTTATGATCGATGTACGCAAGGATGTGCTTGCGGCGACCGGCGGGAAGCAGGTGCCCTGGGATCATTCGGCACTTACGACCGATTTCTACTTCCAGCCAGGCGCGGCGCCCCGGTCCCCCGAACCCGGCCCGGCGCAGGTGGCGGCGGCGGAGCCGAAGCAGACCGGCACATCGATCGAGGATCTGGATGCGCTGGCGGCTGCACAAAGCTGGGCCGAGTTGCACGACCGGCTGAACGATATCAGCCCGGCAGCGCGCGATGCGCATTGGAATAGCCTGGTCGAGCAGGCTGCCCTTGGCGAGCTTGCCGCGCAAACCGCGCCCGGCGGCTCCGCGGCGGATCGGTTCGCCGCACTTGAGCGCTACCACCCAAAATTCCCCTCGCTGGCCAACTCCGAGAAATTCCTCGCACTGCGCACCACCGTCGGGCTTGCGGCTTTCGAGCGGTGCTTCGACGAACGGCGCGACGATTTTAAATGCCGCAACGATCTTGAACGCTTCGTCCATGCAGCTCCGGTCAGCGCGGAGCTGGCGCTTGGCGCCGCGCACCTGATCGGCGTGAAGTTCAACCGCCAGGTCGCACCGCTGTTCTATGTGCTGGGGATCGACTCTCCAGGAGGCCAGGCCATATGCACCGACTCCGAGCTGCAATACGATCTGATCCGCGGGCTGGAGCTGCCGGCGGACTACCGCGAAGCGAAGGAGGCCCGCGCGCTCATGGAAAAGTGCTGGGATGCGGTAAAACCGGCTGTTGCGGCAAACGTCGCGAAGGTGACAAGCAGCGACTACTACGTGAAGAACGCCTGCCCGGCCCTGCTCCAGCACAACGCCCTCAAGGGCTTGCTGGAAAAAAGATGCCAGGCCGTTATCAAACAATAAGGGAGAACCGGCGATGAAAATCTTGGGCTGGATCGGAACATTGGCGGCGGGCGTGGCTCTCATCGCGGCGCCGTTCAGGCGCAATCCACGAAGACCCCTGAGCAGCGGAAAGCATCCGAAACGGTGAGCCTGACCAGGCATGCAAATCAAACCAACCGGGAGTGTGGCACCTCGATAACTGTGACGTTCGATTGGACCGGCGTTCAGGAGGACTACTGGCCCACCCAAAGCGCAAGCGGCTGGTGCGACGCCGCGCTTGAAGGCATCCGGCGCGTGTGCAGCGACGCCCCTGGCAAGGAAGCGGTCAAGGAGCAGATCAAGAGCGTGACTTGCGGCTTTGCGCCGGAGAGGTCGATCTCGCTGAAGGACGGGACGGTCGACTTCAAGATCAGCTTCAGGTCGGCGAATGATGCGGATTTCGTGTTCGAGTCCCTGGAAAACGCGCTTTAGCTGAGGGCGCCGCAGCTCTAATAGCCATCTTGGCGAAGCGGCGGACGCCGTTGCGAGCCCCGGCCCAGAGGCCGGGGAAATTTCCGCGACGCGGTTCAGGCACTTATCGCAGACGCTGCCTCTGGTCGCCGCGCCGTATATGGCGACCCACCATGACAATCGAAGCAACCCGGGCAGACCACACCGATTAGGTTCTTTGCGGCGGCAAGACCTTCTGGCTGGCTTCCGCGACGTTCATTGCCGCTGCGATGGGGTGCGGTGACGCCAGGAAGTTTCGCCGCGGACCGCCCTTAAGCGCCGAGTTGCGGCCGATACTCGCGGCCTTGTACCTGAGGCCGCGCACCGCACGAAGCTCTCCCCAAACGCAACGGCGCGGACTGTGCGCCCGCGCCGAGTAAGCCGCAGCATGCTGCAGTCTGCCGCTGAAGCAGGCCGCGTTGCTTTATACGCCAAGCCGTCCGCTAATGTGAGCCAGCACGAAATAGACGCGCCCGTCATCGGAGCCGAGCCTCGCCTGGACAGAGCCTCCGCGCGGATCGGAACGGCTCACGTCCTGCAGCATCTTCTCGAAATCGGCCAGATACCGCTCGACGACGTTCCTGAAATTCGGGTCGGTTTCGTAGCGGCGCTGGACACGCTCGACGACGCTCTGAGCCTGACGCGAATAGAAGCCCCGCTGTTGCAGAATCTCTGTCTCGCCGCGCTTCAGTCTCGACCAAATATCCAGAACCCGGCGCTCGTCGATGCAAGAAGCGATGTCACCCATACTGAAATCCATGCCACCGGCATCGACCCGGGCCGCAGGGCCAGCGCTTCGCGGCGCATAGGGCGCCACGACGGGCGGCAGTCCGTAGGATTCCTCTTTCCGGACTTCGCCCTCATCATCTTCCGATGCCCGTGCCAGCAAGTCTCCAAGCGACCACTGATTGCGGCGCTCAGGCGCTTGAGGCTCTGGGAACTGCGGCACAGGAGCTGCTACCGGCTCGGGCTGGAAGGGCCTGGCGAGCGGCTGCTGCTGCTCGGGAGCCCAGCTTTTCTCGCTCGGCGGCTGGCCGTAATCGAAGGTCTGCCGGGGCGAGAACGCTGCATCGTGCGGGGGCGGGAGTGCCGGCTGATCGCGCAGCGGCGGCTCGCCTCTTTGCTCAGGAACCGACACAGAGCTGGAAAATGTGTGGCGGCTGGATACGTCGGAAAGAGCGTCGAGCGCCGAGAGCTGGTCCTGCAACGCACGCCGCATGGCGGTGGCGCTTTGCTTTGCGGTTTCCGGTAGGGCCTTCGCGTGGCGTTGAAGCTCGGACTGCGCAGCTTCGAGGTCCACGGTTGCCCGCCGCGTCGTGTCGCGCACCACGCGGGTCGTATCGGAAAACTTCGACGAAAGGCTTGTGAGCTGGGTGGAGACCTGATCCGAGAGGGAGCTGAAATTGGCCTGCAGCTCTGTCACCGCCTTTTGCGTATGGACCTGGGCGTCCTGGCGCAGACGCTCGATCTCGCGAATCGCCACCTGCGACTTCTCGGCGGAGTCCTTGGCCAGTAGCTCCGTGACCTTGCGTGCCCGAAGCTCGGCTTGGCTCAGCGACTGCTCCAGCATGTTGGAGTAGGAATTCATCATGCGGTCAAGCTCTCCAGCCCTGGCGCTGACGTTTTCCATGAGCTTGTTAAAGCCGGCCTGACGCTGCTCCATCATGGCATCGACCTTCGAATTGGACATCTCGAAGGTACGGGATGCGTTGACGAGCGCCTTGCCCTGCTCCTCGAAGCGCTGTGTCAAGCCGCCGAGTTGGTTCACAAGGGTTGCGGAGACTTCCTTGAGGACACGAGCCTGGCCAGACAGCGCATCCGTACCGGTGTTCGACCGGCTGGCAAGCTCTTCCACCGCACGCTGGAGGTTCGATGAGTTCTGAGATACCACGCGCTCAATCGCAGCGGCTTGCCGTGCCAGCGTGTGCTCCATGGAGCCGGCCTGCTTGTCGATCGTGTCCCGGATTGAACCGGTCTGCTGGGCGATCGAAGTCTCCAGCGCCTGGGCGCGTTGAGCGAGTGTAGAATTGAGCTGCTTGGTCCGCTCCGTCATCGTCACTTCGAAGTTGTGCGTGCGGCGGCTCAGGATGTTCTCCAGCGCCTGGACACGCTCAGCCATGGTGGTGTCGATGCGTTGCGTATGGTCGTGCAGAACCGTGTGCAGAACCGAGGTGCGCTCGCCGAGGGCCTGGCCAAGCGACTCGGTCTTTTCGGTAAGCGCGGTTTCCAGGGCTGTCAGGTTGCGCGTAGCGCCGTCGATAATGGAACTGAGGCGCGTCTGCTCGGTGCCAAGCTTTTCGAGAAGCACCGGGATTTCCCGGCCAACCCGCTCGCTCATTCCTATGACGGACGTAACGAGGCTGTTGCCCTTTGCCGAGATCGCGGCTGCCGCCCGGTCGGACGACTCCTGAATCTGGCGCGTAACTTCAAGGCTCGACACGCGCAGCGATTCGGCCGCCTGCGCGCCGTGTTTGACCAATTGCTCGGTGATGCGCGCACCACGCTCTGCGAGCTTCTCGTCGATGGCCGATCCGGCTGCCGTAACTGCAGCGGTGATCTTCTGCCGCGGGCCGCGAAGGTTTCGGTCATGCTGACGGAGGCGTGGCCCAGCGACTGCGACGCCTTTTCGCTCGCTGCCGTAATCTCTCTTGTAACCTGGCTGCCAATGCCGCGCAGCGCCTCGCTCACACGCTCGCTATTGTTGGCCAGCGCCTCGCGCTCGCTTGCAAGCTCGTTGATGAGGTTCCTGATCCGGTTCTCGTTTTCCGAGTAGGAGCGTTCAAGTGCCGCGACTTCGTTATGGACCAGCGCCTCAAGCTCGCCAGCCCGGCCAAGCGCGCGGGAGATCGCATCGTTCATCGCCGCGACCTGGCGCCGTACCGTTTGCCCGAGCGAGGCAACCGACTGCTCGGCCATGCGGTCGGGCTCGGCCAGCCGTACCGCGACCTCGGTCATGGCCGACGACATCAGCCGGAGTTCTTGTGCACGCCAGACCAAAATGGCCAGGAACCAGAATAGCGCAATCGGAATGGCGACGGTCGCGATAACCGCGATTATGGCGGGATTGGCGAGTAACTCCGCTGTGCTGCCTGCCCCGTCGAAGGCCTTCAGGAACACCGCATAGGATACGCCCATCCCCAGCACAAACCAAACCGCCGAGGTGATTAGCGCGATGAGGAATGGCGACCGCGACGGACGCTGTTGCAGCGCGTAGATCAGCCCGCCGATCGACGGCATGTCGTCGTTGGCCGCGATATGCGGGCGCGCCGAGCTTGCCCCGCGCTTCTGCGCCGCCGGCGCGCCCGCTCCCGGAGAAACCTGAACCGTATTGCCGGGCGCATCTTGAACGCGCCGTGACGGCGCGCGCCCTGCGGGTGTACCTTGCCCCGGATCTGGCTGCACGCCATCGGCGCGCGGCCCTGCCCCCGATTTCCGCAGGAGCTTTTCCGCTCACATTTTGCGGCTGCGCCTCATCTTCCGGGGTAAGATCGATGGGCGTCTGGGAGATCGCTTGTTTCTGGCTCATCAGGCCGTCCTGACCATATGTATTTTGTGTGAGATACCGCCAACGCCGCAAAACAATCGCCGACGATCCCTCGCCGCGGCGTTACGCATAAACTCAAGGCAGCTCTTCATTGCTCCTCAAACGCGCGCTTTGAAAGCGCCCCGAAAAAACCCAGCCTGCGCTTTCGCTACTGGATTTTTGAGGCCAAAAAAAAGATTGCCTGACGCTGAAAATGAATTGCCCACGCAAAGCCACATTCGTAAATCTCTGTTTCATGTAGTGAATATTGCGATTCGCCGCATTTTCATCAGCAACCTTTACCGGTGGAGAAAAAAACCACAACTTTTTAGCATTTTGGTTGCAGTTTTGCCGCGTATTCCCGCTTCACGGGCGCATCCGGGGCACAAGGGAGAATTGCAGCTTTGAATTTCAGCCCGATCTCTCTTAGAGAATTGTGTCAGTGAGCAATTTGGCGGTGTCATGGTGAAAGTCACATATATAGAGAACAACGGTACGGTTCATACGGTCGAGGGCGAAGCCGGCGAGACCCTTATGGAAACGGCGATCAAGCATGCGGTGCCGGGCATCGTCGCCGAATGCGGGGGCGCGTGTAGCTGCGCGACCTGCCATGTCTATGTCGACGAGGCCTGGAAAGAGAAGACGGGCGCGCCGTCGCCGATGGAAGAGGACATGCTCGATTTCGCGTTCGACGTGCGTCCGACCAGCCGGCTGAGCTGCCAGATCCGGCTGAAACCCGAGCATGACGGCCTTGTCGTCCGCATCCCTGAGCATCAAAACTAGGGCGCCCACGTCCGCTCCGCACCGGCTGAAACGAGCACATGACCTCCGCTATTCAAACCGACGCCCTCATCATTGGAGCAGGCCCCGTGGGGCTTTTCGCCGTCTTCGAGCTGGGCCTCCTCGATATCAAGGCGCACGTCGTGGACATTCTGGACAGGCCGGGCGGACAATGCGCCGAGCTTTATCCAGAGAAGCCGATCTACGATATCCCCGGTCTACCTGTCGTGACTGGCCAGGAGCTTACGGAACGGCTCATGGAACAGATAAAGCCGTTCGCGCCGGTGTTCCACTTCGGCGAGCGGCTGGATACGCTCAAGCGCGTGGCGGGCGGCTTCGAGGCCGCGACGGACGCCGGCGACAACCTTCCTGGCCAAGGTCGTGGTAATCGCGGCTGGCGGCGGCTCGTTCACCGAAGCGGCCCCCGCTGGCGGGCATCGAGGCGTTCGAGGACAAGTCGGTGTTCTACGCGGTGCGCAAGATGGATGCGTTCCGCGGCAAGCATGCCGTCATCGTTGGCGGCGGCGATTTGGCGCTCGACTGGACGCTGAATCGAGCCCGTGGCCAAGTCGGTGACGCTGATCCACCGCCGGCCGGAGTTCCGCGCCGCCCCCGATTTCGTCAACAAGATGCGGGCGCTGGAGGCGGAAGGCCGGCTCAATTCCTCACCGGGCAGGTCACGAAGCTCCATGGCGAAGGCGGCGAGTTGCGCAGCCTCTCCGTGCGCGGCCCCGTGAACGGCGGGCCGGAGCAGGAGTTCGAGATCGAGGCCGAGCGGCTCCTGCCATTCTTCGGCCTGACCATGAAGCTCGGCCCCGTGGCGGATTGGGGCCTGAACCTGCACGAGAACCTCATCCCCGTGGACACGGCGAAGTTCGAAACATCGGAGCCTGGGATTTTCGCCATCGGCGACATCAACTGGTATCCCGGCAAGCTCAAGCTCATCCTATCGGGCTTCCACGAGGGAGCGCTCATGGCGCAGGCGGCGCACCACTTCGTATATCCGGACAAGCGCGTCATCTTTCAGTACACAACCTCCTCTTCGAACCTGCAGAAGAAGCTCGGCATCCTCTGAGGCCGGGCGGCGAATTCATTGCCCGTTAACGCAGTTTGCTGGCTTTTGGCGTGGCGGATGCCGCTTTTCGATGTTGAACTAATTTAGCACATGCGCATTAAGGAAGCGTCAAGTGGCGGCGTTTTTGAATAAGTCATTGTCGTGTTTGGCTAAAAGTTGGCCGCTCTTCCGCCGCCGTGGGCTGCGGATGGTTAATCCGCGAGTTGCGGTATATTTAAAGGGATTTTTGAAACGCAGAAATCGACCCCAAACGGGAGAAAAAACACAGAAATAGCGTGCGCGAGACATGACGATCTGCCGTTTACCAAGCCCACATTTACCATGACGGGCGCTTACGCGGACGAAGCTCGTTAGGAGCTGGGCGCCAGCAGATAATGCGAAATCCGGTTGAGCGGTCCGTAGAGTCCCCCTTGCTTTTTAAACGCGCCGCTGGGCGGCCACGGCAACACAACGACGGCGGGCTATGCCGTAATTGTCTATTTCCTGCACGGCGTGCAGTTGTCGAAGACGATAGGTGCACTGGCAGGGCGATTACGATGGCTTCCGGGCCGGAAATCCAAGAACGGCGGCTACCTACCGGTCCTGACAAAGGGGACTCAGTATGCCGCTCTTTAGCTACCATTGTGCGGAATGCGACAAGGATACCGAACTTGCTGATCGGCTCTGGCGCCACGCCAGTTTGTCCGGCCTGCGGCAGCCTGAAAATGGAGCGCCTCTTCACGCGTGGCGCCGCAAGGAAGACGGGCGTGATCGTAAAGGCCGCGCGGGCACAGGCGGCGCGCGCGGGGCATTTTAGACTACAGCGGCTCCGAACGCCGCGGGTAGCTCCGCG
>CAVXDM010000022.1:0-23761 GCA_963760455.1 uncultured Alphaproteobacteria bacterium
TCCTGGCAGAATTGCGGATGGTTTCGACCGCTTTTTCTACCATGTCGTCCGGCAGCACAATCTCAATCTTCACCTTCGGCAAAAAATCGACAACATATTCCGCGCCCCGGTAGAGTTCGGTATGGCCCTTCTGCCGGCCAAAGCCCTTGGCTTCGGTGACGGTGATGCCCTGCAGGCCAATCTCCTGCAACGCCTCCTTAACCTCATCGAGCTTGAACGGCTTAATGACCGCCTCAATTTTCTTCATAGCGAGTCGTATCCTCCGCAACGGGGCAAATAGCAAGCGCATAGGTAAGCACACGCCGTGCCAAATGGCTTGGCGCTTGGGTTTCGAACCTAAACCCAGCGATGATTGTGCTCAAGAAGTATGCAAATAGCACAATAAATGGGCAAATGCTAACCTAGGCGGCGCTTTGACATTTCCCCCAGCGCTCCGCCTCGCAGCCAGCGATTCCAGCGGGGTGCAGGGATGCATCTAGCCACGGTTGCTTTTCTTTCGCTTCAAGTCAATTTTTGGCTACATTCATGCGGACATCCGGTTTAAGGATTAACGCGTAATCGATTACTACGGGGCTATCCCTTGCTGGAACTGCTGACCGCTGAAGAAATGAGCCGCGCCGAAAAGCTTGCCGCGGAGGCAGGCGTTTCGACGCTTACCATGATGGAAAATGCGGGCCGTGCCGCGACCGAGGAGGTCGTCCGGCGCTTTCCCCGTGGAAGCCGCGTTGCGGTGCTGTGCGGTCCGGGGAATAACGGCGGGGACGGTTTCGTCTGTGCCCGCTATCTTCGCGAACGGGGGTATCAGGTCCGGCTTGCCCTCCATGCACGCAAGGAAGATTTGAAGCGCGATCCGAAGGAAATGGCCAGGCGCTGGGATGAGGCGATCGAGCCGTTTTCGCCCAAGTGCCTCGAAGGCGCCCAGGTCATTGTCGACGCGCTCTACGGGACGGGCCTGCATGAAGCCGTGACAGGCGTCGTGGCGCAAGTCATCGAGGACGTAACGTCCCGCGCGCTGCCCGTGGTCGCAATCGACGTCCCCACCGGCATCGATGCCACGTCGGGCATAATTCACGGGGTTGCCTTCAAGGCCGCCTCCACCATCACCTTCTTCCGGCGCAAGACCGGGCATGTGCTGCTGCCGGGCCGTCTTTACTGCGGGGACGTGCGGGCGGCGGACATCGGCATTCCGGCCTCGGTGATCGAGCAGATTCAGCCAGGATCGTTCACCAACGATCCGGATTTTTGGCTGCGCTTCTTCCCGAAGCTCAAAGTGGACGATCACAAATACGACCGGGGCCACGCCGTTGTCGTCTCGGGGCCGATGGAACGGACGGGTGCCGCGCGAATTGCTGCCAGGACCGCGCTGCGTGCCGGGGCCGGACTCGTGTCGGTGGCGACCTCCAAATCGGCATTCTATATCAACGCATCGCAGCTCTCGGCGATCATGGTCGATGCCTATGACGGGCATGAGGGGCTTTCTGAGATCCTTTCCGACACGCGGATTACCTCGGTGCTCATCGGGCCGGGCGCCGGCCAGGACCCGGAGGTCAAGGATCTGGTTGGGGCCGTGCTTGGCAGTCAGGCTACCGCGGTCATCGACGCGGAAGGGCTCACCGCTTTCAGCGAGACGCCTGCCGAGCTGTTCGAGCGGATCAAGGCGCGCCTGCCCGCTCTTACCATCCTGACGCCTCACGAAGGCGAGTTCAAAAAGGTGTTTCCGGAGATCGCCGAAGAGCCGTCGAAGCTGGAGCGGGCGCGCCGCGCGGCCGAGCTTTCGGGCGCGGTCATCATTCTCAAAGGGCCGGACACCGTGGTCGCGCACCCCGGAAGCCTTGCCGCCATCAACGAAAGTGCGCCGGCATGGCTTGCCACCGCTGGCGCCGGCGATGCGCTGGCGGGGCTGGTGACAGGCCTTGCCGCTCAGGGCATGGCCGCATTCGACGCGGCGGCGGCGGCGGTTTGGATCCATGGAGAGCTTGCCCAGACCTTCGGGCCTGGCTTGATCGCGGAGGACCTGCCCGACCTGCTCCCCGGCGCCCTGCAGCGCCTGAACAAGCGCGGAAAAATCTTCCCCTAAGCCTGTAGCAAAAGCCATAGCGTATTTGCTGGCCCGAGCCTCAACCGTGGAAGGAGGCCGGACCCGTTTGCTTTATCGCGTGTTTGGAAAGGTGCGCCCCTGTGCGCATTCGCGACGGCGTGGACTTCACGCGGTTCCATGGAAAAGCTTGCGGGATGAGAATTGCCCAGATCGCGCCGCTGGCGGAAAGCTGCCCGCCTCGCTTTTATGGCGGCACCGAAAGGATCGTATCCTATCTGGCCGAGGAGCTGGTGGCGCAGGGCCATGAGGTGACGCTCTTCGCAACGGGCGATTCTGAGACGCGGGCGGAGCTTGTGCCTTGCGTCCCAAGCGCTCTCCGGCTGAACGCGGCGGTGAGGGACACGATCCCGTACCATATGTTGATGCTGGACCGGGTGCTGCGGCGCGCTCGCGAATTCGACGTCCTGCATTTTCATATCGATCTTCTGCATTTCCCGGCGATCCAGAAGTTCGCGGGCAAGACCCTCACCACGCTTCACGGCCGCCTAGACTTGCCCGATTTGCAGCCCTTCTACTCAGCCTTCGTAAAGCCGCCGCTGGCCTCGATTTCGTACAGCCAGCGCACGCCCTTGGCGCCTGGGGCAAACTGGGCCGGCAACGTCTATCATGGCCTGCCGCGCGGGCTTCTCCCCTTTTCCCGCCATGCGGAGGGCGGGTATCTCGCGTTCCTGGGGCGCATCTCTCCCGAAAAGCGGCCTGACCGTGCGATTGAAATCGCAGCGCGCGCTGGCTTGCCGCTCCGGATTGCCGCCAAGATCGATAGTTTCGACCAGGGCTATTGGCTGGACGTTATCCGGCCGATGGCCGAGGCAAATCCGTCAGTGGAATATCGTTGGAGAAATAGACGAACAGCAGAAAGCCGCCTTTCTGGGCAATGCCCTGGCGCTCCTGTTCCCTATCGATTGGCCGGAACCTTTCGGGCTGGTCATGATCGAAGCGATGGCATGCGGGACGCCTGTTATCGCGTTCGAGCGCGGGGCGGTTTCCGAAATTGTCAGCGAGGGGGAAACGGGGTTCGTGGTGCGGAGCGTCGAGGAAGCGGTGGAGGCAGTCTCGCGGGCAGTCCGTCTCAGCCGGGCGCAGGTTCGCGCCGGCTTCGAGCGCCGCTTTACAGTGGAGCGGATGGCGGACGCCTATCTCGATATTTACCGCTCGCTTACAGCCGCTACCCGCAATCCGGCCTTGGGCGTACAAAAAGCTTACGGTCCGGCCGCATCGCCGGCCGTGCCGCCGCTTGGCTCGCCCTAGCGCAGGCCGCGCGTTTCTTTGGTGCAGCCGGCTGGAAGTTCGCTTGCTGCTCGCGTCGCCAAGCGAACTTCCGGCGCGGGCTACCTAGTACGCCCCGCAGGAAGTCCTACGCACATGCGGCAGGCACGGAAAGGACTTCCTGCGGATCAGGCGTACTAGCAACGTATTGAATCTAGTACAGCTTTATCCGAGGCAAGTTCGTTTGCGAGCCCTCGGCGAATGGGGGGCGAACTTGCCTCGGGCTGTACTAGTCTTCTTGGCCCCAAAGCTCGGCGATGGCCTCGCCGCGGAAATTGGGGCGCGAATGATAGCGCAGCTCGACCTCGCTAATGAAACGGCCCGCATGCCAGCCGTGAGGGAGGGTGATGACCGCCTCGCCGCCGTCGGGGATATGCCGGTCGAAGGCAATGTCCTCAACCTGGCCGTTGCCGAAGACGACCTTGATGCGGTTGAGCTGTATGTCGTTCTTGCGGACGATGAGCTTGAGGCGCACGAACTTGCCCTCGTGCTTGCCGACTTGGATGGAGTTGTGGTCGCCGAGGAAGCCGACGTGCCGGTCGCCGAGCCTTACCCATTCGCGCGCCGACGATGCGCTGACAGAGAACAGCATTACGGCCAAGGCCGCTACAAGAATTCGAAACATGGTTCCTCCGCACGAGATTGCCGAAGCGCAGGTTGTTACACGCGCAAGTGTGGCGCCATCGCGGCGGCGCAGCCGTTGATATGTATCGGATTGTAAGGGGCTAATGCCTAGCCGCGGGGGTAGTCTGGCTCAACTTTGGCGTGTGAGATTCTGGGGGATGAAGAAGCAATTCTTACCGGTGGTAGCATTCCTGCCCTTGCTTGCCACTGGCGGCGATATTAGCCTATCGGGCAAAGGGAGTCGCTGAATGCGAGGTTTCCGTCACGTTTTCTACACCGCCGGCGCGCTGAGTTTGGCACTTGCGGCTTTCGAAATCTTCACTGGATCGGGCGCGGGATATTTGTCGCCGGCTAGGGCGGAGGGGCCGTCCTGGACCGCTTCGATGCAAGGCATGTCCGCGCAGGCGGCGCAGCAGCCGAAGGCGCAGGCCGTGCCTGCTTCGGTGCCTGCCTCCCAGACGGCCAATAACGCAACTTCTCCGGTTCCCGCCTCGCTGCAGAAACCGGCCGCGCCGCCATCGATGAAGAAGGCCAACGCGAGAGAGCTGTTCGGCGCGGCAAAGTTACCGGCGAGCCTTGCGGCCCGGTCGATCGGCTTTTATGCCAAGGGCTGCCTTGCCGGCGGCAAGCCGCTTCCGGTGGACGGCCCCGCCTGGCAAGTGATGCGGCTATCGCGCAACCGCAATTGGGGCCATCCCTCGCTCATCCGCTATATCGAGCGTTTCGCCTCGGATGCGAAGGAAAAGGACGGCTGGCCCGGCCTTCTCGTTGGCGATCTTTCCATGCCGCGCGGCGGACCCATGCCTTTCGGACATGCCAGCCATCAGGTCGGGCTCGACGCCGATATCTGGTACAGGCCGGAACCCGATCACGAGCTTACAGCCCAAGAGCGGGAGAGCATGAAGATGGAAAGTTTTCTGCTCGACCCAGGCCACGTGAACCCGGAGGTTTGGAAGCCCGAATATGAAAAGCTCTTGCGCCGTGCCGTGTCCTACCCCGAGGTCGCGCGCGTCTTCGTGAATCCGGCCATCAAGAAGTGGCTCTGCGACAATACGAAGGGGGACCGCGGCTTCCTTACCAAAATCACCCCGATCATGGGACACGATGCCCATTTCCACGTGCGGCTGGTGTGCCCGGGCAACAATCCAGGCTGCGAGAACCAGGTATTCAAGGCTGACGAGGGCTGCGGCAAGGGCCTCGACAAATGGATCGAGACGCTCATGAAACCGGTTAAGCCGGTGCCGGCTACGCCTGCAACCAGGCTCGGAGCGCTCAGGGCCAAGGTGACGGCGTGGCGGGACACTGCGCTGGGCGGCCCCAAAAAGCCGCCGTTTATGATGGGGCAGCTACCGGCCGAATGCGAGGCGGTGCTGAAGGCCGAACCGGCCGCGATCCCTGCCGCGACGGTTTCGCGTTGAGCGTGCTGCCGTACCGGGCTTGCTTGCAACATGAGGTTGCCGTTCGTATACTGCCCATCAGTCTTGTCACATTATCGTGCGCAAAGTGACAAGCTGAGGGGGGAGTTCGCGGCCTTTACCGCGCGGCCCGGTCCGCTCCCACTCCGATCTGAATTAACAGGAGCAAGAAATGTTTTGCGTTCTCAAGCGGCTGCTTGCCGGTATTCTTTTGTGCGCGGCGTGGGTCTCCAGCGGGGCCGCTCAAGGCCCGGTCTTTCGCTTCACCGCCGTTCCGGATCAAGACGACGCGGTGCTTGTGCAAAGGTTCGAGAAGCTTGCGGGCTACTTCCGGAATAAGCTTGGCGTGGATGTTGAATATGTGCCGTTCGCCAGTTACGAAGCTGCCGTAAAAGCCTTTATGGCGGGCGAGGTTCAATTTGGCTGGTTCGGTGGCTTTTCGGGCCTGATCGTCCGCAAGGCAATCCCTGGTTCGGAATTCGTTGCGCAGGGCGAAAAGGATCAGAGCTTCAAGACCTACTTCATTGCCCATGCCTCAAGCGGCATCAGGCCTTCGAAAGGCTTTCCGCAGGAAATGCGCGGCAAGTCCTTTCTCTTCGGGTCGCCCATGTCCACGTCGGGACGGCTTGTCCCTGAGTATTGGATACAGCAGCAATTCGGGCAAAGCTCCAAGGAGGTATTCTCGCGCGTCAGCTTCTCAGGCGATCACGCAAGCACGCTGGATTTGATTTCAGGCGGGGGCCGCGGATGTAGGGGCGCTGGATTACACGGTATTTGAGGCGGCTCAGAAAGATGGGAAAATCGATCGCTCCAAAGTGACGGTCGTCTGGGAAACGCCGCCCTTTCCCGACTATGTCTTCGTCCTTCGCGGCGGCGTGAGCGGGACGTTCGGCGAAGGGTTCAACGCCAAGGTCAGGCAAGCGGTTGTCGATCTCGATGACGAGGACATCCTCAAGGCGTTCGGCCGGCCGAAATTCGTGCCCGCTTCAAACGCAGAGTACGAATCTCTCGATAGCCTGGCCTCGGCGCTTGCCGCGGAGGAAAACAGATAGGTATTGGGGGCGGCCAAAAATGAAGGGTCCGGACCATGTCCAGACCCTTCGAATTTAATCGGCAGCAGGATGAGCGATTAGCGCAGTTCGAGCCTGCCGACGCCAGCCGCAACGGCCACGCCGGTCTTGTGCTCCAGGCTCAGCGGCTGCAGCGAGATCGAGCCGGCGCCGCCGCCGACAAGCACGTTCGCACCGCCGCCGATGCCGAGCGAGGCACCAGCCTGAGCGCCAACATACTCACCCGCAAGCGCGTGGCGTGTGGGTGCAGCCGGAGCAAACACGGCCCAGACGAGCACGTTTTCGTGCGTCACGCCGAGGTCGACCCCGAGCTTGCTCATGCGGCCCACATAGCGCTCATGACGCCCGTCGTCGCCCTTGAAGAAGCAGCGTGCTTCATGCGACGAGCCAATTACAAAGCCCTCGCCGCCTTGGATGTGGCAGCGCAGCACGCCAATACGCGCCGCGGCCTCGGCCGCGGAGGTCAGGCCGAGCGCGAGCAGTGCCACGCCGGCAAGTTTCACAAATGCTTTCATGTTTGCGTTCTCCCATAAGTGCCCCACGGATGCGATCGAACAGCAGCTTCGCGGCGAAGTTTCGGCAGGACCGGACCCTCAAGGAAATCGGTTGCGAATCCGCAACAGAATCTGCCGTTTAGTTGAGTTGTGACTTCATGTCCATGTGTGGCCTGGAGGCTCAATTTGGGCGTGTGGCGCAAGCGTCCGGCGATGCGCGGCTGCAATCAGCGCGCGAGGTAGGCCTCCTGGATGAGGTGTGCGACGCGCTCCATTTCACGCAACGGCTCGTAGGACCACGCCTCGATCCGGCCGTCGAAAGTGCGGATGCGCCCGCTTTCCTGAAGGCGGCGATGGAAGCGCGAGAACTTGTCGCGCCCGTTCGCCCGGTGGCCCGGCGTGGGCAGCATGACCGCATGCACGGGCTTGCCGGTGCTGCAGGCTTCCGAAATCATGTTGACGGAGTTGCAAGTGACGATGAAGGCATCGGCGTGGGCGAGCATGCCGAAATAGGGATTGTCTCCGCCGCCGTCCGAGATGAAGGCTGGCTGGCCTTCGAGCGACTTTTCCAGCATCTCGATGTTGGCGGCGCCTGTGCGGCGCGAGCCGGTGATGAGCAGGCCCCAGCCTTGCGATGCAAGCGCCTTAAGCTGTGCCGCGAGCTGCCCAATCTCAGGCGCTCCCAGACTGTAGCGCGCATTCGGCCCGCCGAGCAGAACGGCCAGGCGCGGGTGGGGGATGTGCGCGAACCGGCTTTCCCAGCGCGGCGCTTCGGCTGCGAGCCTTTCCGGAGAGATGCGGTGCAACGCGCCGTCCATGACGATGACGTTCTCGCCGGAAAGACCATCGTGAGCCGGCACCACGATGCGGTCGAAGCGGTGGCGGAGCGAGACCGGGTCCTGGAGTTGCACGGTGAAGGTACGCCCGCCGCTTTGGCCCTTGACGTGAAGCGACGGCAGGATGCTTGGCCGCCCGGTGGCAATGAGGATATCGGGCCAGGGCGCTTCGAGCTGATCGCCCTTCTTGCTGATCGCGTAACGCTTGAACGCGGTGATATGCGGGCTCAGGGCGCGCCACAGTGGCTTGAGAAACACGCGCTTGACCACGGGGGATAGCCCCATGGCCTCGGCGAGGCCCACAGCCTGATTTTCCATGCCCGGCCTGCCATCGGTCAGGCACCAGCAAACTGGCATCGGGTGCGGCCAGGTGAGGCCGGCGTCAGCCCCCTGGGGGCGCAATTCAGTCATCGCATCTCACTCATATATCGAAGGTTTTTTCCGGCCTAGCACGGCCTGCGCCTCAGGGAAAGCATCCTGCGGCGTTAAGGCCGCGGTGCGGTTTTGGCGTTGAACGCGAGACCGCTCCCAGCTATGAGGGGTTCCGGGCAGCCTTGCACGGAGGCCTTCCGCTTCAAAGGTGTCCGTCGTCCGCTCCGTCATTGCGAGGGGCAAAGCCTCAAAGCAATCCAGAAGCGGTAAACGTTGTGCCGGGTTCTGGATCGCCGCGGCACCGATGGCGCCTCGCGATGACAGCGGGGGCCGCTTCGCCAAGACGGCGAGGCAAGCGAAACGGCATAGGCGAAGAAGGACAGTGAAATGACCTTGGCGGAGGGTTCATCCGGCGCCAGCGTTGGGGTAAGTGCTAGGGACGCGGCGGCGGATAGCCGTGTGCGGCTTGTCCTTGGCTTCGTTGTCCTCCTGGTATTTCTCCGCTTCGTTTTGGCCGCGACCGCCGATCTCGCCGAGGACGAGGCCTATTACTGGCTTTGGTCAACGCATCTTGCCGCCGGCTATTACGATCACCCCCCGATGATCGCCTATTGGATCAGGGCGGGGACGGCGCTATTCGGCCAAACCGCCTTCGGCGTGCGCATCGCCGCCCTGTTAAGCGCGCTGGCCGGCTCGTACTTCTTGTATCGCACAAGCCTGAGCCTGTTCCGCGACGCGAACGCGGCGCTGCTCGCGGTTCTTTGGCTCAACGCAACGCTCCTCTGCAACGCCGGGGCAATCGTTGCGACGCCCGACACGCCGCTGGCCTTTTTCGCAACGCTTACGCTATTCGCGCTCGCCAAGCTCATCGAGACCGGCAAGGGAGCGTGGTGGTACGGCGTGGGCGCGGCGCTTGGGGCTGCCTTCATGAGCAAATACACCGCGGTTCTGCTCTTGCCGGGCGTCTTTATCTGGATGGCCCTCACGGTGGAAGGCCGGCGCTGGTTTGCCCGGCCGGAACCTTATATCGGGGCGCTGATCGCGGCGGCGGTGGTGGCGCCGGTCTTCTGGTGGAACTACGCGCACGAGTGGACCTCGTTCGCCAAGCAGGCCGCACACAGCGTCAAGGACAAGCCCGCGAATGCGCTAGCCAGCGTCGGCGAGTTTATAGGCGGGCAGGCCGGGCTCGCGACGCCATTGATCTTCGGTTTTTGCGCGTTCGGCGGCATCTTTGCGCTGCTTCGCGGTTGGAAGCGGCGGGACGCGCGCTGGCTCCTGCTTGGCGGAGCTTGCGCGCCGGTCTTCCTGTTCTTCCTGGTCCACTCGGCGAGCCAGAAGATCCAGCCGAACTGGCCGGGCTTCATCTATTCCGCCGCGGTGCTTGCCGCCGTTCATAGCTACATTGCATTTTCGAGAGAACGCTCCGTGCCGCCATGGATAGCGGCGTCCTTCCGGCTTGCTCCGTGGGTAGGCATCGCCTTTACGCTTGTGCCGTTCCTGCAGCTAGGCCTTGGCGTGCTTCCGATCGAGGCAAAGAAAGACCCCACCGCGCATCTCAGGGGCTGGGCAAGGCTCGGCTCGGACATCGCAGTAGCGGCGGAAGCGCACGGTGCGGCGGCCATCCTGACAGCGAACTATGCCACCACGGGCGAGCTTGCATTTTACGGGCCGAAGGGGAGGCCGGTGTTGCAAATCGGCGAGCGCATCCGCTACGCAAACCTGCCCGCTCCGGATGAGGGCAGGCTCAAGAGCGGCCCGGCGCTGCTGGTGCTGCGTAAGGGCGGCGATGCCTCTGGCGCCGCTGCATTTTACGAAAATTCGCGGCTCGTAACCACGGTTACGCGCGAGGCTGGATTTAATTCCCGCGATGCCTATGATGTGCATATTCTTTCCGGCTATCGCGGCGGGCTTTTCGACCAGGGGAAGAGCCATTCCTGCGGTTCAGGTGTAAACTGGGGCACAACATGCAACTAGAAACGGCTACAATGCAGCGGCCGGCCGGGGTTCCCGCGCCGCAAAACGGGCCTGAGCTGACGGTTATCGCGCCAAGCTTCAACGAAGCCGATAACGTCGTTCCGCTCATCGAAAAACTGACCGCCGCGCTTGACGGCGTGCATTGGGAAGTGATTTTCGTCGACGACGACTCGCCGGACGGAACCTCGGAGCGGGTGCGCGAGCAGGCCAGGATCAATTCGCGGGTCCGCTGCGTGCAGCGCCTTGGCCGGCGCGGCCTGACCTCCGCCTGCGCCGAAGCCGTGCTCGCGTCCTCCGCCCCCTATGTCGCGATCATCGACGCCGATTTGCAGCACGACGAGAGGCTGCTGCCCAAGATGCTGGCGGTGCTGAAGAGTGGCGAGGCGGAAGTGGCCATCGGCAGCCGCTACACCGAGAAGAAGCTCTCGGAGGGCTTCACCCGCTTCCGCCAGATCACGAGCCTCATTGCCACGCGGCTCGCCCAGACCATCCTGCACGCCGAGCTTAGCGATCCGGTCAGCGGCTTCTTCATGGCCAAGCGCGAGGTGTTCGAGGGCGCGATCCGCAACCTTTCAGGCATCGGCAACAAGATCCTCGTGGACGTTTTCGCCTCGTCCGGCCGCCGCCTGACCTTCCGCGACCTTCCCTACACATTCCGCGAACGTCTGCACGGCGACAGCAAGCTCGATACGCTCACCGTCTGGGAATATCTCGTGCTCCTGGCCGACAAGGTGTTCGGCCGCTTCATCCCGATCCGGCTCATCCTGTTCAGCCTTGTGGGCGCGAGCGGCGTGCTGGTCAATCTTGCCGTGTTCTGGGCCGTTCTCCTTTCGGGCCTGGCTGGGAGCTATTCACCGGAACCCGCGGTTCAGTTCACTGTCGCGCAGGCGCTGGCCACGGTTGTGGCGGCAACGTCGAACTTTTTCTTGAACAATATTCTGACCTATCGCGACAAGCGGCTCCGCGGCTGGGCGGTGTTGAGTGGCCTCATCTCATTCCTCGCGATCAGTAGCGTTGGCGCGGTTGTCGGCATCGCTTTTGGCGGGCAGGTGTTGTCGTGGTTCCCCGAAGTCATGCGGCAAGGCAAGTATGTGCTGACCTTTGCCAATCTGAGCGGCATCGCCGTGAGCACGATCTTGAATTTCTCGGCGACCGCCATGTTCACCTGGCAGAAAAAGTAGGCTTTGAGGGGGAGCTGAATCTTGGGTTTGGCTCCCCATCGCGAAGGCCGGGATGGGCAATTCCGGTTCCTCCCCCCCCCCGTCGCCAACAATCGCCGGCCTAAAACTCCCTCCAGACAGGTCTTGCTTTGGTCCTTACGCTGCCGGGCATTGGACCCTGCATGTCTGCCTGAAGCTCACGAAGGCAAAGTTATGCAAATCTGTTATGCATGACGAGACATCGGAGCAACGAACATGACTGCCCCGCAGGAATACCGCTACATCATCGACGCATTTACGCCAGACACACTGCCGATGGCGCGCTTGGCTGAGTACATGCGCGAGCTGGCTGTCCTGTTGGGCGAACCGGAGCGTGTGCACTTCGACCGCCTGGTGCGCGGGAGCGCAGTATTAATTTCAAAGATCGACCAACCCGCGGTGACGAGGGTGAGCCAGCGTCTTCACGGTTTGCGCGATGGAAGCGCGCCTGAGGACGTGCGCAAGGCTTTCCGGCAACTGGATACGATGCTCGCCGCCGACAACGCCGTGGGGCGATTGGAGGGCCAAGATGGTGCGGACATCATTGAATTCCCGGGACGAACGCGGCCAAAGCCGCAGATATTCGGTCCGTTCAACCAGGAAGGTACACTAGCGGACCATCGCCTAGCTAAACCGGTGCAGGCCACTAGCCAAAGACTGGGAGTGCTTAAGCCGCAACGCCGTGGCGTTCCTGCGTTGGGCTTCCATCCGCCTCATGCTCCGAAAGCTCTGCAGGAAAACAAAATGATTCCGGACAGACTCCTTAAGACTTAACCGGTGCAACCTTTGCCCGAAGCAAGTTCGAAAACGCTGCCATGTTTTCGCGGATGTTGTAGCCCCCATACTGCGCGGCCACCACCGCCGCCGCCCTCACCACAAGCTTCGGCGCGCGGGATGTATCCTTCGCACCCAGTGCCAGGAAACCCTCCAATCCGGTTGCCATCCCCTCATTTGTGGCCAGTGCCTTCGCCTCGGCTGCAATAACCGATTTGGGGATTTCCATGCCCAGATTGAGCTTGCGCTCCCCGGCGATGATGCTGGCGGGATTGTCTGTTTTTCCAGCCTGTATCGCCTGCACCCCTTCGGCCTTCACAATAACCACCGAAAAGGCTGCCAGCCCGGACTTCACGGCCGGGTCCGGCAAACCTTTCAGGCCACTCAACTTGGAGATAATCTCGTTGACCCGCTTACTGTCATCGGGCGTTCCGCGGCCCAGCACCATGTTGACCTGAGAAAGGACACATTGCTCGCGGCCGCCCGCGAGGCATAGGAAGAACTTGTTGTTGCTCTCCCCCATGAAGAGATCGCCGGGCTGGAAGTGCTTGAGGTCCGGTTCGGCTTGAGGCCCGATCCGTGCGAGCAACTGTCCGGCAATGTCCAGAAGCTTCCGGTGATAAAAACTGTTGCCCGCGGCTGGGGAGGCAAAGATCTGAACAAGCTGGCAATCGGAACTTGCTCCGAATTGATCGCCGAGAGTTTCTTTTGCCTGAGCCCGTGCCAGCAATCCAACAAGGCTTAAAGGGTTTTCACTGACGGCACGCGCCGCATCCCGTAAGGCAAGGGCCGGCTGGCCGAGCGCATGGAACACCAGGCTTCGCCGGGCGAGCACGACAGCGCGGACGCTGGCAGACACGCTGTCCAGCCTTCCAGCAGCAAGATTGCAATCGGACATCGCCGTTGTGGCATCGCCGGTTTGCAGCTTGATCCAGCAGCGATTGGAATAAGCGATGGCGCTGTTCGGGTTAAGTTCTATCGCTCGATCGATATAAGGCGACGCCTCCTCATATCTGCCCAGCCCCGCATAAAGCCATCCCAGATCGTTATAAAGGCCCGCATAGGAGCCTGCTGGCAGATCCGGGAGCTGTTTCTGCTGCTGTTGCTGCCGCCGCCGCAGTTCCTGCGACTCCTGCTCCTGCTGCTTCTGCAATTGCTGCAACTGCTGTTCCTGCCGCTGGAGCGCCTGCTGCTGCGCTTGTTGCTGCGTGTATTGCAGCTGCCGTTGCTGCTGCCGCTCCAGTTGCTGTTGTTCTTGCAGGTGCCTCTGCTGCAATTGGTCCACTTGCTGTTGCTGCTGCTGCTCCCGTTGCTGTTGCTGGCGCTGCTTCAGAAGCTCTACCGCTTTCTTATAAAGATCTAGCGCGTCGGTTACCTCTCCGGCGGCCGCATACAGGAAGCCCTGACCGTAATAGGCATCGGTGTTATCCGGATCCGCTTCAACCGCCTCCTGGAAGTCCTTGCGGGCCTTGTCGAGATCACCCCGCAATATCAGCGCGGCGCCCCGGCCCACATGCGCCTCGCTGTTTCGCGGCTCGGCCTCGATCGCCGCATCGTAGCGTCGAATCGCCTGCCCCGTCATCAGCTCCGCAGCCTGCTCCGGCGTCAGGGTGCCGGTTGGCTCCCGGCCGTTGTCCCTTTGCCAAAGGAGTATCGCATCTCTTGTTTTCTGGCCGGATTGGCCGTCTGTGTCGCCGGTGTTGTAGCCAAGTTCGGTAAGCGCGTTTTGGATGGCAACCATATCCTGCCCCTGTGGGGCATTATACCCCCGGCTGAAACGGCCATCCCCGTCCCCGAAGGGTAAATCGAAGAGTCCGGACAGGAAGTCGCGGGCTTGGGCGGGTGGCGATCCTTGCGGGCCGCATAGAGCCAATGTCAAAACGGCGGCCGCAAAGCCTCTCCTCCAACAAGTCCGCAAGTTTCCCCCTATGCTATCGATACGTCACAACTGCATTTTACCCACGCAAATACCTACTGCTTGCACACAGGTATTCTGCTTGGGCACTCTGTGGAAGTTCTCTTGTTCCTGCATCAAAAACTACCGGTTGTGCCGCAAGCGCGATCGCCAATTCAAGGATGCCGGGTCAGCGATACGGAAAAGAGGTAATAGGCGCACTTTAAATCCCAAACTTGCTTCAATCAACGTGGAATGAGGCACGTGGAATGAAGCAATTCTGAATTCTGAAACGAGACCACTGATCGTGTCCCAACGTTTCCCCGGCGTCGAGTGCTAGTGAATTAGGGGACAGATTGGCATTCGAATTTCAGAGAATCGATCCTCATTCTTGCTGCCCCTCGGTTTCCCGCAAGGACGCCCGCTAGTTCCGTGCTCCGCGTATCGCCCGCAATACGATGTCCAACGCCAATGCCGTGCGCGACTGGCGGATTTATGCGGACTTTGCGCAGCATCCGATTGGCATGGCGCGGGAACTCTATGCTGGCGATACGTTGCCTGACCTTGAAGGGTTGGACACAGTCTGCGCACGCGATTCATCAACGATTGATCTTTGCCAATCCGTATTTCCCTGGGCTCCGCCCCGGCGGGCGATTAGGCCTTTTGTACCAAAGCCAGGGTGCCTTGCCGCTTTCGTCAAAGCGATTTCCACATTAAGTTCAAGCGGTCGCACCATTTTTCGCATGCGAAGTCCAAAATCGACCCCAAGGCGGGAGAATGGTGGACTTAAGCCACTGGGCGAAGCGAGGCCGTGGAACTCTGCTTAGGTTGAGCTAGCCCGACCCGGCGCGGCTGCGCAGGCTGAAGCCAGCCTATAGCGGTGCCCCAAAGTAAACGCGATATGGTAAATTCGCGCCCACCCCCTCGCATTTTTGCGCAAAACGCGACGATTTTGTGTGTTTTCACGCGAAAATGACGTCGCGAAAAAACCCGTTAATTATCTTTTTGTCACCGCGTCGAGCTTGACAAGTCCTTAAGAGCGCTACCCATTTTGGGCCTTTTCCGGCCCTTAACAAAGCCCTGAGAAACGCCGGAGTAAGGTTAACTCTTAACCGCCGCCAGTTCGGCTTAACGCCTAATTATCCAAGAAGCTGCGGAGTTTCCGGCTGCGGCTCGGGTGCTTCAGCTTGCGCAGTGCCTTCGCCTCGATCTGGCGGATGCGTTCGCGCGTCACCGAGAACTGCTGGCCAACTTCCTCCAGCGTGTGGTCGGTGTTCATGCCGATGCCGAAGCGCATGCGCAGCACGCGCTCCTCGCGCGGCGTCAAGCTCGCCAGCACCCGCGTCGTGGTCTCGCGCAGGTTCGACTGAATCGCCGCGTCGATGGGCAGGATCGCGTTCTTATCCTCGATGAAGTCGCCCAGGTGGCTGTCTTCCTCGTCGCCGATGGGCGTCTCAAGGCTGATCGGCTCCTTGGCGATCTTGAGCACCTTCCGCACCTTCTCAAGCGGCATGGAAAGTTTTTCGGCAAGCTCTTCCGGCGTCGGCTCGCGGCCGATTTCGTGCATCATCTGCCGGGACGTGCGCACGATCTTGTTGATGGTCTCGATCATATGTACCGGGATACGGATAGTACGCGCCTGGTCTGCGATGGAGCGCGTGATTGCCTGCCTGATCCACCATGTTGCGTAGGTGGAGAACTTGTAGCCGCGCCGATACTCGAACTTATCTACGGCTTTCATGAGGCCGATATTGCCTTCCTGGATCAGGTCGAGGAATTGCAGGCCGCGGTTCGTGTATTTCTTGGCAATCGAGATCACAAGGCGCAGGTTCGCCTCGACCATTTCCTTCTTGGCCTGCCGGGCTTCGCGCTCGCCCTTCTGCACGATCCGCACGATGCGGCGGAATTCCTGGATATCGAGACCGGTCTCGGTTGCCAGCGCATGGATTTCGCTGCGGATTTCCTCGATGCGAGCGCGCTCTTTCTCGACGAACTTGTGCCAGCCCTTGCCCTTGAGCACGGAAATACGGTCGATCCAGTTCGGGTCGAGTTCCTTGCCCTGGTAGTTGTGCAGGAACTCGTCGCGGCGCACGCCGTAGCCGTCGGCGAGGCGGAGCAGGCGGCCTTCGTAGCCTATGAGGCGCTTGTTGATGTCGTAGAGCTGCTCGACCAGCGACTCGATACGAGCCGGGTTCAGCGACAGGCTCTTCACGTCCTGGATGACGGCGTCACGGAGCTTTTTTGAGCGCTTCTCCTGCTGCGGCGAGAGCGCGTCGTCGGCAAGCTTGCGCTCGACATGCTGGTCCTGCAGCTTGCGCAGCTTTTTGTATTCGGATGCGATGCGGTCGAAGGTTTCGAGCACCTTCGGCTTAAGCTCGGCCTCCATCGCCGCGAGCGAGAGGCTGTTTTCGAGGTCCTCGTCCTCGTCGAAGTTCTCTTCGCCGGGCTGGAATTCGCCGCCCTCGCGTTCCTCGCCCTCGCCGTCAGCCTTGGCGGGACGGGCCGGGCGCGCGGCGCCGTTCGTGGCTGGGGCCGTATGCGCCGCGCCATTCACCGGCTGCGGCGCCGCTTCGGGAACGAACTCCTCCTCGGAGGCTCCTTCTTCCTCTCCGGCCGGGCGGGCGAAGGGGCCGGAATAGGTTGCCTCAAGGTCGATAATGTCGCGAAGGAGGATCTTGCCCTCGTTCAGCTCGTCGCGCCAGATGATGATGGCCTGGAAGGTGAGCGGGCTTTCGCACAGGCCGCCGATCATGGCCTCGCGGCCAGCCTCGATACGCTTGGCGATGGCGATTTCGCCCTCGCGCGACAGAAGCTCGACCGAGCCCATCTCGCGCAAATACATGCGCACGGGATCGTCGGTGCGCTCAGTGACCTCGGTAGAGCGCTCCTGCTTGACCGGAAGCTGCGCCGAGGCCGGCTGCCCACTCTCGTCCTCTTCGTCGATAGGCTCCGCGGCAGCGGCTTCCTCGACCTCCTCCGCGTCGACGACGTTCACGCCGAGGTCGGAGAACATCGTCATGATGTCCTCGATCTGGTCCGGCGACACCTCGTCGGGCGGCAGAACTTCGTTCAGTTCGTCATAGGTGACGTAGCCGCGAGCTTTCGCAACCTTGATGAGACGCTTTACGGCGGCATCCAGAAGATCGAGGACCGGGCTGTCGGAGGATTCCGGTGCCGCTGTCTCTTGATCTTCGGTTTTTGTCGTCGCTGTGGCCATTATGCACTCCAGAAAAAGCGAAAAGACCTGGGCACGCCCCTAGGTGCCCAGCTCATAGGCGGCATTAATTCCCGTGTGGCGCCAAGATGGTGGTGAAGCGCTGCTCTCTCCGGCGGATGCGATACGGATCGCGGAGCCACTCCAGGCTATAGGTGGCCATGCTTAATACAGCGTTACTCACGAAGCTAAATTCACTCACCACGCGCCCGCATCTATATTTGGTGAACGCCTTCCGCCGCCGCAATACATAAGAGCAAAATCAAGATGCGGCAATTTCGTGCTGCTGCACGATCGCCTGCAACCTTGAGAAATTTTCGGCCGTCGGTTCGCTAAGGTAATCGCTCTCGGCTTCCTGCAGTGAGCGTGGAACGCCCGCCTTGCTATGAAGCATCACGACATGATGCCATCCTTCCAACACCAACTCCCTGCTAGCGTCATGCGCGAAATGTGTGCCCGCCCCTTGCGCAGTTGCACGCTGGACACGCTCAAGCTCCGCGCCATAACCAGCACGGGAGAGGTGCTCTAACAATTTTTCGTTGTCAAGATGTTCCTCAGCTTGATGCACCGCTAATATCCCATCGCGCAGGCGGCGGCAATCCCCATCGTTGAGCTGAAGACCGGCGATTTCGTCCAGGAACTCGTCGAGGAGCCAGGGATGGCGGATTATTGCGCCGATGAGCAAGGTTTCCCGCGCGGCGGTAACGGTGGCCGAAGCCTGCACAATCTTGCTCGAAAGAAGGCTGCCAGTCCTGGCGCTGACCGAGGGGAAGGCAGGCTTGCCGGAGCGGGCGCCGCGGCCGCTGGCGGGCTGGCGCCCGCTCGCGAACTGCCGCCTCGCCATCCCGGAATTGCGCAAGCGCTCCCGGATCGCGGAAATATAATGGAATTTCAGGCTCTTGTGCTCGATCTGCCCGGCCAGCTCCATGAGCCTGGCTTCAAAGGCCGCGCGCTGCTCGGGCGTTTCCCGCGGATGCCGGGCCTGCTCGCGCGACCAGAGCACATCGATGAGCGAAAGCGGCTGTGTGACGAGCCTGGCAAGCGCCTCGGTCTCGCCGCCGCGTACCATGTCGTCGGGGTCGCGGCCCTCCGGCAGAAACACGAATTGCAGCGAGCGGCCGGGCTCCAGAAAAGGCAGGCCCAAGTCGAGCGCCCGGTGCCCGGCCTTCTGGCCCGCCGCGTCTCCATCGAAGCACAGCGTGGGCAGCGGCACCATCGCCCACAACAGGCGAAGCTGATCGACTGTCAGCGCAGTGCCAAGCGGAGCGACGGCGCCGGGAAAACCCGCTCGCGTGAGCGCGATCACATCCATATAGCCTTCGGCGATGACCACCGGCTTGCCCGCCCGCGCTGCCTCCCGCGCCGGCGCGAAGTTGAACAGCACATGGCCCTTATGAAACAGCGGGGTTTCGGGCGAGTTCAGATATTTGGGCTGCTGGCCCTCCTGCAGCGCCCGGCCGCCAAAGGCGATCACCCGCCGCTTGGCGTCCGTAATCGGAAAGATCAGGCGGCCCCGGAAGCGGTCGTAAGGCACCGGGATGTCCTCGCCATGGATCAGAAGCCCACTCTCCTGCATATCGGCAAGCGTGAACCCCCTTTCGCTCAGGTGGCTTTTGAGGGCGGTCTTGCTGTCCGGGGCATAGCCCAGGCGGAAGGTTTGAATTTCGGCCAGCCGCATTCCCCGCCGGTCCAGGTATTCCGCGGCCGTAGTGCCCTCACGGCTGTAAAGCGCGCCCTGGAAATAGCGGCAGGCTTCTTCCATCGCGGCAAATAGGCGCTCCTCCCGCGATGCCTTTACCTCGTCCACAGGCACGGGCGGCGGCAGGGACACGCCGGCCTCCGAGGCCAGGCGTTCCACGGCCTCGGGAAAGCTCAAGCCCTCCGTCTCCATCACGAACTTAAAAATATCGCCGTGCTCGCCACTGGCGAAGCAGTGATAGAAGCCCTTCTGGTCGTTCACCGTGAAGGAAGGCGTGCGCTCGGTCTTGAACGGCGACAGGCCCGTATATTCGCGGCCCGTGCGCTTGAGCTTCACCCGGCGCTCCACCACCCGGCTCACGGGCAGGCGGCTGCGGATCTCATCGAGCAAATGGGGCGGGTAGCGCATAGAGGCTTGCTCCGGCGGGTACAGTTGCGAACAAGGGCGGGAGAAGGCTGGGCCTTGTGGGGTATTATGGACCGATTCGCCGCTCGATTCGCACCTTTCCGGGGAAGGCGGCTATGCTTGGGTAGGATTTCCGCTATATAGTGCAGGCTTGTTGAAAGATTGGCCATCCATGGTTTTTCTGGCGATTGGACTTCTGGTTGTAAGCATCGTGCTTTACTTCGTGACTGGCGAGGGCGACACGATTGCGGGACTGCCGCGCGAGGATTTCCCCAGGCTCGCCGCCCCCCTTGCCGTCCTGATCCTCCTTATGTCCGGTGCGGTAAGCCTTACGGCGGGCAAGTCGGGGCAGGCGCTTAGGGCTCTAGGGATATGGGCAGCTATCGGCCTCGTCCTTGCTGGCGTTTACGCATACCGCGCTGAGCTTGGCGCCGTTGGCGACCGCGTGGTGCAGGAATTGCAACCCGGTTCCGTGCAAACGGTAACGCCTGGGGTGGCCGGGCGCGGCGCGGTCGTCAAGATCAAAAAGACCGAGGGGCACTTTGTCGTCAAATCGAAGGTCAACGGCAAAAGCGTGCATATGATCGTCGACACAGGCGCATCGACGGTTGTGCTCAGGTCGGAAGATGCCCGCCGGGCCGGGATTCAGCTCAATGCGCTCGCCTATACGGTTCCGGTCGAGACCGCCAACGGCCGCGCCTTCGCCGCGCGCGTCAAACTCGACAAAGTGTCGCTCGGCGAGTTGACGCTTGAGAAGGTCGACGCGCTCGTGACCAAGCCCGGCGCATTGCATCAGAGCTTACTTGGTATGAGTTTCTTAAGCCGTTTGCACTCATATGAGTTCTCTGGGAATCAACTGGTCATGCGGAGCTAGGCAATCGCACCCACCGCATCCAGCCCCGGCTTCAGGGACCAAGGACAGCGGTAGTTTTTATGGCAAGCCAGACTCAAAGCCAATCTCTCGGCCATAGCATTTTGAAGGAACTCATGGTCTGGACCGCCGCGATCGTTGGCGGCATCTTGACCTTTCACTACTTCGAGCCGCTTTACGACCGCATCCAGCAGGCCGCCATCCGGGGCGGCTATGTCCGTGTGCTGGGCTTCGATTTCGGCGCCGCCGCCGTTCCCCAGTTCGACACCCGCGTCTCGACTGTCGCCCCGCCCTTCCGCGGCACCATCGCCGCTAGCCAGGGCAAGGCCGCGCCCGCGCGCAAAACCGTGGTCCTCAACGCCAATACTTACGGCCATTTCCAGGCCGTCGCCGAGATCAACGGCCAGCAGGTCGAGTTTATGACGGACACCGGGGCGACCTATGTGGCGCTCAGCTACGAGACCGCGCAAAAGCTTGGGATCACGCAAAACCTGCGCTTCACCGGCCGCTCGACCACCGCAAACGGCGTCGCCCGCGTCGCGTCCATCGAGATCTGCCGAGATCCGCATTGGCGAGATTGCGGTGAAGGGCGTACAGGCCGTGGTGGCAGAGCCGGGGCGCATGACGCAGAACCTGCTCGGCATGAGCTTCATCCGGCAGCTTTCGGGCTTCGAGCTGAACGGCAGCACGCTGACCATGCGGGAATAGCGGCCGCCGGACTGCGCACGTCCCGCAAAACCCCCGGCATTCCCGCCAGGACGCCGGCTTAAGGCGCGGCCTAGTACGGCCTGCGGGAAATCCTGACGCACAACGCCGTCATCGCGAGGCCGCCTTAGCGGCCGCGGGCGTCCAGAGGTAACGGGCACCGCCGCATGTCGCCTCTGGATTGCTTCGCTTCGCTCGCAATGACGGCGCTAGACCTCCGGCAAAGTGTCCTAATCTTTTAATGCGCAGGTCCAGGCATCGACGACGGAGTTTTTCCTCGCGCAGTCCGAGAAGGTTTCTTTCGCCGGCGGCTGCGGCTGTGGATTCACCTGTGCGGACGGGCTCGCGGGGGCTTGCGCCTGTTCTGTGGCGCACCCTGGCAAAAACGCGAGCGGAAAGAGCAGCAAAACGCAAACACGGACCATGGCGATGCCTCCGTGCGAGAATCGCAGTTATTGCCAAGTTACATAGCAGCCAAGCTTTGACCGCACAATTGCTAAATTGTATCCAAAATCCACTAGCCGTGGCCCAATTGCCGCAGCCCGCCGGTCAGGTGCCCGCATCCTTCAGGGCGACTGGCGTTTGCCTGGGCTCGCCCGAGAAGACCGTCTTCATGGAAGGCTTAAGGAACTTGGCGAACACCGTGTAGGGCACCGTGACATGGAAATCGCTGCCCGCATAAGGGCCGGATGTGGCGGGCGGGAAGTGGAACGTCAGCCCAGCGGCGGCGCCGAGCTTGGTCGAGGGGCAGAGCGTAAAGCGCTCGTAGGTGCCGAGATCGGGCCTGGTGAGATCGAGAACCGCGTCGCTTTCCTCATCGCCTTGCTCGCCGGTCCTGTCCCGCAAGTCGGCGCGTGCATAGGCGGCAAGCGCTTCCAGCGCCTTCGAACGGTCGGCGGCACCTTCGATGAAATCCCCAAGCGTCAGCTCGCGGTTCGCTTCCTTGTCGTAGTTCACCGTCCGGAAACCCGTCTGCGCCTGCGCATCGCCGTGGACGATATTGGCGACTTCGAGATAGCTCACAAAGCGAAGCGTCCGGAATTGCTCGATAAAGCCCGCGGACTGCGAATAGGGCGTCCAGGCCGGCGCTTCCCCCTCCTGAGGCCGGGCCGCCGCGTCCTGCTCCGCGCCCTTCAGGAACTCGGCCATCTCGGTCCTCGCCCGTGCCGTGAGCCGGCTATACAGCGCCTCGTCCCAGCGCTGCATGTGGATCGGGAAGGAGGCCTTGGCGTAGCCGAATTTTGTCTCCTGGCCGAACGTAACCCAACGGCTGGCGTTCGAGCCCGCGATGGAAAAACCCACGCAGACGCAAATGGCCCAGATGCAAAGGGCGGCGGGAGAAACGAGCAGCTTCAGCGTATTCATGGTTGCATTATAGCGGCTTTTGCACCACCGCGCGAATGACGGCCGCGGGGCCTTTGTGCCGGAGGCCTTCGTCAAGTTCCACGTCGGCTTCTTCGAGCAGCAGGAACCTGCAGCCTGCGAAATCGGCTTCGAGCTTGGCCCTGGAGCACAACATGCTGGCCTCGCGCGGGCCGCCCGAGCTGTGGCTCTTCTGGAATTCGAGCTGCTCGATGCGGAAGGACTTCGAGGACGATGAGGCCGCCGGGCTTCAGCGCGTCCAGCATGGCGCGGTGCATGCGCGGGCGGTCCCCGTCGAAGAAATGGATGTAGAGGGCGGCCACGATATCGTAGCGCTCGCGCGGCCAGTCCCAGTCGAGAAGGTCGGCGATCTGGGCGCCGATTTCCACGCCGCGCGCTTTGGCGAGAGCCTGCGCCTTGGCGGCGCCAACAGGCGAGACGTCCACCGTATCCACGGCAAGCCCTTGCTGCGCCAGCCAGACGCCGTTGCGGCCTTCGCCGTCGCCCGGGACCAGTGCCCGCATGCCCGGTTTCAGCCGATGCGCCTGAGATGCAAGAAACGCATTCGGCTCCGTGCCGAAAGAAAAGCCTTCGCCGCTGTAGCGCTGGTTCCAGAATTCTGCCTGCCCGCTCATCCTTGTCCCTCTGCCCGCCCGGTTGCGCCCGTAATGGACTGCCAGCCCCGCAAGCTCCATCCTTTGTCGCGGAGCCCTTCCGCGCGGGTCAGCCCGGTATCGCAGGCGGCGGGTTAGCTTGCGCGGGGGCTGAGCGCAGGGGGCGCGCGTCCACAGGCGGCGATTACCGCGCACATCAATACATGAAGGGGGGCCGGCTTCAAGAGCACATGCGCTTGAGGCCAATCCTGTTTGAGCCCTTCCGGATCGTGATGGCCTGTATAGAAGACAATACCGGCGCCCTTATCGCGGAGTATCCGCGCGGCCGGAAAAACCAGCCCATCGCGTAACTTTACGTCAAGGACGCCGCAACTCAATTGCTCGGCGTTCGCCAGCTCAAGCGCCCGCTCCAAGCTGAGCGCCGGGCCGGCAATCTGGGCGCCAGCTTTCAACAGCAGCCCGATCATGTCGAAGGCGAGGAGCGGGTCGTCCTCCGCGACAAGAATTCGCGCGCCCTGCAAGGGCTTATCGAAAGCGGTGTTCATTCTCTCGTTCATGTGGGAACGGTCGCTGGGCTAGCTTAGCCGGCGCGCCATTTTGTCACCCTTCATATTGAACCCAGCCGTCTGCCTCGCTAAAGGCCGTCGCCCGGAAATGCCGGAGTTCGCGATCCGGAATGGGCACAAACGCCGGCACATCCCCAGCCCGGATACTACCGGCATGCCCGGCTCCGGGATGACAGTGCGAGGCATGCAAGCAGGCCTCGTATCATGCGGGAACACGCACTTGACGATGAGCGTTCCCGTTTGGGGCATCCGGCGCGGGCGCTGCTTCAAACGCGCAAGGAGCGTTACCGCCCCTTAACGAGCCCGCGG
>CAVXDM010000023.1:0-26851 GCA_963760455.1 uncultured Alphaproteobacteria bacterium
GCCGCCGACGGCCGCATCCCGATGCTCGGACGGCGCCGGCGAGGTCGAGGCGGTCGGCGAGGGCGTGACGGAATTTGCGTCCGGAGACCTCGTCGTCTCCTGTTTCTTTCCCTTCTGGCGCGACGGCGAGCCGACCTTCGCCGATTTCTCGCAGACGCCGGGCGACGGGATGGACGGCTATGCGCGCGAAGTCGTGGTTGCGCCGGCGACCCATTTCACCCGTGCGCCGAAAGGCTACAGCGCCGTCGAGGCGGCGACGATCACCACCGCCGGCCTCACCGCCTGGCGCGCGCTTGTCGTCAACGGCGCGCTGAAGGCCGGCGACGTCGTGCTGACGCTCGGCACGGGCGGCGTGTCGATTTTCGCGTTACAGATCGCAAAGGCGATGGGCGCGACCGTGATCGTCACCTCCTCGTCCGACGAGAAGCTCGCCCGCGCCCGCGCGCTCGGCGCCGACTTCGGCGTCAACTATCGCCAAAATCAAGCCTGGGCCAAGGCGGCGCTCGACTTCACGCGCGGACGCGGCGTCGATCACGTGATCGAGGTCGGAGGGCCCGGCACGCTCCCGCAGTCGATCGAGGCCGCCCGCGTCGGCGGGCATATCGCGCTGATCGGCGTGCTGACCGGGCGAGGCGGCGAAATCCCCACGGGGCTGATGATGCGCCGTCAGCAGCGCCTGCAGGGCCTGATCGTCGGCAACCGCAAGCAGCAGCAGGATTTCGTGCGCGCGCTGGAGGCGACGGGCGTTCGGCCGGTCGTCGACCGCACGTTTCCCCTGGCCGAGACAGCCGAAGCGTTCCGTTATGAGATGTCGGGCGGCCATTTCGGCAAGATCGGGCTGGAAATCTAAATCCGCTGGCGAGCCGCCGCATTGGGCATCGGGAGGAACGCGAGATCGTTTCGACCAAGCAGGACGTCGAGGAGATCGTCGCCATCCTCGATTCCACGCCGCATGACGAGCTGCATCTGACGACGGAAGGCGCGCTCGAGCTGCATCTGCGTCGCGGCCCCGGCGGCTGGACGCAGGAGCGCGCCACGCTCCGCCAGCCCCATGTCCTCGACGCGGCCGCGCAACCGGCGCCGGTAGCCGCGGAGACGCTGCGCGACGAAGGCGAGGTCGCCGGGCTCGCCTCCATTCGCGCGCCGATGGTCGGCACGTTCTATCGCGCTCCCAAGCCCGGCGCGCCACCCTTCGTAGAAGTCGGCGGCGAGGTCGGCGCGTCCACGGTGGTCGGCATCATCGAGACGATGAAGCTGATGAACGCGATCAACGCGGGCCTCGCCGCGGAAATAGTCGAAATACTGCGCTCGACGAGCAGCTCGTCGAAGCCGGCCGAGATTCTCATGCGCGTGAAGCGGCCGGAATGAACATCCGCCGCCTGTTCGTCGCCAATCGCGGCGAGATCGCCGTGCGCGTGCTCCGCACGTGCCACGACCTCGGCGTCGAGACCGTTCTCGGCGCCTCGGAAGCGGATATGGATTCGGTTCCCGCCCGCCTTGCCGATCACGTCGTCTGCGTCGGGCCGTCGCGGTCGAGCGAGAGCTACCTCAACGCCGAGGCGGTCGTCGCGGCCGCCCTGCGCGCGGGGGCGGACGCGATCCATCCGGGCTATGGCTTTTTCTCGGAGAACGTCGCCTTCGCCCGCGCCGCGCGGCAGCGCGGCCTCGTGTTCATCGGGCCGACGGAGGCCAATCTGGAGGCGGTTGGAGACAAGCTCCGCGCCCGCGCTCGCGCGACCGAGCCGGCCTGCCGCTCGCGCCGGGCGGCGCCGTCGACAGCCCCGAGGCGGCGCGGGCGCTCGCTCGGAAGATCGGCTATCCGTTGCTGGTCAAGGCGGTCGGGGGCGGCGGGGGCGCGGCATGAAGCGCGTCGATTCGGCCGCTCAGCTCGCCGAACAGGTGGCGATGGCGATGACGGAAGCGGGAGCGGCCTTCGGCGATTCGCGTGTTTATCTCGAACGCTTCGTCGCCTCGGGCCGTCATGTCGAGGTTCAGATTCTCGGCGACGGCGAGCGCGTCATTCATCTCGGCGACCGCGATTGCTGGTGCAGCGCCGCTATCAGAAGCTCGTCGAAGAGGCGCCGGCGCCGGACCTGCCCGAGCCGATGCGGCGGCAAATCCGCGAGGCGGCGCTCGCCTTCGGCCGGCGCCTTCGCTATGTCGGGCTCGGCACCGTCGAGTTTCTGTATGATCGCGAGCGGCAGGAATTTTATTTCCTGGAGATGAACGCGCGCATCCAGGTCGAGCATCCCGTCACCGAGGCGATCACCGGCCTCGATCTCGTCGCCGAGCAGATCGCCGTCGCGGAAGGGCGCAAGCTGAGGTTGACGCAGAGCGATGTCCGCTTCGACGGCTGCGCCATAGAGTGTCGCCTCAACGCCGAGGACTGGACGCGCGATTTTCGACCCTCGCCGGGAACGGTGACGAAGGCGCGCTTTCCCGCCGGCCCGGACGTGCGCGTCGACACGCATATCGAGGCGGGCGCGAAAATTCCTCCGTTCTACGATTCATTGATGGCCAAGATCGTCGTGCGCGGCTCGAACCGCGCCGAGGCGCTGCAGCTCATGCGCTCGGCGATGGCCAGATGCGAGGTCGAGGGCGTCGCCACCAATCGCGACATGCATCTGGCGCTGTTGACGGACCCCGATTTTGCGCGGGGCGGCGTCGATACCGCCTTCTTCCCGCATTGGTTGGAGAGCCATCCGCGATGACCGCGATCAAGCTCGTCGACGTTTCGCTGCGCGACGGCAATCAGAGCATCTGGGGCGCGACGGGGCTCAACACCCCGCAATGCCTGCAAATCGCGCCGATGATGAACCGCGTCGGCTTCCACGCCATAGACTTCATCGCCTCGACGCATATGGGCGTCGCGGTCAAATATTATCGCGAAGACCCCTGGGAGCGCATCCGCCGGTTCCGGCGTCTGGTCCCGGACGCGCCGCTGCAATTCATCGGCGTCGGCTTCCGCTTCATCTCTTGGGAGACGCTCGACCGAGAGGTGATGCGCCTCGTCTACCGCTGCCTGATCCGCAACGGAATCTCGCGCTTCGTCGTGCTCGATCCCATGCACGACATCGAGGCGATGCTCGGCGTCGCCCGCATGATCCGCGAGGAGGGCGGCGAAGAAATCATCGGCGCGCTCACCTATACGCTGAGCGACGTCCACGACGACGCCTTCTACGCGGACCTCGCCGCGACGCTCGCGCGATCGCCAAGCTTCGACCGCCTCTACATCAAGGACCCTTCCGGCCTGCTGACGGCGGATCGCGCGCGCGCGCTGATCCCGGCGGTGCAGGCGGCGAAGGGGCGCTTGCCGCTCGAACTGCACTCGCACTGCACGATCGGCCTGGCTCCTTATGTCTACACGGTTGCGGCGGAGCTCGGCGTCGAGGCGCTGCATGTGGCCGTCGGGCCCGTCGGCGGCGGCTCGTCGCTGCCTCCGGCGACGCAGACGGTCGCCAATCTGCGCGCGCTCGGCCACAGCGTCGACATCGACGACAAGGCGCTTCGGCTGATGGAGGATTATCTTGTGCGTCTGGCGCGCGCCGAGGGACTGCCGTTCGCCGAAACGCGCGATTTCGACGCGCGCTTCTTTCATCATCAGGTCGCCGGCGGCGTGATGTCGACGACCAAGCGGCAGCTGGAGGAGGTCAAGCTCGGCCATCTGCTGCCGCAGGTGATGGAGGAGGTCGACCGCGTGCGCGCCGAGCTCGGCTATCCCATCATGGTCACGCCCTTCCCGCAGATCGTCTGCACGCAGGCGATGTTCAACGTGATCGGCAAGGCGCGCTACGACAACGTGCCCGATCAGGTGATCCGCTATGTGCTCGGCCGCTTCGGCCGGCCGGCGCGGCCCGTCGACGCGAACGTGCTGGATCGCATCCTTTCGCGCCCGCGCGCCGAGGAGATTCGCAACGAGCCGCCGCCGCCTTCGCTGTCCGAGCTGCGCCGCCGCTTCCCCGCCGGCCTGTCGGACGAGGAGTTCCTGCTGCGCGCGACCATGCCGACCGATCAGGTCGACGCCGCCGTCGCCGCGGGACCGGCGCGCGGCGCGTACAACCCCGACGCGCGGCCGATCGTCAAGCTGCTGCGGGAACTCGCGCGACGCGGCGGGGGCGGCGCGTTGGCGGTGAGCAAGCCGGGTTTCCGGCTGGAAATCGGCGCGGCCTCGGCGGTTCAGGCCGGCGCGGCGCCCGGCGGATAGGGAATGACGACGAGCATCTTGCAGACGTCGTTCTCGCGATTGACGATCTCGCGGACTTCGTTCGGCGCGATTGTGCAGGAATCCATCGGCCCGAGCACGGTCTCCTTGCCGCCGACAATCACAGTCATGCGGCCTTCGAGCACGACATAGACTTTCTCGAACGGCGTGGAATCGGGCCCGGCGCCGCCGCCGGGAAGATATTGCGACAGGCCGACCCATTGGTTGGTCGGGCCGCCAGCCTCGTAGCCTTGCAGCCTCAGCCCGACGACCCCGCGATGGTTGGGCGCCTCATAGGGCTTTGCGTCCGCGAAACGTTTGACGTGCATGTCTTCCTCTCAGGTTTCCTCAGCTCACAAGTTCATCGCCGCGGCTGCGAAGCAAACGCCACGCTCGCCATGACGACGTGTGGGGCCGACTAAGGGTGGTAAAACACCTCGCTCATCCCCGCCCACCACTCGCCGGGCGCACGCGTCTCGTAGGGCTCCTGACAGGGATCGGTCAGCTTCCACCAGTCGCGCGTCACCGGATCGGCGGCCATCCTGGCGGCGTCGACGGCGAAATCGTCGCCATGATACTCCCAATAGGCGAACAGCAGCATCTCGGGTTCGCGCAGGAATATGCTGAAGTTTCGGATGTTGCAGGCGGTGATCGTCGCCAGCACCCCGGGCCAGGCGGCGGCGTGCAGGCGTTTGTATTCCTCCGCCTTCTCCGGCCGCAGCCGATTGCACAGACCCATGCGCCGCATAGCGCCCTCCTCAGGCGGGTTGTTTGATGTCGTGACGGCTGCCGGGCGCCGTCATTCGTTCGATCGCCTCGAAATCCCAGGCAATGCCGAGCCCCGGATCGGGGCTCGGGAAAGCCCAGCCGTCGCGAATGCGCATCGGCTCGCGTGTGAGGTCGTCGAGCTGCGGGATATATTCGACCCAGCGCGCGTTGGGGACGGCGGCCTTGAGTAGCTTAGACGGCCCTTGACCTCAATAAGCCTGGTTTGCTTGTTTGCGTGCAACCGAATCTAAGACCCATGGGCGACCGACAGCGATGGCAAACGATTATTCCCCTGCGCACAGTTTCATGCCGGACGCCACGGAGACTAGCCCGGCCGGGCGCCCACAATTTCCACTCGGCGCTGCACTCCGCCGCGCGGGCGGCGACCGACTGGCTGATCGCGCGGCAGAAGCCCGACGGCCATTGGGTCGGCCGCGCCGAATCCAACGGCTGCATGGAGGCGCAATGGCGCCTGTTCCTGTGGTTCCTCGGCCTCGACGACCATCCGCTCTGCGCCGCGCCTCGCGCAATCCGCTGCTCGACACGCAGCGCGACGGACGGCGCCTGGGAAATCTACCATGCCGCGCCCAACGGCGACATCAACACCACCGTCGAGGCCTATGCCGCGCTGCGCGTTCGGGCATCGCGGCGCATGACCATCCGGCGCTGGCTCAAGGCGCACGAACTGGATCGAATCCAAGGGCGGGCTGCGCAATGTCCGCGTCTTCACCCGCTACTGGCTGGCCCTGATCGGCGAATGGCCGTGGGAGAAGACGCCCAACCTGCCGCCGGAAGTGATCTGGCTGCCGCTGTGGTTTCCCTTCAACATCTATCATTTCGCGCAATGGGCGCGGGCGACGCTGATGCCGATCGCCGTGCTGTCCGCGCGCCGGCCGAGCCGGCCGCTGCCGCCGGAGCGCCGCCTCGACGCGCTGTTTCCGGGCGGCCGCGAGACATTCGATTACGACCTGCCGCCCAAGAAGAACGCCGGCGGCTGGGACCTGTTCTTCCGCAAGACCGACAAGGTCCTGCACGCCCTGCAGGAGTTCGGCCACAGGCATCGGCCTGACACCTGTGGCGCGACGCGGCCGTCCGCCATGCGCTGGAATGGATCGATCCGCCATCAGGATTCCGACGGCGGCTGGGGCGGCATCCAGCCGCCGTGGATCTACAGCCTGATGGCGCTCCATGTGGAGGGCTATGCGCTCGACCATCCGGTGATGGCCAAGGGGCCTCGCCTGCCTCGACGATCCCGGCTGGCGAGTCGACGTCGGCGAGGCCACCTTCATCCAGGCGACCAACAGCCCGGTCTGGGACACGATCCTGACCCTGCTCGCCTTCGACGACGCCGGGGCGCTGGACGTGCAGGCCGAAGCGGTCGAGAAGGCGGTCGACTGGGTGCTCAAGCGGCAGGTCTGCGTTCCCGGCGACTGGTCGGTGAAGCTGCCCGCATGTGAAGCCGGGCGGCTGGGCCTTCGAATATGCCAACAATTCCTATCCCGACGTCGACGACACCGCCGTCGCGCTGATCGCGCTGGCGCCCTTCCGCAACGATCCGAAATGGCGGGCGCGCGGCATCGAGGAGGCGATGCAAGCGCGGCGTCGACTGGCTGATCGGCATGCAGAGCGGAGGCGGCGGCTGGGGCGCCTTCGACAAGGACAACACCAACCAGCTGCTGACCAAGATCCCGTTCTGCGATTTCGGCGAGGCGCTCGACCCGCCCTCGGTCGACGTCACCGCCCATGTCGTCGAGGCTTTCGCCCGAAGCTCGGGCTTTCGCGCGAGCATCCCGCCATGGCCCGCGCCTTGGCCTATCTCGGGCGCAGCAGGAGCCGGACGGCTCGTGGTTCGGGCGCTGGGGCGTCAATTACATCTACGGGATCGGCGCGGTGCTGCCGGCGCTCGCCGCCGCCGGCGAGGACATGAGCGCAGGCCCTGATCGGCCGCGCCTGCGACTGGCTGATCGCCCGCCAGCAGGAGAACGGCGGCTGGGGCGAAAGCTGCGCCTCCTATATGGAGCCGAATGGCCGGGCGCGGCACGGCGACCGCCTCGCAGACCGCCTGGGCGCTGATGGCGCTGGTCGCCGCCAACCGCACGCAGGACGCCGAGGCGATCGCGCGCGGCTGCCAGTTCCTGATCGAGCGCCAGGCGAGCGGAACCTGGCCCGAGCCGGAATATACCGGAACCGGCTTTCCCGGCTATGGCGTCGGCCAGACCATCAAGCTGAACGACCCGCTGCTGTCCGAGCGTCTGCGGCAGGGCCCGGAACTGTCGCGCGCCTTCATGCTGCGCTATGGCCTCTATCGCCATTACTTTCCGCTGATGGCGCTCGGAAGGGCGTTGCGGGCGCGGCCGGCGCGGGGCTGACGGTCCTTCGTTTCGCTCTGCTCCGCAGGGCTGGAAATGTGGGAGGCATTCTCCGGGATCGCTACCGCTCCGGCTTTGACTCCAACGCTCACCACCACGACTTTCGACCGCGGCAGCTTGGAGTGGTTTGAAGCCCGCTCTCGGAAGCCAGCTTCGAAGGGCCTGCCTTCATTTCTTACACAGCTTGTGCACGCTCAAGCCGGGTTCCCATTCTGAACCTCCTGGTTCGTGACGCTGCGGCACACGAAGGGCCGTTCGTTTCACGCAGGCTTCTGCCATAGTTAATACCAAGTTGGTAAACGCCAGCGCGCCCGGCTTTGTCCCGCCGGTTTTCTGCGTATATTTGCCCGTTTTGGGCGGCCGGATTTCTGCGTTTCTAAGAATCCCTTTAAATATAAAAGCAGATCGCTTGTTAATCTTGCCGCTCCAGCGCGGGCTCAAGTATTCATCCGGCAAATCAATTACTTATCGCAAATTGAACCAGCTTAACGCTTCGGTAAAAGACTTGTGCTAAATTAGCTAAAGATCGAAAGACGCGGAAAACCGGAAAAAAATTGGATGGAACAGTATTAACAAAGTGCTTTCGGGTAGGGAGTGGGAGCCGTGAAACATTGCCACATTTTAACCCCTTTCAGCCCTATGCTCGGCGCGCATAGAGGGGGCAACAGCCTGGCTTACTTATTGCTAGGCTTCCGCATGGCGGGATTTGCCCGATTCAATCAAAAGAACGAAGCGAGTTCACGATACATGAAGCGCAAGCTTATCGCGTTCCTTTTGGCCGTTGCGCCATTTAGCTTGGCCCAGGCTCAGCAGCAACTAGCCGGAGACGACCTTCAAAAAGCGGTCGCAGGCAAGACAGTCTTTATCGACACTCCGTTGGGCGAGGTGCCGGTCCGCTATGCGGCGAACGGCAGTGTGAGCGCGCGCACGGAGCTCGCGCTGCTCGACGGCGAAGTCGACCACGGTGGACCGCGGCCGCTGGTGGGTGTCGAAGTCGAAGCTGTGCTTGCAGTGGCGGAATTGGATGGGCGGCAAGACGCATTGCTTCACGATGCACCGCCTAAGCCCGACGGTCGTGCGCTGGCGCCGCGACGACGGCAAGAGCGGCATCGCGCGGCTCGGCTAAGCCGGCTTATACCAACGGCCATAAGTTTTGACCGTTCCGCCGTCCCGTCCGTCATCGCGAGACGGCGAAGCCGCCGTGGCGATCCAGAATTAGCGTTGCAATTCCGGATCTGGCTTGCTTCGGGGCTTCGCCCCTCGCAATGACGGAAGCGGTCAAGACTTATGGCTGCTGGTGTCAGCGCAGGTTGGCCTTTGCGACCCTGATCCATTCCTTGTCGGATTGAGTGACCACCACGGGCCGGACGCTCGACGCACGCACGATCTCCCGAAACAGATCGTGCGCCTGCTCCACGCGGCCCTGCTTCAGCAGCAGCAGCCCGTAGCGCGACCGTGCTTCGAAGCCTGCGTAATAGCGTGAAACGGCCTCATATTCTTCGAGCGCCTCCGCTATGTGGCCGGTGGATTCGAGCGCACGCGCCAACAAGAGGTGTGCCTCCTGATTGCGCAGATTGCCCTGCTCCTCAAGCTTGTGCAGGGTCTCAAGGCAGTTTTGAGCATCGCCGCTGCCAAGCTGCGCGCGGGCGAGTCCAAGCAGCACCGCCGGATCGTCGGCGAAAATGCCGGTTGCCGCGGCTTGGTAGAGCCGGATCGCATCCTGCCACTGGCCGCGCTTCTCGCACTCTTCGGCAAGCGCCCGCTTTGCATCGACCGAATCCACCAGTTCGGCCTGGGCCATGCGCTCGCGCCACTCCTTATCCGGGTCCAGCATGGTGCCGATGCCGCTGCCTACGTGGCGCGCGGCGCGGGTCTGGAACAGTTCTGGAACGATTTCGACCAGCACGTAGGCGATGGAGCCGAAGTAGGGCAAGAACAGAAGAATGAACAGCCACCATGGCGAGCGGCCGGTCTTCATCGCGTGAACCGCGAGCCCTATGGCAAAGATGAGGTAAATCGAAACGGCAGGGAACATGCTCGCTCTCTCGGTGGGCGGAAGCCTGGAAGGTATGTGGTGAATATAGAGCCCGGCCGGAACCTGGCAACCCAAAGGGTGCGCTTAGGCTTCACCGGCAAATAACTGCGCCATCCGGCTTGTTCTTTTGCCCGCCTGCCGCGCCGCAAAAAGGGTTATATACTCCCTAGCAGCACGGTACCGCACGCCGCTACATGAGCGCTTGCGGGTATGCGCCCCTTTTTGCGCCTTGCAGCCGGCCAAAATTCCTGCGCCGCCTGACGCACTTATTTATCGGTGAAGCCTTAATGTGCCGGAGCGTTTCGCTCTTGTGCCCTCAGATGAGCGATCAGTTCCTTGGTGGGCCAGCAGGTTTGCGGCATGCCGGCGCGCTTCTGATAGACACCGGCCGCGCTGCGCGTGCGCCCGCCCGCCTTGCCGTCGACGGTGTCGCCGTAAAGCCCCTGCGCGGCAAGCTGCTTCTGCATGTATTCGACATCGGCAGTGGGGATTTGCACAATCTGGTTCCACTTGCGCTCGAAGCCGCCGGCGCCGCGGATGCGATCCGCCAGATCGCCGACGAACAGGGCGTAAAGGTCCGACTTGTTATATTCGCGGATTACCTGGAAATTCTGGAAGGTGAGGAAAGCCGGGCCGTAGACGCCCGCAGGCTGCAGCAGCGACGCTTGCCAGCTTGAGACTTGCGGCGGGAAAGCGTCGCCCTTGAGCGGGGCGATTCCCATGGCGGCCCATTCGCCTATGGGCTTGCGGACATCGAGATAGCCGAGCGAGCAATCGATTGTCCCGGGCGCCCGGACCTCGAAGCCCCAGGGCTGCGTCCGGTCCCAGCCGATGTGAGCGAGGTTGTTGGCAAGCGAGGCGAGCGCATCCGGCACCGAATGCCAGATGTCCTTCTTGCCGTCGCCATCGAGGTCCACCGCATAGAGATAGTAGTCTTCCGGCATGAACTGGGGGAGCCCCATCGCCCCCGCCCAGGAGCTTTTCATGTCCCTGGCCGCGATCACGCCGTCCTGCACCAGCCGGATCGCGTAGATAAAATTCTTCTGAAACAGCTCCTTACGGTTCCCCGCATAGGATAGGGTGGCCAGAACCTGCAGCGCGTTATGCGTCGAATCGTTCGAGGTGCCGAATGCGGTTTCCCGGCCCCATACCGCAAGCAGGATGTAGGGGTCCATACCGTAGGTCTTCTCGATGGCGGCAAGCGTGTCCTTATGCGCGGCGTAGAACTTGCGGCCCTGACCGGCCAGATCGGCCATGTACTTGGCGCTCAGATATTGCTCTGGCGTGCGCACGAACTCGGGCTGGCCTGGCTGCTTGCCCGCCCGCTCCGGAATGTCGAGGTCCGGCAGCGAAAAGTGGGCGGAGAGATCCCGGGTCGCGGCGTCGTAGGCCTCGGGGCGCACCCCATTTTCAACCGCTTTCGCGCGGAAAGAGGCGATGAACGCCCTGAAGCCTTCCTGTGAAACAGCAGCGGCTTCTACCGGCCCGCTCAGCAACAGCGAAATCAGCACGCAAAGAAATCCAAGCTGGAGCACCGGTTTCGCAGGTAGCGCTTGGTTGTTGTCGTAGGTCATCTTGAGAGTCGATCCCCGGGGCAAATACGGGATGCTCCATCTGCGGCATCCTCCACCGTCATTGCCCGGCTCGACCGGGCTATCTGTGACAAAATTCAATGTGCCATACCACCGGCATAAGCCTTGACCGCTTCCGTCACTGCGAGTTTCACACCGGCCGGAGCGAGCAGGCCCTTCTGGATGAAAACGGCGAAGCCCCCCTCACCCCTGCCCTCTCCCCAAGGGGAGAGAGAGTCAGGCTGCGGGTATTTCGGGCTTCTCCCCTTGGCGAGAAGGACAGGGGGAGGCGGTCTTGCGACACGGGTTTCTTCATAGCGAAGCGAAGCAATCCAGACACAAGTCTCGGATGTTGCAACGGACGCCCCCAGCGGCTTTGCCGCCTCGCGATGACGGATGCTGCTCCGGAGCGTCAAAACTTACGCCCCACGGCACTATACGCTCATGCGCGAGCATGACAACCGGCGGCCCGGCCTTGAATGAATGCACCCAGGCAACACCCTGTTGCCCCGTCTAACCTGAGAGTGGGGCGAGAATAGGGGCAATCCTAGATTGTCTGATGCCGGGCGCGGGCGCTGCGCTCGATGGCAGTGGTCGCGAGCTTGTCGAGGTGAAGCGCGTCCCGCAGCAGCTCCAGAAACCGGATTTCCTCGTCGGGCACCCGCAAGTCCGCGGCGGCGATCTCGACGGCCACCGCATAGGCGGTTTCGTAGAGCTTTTTCGGAAGCGCGGTTTCCACCAGCTCCAGAAGCTCTTGCAGGCCCTCCTCATGGCACAAAAGCTCGCTGCACCTTTCGGCGGCCTTGGCCAGGTTATCGATGTCGTAGCCCATGAACACCGGCAGTTGCCGCACCAATTGCGAAATTCGCTCCAGCTCATGATCGGAAATTTGCCGGTCCACAGCGGACATTGTGATCATGATGTAAATCAGCGCTTCATGCGGGGTGATCTTGGGCATCGTTGCGTCTCATCGCTGGGAGAAATGGCGGCTTCGCCCCCCTCCGGTGCGAGCGCCAGCGGAACTAAATAGCGCAGCCAAAGGAATGAGTACATCCAGAAAAACTCCGCTACATTGCCCCCTAAATTACGTAATTGCTCACCCCCCGGCTTGGCTGGCGTCAATTCGCGGCGAGCACTGAACCGCCCGCGAGGCAGGTGCGGATGGCTGCGAGGGCTGTGAGGCCACGCAGCATGCCGGTCTCGATCACGGAGCAGATTGCGGCGTAGACCTGTGCGCCCCAGGCAGAGCGAAAGCCGTTGGTCACTTTGCGGAAGATGACCGAAGGGCGCAGCCGCCGTTCCGATATGTTGTTGGTGGGCGGCACATCGCGGCGGGTGACGAAGACAAACAGCTTGTCACGGCATTTTTCGATGCCGCGCTTGAGTTTGTGGCCCGCTTCCGCATCGGGTTCGATTGCCAGCAGCCGGTCGAGGCGGCGGTCCAGTTCGCGCCGGTAGGCCGCAAGCGTGCTGTCCGCCAGGTTTTCGCGGCGCCTTGCGATAACGAAGGCGCGCTTCAGCAGGCTTTTGAAGCCCGGCGCGAACAGCTTGTCTCCGGCCTCGATGGCGTAACGGGTGTCGCGCAGGAGATGGGCGAGGCAGACTTGATGCGCCGCGGCATGGCCCATCTGCGCGCCCAGCCTGTCGCTGACCCACACTTCGGGCACCGCACCTTTGAGGAATTCCGTGACCACCGCTTTGCCGCGGCTGGCGGCAATGAAGTGCGCCACGGCTGTGGCGCATCCAAACACCCATTGCCAGCCGGTCACCCCCTCGACGCGCGCGGAAGTTTCATCCGAAGCGATCACCGGCGCGGCACGGACCTCGGCATCGATCCGCTCCGCTTCGGCGGCGAATGGCGCGGACGCGCGGTTGAACAGGTTGGCGATGGCGCCTTCGCTGATGTCCAGCCCGAACAGCCCCTTGAACATCTCCACCAGCGGGGGCTTCGGGGAGAAGAACGAGGACCCTCCGCATCGCCCTTATTGAGCTTTACCGGTTATGGGCGCTTCAGCGAGGCGCTTCAGCATGGCCGCCACCGCTTTGATCTGCGGCGCATCGCGCGTCAGGAAATCGAGGCCGGTATAACCCCACCAATCCCAGCAAGTATTGGGATTGAGCGCCGAGGATGCGGCCTGCGGAAACAGGACGATCATCCGGTTCGTTTCCGCCCAGTCCGCGAAGCCGGTGTCCCGGATCGCCGCATCGCCCACCTGCGCGCGCGATTGCTCGCAGCCATGAAACACGATGTGCACCCGGCAACCGGCCCCGGCGCGGCACGCCGAAGGGACATACACAACGCCTTCGGCCGCAAGCGTGGCATCGGATGCGGCATAGTCCCCTTGCGCGAAGGCGATGAAATTCTCCGGCCGCGCCGTGCCCTTGGGGGCCAGGGGACCGTAGATGAAGCGCAAAATTGCCCCGGCCTGATCGTAGCCGCAATTGTCCACGTAGGGCGGCGCGCTACGGTCGCAAGCGGCGCCCTTGTCCGCGGTCAAGAAGGCGTGCCCGCCGGCGGATCTGAAATCGAACTCGACGTTCTCCGCGGGCACTCCGGCCGCGAGATAGAAATTCCGCGCCGCCTCGACCACCGGCTTTACAACCGTGCGGTCGTCAGCGCCCGTGTAAAGGTAGACCTTGGCACGCTTCATGCCGGAGAGAGGATCGATCTTGCCCTTGTCCGCGAGCGCTGAGGCCCGCCGCAGCAATGTGCCGCTGTCGAGGACGCCGAGCCCGGAAAGGCGATCGGCGGTGCAGCCGTTCTGCGCTTGCGCCAGGTTATAGGCGGCGGCCGCGGGGAAAAAGGGAAAGGCTTCCGCCCCTGCGCTCTCCGCGCACCCGTATGGCCCGGCGGCCAATATCGCGGCTCCGGCCACGGTCGCCGAATGGGCTACCTGAAATTGCCCTGCCATGTAGCCGCCTGACGACAAGCCGGACACGGAAGTCTGCGGCAAGTCCACCTCTAGCGCTGGCAGCTTCGCGGCGCTTGAGCCGCAGCCGGGAATAAGCGCCGGGATGCTGAGAGCAAGGAGCGCGCAAAACGCCCTATGCCGCGTCCTCATCGCATGAACCAGCCGAACATGCCTCCGCCCCTGCTGCCACCGCGGCCGAAGAATGCGAACGGATCGTCGTCGCGCCGTGCGGGGGCGGGCTTGCGAAGCTCGTAAACGCTCGACAATCCGTCCATGTCCGTCACGGTGACAGACATTTGCGTCCAGGCCCATTTCGACTTTGCGCCGCCCGCGATGTACGGCTCTATGCCCATCACCTGGGCGCGGGAAATGTCGAGGATCGCGACATACTCATACGGGCCGCCCTTATTGCCCTGCGCGCGGTATCGAAGCAGCCCGATGCCGGCCAGGCTGTCCTTGAGAGGCGTCCATTCGACGATTTCGGCGGGGCTGTCATCCGGCACTTCGAGCAGCACCGGCAATTTCGCATAGTGTTCGTTGAGCGCGTAGTATTGGCCGGAGGCGATGCGGATCACCTCCCAGCCCTCAACCTGCGAGCCGAGCGGCTTGACGACGCTGTCCGGGGTGTCGCCGCTCGCGGTCCTGTAGATCTCGCGCGCCTCGCGGGAGAAGGGATCGCACTCAAGCGCGCGCCGGTAATCGGCAATCGCTTCGTCGCGCCTGCCCGCGCGGTCCCGCATGCTGCCCCGGATGCGGTAAGCCTCGGAATAGTTGGGATCGAGTTCCAGCGACTTGCCAAAATCCGCTTCCGCGCCTTCGATATCGTTCATGCTCTGCCGGACAACGCCGCGCCAGAAATAGGCCAGCGCCGCATTCGGATCGAGGGAGATCGCCCGGTTGAGATCTTCGAGGGCCAAATCCGCGCGCCGGAACTCGATATACTGGGAGCCCCGGCCGATCAGCGCCTGCACGTTGCCGGGCGAAAGCTCCAGCGCCTTGGCGTAATCCTTGAACGCCTGCGACACGCGCTTGCTGAGAACGTGAGTTTTTGCGCGGGCAATGTACAGCTCGGCGTTATCCGGAGCGAGCGCGATGACCTTCTCCAAATCCTGCGCTGCTTCGTCGTTCCGGGCCAGGGAGGCGTAGACCGTGGCCCTGTTCTGGTAGGCGGACGTATATTGCCCGTTCAGCGCGATGGCCCGGTTCAGATAGCGCAGGCCCGTATAGTAACGCCCCAGGGTGCTCGCGATCTTGCCGCGCCCGTTGAGCGGCACCGCGCTGGCCGGCATCAGCTCGATCGCCTTGCGGAAGTCGTTTTCCGCCGCTTCGAGCCGCTGGAGCTTCTGGTTCGCATTCGCCCGGTTGCTGTAGGCGGGGCCGAAGCTGGGCGACAGCGCGATGGCTTTGTCGAAATCCCGGTAGGCTTCCTCAACGCGGTTCAGGTCCATATAGACGTTGCCGCGATTGTTGTAAGCGGGGGCGTAGTCGGGATTTTGGGAGACGGCCTTGGTAAAATCGGCAAGGGCGGCGTCGAACTGCTTGAGCCGCCATTTCGCCACGCCGCGGTCGCTCAGAATGGGCGCCTGCCTGGTTGGCGAAAGGCTCGCGTCTTTCAGCGCATCGTCGAACGCGGCGATAGCCAGGTCGTAGCGTCCGCGCAGAAGCGCCGAGCTTCCTTCCTGGGATTTCAGGATCGACCGGTCTATAGCCGCGTATGCGGGAACGGCAAAGCTGGCCGCCGCCGAAAGCATGGCGAATGCAGCGAAAAGATGCCTGAGCTGAAAATAGGCTGTAAAGGCTCCTTTACCGGAGTGCCGCATTCCGGTAACAGATTGAAAAAACCAGCGACCTTCCAGCCTATGGTGCATCGAATATATCCTCTTCTTCGCGGACTGGCTTTCGGCCTGGCGTTTCTGGCGTTGCCGGCCGCTGCCGCACAAAGCGGTGACGCAGCGGAGTATAGCCGCGCCGGCGCGGGCGGGCTAGTATCGCTTGGGGCTTCCGATGGTTCCTCTTGGGGGGAACGCAGGCGGTTCGCACAAGTTGACGGCCAGGGCGACTACAATCCCGGAGGGGACGGCCGCGCGCAGCTCAGGCAGGAGCTTGACCGCCTGCGCCGTCCGAATGCCGGGGACGCCGCCGCTGCGCCATCCTCTTTCACGCCGCCGATGCCCGTGCGCAAAAGGCCGGGCCAAGCCGCCGCTCACGAGGCGGAAGCTGCACCAGCCCCCGCACACGCCCCGCAGGCGCTCGCTACGGGCACGGCCGACCCGAAGGTCGACCGTCTGACGGGCCAGCTCCTGCTCTTCAAGTTCCGGGGAAGCGCGCCCTCCGATCCTGGTCCCAGGGCGGTTCGCGCGCTTCTCCAGTCCGGGCTTATCGCAGGCGTGGTTTTCGGCCGGGAAAATATACAGGGCAAGGCGCAGCTCAAGGAGCTGGTGAAGTTCCTCTTGCCGGGGGGCACGCAAAACCGGCCCATCATCGCGATCCGGGAGATCGGCGGCGCTTCGGAAGCCTTCCCGCCCGTGAAGGATTTCGAGCTGTGGCCTTCCGAGCAGGACATCGCCACCAAGGGCGATCCGCAATACGCCTATTCCACCTATCGCTCGATGGGGGCGACGCTTGCGGCCTTCGGCTTCAACATGAATTTCGGCCCGGTCCTTGCCCCGGCCGCCGATGTCAAGGAGTCCGGCGCGAGCTTTGGCAGCAATCCGCTTCAAGCCGGGGTTTTCGCCAAGACCTTCCTGCTTGGCCACAAGGAAGAGAACGTAGTTGCCGTACCTATGGTCGATAGCAGCGCCCATTCCGTCCGCGCGCTCAAGACCATCCTCGTTTCCAACCCGGGCATTCCGATAAGCTCGGTGATGAAGGAGGGGAGCGGGATCGCGCCCTTCGCCGCCTATAGCGGGCTTGGAAAAGGCGCCCGTTTTTGTTTCACGGCACTTCCGGCTGCGAGTGCCGGCGCGGGCGCGGTGAGCGGGTTCCGGCGCGGATGCGATGTCCTGATCTTGGACGGCGGCTCGGACAGTCCCGCCTCCGTGAGGGATCAAGCGGCGATTGGCCTCACCAAGGCCATTCAGGTGAATGAATTGAGCTTCGACGTGTTAAGCGCCGCGGCAGGACGGGTTGGCGAGTTGCGTACGCCTGCGCAAATCGACTGGGCAGCTTCCGCCCCCCGGCTCAGATAGCCGGCCGGTTCCGCTCGGTTCTTCTCCCGGGGGAAGAGCGTGGAAGCGCCGTCATTGCGGCGGCGAGCGAAGCGCGGCCGGAAGCAACCCTCGTCCGTCATCGCGAGGCGGCCTCCGGCCGCCGTGGCGATCCAGAATTGGCGTTGCAATTCCGGCCCCTGGATTGCTTCGGAGCTTCGCCCCTCGCGATGACGGAAGCAGTCAAAACTTATGGCCGCTGGGATTATCCCGCCGCGGTCAAATAATCCCCGCGGTTCTCATGCTGAGGTGGCCCTCGCGGCCCAGCACGATGTGGTCGTGCACGGTGACGCCGAGCTTGGTTGCCACGTCCATGATTTGCTTCGTCATTTCGACGTCGGCCTTGGAGGGCGTCGGATCGCCGGATGGATGGTTATGGGCGAGGATGATCGCCGAGGCCGAAAGCTCAAGCGCCCGCTTCACCACTTCGCGCGTGTAAACCGGCGTGTGATCGATGGTGCCGCGCGTTTGCACCTCGTCCGCGATCAGCTTGTTACGCCGGTCGAGGAACAGAATGCGGAACTGCTCCCGGTCCTCGAAGGCCATTGCGGAGCGCAGGTACGACAGCACCGTCGACATCGCAGCCAGCATGGGGCGCTTCTTCACTTCGCCCTGCGAGGTTCGCAAGGCAGCCGCCTGCACGACCTTGATTTCGGTGACAACCGCATCCGTCACGCCTTCTATTTCCATGAGACGCTCGGGGCTTGCGGCCACGGCTTCCGCGAAGGAGCCGAACCTCGCCAAAATATCCTTGGCCAGCGGCTTCACGTCGCGGCGCGCAATCGCCCTGAACAGGATCAGCTCGAGCAGTTCGTAGTCGGGAAGCGCATCGGCGCCGCCGTCGCGGAAGCGCGTGCGAAGCCGGTCGCGATGCCCCCAATAATGCGGAATGGGCCTCGGCGGCTGCGGGAGCGGAACATTGGCGGTCCCCGCCTCAAGCGCCAGCAGTTCGCCCAACGGGCTCTCTTCAAAGCTATTCGCCATGGCAATACCGGTATTTACGCAAAACAACCAACCCAACCCGGCGGCCGGTCGCTTTCAATATTTATGATAATATCTTTAAAAAGGAAAGCTACAATTGCGACGGATAGGGGGGCTTGTGCCACCCACGTGGACTGAATGTGAAAACTTCCACGCCTGTTGGGGTGACGCCAACGGTGTGCTCGAATTGCGCCGACAGCGAGCGGTCGCGCGTGACCGCCGTCCAGCCATCCGAAAGCATTTTCACATGCGCCTTGCCGAGATTAATCATGGGCTCGACGGTGAAAATCATGCCCGGCTCCAGCTTCGGGCCTTCTCCAGGCGAGCCATAGTGCAGGATGTTCGGCTTGTCGTGGAAAACCAGGCCGACGCCATGGCCGCAGAAATCGCGGACGACGCTGCAGCGCTCGCCTTCCGCAAATATCTGGATCGCGTGGCCGATATCGCCCACGGTAGCTCCCGGCCTGATGACCGCGATCCCGCGCATCATGGACTCGTATGTGACCTCGATAAGGCGCTCGGCCCTGCGGGCTATGCGGCCCACGCCGTACATGCGGCTAGAATCTCCGTGCCAGCCATCGGCGATGAAGGTCACGTCCACATTGAGGATATCGCCCTCAATCAGCGTGCGAGAACCTGGAATTCCGTGACAGACCACATGGTTGAGCGAGGTGCAACAGGATTTGGGGTAGCCGCGGTAGTTCAGGGTCGCCGGCAAGGCGTTGTGCTGCATCGCAAAGTCGAACACGAGCTGGTCGATGAACTCCGTGGTGACGCCCGGACGCACGTGCTCGGCGACGAGATCGAGAGCCTCCGCCGCAAGAAACCCCGCCCGGCGCATGCCCGCGAAGCCTTCCGGCCCGTAAAGCGTGATCTTGCCCTCGTTCGCGAGCCTGACGGGCGCGCCATAATTTGATACATTCATGGTGTTGAGTTCGGCGCTGGCGGCACTACTTGTTGCCGGTTGGGTTATGCGCGGCTTTTCCGGATATAATCGGCCGGCGCGGCATGTTTTAGGGCTTGAATATGGCAGCTATAATGGAAAGTCTCAACACCTCCCGCGAAGAAGTAACAGCCGCGCTTCTCGTAATCGGCAACGAGATTCTCTCGGGCCGGACGAAGGACAAGAATACCGGCTTCGTCGCCAGCCATTGCACCGGGATCGGCATCCGGCTCAAGGAAGTGCGCGTCGTTGCCGATGACGAAGCGGCGATAATTTCGGCCGTGAATGCTTTGCGGGATGCCTACACCTACGTGTTTACGACGGGCGGCATCGGTCCGACCCACGACGACATTACCGCGGATTGCATTGCACGCGCCTTTGGCGTTTCGATCGATATCGATCCGCGCGCCGTCGCTCTCATGCGCGAGCGCTACGCCGAGGCCGACCTTACGCCCACCCGCCTGCGCATGGCGCGGATTCCGGACGGGCGCGGAACTCATCGATAACTCCGTTTCCAAGGCGCCCGGTTTCATGATCGGCAATGTAATCGTCATGGCCGGCGTGCCTGCCATCATGCAGGCCATGCTGCTTGCGGTGACGCCGAGCCTCAAGACCGGGGCGAAGCTGCTCTCGGTGAGCATTCGCGTCAATGCGCCCGAAGGCAAGATCGCCATTCCACTCGCCGACTCCCAGCGTTCGTTCCCCGATGTTGCAATGGGGAGCTATCCCTTTTTCGAAGACGGGCGTTATGGCACCAATCTTGTGCTGGCATCGACGGATGCCGCGGCTCTTGCGCGGGCGAAGGCGGACCTGATCGCGCGCCTGCCACCCGACATCAGCTTTTGCGGATGACGGCGTGAAGAACGCCGCCTTCGCGGTATTCGGCGGAGATGAACGTGCCGCCGGTGGCCTCGCAATAGTCGCGGAGGTCCTGCTCCGCGCCCAGGTCGGTGGCTAGCACCAGCACCTCGGCGCGAGCAGGGAATCCGCGCATAAGCTTACGAATTCTCAGTCCCGAAAGAGGGCATCTCAGCCCCCTCGTATCGATTAGCGCGGGTTCCGTGGTCTTGGCGGTCATGTGTCCTTGCGGGCGCTGTAGCGAGGTTCTGCTCACGCCACTCCGCGCGGCGCGTCTTCTCCTCCTGCCGCTTGTCCCTGGATTCCTTGCTTTGCACTCGTGTTGCTGCCGTGCCAGCGCCAACCATCATCGCCACGATGAGCGCCACGAGGACCACCCAATGTCCCACCGTCAGCGTGCTCAGATCGCCAGCGAGCGTCGAGAAGATGTAGCCCCAGAACAGCATGAACGGCACCCATAGGATCGCGGAGGTGACGTTTGCAACCTGGAAGGTGATATGCCCCATCCGCATGATGCCGCCCACCAGCGGGATCGTCGGGCGGACCGGCCCAAGGAAGCGGCCGATGAAAATGGACAGGAAGCCATATTTGCGGAAGAACAGCCGGGCCTTGGCGACGGCCTCTTTTTCGCGGTTGAGCGGCCAGTGATGCACGATGCTGGGGCCAATCCAGCGGCCGATCCAATAGGTCACGGCATCGCCTACCACGGCGCCCGCGACGGACCAGCCCATGACCGTAAGGCCATCGAGCTGACCCTGCTGGATTGCGAGGCCGGCGAAGACCATGATGAAGGTCGCGGGGAAAAATAGCCCGACGAGAACCAGCGATTCGCCAAAAGCGATTATGCCGAGAATAGGCCCGGCCAAGTCCTTATGATGTAACACATAGGCCTTTATAGCCTGTGGATCGAACGTTCCAATTGCTTCGAACAGAGTCACGGCAACCCTTCCCATACTGCCCGGTAGGCGGGGATCCCGCTTGGGCTGCGCACCGGCCGGTACGCCAACGCCAACCAGTCACTCTGCCACCCTTCGGGTGCTTCCTCCAAACAGCTCAGCTTAATGGCCAAATTAGTACACCATTGCAAACTAAAACGTGCGCCCTGAAGTTATTACCACCTGTTGCTGAAATTCCCACCGGCCGCCGTGCACTGGCTCGGCGGCGCTCCTTCTCAACGAGCCGCGCAAAGTCCACGCGCGCCTTGGGCATCGCCTTGCCGTTTTCCGCGAAGACGTGCGTGTTCAGGAAATAGCCGGTCATGGCAAGGCCCCGCGCCACATCGCTGCCAGCCGGGAGGCCGGATGCCGATCCCTCCAGTAAGAAGGCAGGCAGTGGCAAAAGTTTGTCCCGGTACGGCTCGCCGGCGTCCTGGCTCACAGCCTGGCCCGACCTGGGCGAGACGTAAATGAGACTATCGGCGCGCCCCGTGGCCGCGCATTTGGAGAGATCGAGGCCGAAGCCAAGCTCGTCCAGCAAGGTCAGCTCGAAGCGGGTGATCGAAGCGGGGAACGCGGCGCCGCCCGCCATGCGCAAGGCAATCGTTCACGGCGTCGAACAGCCTGGGGTGCGGATCGCGCTCGGGCAGCACCTGCAGCAGCGCCACGATGGCGTTCACGCCCGCAAGCGCAACCTTGTCGTCGAGGATGCGCGCGGCGGTGGGCTCGGTAAGCTCGACGGTGTAGACGCCCAACTGATCGTCGAGGCGGGCGCGCCATTCGACCTTGACGCCGTTGCCGGTCTGCAGGATGGGCCGGATGCGCCGCGAGCGCCCGCCCTTGACGAGGCCGTGCGTGCGGCCATTGGCGCGCGTGAAGATGTTGGCGATGACGCTGGTCTCGCCGTGCGGGCGTCCGGTCAGGAAAATGCCGTCGTCAGCCCATCTCATGAATTCGCCCTAAGCTCCGGCCGTTTTGCCAATCTAGCATTGCCGGCGGCCTTTCGCATTAAGTACCGCTTAACCGCAAATTCAACGGTAGGTACGCTGAATTGGTTGCATCCGATTGAGCTTACAGTTTAACTCAAAGCGCCTTTCCGAAGCTTTAATCCAGATAGCGCTTTGAATTTTATCGAAAATCGCACAAAAGTCGCTCGGAACATATGCGTGCACCCGGCAATTCTCGCAAGCCAAGGTAGCAATTCGTGGTTAACTCGCGCAAGATTTTAAGTTTAATGGGATTCCTGAAACGCAAAAATCGAGGTAAAAACGCGAAAAATTCGCATCTTTGCAGCGCTTTGAAGAGGCGTTCGGCGCAACTGAGTTGGCGTCGCTGTGCGAAGCTCAGGCTTCATCGCACCGGACAATCTTGAGAGGGTGCAAAGCGTCTGGCTTCGGTTCTTGTTTCGCCCCCTTCTCGTGACGCCTAAGCCATTGAAAATATTGGCGTCCCCGACAGGATTCGAACCTGTGACCCCCAGATTAGGAATCTGGTGCTCTATCCTGCTGAGCTACGAGGACCGCGGCCCCATTAGAGCGCGCTTTCGAAAAAGGTCAACAGACGAGTGCCCGTGAACCGGACTTACGCACTTGCACCACGCGGCCCGCAGGCCGCCTGATCCGGCCCCCCGTGGCGCCGCGAAAGAGCGCCGTTCCGCGAGGGCGGCGCGACCGCTCAGTCCGGCCGCTGGGCGGTACGGCGCCTTTCCATGCGGTCGCCGCTCCTCGCCTGTGCGCGCCGCTCCGCAGCTTCCTGACGCGCCCGGCGCAAAGCAGCCTCCTGACGCAACTGCGCTGTGCGCCGTTCCATCCGTTCGGCGTTCCTTGCCTGGCCGCCCGGCGCTCTGCAAACTCACGGCGCTGCATGGCCTCCTGCCGCTCCCCGGCGTCCGGGCGCTCGTCAACTCGCTGCTGCCACGCGTCGTGGTGCCCCGCTCGGTGTATCTTGCCTGTGCCGCCCGGCGCTCGGCAGCTTCCTGGCGTTCACGGCGCTCCGCGGCTTCTTGACGTTCCCGCCGCTCCGCGGCTCCCTGGCGCGTGCGGCGTTCAGCAGCTTCGACCCGGGCGCGGCGCCCAGCAGCTTCCTGACGCTCCTCCGCAATGCGCCGCTGCTCCGCTGCCTGCCTGGCCTCAGCCATTTGCACGCGGCGTTTTGCCTCTTCAATGAACGCTCCGCTCGACGGGCTCGCAGCAACCGCGGTGGGCGTCTTGGCTGGGTTGGCCAGGTACTCTTCCTTCGGCGCGAAGTTCTCGGCCGGCAGGATCTGCACCAGCTTGAAGCCGTTCGCCTTCAGGTTGACGAGAATGCTGTCGAGCGCGTCGACCGTGACTTTCCGGTTATCGTGAAACTCGATGATGCCCTTCTCCTGCTTCGGCAAGGCGCTCCAGCGTGCGGTTCGCGAGCTTGGATGGCGTAAGCCCCGGCTCCACGTCGCCAGACACGACGTCCACAGGCCACAGGCTGACACCGCGCTCCTTAAGGTAATCGAGGGTCGCCGGCGGAAGGGTTTGCCCTGGCTGCGCTGAAGAAGGGGGCGACCTCGCCGCCCGACGCCTTGGCCACCGCCGCAAAGCCCTTCTCGATCTCCACTTGCGCGCCATCGCTGGACAGGGAAGCAAGATTGGGTGTCGTCGACCAGGGTCCCGCGGCGATCGTATGGCCTCTGCGCGCTACGTCGCGGACGGAGTCGGGGCTCGCCAGGGCTGCGTTCCCCGCGAAGAAGAAGACCGCCTTTCGCGCAGCGATGGTCGAGGATATCCAGAATGTAGCGCGTATAGGCCGGGTTCGGCCCCTGGTCGAAAACCAGCAGCACTTCCTTATCGTGCAACTCCAGCGGCGAAGGTGCGGCTGCGTGTCCCGCGGCACGCCGTTCGCCGTGCGGTAGACTGCGCCGCCAGAGGAATCGACGGCAAGCACTCTGGAAAGGAAGCTGCCCTGCTCGCTATAGTTGCATTCGGCTGCATCTGGCCGCGCTAAAGTAGAAGACGGCCACAAACAAGCAGAACGCGCGAACCAACATTGCAGCCCCCTGAAAGCGCAGAAGCTCTACAAGTATAAGCTTTCAGCGCTGAGGCTCAAGCCCCCTGTTACAATACGCCTCGCATCAAGCCCGAGAACCTGGTCCTGCCCATCGGGAGCAGAACTTCTGCAAGTTCATGTGCTCGGCATAAATCCAGCGAACCGTGCGGGTGGCCGAGCGCATGATGACGGTATGCGTCTCAACCTGGCCGTCGGAGTATTTCACGCCGTTCAAAAGCGAGCCGTCGGTCACGCCGGTCGCGGCGAAGATGATGTCGCCGGATGCCATGTCCGCGGTGGAGTATTTGCGGGCTGAGGTCGGTGATCCCGAGGGCCTCGGCGCGCTTGACATGCTCGGCGTTCAGCGCACTCAACCTGCCGTGGATCTGGCCGCCGGTGCAGCGAAGCGCCGCCGCCGCAAGTACGCCTTCGGGCGCGCCGCCCGTGCCTAGATAGATGTCGATGCCGGTGTCCTCCGGCTCGCAGGTATGGATGACGCCCGCGATGTCGCCGTCGCCAATGAGCGCGATGCCCGCGCCCGCCGCCCGGATTTCCTCGATCAACTTTGCGTGACGCGGCCGGTCCAGCACGCAGGCCGTGATTTCGCGCACGGGAACGCCCTTCGCTTCCGCGAGCCTGTTGAGGTTCTCGGCCACCGTGCGATCCAGGCTCACGATGGCCAGCCTCGTAGCCGGGGCCGATGGCGATCTTCTCCATATACATGTCGGGTGCGTGCAGAAGGCCACCACGCTGGGCGATGGCCAGCACCGACAGCGCGCCTGGAAGCGACTTCGCGCACAGGCTGATGCCTTCGAGCGGATCGACGGCGATGTCGACCTCGGAGCCGCCCCGGCCGATCTCCTCGCCGATATAGAGCACCGGCACTTCGTCCTGCTCGCCTTCGCCGACTACGACACGGCCGGAAATCGGCAGGTCGCTCAGCTCGCGCCGCATCGCCCGGGCCGCCGCCACGTCCGCCTGCATCTCGTCGCCCCGGCCGCGAAAATGCGCCGCAGCCACCGCCGCGGCCTCGGTAACGCGCGCGATGTCGAACGTAAGCGTGCGCATAAGCGCGTTTGCCGGCCCGGATTGCTTTTCCATAAGCGGTTCCCAACGAATTTATTCCGTGACAGCAAAGAGACTATAGCGCCTCAATGCGGATCATTTGCGGCGCACCCTGAACATGGCCATCCTTCACGATCGAATCCAGGGCGCTCCGGAGCAGATCTTCGCGCGTGCGGTGCGTTATCATGACAACCGGAGTGGCATCGCCTTCCTGTCCCGGCCGGCCGAAGCCCGGCAGGTCTGGCGCCTCGCGCTTCTGGACGACGCTTTCGAGCGAAATGCGCTGCTCGGCCATGCGCGTCGCAATGGCCGCGATGGCGCCCGGCCGGTCGTACACCGAAAGCCGGATGTAATAGCCGCCTTCGTGGGTTTGCATCTGCGAGCGGCTCTGGCTTTCGAGCTTTGCCGCCGGCAGGATGAAGGGCGGGCCCATATGTCCGCGCGCGATATCGATGATGTCGCTTGCCACTGCGGAGGCTGTGGGCCGCGAGCCGGCGCCGGGCCCGACGAGCATGATCTGGCCCACGAAATCGCCCTCGACGGCAACGCAGTTCAGCACGCCGTCGACGCTGGCCAGCGCGCTCGACTTCGGGATCATGGTTGGCGAAACGCGCGTCTCGATACCGCTAGCCGTTTTGGCCGCCACGGCCAGCAGCTTGATGCGGTAGCCAAGCTCGTCCGCGGCCCGGAAGTCGGCGGGCGTGATGCCGCGGATGCCTTCCAGATGCACCGCGCCGAAATCGGGCCGCACCCCGAACGCCAGCGCCGCGAGCAGCGTGAGCTTATGGCCGGCGTCCTGGCCATCCACGTCGAAGGTCGGGTCCGCCTCGGCATAGCCCAGGGCTTGCGCCTCGGCCAGCACCTCGGCAAACGGCAGGCCTTCGCGCTGCATGCGGGTGAGGATGTAATTGCTCGTGCCGTTCAGGATGCCGTAAACGCGCGTGACGGAGTTGCCGAGCAGGCTTTCCCGGAACGTTTTCACGATGGGGATGCCGCCAGCCACCGCAGCTTCGAAATTGAGCGAGACGCCGCTCTTTTCCGCGAGCGCCGCAAGCTCCGCGCCATGGCGTGCGAGCAGCGCCTTATTCGCGGTCACGACATGCTTGCCGGCGCCGAGTGCCGCTTTCACGCTTTCCAGCGCCGGCCCCTTGTCGCCGCCCATCAGCTCGACGAAAACGTCGATATCCGCCGAAACCGCGAGCGAGACAGGGGCGTCGAACCACGGCGCGCTGGTCAGCTTGGCGCCGGGCTCCTCGCGCGAGCGGGCGCACACGCCGGCAATTGCAACCGGCCTGCCGCACTTTTCCGCTATCGCCTCGCCATGCTGGGCCAGCAGCTGCAAGAGCCCGGAACCTACCGTTCCCAATCCGGCAATACCAATCCGCAGCGGTTCGTTCGCTTTCATGATGCTCCCTGCGAGTATGGCCCGCTAGCGGGCCTGGCCTTGTGCGAAGGGTATGACGTTGTGGAGGTTCACATCCGCCGAGGAGAGGAACTTCTTGATCGCGCGCCCGGCCTGCCGGATGCGGTGCTCGTTCTCGACCAGCGCGAGGCGGACATAGTCCTTCCCCGTACTCGCCGAAGCCCACGCCTGGCGAAACGGCCACGCCGGCCTTCTCCAGCAGAAGCTTCGAGAACGCAGGGAGCCGATTTGCTTCATGCTTTCGGGGCAGCGGCGCCCATGCGAACATCGTGCCGGGAGGCGATGGGATGTCCCAGCCCGCGCGGTGCAGGGATTCGACCAGGCAATCGCGCCGGCTCTTGTAGGTCTGGCGCATCTCCTCGATGCACTCCTGCGGGCCGTTTAGCGCGGCGGCCGCGGCGACTTGGACCGGCGTGAACGCACCGTAGTCGAGATAGGATTTAACGCGCGCCAGCGCCGCGACGAGCCGCTCGTTGCCGACGGCGAAGCCGATGCGCCAGCCGGGCATCGAGTAGGTCTTCGACAGCGACGTGAACTCAACCGCGACGTCCATCGCGCCTGCGGCG
>CAVXDM010000024.1:0-48235 GCA_963760455.1 uncultured Alphaproteobacteria bacterium
AGTTTTGACTGCCGCGATTTCCCAAGCACGGTGGTATTTCATAAACCTCGGGTAGCAGCCAGCCTAGAGCTGGCGCTCCACCAGCATTTTCTTCAGCTCCGCAATCGACTTGGCGGGGTTCAGGCCTTTGGGGCAGACTTGCGCGCAGTTGAGGATCGTGTGGCAGCGATAGAGCCGGAAAGGGTCTTCCAGATCGTCAAGCCGCTCGCCGGTCGCCTCGTCGCGGCTGTCCTTAACCCAGCGCGCGGCTTGCAACAGCGCGGCCTGCCCGAGATAGCGGTCGCTGTTCCACCAATAGGACGGGCATGACGTGGAGCAGCAGGCACACAATATGCACTCGTAAAGGCCGTCGAGCTGTGCGCGGTCCTCGCGGCTCTGGCGCCATTCCCTGCCAGGCGCGGGCGTCTCGGTCTGGAGCCAGGGCTCGACGGAGCGATGCTGCGCATAGAAGTTCGTAAGGTCCGGCACCAGATCCTTCACCACCTCCATATGCGGCAGCGGGTAGATGCGGACCGTGCCGCCAAGCTCCTTGATCGCCTGGGTGCAGGCCAGCGTGTTGGTGCCGTTGATGTTCATGGCGCAAGAGCCGCAGATGCCCTCGCGGCAGGAGCGGCGGAACGCGAGGCCGGGGTCGATCTCGTTCTTGATCTTAATCATCGCGTCCAGAACCATCGGGCCGCAATCGTTCAGGTCGACATGGTACGTGTCGATTGAAGGGTTGTCCGGGGTCTCCGGGTTCCACCGGTAGATCTCGAACTTGCACCATTTCGCCCCGGCCTTGCGCTCCGGCTTGTTCCAGATTTTGCCTTTGCGGACTTTTGAGTTTTTCGGCAGCGTGAGCTGAACCATGGGAAACTCCGGCGATATGCGAGCGACGAGGACCAAAGAGAGCGGATAGCCCCGCGCAATTTGGCAAACATCGAAGCCCGGCGCAAGCCAAAGGAGTTAACTTACCTGAAAGGCGTATTAAGTTTGCCTGAATGAGGGGCTTCTGCGGTGCCTGACGGCTCGCGATACCGCTCCTACGGCAGCTTTGGCCGGCCGGGTGGATAACGTGAGAAGCGGGCGATTGGGTGGCACCTCCTATAAAGGCATTGGCAGCGATTGCCGCTATTGGGTTGTGGCTCGCGCTCCTCGTGCCGCTTAACTGGAATTATGGCTTGGAAAGAGGAGGGATCGTCCTGGTCCTTTTGCTGGGCCTTGTCCTGCTTCGCTTCGGTCCGCGCGCGGCAATCCAGCCAGCGGCCCCCGGGGCTGAGGCCTGGCTCACCTTGTTCTTGAGATCTGCCGTAGCCGCCGCGCTGATCCTCGGCATCGGCTATGCGAGCCAGGCCGTGACGCGCTGCCTTGAGAAAAATGAAATCCGGATGGACCAAGGACCGGCGGTTTGGCTTGCCGCGCGGCTGCTTTGGAATGGAGAAAACCCTTACGGACTTGGCGCAATCGTGGATTTCTACAGTTATGGAATCCGCGCGAGGGAACGGCGCGCCGAGGGGATCGTATCGAGCATTCCCGAAGGGGAGGCTGAAGCGGCTTTGGAGCGCTACAGCAGCACGCTCGACCCTGAATTGCGCAAGCGGTTGCTTCCGGTGGAGGCGGCGAGCGGCGGCCCGCTCAGCGAGGCGCGGCTGCTCGGATTCAAATATGGCCCCCTGTTGATCGATGTCACCGCCCTTTTCGCGCCGCTGGGCCAGCCATGCGCCGCGGTGGTCCTGAATATAGCGATGTACGGCATTATGCTCTTGGCGATGGCCCGCCTGTTTTGGGGGGCGTTTGAGGACAAGGGCTTGGCGCTGGCGGGAATCTTGGCGCTTCTCCTCGACCGCAATATGAGCTGGAACTACGTCGATCTGACCATGGCCGATATTTGGGCCTTGGCTTTCTGCGCGTTGAGCGTGCTTGCGTTCCAGCGGGGCCGGGCCTTGGCAACCGGCGCGGCGATCGGGGCCGCGATTGGGTGCAAAATCTTCCCAAGCCTGGTCTTCGTGCCCTTGCTGCTGGCGTACCGAAGCCCCCGGCCGTTCATTGCCGCCGCGGGCGTTATCGCTTTGATCTATCTGCCGTGGCTTGTCTGGGACCCAATTGGGGTGTTCGCCAATATTTTCATGTGGCCGTTCGTCATGTCCAAGGATTCGACCTCCTGGACCTATTTCGCGGCACCTGAGATCGTGGCTACCGTGAGGCTGCTCGCGCTCGGCGCGCTTGGCGTGCTGTGGTACCGGTATCTCACCGGGCGCGAGGAGCGCCTGTTCTGGACGCTGGCCGTTGCCAACACATTGCTGATCGGGACCGGGGGCGTGTTTCACAACAACTACGTGCCTTGGGCGTCGATCTGGGTTGTGGCGGCGGTCGCCGAGCGCTACTCGGCGGCGCGGGTTCCTACGGCATGCGCTAGTGTGGCGCTAAATGGCGGAATGAACGGAGGGGGGTGAGCTTTGTTCATGCCGCAACCGGGCATCCAGCAACGCACATGCTCAAGCGGCGGGGGTGGGCTCGCCTTCCTCGCCAGACCAATTCACGCGCAGGGTAGCGAACATCGTCGCGGTGAGCATGACGAACGAGGCAATGGAGCCCGCCAGCAGCGCATAGTCCTCAAGCTGCAGCAGCAGGTAGAGCAGGCCGTACAGTGTGCCGAAAATGCCGGCCATGGTGAGGCCGCGCTTGAGGCTCGCGAGCGCCATGCCCACGTAAAGCGAAATCATGACGCCGGTCGCCAACGCGGCGGAGAGGTACGCCAGCGCGAACCCGATATGCTCCGAAAGCGAGAGCAGGAGCACGTAGAAGATCACCATGGCGAGGCCCACGAAGATGTATTGGATCGGGTGCACGCGCCGGCCGCTCAAAAGCTCCAGAACGAAGACGCCGGCGAACGCCGCCGCCACGAACATGAAGCCGTATTTGAGCGCCCGCTCGACGAGCGAATAATAATCGACGGGCACGAACAGGTTCACGCCCAGGTCCTTGCCTGTGAAGCGGTCGAGCACGATCTGCTGCGAGCCTCCCGCCCAGGCTTGCGGGACATCGCGGGCGAGAAAGGGAACGCTCCAGGACGACGAGAAGCCGCTCCCGGTGATCGAGCGCGAAACCGGCAGGAACCCGGTGAAGGCCGGATGCGGCCAGTTGGATTCGAGCGAGACGGTGTTTTCGCGGCCCGCGGGGGCGACCGTGAGCGAGGACGAGCCGTTCAAGACGAGGTCGATCTTGTACGGCAGCGGCGCGCCGCCGTTGAGCCCGCCGGCCCCGGCGAGCGGCTTCAGGCGCGCATGAATGCCATTGACCGTGCGCGATTCCTCGCCCGCGCCGGTGCTTGGCTCAAAATCGATTTTCTTGCCGCCGCTCTCAAGCTGCACATTGTTCTTGAGCCCGGAAACGTCCTGGATGCCCAGTGCCAGAACGGCGTCCTGCCAGCGGATCGTGGCCGAAGCGTCGGGCTCGACGAGGCTCAGATCCACCGGCCGGAATTGCCCCTCGACCGTCAGCTTCGACTGGTAGACCGTGACGTCGTAGATCGAGCGGTGCCGCTTCTCGGTCTGCACCTTGCCGGTGACGTTCAGCGTGTCGGGGAGGAAGACCGCGCGCCGCGTCACCTCCACATCGACGGTCTTATCGTATTCGAGCCTTTGCGCCTTCACCGTATACGGCACGATGAGATAAGGGCCGAGGATGCGCTGCGTGCCGCCCCAGTCCTTGGCAATCTCGGTTTCTACCGATAGCGCCCGGTGCTGCCGCTCATAGCTCAGCATCCAAACCACGCCGAGCAGCACCGAGACCACAAGGACGAGAAAGCCGACGAGCGCGAATTTGAACGAGGGTGAGCGGAAAAGGCTGGCGAAAAATCCGGATGAAGCCACGGGTCTGTCCTCCGAAGAAGTTTGGAGCCAATTGAACGCGCCGGATGCGGGCGGATCGAAGGCTTGAATCTGTCAGGCTTTAGGCGGTTCCGGGATTGCGCCGGTAAGCTCCGGTTAACCCTGCCGGGCGGGCATTTTCGGCGGTTTGCGGCGCATTTCAATGTTGAACTAATATAGCAGAATTGTTTTGAGGAAGCGTTAAGTGCGGAGAACTTCTGTAAGTCATTGAGGTCACGCAATAAAATGCGCAAGCAATATCGAACTTGGCTCGCGCTTATGGTTAACAGAGAATCTGTGCGTATATTTAAAGGGATTCCAGAAGCGCGGAAATCGACCAAAAGAGCGGAAAAATTCGCAAAAATGCGCCCAAGGAAAACGCGAGACCTGTGCGTTTACTATGTGCACGTTAACCATGACCGGTCTTCACGGGAGACTAACGAGCGCTGACGCTGAAGCCCGGGCGGGCTAGCCGACAGGACTTCGCAGGATCGCGCGAAACGCGCGCCGGTCCTTGGGGCGGTTTTGCGGCGGTTTTTGGCTGGGTTCGGACTACTTTCCGCCGCGATGCCGCCCGGACCGCCTGCCATTCTGCGGTACACGGATTGCATGAACGCGATGGGAGGTTACAAATGAGCAATACGCGCCCAGGCGGCCCCCAGGTGGCTGCGCCCTGCCTACCCCTTCGGCTTCGCCTTGTTCTGTCTCGTCCTGATGCTTTACGCCGGTTTTGAATATATATACATGCGAGGCGCTCCGGCAGACCGCATCAATAATGCAGATGTGACCCTGAAGGGGATCGCCATTTGGTTTGAATGGATGAGTGTTGCCGCGGCCGCCTGGTTTATTTACCTCGGCAGCATCGCATCCCGCACTCAGGTTAAGGGACGCTTTTGGCTGGGCGCAGTTCTGTATACTATTGCCACGGTTGTCTTGATTTTCATCGGCGCTATTTCAACGGCTGACCTGCTTTGCTAACAAGCCGTGAGCGCGCGGCAATATGTCATGACAAACCAGGGGGAATGCTTTCGAAGCCCCCCTCACTCTGTCTCCCTACCCAAGGGGAGAGAGGACCCTATAACTTCCACTGCGGATAGTTCCTGCGTCCCTTCTCCCCTCGGGGAGAAGAACAGGATAAGGGGGGCCTTCGGAAGCACCTCAACTCGAATTGGCATCATTCCACGCTGTATTTCATCCACGCGCTCAGGTCTGCGAGCGCGCGGGCGGAGAGCGCTTTCTTGCGCGCAACGCCACGGGCCGCGCCCTTGAGCCGCTTCCCATCCGGGGCGGCTTCGGCAATCGGCGGAAACAGTCCGAAATTGACGTTCATCGGCTGGAAGCTCCGCGCCGCGCCCCCGCCGCTTTCGTCCGAGAGATGCCCACCGGTGATGTGCGCCAGCAGCGCACCGAGTGCCGTGGTTGGCGGCGGGGGCGCTGCCTCCCGCCCCGCGAGGCTAGCGGCGGCGAATTTCCCCGCGAGCAGCCCGATTGCCGCCGACTCCACATAGCCCTCCACGCCCGTAACCTGCCCGGCGAAGCGCAGGCGCGGATCGGCTTTGAGCCGAAGTTGCGTGTCGAGCACCCTCGGGCTGTTCAGGAACGTGTTGCGATGCAGGCCGCCGAGCCGCGCGAACACGGCGCGCTCCAGGCCGGGGATCGTGCGGAAAATGCGCGTCTGCTCGCCGTGTTTCAGCTTGGTCTGGAAGCCCACCATGTTCCAGAGCGTGCCCAGCGCGTTGTCCTGCCGGAGTTGCACCACGGCGTAAGGCCAACGGCCGGTGCGCGGATCGTCGAGCCCCACGGGCTTCATCGGCCCGAAGCGCAGGGTCTCGCGCCCGCGCTCCGCCATCACCTCGATGGGCAGGCAGCCCTCGAAATAGGGCGTGGATTTCTCCCAATCCTTGAATTCAGACTTTTCGCCCGCGAGCAGCGCGTCGATGAACGCCTCGTATTGCTGCTTCGACATCGGGCAGTTGATGTAGTCCGCGCCGCTGCCGGCCGGGCCTTCCTTGCCGTAGCGCGACGCCATCCAGGCCACATCCATGTCGATGCTTTCGTGCAGGACGACCGGGGCGATGGCGTCGAAGAAGGAGAGCGCATCCTCGCCGGTCAGCGCGTTGATGGCGGCGCCGAGCGAGGGCGAGGTCAGCGGGCCGGTCGCAACGATTACGGAGGCCCACTCCGCCGGCGGCAGGCCAGGAAGCTCGCCGCACTCCATCCGGATGTTCGGGTGCGCCGCCAGCCGTTCCGACACGTCCGCCGAGAAGCCCTCGCGGTCCACGGCCAGCGCCCCGCCCGCCGGCAGCTTATGCCGCTCCGCCGCCTGCATGATGAGCGAGCCCGCGCGGCGCATCTCCTCGTGGAGCAGGCCCACCGCGTTCGTCTCGAAGTCGTCCGAGCGGAAGGAATTCGAGCAGACCAGCTCGGCGCAGGCGCCGGTCTTGTGCGCCTCGGTCATGCGGGCTGGGCGCATCTCGTGCAGGACCACGCGCACGCCCGCTTCGGCCGCCTGCCATGCCGCCTCGGAGCCGGCGAGCCCGGCGCCAACGATATGAAGAGTTGAATCTTTTTGCATGGCGCGGCACCGGCTGGCGTTAAATCTTGAAATGTTCGAAGCCTTTGGCCGGAAGTTCGAGTTCCGATCCATCGGCGGTCTTGAACCTCGGCGCCCCGGCTCCGGCGAGCACGGTTCCAACGCGCGCGACAGGCACCCCCGCCGCCAGGCTTGCGGCTTCGAACGCGCTCCCGCGCTCAGGCGGAACGGCCGCCAGGATCTCGTAGTCGTCGCCGCCGGTCAGGATCGTTTTTATGGCATCGCCGCCGTTCGCTGCGACGGTGCGGGCGGCCTCCGAAAGCGGGATTGCCGCCGTCCAGACCTCGGCCGAGACCTGCGACGCCTGGCACATGCGCGAGAGGTCGAGCGCCAACCCGTCGGAAATGTCCATCGCGCCCGAAGCCTCGGCTACCAGCGCCGGCGCCAGGGCAAGCCGGGGCTCGGGATAGAGATAGCGCCGGCGCAGGAACTCCCGCTGGTCCGGCGAGAGCGGCCCGAACGCCGCTTCATTCAGCCGCAATTGAAGGCCAAGTGCCGCGTCGCCCAGCGTGCCGCTTATATAAAGCGCATCCCCCGCCTTGGCGCCGCCACGCGGAACGAGGCCGCGAGCGCTCGCCTCGCCGAAGGCCGTGATGGATAGCCACCAGGCCCCGCGCGCGGTGACTGTATCGCCGCCGATGAGTGCTATCCCGAACTTGTCTTGCGCGCGGCCAAGGCCTGCGGCGAAGCGCTGCGCCCAGTCCTCCGTGGGGGCTTCGCCGAGCGCCAGCGTCATGGTGTAGGCGAGAGGGCGTGCGCCCTTGGCGGCGAGGTCGGAGACGTTGACCGCAAGCGCCTTATAGGCGGCGTCGCCTGGATCGTCGTCCTCGAAGAAGTGAACGCCGGCCACGAGTCCATCCGCCGTGACCACGAGCCCGGCCGCCGGAAGCCCGGTCAAGAGCGCCGCGTCGTCCTTCAAGCCAAGAGCGGCCGGATGTACCGCCAGCGGCGCGAGGTAGTCGGAAATGAGAGCGATTTCCCCGAGGCGGCGCATTAGGTTCTCATCGCAGGCCAGCAATTCATACGGAGCGCGTTACCCCTCACCCCAGCCCTCTCAGCAAGCTCGCCCTGGCGAGCTTGCAACTTGGGGTGTCCGCATTCGCTAGCGAATGCGAATGCGGAGAGGGAATCCCGTCGCAGCCGTTGAGAAGGCTTCCCCTCTGCCATCCGCATCCGCTTGCGGACATTCAGAAGAGGCAAGCTCGCCAAGGCGAGCTTGCACGGGAGAGGGACAGGGTGAGGGGTAATGCCGCTAGCCATCATGCCGCCACCTGCGATCTCGTTCAGCTATGGCCTGACCCTTTCGGCGCCTTCCGGCCGAACTCGCCGGGGCGCTTCTTGCGGGCCACCCGGTTCAAAACCCCGTTCACGACGCCAGGCTCCTCGCCGCCGAAGAAATCGTGGGCGATCTCGACATATTCGTCGATGATCGCGCGCGCGGGCACGTCGCGCTTTTCAAGTAGCTCGTAGACGCCAGAGCGCAAAATTGCGCGCAAGATGCTGTCGATGCGGGAAAGCCGCCAGCCCTCGGCCAGTTGGGCGGTAATCTCGCTGTCGATCTGGACCTGGGCATGGGCAACGCCCGAGGCGAGATCGCGGAAAAAGCTGCGGTCCGCGCCCGCGTAAATCTCGGCCGTATTGAAACGGTGCGAGACGAACTCATCCAGCACTTGGCTCAAATCGCGTTGAGTCAGGTCCATTTGATATAGCGCCTGCACAGCGGCCAGCCGCGCGCGCGTCCGGGATGGAACCGATGGCGCACTGGCCTCCGGGCCAGACGCGCCGTCATTCTTAGAATCCATGTTTCAGGCTTTCAGATCTCAACCCAGCATACGAGAGCCCCGTCATTGCGAGGCGGCTTCAGCCGCCGTGGCCATCCAGAGGGCAGCAGAGATATTACTCTGGATTGCTTCGCTTCGCTCGCAATGACGACAATACCGCTTTCGCTGAAAAATGACACACTTAGTGTGCCCGCTTGCCGAAGTCCCGCTTGTGGCGGATGACTTCGAGGCAAGCCTCAACGGCATCGCGGCCCTTATTCTTGCCGCTCACGGACGCGCGCGCAATAGCTTGTTCCTCATTCTCGACAGTCAAGATCCCGTTTCCCAGCGGAATGCTGCGGGCGATCGACAGGTCCATGAGGGCACGCGCGGACTCGCCCGCCACGATATCGTAATGCGAGGTCTCGCCGCGAATGACGCAGCCGAGAGCCACGAAGCCATGGAAGGGGGCCGGTGCCGAATTGCTGAACAGCCCGGTGTCGAGCGCCGCCGCCAGCACTTGCGGGATTTCGAGAGCGCCTGGCACCATCACGACCTCCCAGGTAGCACCCTGCTCCCTAAGCGCCATCTCCGCGCCAGCAATAAGCTGGTCGGAAATGTGATGATAGAAACGGCCCTCTACGACGAGGATGTGGATTGGGTTTTTCATTCGTCAATCGTCCGGCGCGCGACTAGGTTCAGGCCATAGCCTTCGAGACCAACGATTTTCGGTGTCGGCGAGTTCGAAAGCAGAACCATATTTTTTATGCCAAGATCGAGCAGGATTTGCGCACCGATGCCGTAGTCGATCAAGCGTTTTTCTCCGGCGCCACCGTCGGCTGAGGCAGGCACCGTCTCGGCGAGCCTTGCCTGGATCACGCCTTCGCGCGCATCCCGAATAATTACCATGACGCCGCGCCCTTCCTTGCCGATGCGGCGCATGGCCCGCTCGACAAGCGTTCTGCGGCCGCTGTCGCGCCCGATCCCGAACAGGTCTTCGAGAATGTTGACGGCGTGCATGCGCACGAGCACCGGGTCCGGCGTGCTGACGTCGCCTTTTATGAGCGCCAGATGCTCGGTGTTATCCACCGAATTCACGTAGACCTTGAGTTTGAACGGGCCGCCATAGGGCGTTTCGATGATCCGCTCCTCGACGGCGTGCACGAAGCTTTCATGGCGGCGGCGGTAGGCGATCAAATCGGCGATGGTGCCGATCTTGAGCCCGTGCCGCTGCGCGAACGCCAGGAGATCGGGCATCCGGGCCATGGTGCCGTCGTCGTTCATGATCTCGCAGATCACGCCGGCAGGCAGCAGCCCGGCAAGGCGCGCGATATCCACCGCGGCCTCGGTGTGGCCGGCGCGAACCAGCACGCCGCCGTCGCGGGCCACCAGCGGAAACACATGGCCGGGGCTGACAATATCGCGGAAATCCTTCTCCGGATTTATAGCCATGGCGATGGTGTGCGAGCGGTCGTAGGCGGAAATGCCGGTCGTGATGCCTTCCCTGGCCTCGATGGAGACGGTGAAGGCGGTGGAATGCCGGGACTGGTTCGACCGGGCCATGGCGTGGAGATGCAGCGCGTCCGCCCGCTCCGGCGTAATGGACAGGCAGATCAGGCCGCGGCCGAAGCGCGCCATGAAATTGATCGCGTCCGGGGTCGCCATCTGGGCCGGAATGACGAGATCGCCTTCGTTCTCGCGATCCTCGGCGTCCACGAGGACGAACATCCGGCCCTGGCGGGCGTCTTCCAGGATCTCTTCGGTCGTGGAAAGCTGCCGGTGGATTTCGTCTTTATCGATAGTGCGCAAGTTTTCGTTCTGCATGGAGTTTCCGCTTATTGCCCCAACAGCCTTGCCACATAGCGGGCAATCAAGTCCACTTCCATGTTGAGGCTGTCGCCCGGCTTGCGTAAGCCAAAGGTCGTAACTTCGAGCGTCGTTGGGATGATGTTGATGGTGAAGACCGGCCCCGAAACCTCGTTGACCGTCAGCGATACTCCGTCCAGAGCCACCGAGCCTTTGGGGGCCAGGTATTTTGCAAGGGCGGCCGGCACCTCGATCTCGAAAATCTGGGAAAAGCCGGAAGGCGTCACGCTGAGGACGGTGGCGACGCCATCGACATGGCCGGAAACCAAGTGGCCGCCCATTTCGTCGCCCGCCTTGAGCGAGCGTTCAAGATTGATCTCGCGGCCTTCGCGCCAATCGCCGAGCGTGGTCTTGCTCAGCGTTTCGTTCGAAACGTCTAGCTTGAACAGCGCGCCGCCCGGAGCCGGCTTCACTTCCGTGGTGGTAAGGCAGCAGCCGTCGCAGCAGATCGACGCGCCAAGCGCGATGGATGCCGGGTCCCACGGGCAGGCGATGGCGAAACGGCCATTATCGGCTGCAGTGACGATTCCCTTAGCTTGTACGAGACCGGTGAACATAGCGGATCATGCCTGCCAATGAGCGGTGGAACGGTAGACGTGGACCGTATCGGGTCCGGCCTTGGAGCGAGCGGCCAATATATATGAATTTGAAGATGTTACCAGCTCCAAACCACGGCCGGCAAAGGCAGGGAGGCTTGAGCCGGGGTCGAGCCGCGCCTCGCTTTGCATGATAACGGCCTCGTCCGCAAGGCCGGCATCGAGGAAAGCGCGGGCCGTGGTTGGGCCGCCCTCTACGAGAAGGCGCGTGATGCCTTCCGCGGCAAGGCGCATGAGCACGAGGCGGAGGCTGAGGCTTCCGGCGGTCGAGGCCCCAACGTCTAGGATTTTGACGCCCGGAAGGCCGGTGAGGCCGCCGCATTTCGAGGAGTCGCCGCAAACGATCCAAACCGGCGGCTTCGGGCTCTTGAACAGCCGCGCCTGCGCCGGAATGTCGCAGCGCGGCGCGAGCACCACGCGGATTGGCGAGCGGCCTTCGAGGCCGGGCAGGCGGCAGGTCAGCTCCGGATCGTCGGCTTCGACCGTTTTCCGGCCGGCCAGGATCGCATCGGCACGCGCCCGGAGCAGGTGGGCCTGCGCCCGCGCCGCTTCGCCCGTGACCCACACGGGCCGGCCGCCGGCGCCAACGGACACGCGGCCACCCGCGTCAACCGCGAGCTTGATCTGAACGAACGGCCGCCGCTCCGTAACGCGAAGGGCATGCCCCAGATTGAGCCAATCCGCTTGTTTGACCAATTCGCTGCGCAAGACCTTCACGCCATGCGACTCAAGCCAGGCCAGGCCGCGCCCGGCCACCCGCATGTCCGGATCGTGCGAGCCGTAGACGACCGTCGCGACGCCGGCCGCCGCCACGGAATGTGCGCATGGCGGCGTCGCGCCGAAATGGCTGCAGGGTTCAAGCGTGGTGAACAGCACCGAGCCGCGCGCTCTATCGCCAGCCTGCTGCAGCGCCTGCGCCTCGGCATGCGGCCTCCCGCCGGGCGCTGTCACGGCGCTGGCGACGATTTCGCCCGTGGCGGCGTCAGCGATGACCGCACCGACCGATGGGTTGGGGGCGGTTGCGCCAAGGTTTCCCTCGGCGAGGAACAGCGCGCGCCGCATGAGGCAGGCCATGCGCGCGGCGGGGAAGGGCGCGCCGCTCATGCCGTTTTGTGTCTGGAGGGTTGGCGCCGAGTCGCGCAATCGCTGAGCGCAACACCCCTCATCCTGTCCTTCTCCCCATGGGAGAAGGGACGCCAGAAATTCCGCTGCGGATCGTTCAGGGGTCCCCTCTCCCATGGGGAGAGGGACAGGGTGAGGGGAGATTCGCCGAGAATTTCAGGCCTTGCCATCAACGTATGCCGACGCTCTTGCTATTTGTCTTCGGTGGCGCGGGGGAAGGTGTCGCCCAACTCGCCCAGCACGCGCTGAAAATCCTTGGCCTCGCAAAAATCGCGATAGACGCTCGCATAGCGGATGTAGGCAACGCCGTCGAGAGCCTTGAGGGTCTCCAGGGCGAGGCTACCGACATCCTGCGAGGCGATCTCGGCCTCGTTGCGGTTTTCAAGCGTGCGCACGATGGTGCTGACAAGCTGCTCGATCCGCTCCGCGCTAACCGGGCGCTTTCGGAGCGCCACGCCGATTGAGCGGGCGAGCTTGTCGCGATCGAAGGGCACGCGCCGGCCGTCTCTTTACGATCATGAACTCGCGAAGCTGCACGCGCTCGAAGGTGGTGAAGCGCGCGCCGCAATCGGGGCAGGAGCGCCGCCGCCGGATCGCTGCGTGATCTTCGGATGGCCGGCTGTCGCGCACCTGGGTGTCCAGAGTGCCGCAATGGGGGCATCGCATCTTTTTAGCCCAATATTTCCCGGCACCGATTGCCGCTTGGTCTACGCTCTGCTGCTTGCATAGATCGGGAAGCGGTTGCACAGGGCAAGCGCCTCTGCCTTTACGGCCTCTTCGGCGTCACGCGCGTTGTTCTCGCCCTGCTTCAGCCCATCGAGGACCGTGACGATCATGCTGCCGATTGCGGAGAATTCCTTCAAGCCGAATCCGCGCGTCGTGCCGGCGGGCGAGCCGACGCGGATGCCGGATGTGACGGTGGGCTTCTCGGGATCGAAAGGAACGCCGTTCTTGTTGACGGTGATGTGAGCGCGGCCGAGGGCTGCCTCCACCGCCTTGCCGGTCAGGCCCTTGGGCCGCAGATCGACGAGGAGCAAATGCGTGTCCGTACCGCCGGAGACGAGATCCAGCCCCCCAGCCTTGAGGCTTTCGCCCAGCGCCTTGGCGTTTTCCACCACGGCTTGCGCGTAGGCCTTGAATTCGGGGCGCAGGGCCTCGCCGAAAGCGACAGCCTTGGCCGCGATGATGTGCATCAGCGGCCCGCCTTGCAGGCCGGGGAAGATCGCGGAGTTGATCTTCTTCGCGAGGTCGCCGTCGTTCGTGAGGATCATCGCGCCGCGTGGGCCGCGCAGGGTCTTGTGCGTGGTGGTGGTGGCGATATGGGCGTGCGGGAAGGGGCTTGGATGAGCGCCGCCCGCGACGAGCCCTGCGAAATGCGCCATGTCGACGAGAAGTAGCGCGCCAACGCTGTCGGCAATCTCGCGGAAGCGCTTGAAATCGATGACACGGGCGTAAGCGGAGCCGCCCGCGATGATGAGGCGCGGCTTATGCTCTTTCGCTTTCTGCTCCACCTGCTCATAGTCGATATAGCCGGTGTCGCGGCTCACGCCGTATTGCACGGCGTTGAACCATTTGCCGGACATGTTGGGCGCGGCGCCATGCGTGAGGTGGCCGCCCATGTCGATGCCCATGCCGAGAATGGTGTCGCCGGGCTTCAGCAGCGCGAGGAAGACGCCTTGATTGGCCTGGCTGCCCGAGTGCGGCTGCACATTGGCAAACTCGCAAGTGAACAGCTCCTTCGCGCGCTTGATGGCCAGTTCTTCCGCCACATCGACGACGTGGCAGCCGCCGTAATAGCGCTTTCCGGGATAGCCTTCCGCATACTTGTTGGTGAGGACGGACCCCGCCGCTTCGAGCACGGCCCGCGACACGTAATTTTCGGAGGCGATCAGCTCGATCTCGTCTTGCTGCCTGACAAGCTCGCTATCCAAGACGCCCGCGATCTCGGGATCGGCTTGGCTGAGCGGCGCGGTGAAGAACTTGCCTTGGGCGGAATGCGGTTCATGCGGTGTATGCGGCTTCTCGGACACGGCGGACATCAGGCCTCTATTCGCGTGGAAGGATCGACGGCGCAGTATAGGAACTTCGCGCGCGATTGCAATCGGAGGCGGCACGGCCCTCAGGGCGATCGGGTGAAAAAGGGCGTGACATAGGGAGCGAAGGCCGAATCCAGCGCAAACCTCTGATTCGCAAGGGAGGGATGGCGATGGACAGCGTTTGGCAGATTGTGGGGCTTTGGGCGAGAGCGTTGTTTTCCTTGGTTACTTTACGGCCGGCAATGCAGAGTTCGATTTGTCAGAAGTCCGCCGAAACGATTCTTTGCCAAGAGCTATTCTTCTGCCGCATTCTCCTCCTGCTCCACGAGGTGGGGCGAGACGGCGGTCTTGGCCTGCATGAGCTTGAAGCGCTCGGTGACGAGCACCACGCCAAGCGTTGCGATGAAGAGGAGGGTAATGCCGATGCAAAGCGGCCGGACGCCACCCTCGAAGGAGCGCCCAATCAGCGTGCCCAGGATCGCGCCCGCTGCCGTCGAGTAGAAGCCCGCGACCGAGGACGCCGTGCCCGCGACATGCGCCATCGGCTCCATGGCCAGCGCGTTGAAGTTCGGCATCATCACGCCGAAGCAGAAGAAAACCGCGGCCATGAACCCGCAGAACAGGAGCAGCGGTGGCTTTTCGGGGTAGCCCAGGAGCGCCATGATCGCGCAGGCGGCGAGCGCTCCGAACAGCGCCCGGTGCGAGATGCCGCGCATTCCCATTCTGCGCACCGCCCAGGCGTTCAGCAGCGAGGCCGCGATCATAAAGGCCGCGATCGAGCCGAAGGCGATGGGGAACTGCGCGCCAAGGCCGTAGACCTCCACGAAAATCTGCTCCGAACTCATGACGTAGCTGATGAGCAGGCCGAACACGAAACCCATCGCGATCACATAGCCGATGGTTTGGCGCGTGAGCGTGACGAGCCTGACGGCGTGCCAGATCGCGCGGGCCGATAGCGGCAGCCGGTCTCCGGCGTGGCGCGTCTCAGGGAGCCTCAGCGTCGCCCAGAGGGCCGCGCCGAGCGCTACGGCGAGCAAGAACACGAAGATGGACCGCCAGCCCGAGACTTGAAGGATGCCTTCGCCAACGCCCGGAGCGAGTATCGGGACGACGATAAAAACCATGGTGACGAAGGACATTACGCGCGACATTTCGCGGCCTTCGAAGCGGTCGCGCACGATGGCGAGCGAGATCACGCGTGGCGCGGCGGCGCCCATGCCCTGCAAGGCTCTGGCTGCAAGGAGGCCGGCGAATGAGGCGGAGGCGGCGGCCAGCAAGGTGCCGCAAATATAGAGCGCGAGCCCGAACAGCAGTGGCGGCTTGCGTCCGAACCGGTCCGAGAGCGGGCCGAATATGAATTGGCCTAACGCAAATCCGCCGAGATAAATGCTGACGACGAGCTGCCGGTCGTTGCCGTTTGCGACGCCCAGCGAGCGGCCAATCTGCGGCAGCGCGGGCAGCATCACGTCCACGGTCAAGGCGGTAAGCGCCATGAGGGCCGCCATCAACGCCACGAATTCAAGCGCGGAAAGCGGGAATTGAGCCGCGCCGGGGCCGGCTCGCCGTTCAGGCTTCAGGAGCATGGAGGGAAAGTTATGCCTTCTAAATTATCCGCCGCTGCGCGCACATACACAGCCGCGTCATTGCAAGCGCCGCCAAGCTGCACTAGCACCAAAGATCTGCTAGTACGCCTTATCCGCGGGAAGTCCTTTCCGTGCCCGCAGCATGTGGGGCAGGACTTCCCGCGGGGCGTGCTAGTTCCAATCCGTGAACGGATTCCACGGCCGGCGCTCAGCGGAAGGCCGGCGGTTATTACTGTGGCGCGGATGTGCCCAGCTCTCGGCCTGTTCCTCGCTATCCTCCTCGGAAGCGGAAGCGGAAGTGGCTGCCGACGGGGGAGCAGGTTCCGACGCGACCTGCACCGGCTGCCCCCTGAGCGCGCTCGCGACACGGTTGTCGAGGCCGTACAGGTCGTAGAAGTAGTGAACCTGCCCCTTGTCATCCACTTCGGCGGTGAAATAGGCGATGTGCACCGGGATCGGGTTTCTCAGCGCGATCTCGTTGGTTTGCCCCGACGCCACCATCTCGCGGATCTGCGCAGACTGCATACCGCGGTCGTGGGCCAGCAACACCTCGGCGAAATGGATCGGGTCTTGCGTGCGCATGCAGCCATGGCTGAAGGCGCGCTGGCCGTTGCCGAAGAGATGGCGGTCCACTGTGTCGTGCATGTACACGTCGTGCTTGTTGGGGAAGCGGAACTTCACCTGGCCCAGCACGTTCTTGCCGCCCGCCCCTTGCGTGAATGTGTAGCGCCGGATGTCCACCCTCGACCAGTCCACCGAATCGGGATCGACAGGCTTGCCGTTCAGGCTGACGCGAAGGCCGCCAAGCCGCTGCAGGACCTCGCTGCTTCCGCCGCCGCCGCCACCACCACTGCCGCCGAAGAGGAGAAAGGCGCCGCCACCACCGCCACCACCGGAACTCTTGAGCCTCGGCGCGATCTCATTGATCTTTATGCCTTCCGGCACGCCCCATTCCGGGTTGAAGGTGATGAATTGCATCGGTGCGGAGAAGGTTGGCGTAGGCGTCCCGGGCTTGCCGACGACGATCCTCTCCTGAAGCACCACCTTACCGTGATCGTAGATGCGGGTGTACTGCTCGGGAACGCTATCCCAGACGTAAAACTCGCCCAGGTTCTCGGGCATCCAGCGCCAGCGCTCCATGTTCACGAGGATGCGCAGCCTCTTCTCGTCCATACTGCCGCCACCGCCGCGGCTTTCGTTGCTGAAGATGCTGTCCCCAGCCTCTTCGTTTCCGGAAGCGCTGCTGCCGCTGTCCGAGCCCTTGCCAAGCGCCAGATAGGCTTGGCGCAGGCGTTTGAATTGCTCGTTTTTGGGATGCAGGCCGCGCAAATAGCCATCCGCGGAATTGGCGCCCGATATGCCTTCCAGAACCGAATTGGGATCGTAAATATGGGGGCGCCGGTCGATGATGGGGCTGATCGAAGTTGGGTCGAGCCTGCCGCCGCGGGCATGCCGCGCATATTTCAGGACCGCCAGGCTCAACTTGACCTCAGCCTCGGCCTGGGCCTCCAGGGACGATCCCGGATTCGACGGAAGCTGGAATGCGGATGCCTCCAGGCCCCAATCGTTGGCATTGCGAATTTCATGAATGGCCCTGTGGGCCTTCTGGTTGAAGCCGTCCTTGGAGAGCCAGATGGCCTCCCCCTTATTCTCGGTGTAGTAGGCGGTTGCCCCGGCGACGTCGTCGCGTGCATCGCCCCTTCCTCCCAACTTGGCAACGTGGGCGAGGATGTGCCTGGCCAGCGGATCAAGCTCCGGCTGGGGCGCCTGGGCGGTGGTCGCGGGCTTCGCTTCTTCGGCACCGGGCGCTTTCGGAGCTGGGCCATTAGGCTCGGGCGGCGTCAGGGGATCTGGCGTGGCGGGGCTTGGCACGGCGTCAAGCGCCACAACCGGCGCAGGTGCCGGCTTTGCGGCTCCCCCGGCGGCCTTGCGCACCGGATCGGCGTTCGCGGCTACGGCGGCGGCCATGGTTGGCGCTGGCTTGGCGGACGTTTCCGCCGCCTTCCGTTCTGGGGCGTTCGATTGCGGCTTGGCCTTTGGCCCGGCATCCATTGCCGCGGCGGCTTGCGCTTCGGGCGTTCCTACAGCCTGCGCCATGGCGAGGTGGGAAACGCCAGCGAAGCAAGCCGCGAGCCCTAAGCGAAACACTGTCCTTGCAATCATTCCGAACCTCTTTTGCCCCCTGGGAGATATCTATCTAAGCAGACCCTAAGGTCTAAGCTTCTCCACCCGCCGCAAAAACTGGAAAGTTTTGTCCTCGGCAAACACGGGTTCGCGCGCCGGCCACCGGCGATACCCCAGGCCCCGCACGTTATGTTGTAAACGGTAAAGACGCAAGCCTGGTTAGCGCTCGAACCTTTACCTGGGAAGCAGCCAGAACCTTGTTTCAAAGGCTTAGCGCCATAAATTGAGGATGAAACGCAGCGCCTTCGCATAACCGCCGGCTTGACCGCCCCGCGGTTGAGTGCTTTGGCTCTCGCCAACACTGCCGGCACCCCTTCCTGGAGACCTGGATGCGATCCTTTTTCCGCGCGAAAATTCACCGTGCGACCGTGACTCAGGCGGACCTCAACTACGAGGGCAGCCTGTCCATCGACCGCGACCTGATGGACGCGGCGGACATCGCGGAGTTCGAGGAGGTGCATGTCTGGAACGTGACGCGCGGCACCAGGCTCACCACCTACGCCATCGAGGCGGAGCGGGGCAGCGGCGTCATCTGCGTCAACGGGGCGGCGGCGCATCTCGTGCAGGTGGGCGACCTGATTATCATCGCAACCTATCATCTGGTGGCGCGCGCGGAGGATGCGCCGGCGCCCATCGTGGTGCGCGTCGATGCGAAGAACCGCGTCGCCGGGACGGAGCCCGAAGTCGCCGGACCCAAGACCGCGCCGAAGCGCCGGTAAGCTGCGGTTAACCGGATTTATTTGCATTTTCGCTGCGAGTGGGCGTGCGGTTGCGCTTTTCCCATGAGGCGCAATCATACGCGCGGAGTTTTGCTAAAATCTTAATGGCACCCTAAGGCGCTGATTCGTATGGGCAAAATTTGGCGGCCGCGTGCCGGATGCGGGGCGGAATTGCGTCGTTTGAGGGTTAATCTGGAAGTTGCGGTTATATTTAAAGGGATTTTTGAAACGCAGAAATCGGCCCAAAGCGGGAAAAGATTCGCAAAAAGTGGCGCGCAGAAAACATGCGCCTCGCGCGTTTACCATGGCGCAATTAAGTGCGATGACTCCTTAGGCGATGGGAATGGTTTGTTAATGTGTGGTTTGCACCGAACGAGAGAATCTCCCCTCATCCTGTCCTTCTCCCAATGGGAGAAGGGACCCCTGAACTATCCGCAGCGGAAATTCTAGCGTGAGCCCCCGGAATTGCATCTTACCCCAGTCACCCGCCGGGGGCAGTTACGTTCCATGCGCTTTCGTGCTAGCGCAATCGTGGCGCTGTAAGGGAGGGCACTGCGGCGTCCGCGGCAACGAAGGAGGCGATGTGTATGACCGTCTTAGCGGTACTGCTGGGGCTTACGACGCTGCTTCTGCCCTGGATCGCCATTTTCCGCGTTTCGAGCGCGGAGCGGCGCCTCCGGGAGGCAGAAGCCAAGATCGCTCAGCTTTTTGCCGAGTTCGCCGCCCTCAAGGGCACAGCGGGAAGCGAGGCTCCGGAGGCAGCGCCGGCCGAGGCACCCGATGTTGCCGCGCTTCTGGCTAGCGCGTCCTCCGCTGGGGAGAGCGCCGCCGCCCCAGAACCCGCGGAAGTTCCGATGCTGGAGCCGCCAAGCGAACCGGCGGAAACTGCTCCGGCCGCCCCGCGCCCGACCTTCGAGCAGCAATTCGGCGTTCGGCTGCCGGTCTGGCTTGGCGGCGCGGCGCTGGCGCTGGCGGGCTTCTTCCTGGTCAAGGTCTCCATCGAGCGCGGCTGGCTTAGCCCCTCGGTGCGGGTCGTGCTTGGCCTCGCTTTCGGCGCGTGGCTCCTCTACGCGGCGGGCTGGATGCGCCGGAAGGATGGCACGCCCAATGCACTTCGGATCGCGCAGGCGCTGAGCGGCGCGGGGATCGCCGTGCTCTATGCGAGCCTATTTGCCGCGACGAGCCTCTACGAGCTGATCCCGCCCTTGATCGGCTTCGCCGCGCTGGCGGCGCTGACCTTCGCAGCGCTCGTCCTTTCCTTGAGGCATGGGCCGCCGGTCGCGCTCATGGCCATGGTAGGCGGCTTTCTGACGCCCGCTTTCGTCCGCACCGGCGATCCAAGCGCGCCCGGCCTGTTCCTCTTTCTCTATTTCCTGCTGGCCGGCGTGTTCGTCTTGATCCGCCAGCAGAACTGGTGGCTCCTGGGCCTGCCCTCGATTGCCGGCGCGTTCCTTTGGGTGCTGGTCTGGATTTTTGCCGGCTACTTGAGGCCCGGCGACACCGTCTATCTGGGCCTTTTCCTGATCGCCATCAGTGCGACCGTCGTAGCGGCATCGCGGCGCGAGTTCGAAGGCGAACAGGAGGAGGGCCTCGCCGCGCTGTTCAAGCCCGCCTACGTGCTGAACGCCCTGACGCTGAGCGGCGCGCTGCTGCTCATGGGAGCGGTTGGCTATCAAAGCGGGTTCGGCACGGCGGACTGGGTGTTCTTCGGCCTGCTTTCGGCCGGCGCCCTGGGGCTCGCCTTCTTCGACCAGCGCCTCTACGGCGCGGTGCCCTTGCTCGCCATGGCCGTGAACATCGCGATGCTGTCGGGCTGGAGCAGCGCAACGCCCGAGGCGTTCGCGGTGACGTGCGCCGCGTTCGGCGTGCTGTTCGCGGGTTCCGGATACGCGCTGCAATTCCGCAGCCCGCGCCCGGTACTCTGGGCGGGGCTCTTCAGCGCGGCGAGCCTCGGCTATTTCCTGCTCGGCTATTACGAGCTGCATGGAACGCCGCTTGTCGAAGGCTTCAGCGCCTTCTGGGGCAGCCTTGCGCTGGCGCTTGCGGCCGTGAGCACCGCCGCCGTGGCCCAGATCATTAAAAAGATGCCGGACGACGCCCCTTCGAAGCAAACGCTGCTCGCGATTTTCTCCGGAACCGCGACCGCCTTCATAGCCCTGGGCCTTACGATAGAGATGCGGCGCGGATTCCTGTCCGTCGCCATCTCGGGGGAAATGCTGGCGCTGGCCTGGATCGGCCTGTGGCTTGAGATCAAGGCGCTCCGCTACTACGCGGCGCTGCTCGCTGGCGTGTTCGGCTTTCTCATCCTGCCGCAGATCCTGCTCCTGATCGAGGTTGCGGCCATAGGGGTGTTCGAAACCGAGCTGCGTTTCCTGGACATGGTTCCGATCGTGCGGTGGCCGCTGTTCCAGCTTGGGCTGCCGTCGCTGTGTTTTCGCCGGCACTGCCTACCTCCTGCGCTCCCGCAAGGACGGCCGCTTGATCGGCATGCTCGAAATCGCGGCAATCGCGCTGTTCGGCATCATGGGCTATCACCTCATCTGCCAGGCATTCCATCCCGATCTGAACGTGCTGTTCGTGAGGACGGACTTTTTCGAGCGCGGGGTGCTCTCCAACGCGATCTTCGTCTACGGGCTCGTTTGCCTCTGGCTTGGGCGGCACTACGCGCGCCGGGCGGCTTCCCTCTGCGGCCTCGTCCTGTCCGCGGCCGCGCTGTTCCGCATCGTCTATTTCGACCTCGTGCTCTACAATCCGGTCTGGGCTAGCCAAAATGTTGGCGAGATGCCGCTGCTGAATTCGCTGATTCTGACCTTCGGCTTCCCCATCTTCTGGACCAGGGAGCTTGCCTCCGAAGTTGGGCGCGCTCGGGAAGGGCTGGATCAAGCCTTACGCCAACATGGCGACGCTTGCCCTGGCCTTCGTCCTGGTGACGTTCGAGGTGCGCCAGCTCTTCCACGGCGCATATCTCGACACGGGCGAGACAGCGAACCTTGAGGTCTATGCCTATTCGCTGGCGTGGCTGCTGTTCAGCCTGGCGCTCCTGTTCCTCGGCACGTTGCGCGGCGACCACGCGATCCGCATCGCCTCGCTTGGCGTCATGATTCTGACGGCCGGCAAGGTATTCCTCTACGATGCGTCGCAGCTCGAAGGGCTGACGCGCGTGCTGTCGTTCCTGGGGCTTGGACTGTCGCTGTTGGGGATTAGCTGGTTCTATACGCGGTTTGTGTTCCACACGCCGGCAGATGGTGGCAGCGGCAGCGGCGGTGGAGACGGCAACAGCAACGGTTAAGCGTGGGGATGCCGCAGGTTTAGGAGCGTTGGCCCGTTGCCTTGAAGTCCGCGAGATTACGGGGACCACGGTCATGCCGTGAACGAGCGCGGTGGCCGATCCGAACGTTATCGGTCTTAAGCGACCACCGGCTGCTGCCGGAAAAGAGCACCGCGCAGCAGACACCCAAGGAATTTGGGTGACGGCTACTTATTGCCCTTTTTAGTTGTATTGCACTCGAATTGCGGCCTAAAGCGTGTACCCGTGCGGGACGCGTGCCGCTTGTCAAAGCCACCGGTTTGTCAGCGTTCAGAAGGGGGGAGCGAGAAAGCTCACCCCGGCGATTACTGGATCGGAACCACAAAATGGTTACACCAATGCGCCCGCGGCGAGCGGCCACGGTGCTGGGAGCGGCTTATGCCGGGCTCCTTTCTTGCTTTGAGAGAACGAGCGTGCCGCGGTGCTCGCCGCCAGCACGGACGCCGTTCCTCCGCCGGGGAAATCCGGTGCGCCGGGGGGCGCGTGTGACCGCCTGGGCGGCGGGGATCGCGGTCGCGCTAGCTGCCACTGTGCTACCCGCACAGGCTCAATTCGTCAGCCTGACCGGCTTCGGCGATAGCTATGCAGATACCGGCGCTGGTCCGGGAGGGGCGTTCCGCCTGATCGGGGTGGCTCCGTACTGGCCTTGTCCAGCTCCATTGTACAGTTGCCGGTTTACCGGCGGCACGAACTTCGTCGACTCGCTGCAATCGATCTACGGCCTGCCGGGCCTGACAAATTATTCGATCGGCGGCGCGCGAACCGATAATACGAATACGCTTTCGCCGCCCCTCCCCAGCAACAACTATGGCTTCCAGTACGAACTCCAGCAGTTGGCCGCGAACGGAACGCGCTTCACCGATCGCGACCTCATCGCACTGTCCATCGGCGGCAACGATTTGTCGGGGATCGACCTTGCGGGCCATCCCGATCAGACTGCCTACATCGTTTCGAAGGCAGCTGAATCGGCACAGAGAGCCGCCAACGGCGTGGAGACCCTGGCAGCCGCTGGCGCCCGCAACATCGCTTGGCTGAGCACAGGCAGCTCGAAATGGTTCCCGGAGCGGACCCTTGGCGTTGGCGATGTGGATTTCACCAATCCGCAGCGCGACGCCTGGGCGAATACCTATTACCAGCAAACCCAGCAATTGCTCGCGCCGCTGGCCCAGTCGGGCGTTCGCATCTTCCTGTTCAACTTCGGAATCCTGCAGGAGCGTGTCGCCGCCGATCCGGGCCGTTATGACTTCACCAACGCCACCAATTGCGAGGCAGGTCCCGCCAATACCGAAGGTGCACACCCCACCCCGGGCTCCGTGCTGGTAAATTATTCGGGCTGCTTCTACGAGAACTCGGTTCATCCCACCGGGCCGGCAATGGCGCTGATCGCGACCTATATGGCGAACCAGATCGATGCGCCAACCACTGTGGTGCCTCAGGGGAGCATCGCCACCAGCCTCGCCAGGGGCTTCTCCACGTCCGTATTGGGCCGCCTCGACGCCCAGCGGGGCCTCCCGGCGCTCGCCGAAGGCTATAAGGGCGGCGGTCCCGAAAGCGGGTGGTCGGTCTACGGCGATGTCAATTACGGCGGCGGCAACCTCGGACGTCAGTTTTATTCCGCGGGCTACGATTACGACGCCACCGGCGGCATGGTTGGGGCCGAGTACCGGTACAATCCGCTGCTGCTGCTCGGAGGCGTGTTCGGATACTCGAATTCAACCGTCAGCCTCGGCGTGCAGAACGCTCACGATCGCATCGATTCCTATCAATTCGCCGGCTATGGTTCGTTCACTGGCGCCCACTTGTTCGCCGACGCTCTCCTCGCTTATGGCCATCACGGCTACGCTCTCGACCGCGGCGGCGTAATAGACACCGTTCACGGCAGCACCGGCGCCGATACCTTCACGGCGGCGGCCAAAGCCGGCTATCTCTTTGACGCCGGGCCAGTCCGCGCCGGGCCAATCGCCGGCGTCAACTACACCGGCGCCGTCATTCAGGGCTACACTGAAACTGGCGACAGCCTCCTCACCTGGATGGTGAACCAGCAAACTCTCGACAGCTTGACCGGAAATGCCGGAGTTCAGGTGCGCTTCCCATTCGAACTTGGCGGAACTCGCTACAGCCCGTTCATCGACGTCACCGCCGAGCACTATTTCCCGGGTTCCGCACGCACGGTCACGACCACTCTAGTCTCAGCGCCTCTGCTTCCAGTGCTCACCCCAGTTTCCGGCGAGAGCGACACCTATGGCAAGGTCGCTGCAGGCGTCGCCGCGAGAATTGGCGGGAATGTCAGCGCCATGTTTAACGCCGAGACCACGTTCGCGCGCGAGGGCGGAAACGGCGTTGCCGTCAACGGCGGGATCAAGGTGGGATTCTAGCCGGCTCAGATGGTGCCAACCGCTGCCCCGGGCTTCGCTTGGCCCGGCAGCGGCCTTCTCATCTTCACCCATGCCCCTCGGCACTTTGTATCGAAGTGAAAGCCCAGAAATAAGGGGTGCCGATGCTGTGGGCTGGAGGCTACCCCTCCGCCGCAAGCCGCGCCGCGACCCTTGCGTGGCAATCCGGATCGGCCCAGGCGCGATGCTCGCCCCGCGCGTAAGCCAGCGCGTTCTCATAATAGAGCAGCGCATTCTTGCGGTTGGCGGCGCGGTTATCCTGGCTGCGGATGATCTTGGCCGGTACGCCCGCCACGATGGAGTTCGGCGGCACAACCACCCCCGCCCGCACCAGCGCGTGCTCGCCGACGATGGAGTTCTCGCCGATCACCGCGCCGTCCATCACCGTCGCGCCGATGCCGATCAGGCAGTTGTCGCCGATGGTGCAGCCATGCAGCGTGGCGTGGTGGGTGATCGAGCAATAGGCGCCGACCACGGTTGGCGTGTCGAAGCCGACATGCAGCATCACGAAGTCCTGGATGTTGGTGTAGTCGCCGATGACGATGCGGTGGATCTCGGCGCGGGCGGTGGCGTGGGGCCAGATGGAGGCGCCGGCGCCAAGCGCGACCTCGCCGTAGAGGAGAGCGCTTGGATGCACGAAGGCAGCTTTGGAAATGTCGATCACGGCGAGTTCCCTGCAGCATTTAGCCGCCGGTTGGCGCGTTGAACGAGGCAATTCCCCTCACCCTGTCCCTCTCTCGATGGAAGAGGGGACGAATCGCAACCGCCGTGCTGGTGTCCCCTCTCCCATGAGGGACAGGGTGAGGCGAGCAAGTCGGCCGTCCTCGACGGTGCCGCACCCGCCGGCCTTGCCTCCCGGCCTATTCTTCCTCGCCCAGCTCTTCTTCCAATTCTTCGATCTCCACGGGCGGGGGCGGCGGCGCCTTTTCCTTGCGGCCCGGCTTCGGCGCGGCGGTGGCGCGCTTGTCCAGATAACCCTCAACCGACTGGGTCAGGACCTCGACCTTGTCCTCGAAGAAGTGGTTCGCGCCGGGCACGATCTCGTGGGTCACGACGATGCCCCGCTGCGTCTTGAGCTTGTCCACGAGCGTCTTCACGGCGCTGACGGGCACGACGCGGTCGCGGTCGCCGTTAATCATCAGGCCGGACGAGGGGCACGGCGCCAGGAAGCTGAAATCGTAGAGATTGGCGGGCGGGGCCACCGCGATGAAGCCGTCGATCTCGGGCCGGCGCATCAGGAGCTGCATCGCGATCCAGGCGCCGAAGGAGACGCCCGCGATCCAGCAGGATTTCGCGTCCGGATTGGCGAGTTGCAGCCAGTCGAGCGCGGTGGCGGCGTCCGAAAGCTCGCCCGGCCCCTGGTCGAACATGCCCTGGCTGCGCCCGACACCCCGGAAATTGAAGCGCAGCACCGAATAGCCGCGCTTCACAAATGTATAGTACATGCTATACACGATCTGATTATTCATGGTCCCGCCGAACTGCGGGTGCGGGTGCAGGATGATCGCGATCGGAGCGCCCGCCGAGGACTCGTGATGGTAGCGTCCTTCGATGCGGCCGGCAGGCCCGTTGATGATCACTTCAGGCATTTATTGGAACCTCTTCTTGGCGGAGATTGCCGTCACGCTTCCGGCGGAATACTTGACTACGGCAGTCGGAAATCATATCTATGTAGCTCGGGAAGCCGCGGCCCGTGCAAGCCCTGATTGGGGCGAGGGTGCGGCATTCGAAGACGCATATCATATCACGGGCGTAAATTTCCATTACCTTCGCGCATTGCTCGAAGGAGGTATCGTAAATGTTGCTGAGCACCAAGGGGCGGTACGCCGTCATGGCGATGGTCGAAATCGCCAGGCAGGGCGATTCGAAGCCGCGCTCGCTTGGCGACGTGGCGACTAAGCTTCAGTTATCGCTGGCTTATCTGGAGCAGCTTTTCATGAAGCTCCGGCGCAATGGGCTCGTGCAATCGGTGCGCGGCCCCGGCGGCGGCTATGTGCTGGGCCGCGACGCTTACGCGATCAGCATTTGCGAAATCATGTCGGCGGTGGACGAGCCGCTCAAGATGACGCGCTGCGAGAACGAGCGCGAAAACGGCTGCGTGGCCGAGCATCGTTGCAGCACGCATTTCCTTTGGGACGCGCTGAGCGCGCATATCGAGCAGTTCCTCGCCACCGCGACCCTGGGCGACGTGATTTTCGGCCGTTATTCGATACCGCAGCAGGAACTCATGCTGTGCAAGCTCGCGGCAGGGGCGGAGATCGCGTCATGAAGCCGCGCTGCTACCTCGACCATAATGCCACTTCGCCGCTTCGCCCCGAAGCGCGGGCGGCGATGATCGCGGCATTCGATTGCACGGGCAACCCGTCGTCGATCCACGGCGAGGGCCGCGCCGCGCGCCAGATTGTCGAGAACGCGCGCGAGACGGTTGCGGCGCTGTTCGAGGTTGAGCCGGCGGCGGTTTATTTCACCAGCGGCGGGACCGAGGCCGCGAATTGGCTGCTGCAGCCGCGCGGCGGCGAAACGTTGGCGGTTTGCGCGGTTGAGCATCCTTGCGTTCTCTCCGGCCATCGCTTCGAGATTGGTAAGTCCCCCCTCATCCTGTCGTTCTCCCCGCAAGCTCGCCTTGGCGAGCTTGCAACTCCGAGAATCCGCATCCGCAAGCGGATGCGGAGGGGAGAAGGAACGCTCGAAACAGCCTCGGCGGTAATTCTGGGGTCCTCTCTCCCCTCGGGGAGAGAGACAGAGTGAGGGGGGACTTCGTCAAGCACTCAACCGGATTTGGCATCATCCCTGTCTTCGAGGACGGCGCCATTGACCTGGACGCGCTTGAGGCCGCGCTGTCTCCCGGTTCCGTTGCCGCCGTTCAGGCCGCGAACAACGAGACGGGTGTCGTCCAGTTGACTGCGGAGATCGCGGGAACCGTGCATTCAAAGGGCGCGGGGCTGATCTGCGACGCGGTTCAGGCCGTTGGGCGCCTGCCCCTACGCGAGCTTAAGGACGCGGATGTGCTGTTCTTCTCGGCGCACAAGTTTGGCGGACCGAAAGGCGTAGGCGCGGCGATTGTTCGCAACCCGGCTTTCGCCCCCGCACCGTTGCTCAGGGGCGGCGGGCAGGAACGCCGCCAGCGCTCGGGCACGGAGAATGTGCCGGGGATCGCCGGGCTGGCCGCCGCTTTGGAGGTCGCCGTTTCGGAGCAGGCCGGATTTGCTGTCAGGGCGAAGGCATTGCGGGATAGGCTCGAACGCGGCATTCGCGACATCGCGCCGGATGCGGTTATTTTCGGTTTGCCTGCCCTCGAAAGCGCTGGCGAGGACACGGCGGCGTCAGTCTTACGCGGTGCGCCGAACGAGGGAATCTCCCCTCACCCTGTCCCTCTCCCCTTGGGAGAGGGAACGGTGTTGCGCGCTCCGAGGACTATTCAGGCGTCCCTTCTCCATCTGCATCCGCTTGCGGATGCAGACACGCAAGATGGCAAGCTCGCCAAGGCGAGCTTGCTGGGAGAAGGACAGGATGATGGGAGCGAGCTTCGAGCGTATAACGGGGGCGCAAACCGCCTGCCGAACACCACCTGCTTCGCCGTCCCCGGCAAGAACGCCGAGCTTTCCCTGATCGCCCTCGACCTGGAGGGCATCGCGGTAAGCTCGGGCTCGGCCTGTTCCTCGGGCAAGGTCGAGCGGTCGCATGTGCTGGCCGCGATGGGCGTTCCGGCGGAGCTGGCCCGGGGGGCGATCCGGGTCTCCACCGGCTGGACCACGGCCGAGGCAGATATCGAGCGATTTCTAGCCGCCCTTTCAAGGATTTGTGAGCGCCGGGACACCCGGCATGGGACTTGCAGCTACCCTCAAGCCGGGCATGCTGTGTAATGTTTATGACATCGCGGTAGCCCGCGATGAGGCATGGGAGCGAATATGGCTACGCCAGTCAGGGAAACCGTCCAGCGCGTCCACGAGATCGACGTTGACAAGTACAAGTACGGCTTCACCACCGACATCGAGAGCGTGAAGGCCCCGAAAGGCCTCAGCGAGGACATCGTGCGCTTCATCTCCGCCAAGAAGGGGGAGCCGGAATGGCTGCTCGAATGGCGGCTTGAGGCGTACCGGCGCTGGCGCACGCTGGAGGAGCCCAAATGGGCGCGCGTGAGCTATCCGAAAATCGACTACGAGGATCTTTATTACTACTCAGCGCCGAAAGCGGCCGAAGGTCCGAAGAGCCTCGCGGACGTCGATCCGGAGCTTTTGCGCACCTACGAAAAGCTCGGCATTCCGCTGAAGGAGCAGGCCGTGCTCGCGGGCGTGGAGGGCGCTACCGTGACCGGCCCGCGCGTGGCGGTCGATGCGGTGTTCGACAGCGTCTCGGTGGTCACGACCTTCAAGGAGGAACTGGGCAAGGCCGGCGTAATCTTCTGCCCGATTTCGGAAGCCGTGCGCGAATACCCCGACCTGGTGCGCAAATATTTGGGCAGCGTCGTGCCCACGAGCGACAACTATTTCGCGACGCTCAACTCGGCGGTCTACTCCGACGGCTCGTTCGTCTACGTGCCGGAGGGCGTGCGCTGCCCGATGGAGCTTTCGACCTACTTCCGCATCAACGAGAAGAACACCGGCCAGTTCGAGCGCACGCTCATCATCGCCGATAAGGGCGCGTATGTGAGCTACCTCGAAGGCTGCACGGCGCCGATGCGCGACGAGAACCAGCTTCACGCCGCCGTGGTCGAGCTGATCGCGCTCGACGACGCCGAGATCAAGTATTCGACCGTGCAGAACTGGTATCCGGGCGACAAGGACGGCAAGGGCGGCATCTACAATTTCGTGACCAAGCGCGGCGATTGCCGGGGCCGCAACTCGAAGATTTCCTGGACGCAGGTCGAGACCGGCTCGGCCATCACCTGGAAATATCCAAGCTGCATCCTGCGCGGCGACAACAGCCGGGGCGAGTTCTATTCGATCGCCGTCTCGAATGGCCGCCAGCAGGTCGATAGCGGAACGAAGATGGTGCATCTCGGCAAGAACACTTCCAGCCGCATCGTCTCGAAGGGCATTGCAGCGGGCCGCTCGGACAACACCTATCGCGGGCTCGTTTCGGCGCACCGCCGCGCGAGCGGCGCACGCAACTTCACGCAGTGCGACAGCCTCTTGATCGGCGACAAATGCGGCGCGCACACCGTGCCCTATATCGAGGCCAAGAACGCCAGCGCCCAGTTCGAGCACGAGGCGACCACCTCGAAAATCTCGGACGACCAGATGTTCTATTGCCTCCAGCGCGGGCTTTCGCAGGAGGAGGCGGTGACGCTGATCGTGAATGGCTTCGTCCGCGACGTGCTGCAGCAGTTGCCGATGGAGTTCCTGGCGGAGACGCAGAAGCTCATCTCCATAAGCCTAGAAGGCAGCGTCGGTTACGTGGATGCCGGGAGAGGGCGGTGTCGAGGTTGGGGCGTCGCGCGGGCCGATTACCAAAAGGCTAGCCGTCTGCGGACGCTCGGGCTGTGTGCGCCGTTCTGGTTCGTCCGGAGGGTCTGAGCTCCAACTTCGGCTGGCAGGGACCTGCTTCGGGCGCCTATGTTTTGATCGTGTGTCTGGATTCACGCTTCAGAACGAATTTCCTGTGGCTCGGGTTGTGAACAGTTCAGGAAGAATACGAGCAGGCGCGAAAACGCCGGAGTGACGGGGGATGGTTGGGCAGATTTGACGCGACGGTAGAGCAGCGTCCCCTCTCCCAGGGAGAGGGACAGGGTGAGGGGTTCGAGGTGGAGAATATTGCGAGCGAAAGTCAGCAGAGCGCGCGAACTGCGCGGCGCAAGCACGGACGCTGAGCGCAAGCTCTGGAGACACCTTCGCAACCGCCAGCTTGAAGGTCTGAAGTTCCGGCGTCAGGTTCCGCTGTTTGGGTTCTATGCTGATTTCTTTTGTGAGAGCGCGAACCTGGTTGTGGAACTCGATGGCGGCCAGCATGCCAGCCAGACGGAATGGGACGCGAATAGGACCAAGGCATTGCAGGAGGCTGGGATTCACGTTCTGCGCTTCTGGAATAATGAGGTGTTGGAGAATATCGAGGGGGTTCTTGGCTGAGATTGTCAGAATAACGAAGGGCACAACCCCTCACCCTGTCCCTCTCCCTCTGGGAGAGGGGACGATGCGGCTACCGGAGAGGCAATGACGATGGCGTTGGTACTTGGCTGCATTGCTGGGAGCGTTTCTGAGCCTCGTGGGCGTGGCGCTGATTGCGTCGCCGTTCAGCGCGGTGCAGGCGTTCGGGATCGACCCGTCGCATATGGCCGATATCGGGCTGGCGCCGGGGATGGGTGTGCGTGAGCTGGCGCTTGGCTTGACCGTCGTCGCGCTGGCGGCGATGCGGAAGGCGCGGGCGCTGGGGGTGGCGCTGCTGATCGGCTCCATCGTGCCGCTGGGCGATTTCGCGATTGCGGGCAAGGCGCTCGGCTATGCCGCCGCGGTGCGGCATCTGATGACGCTGCCGTTCTCGCTGGTCTTGGGCCTTGTATTGGTGCGGAGGCCGTCGTGAGTTTTGGTTACCGGCGCAAGGATTTCTCGACGCCCTGGGACTGGAAGGGCTGGGTTGCGGCGGCGCTGTTCGCGGTGCTAGCGTTCGCGCTCGCCCACGGCCTGTTCAGCGGCTGGCCGCTGGTCCGGTTTGCTGCGCTGGTTGCCGCCGTGGCGCTGTTCATCCGCGCCTTCCTCTGGGGCGGGCTTTCGCCATGGCACTGGAGGAGGCCGAATTGAGTTCCTGGTTCCGGCCAAAGCGATACGGTTACGGCGCGACGCCTTGCACTTGGCAAGGCTGGCTGCTGACGCTCGCGTTCGTGGCTCTGCTGGCCGGGATTATGACGATGCTTGAATCCGGCGCCGCCGGCCGGGAGGCGCACCTCGCCGCGCTCGTGGCTGTGGCCGCCGCGACTGCACTATTTATTTGGATCACCTGGAAAAAGACGGACGGACCCTGGCGGTGGCGCTGGGGGCCGGGCAGGGAAGAACGATAGGAAACGGAATGCTCGAAATCAAAGACCTGCGCGCGGAAGTCGACGGCAAGGAAATCCTGAAAGGTTTCAGCCTCACCGTGCCCAAGGGCGAGGTGCACGCGATCATGGGGCCGAACGGCTCGGGCAAGTCCACGCTGTCCTACGTCATTACTGGTAAGCAGGGCTACGAGGTCACGGGCGGCTCGATCACCTGGGACGGCAAGAACCTCCTGGAGATGACCCCGGACGAGCGCGCCCATGCCGGCGTGTTCCTGGCCTTCCAATATCCGATGGAGATTCCGGGCGTTGCCTCGCTGACCTTCCTGCGCACGGCGATGAACGCACATCGCAAGGCGCGCGGCGACAGCGAAATCTCGATCCCCGAATTCATGCGTGTGGTGAAGGCGGAGGCCGCAAAGCTTAGCATCTCGTTCGAGATGCTGAAGCGGCCGGTGAATACGGGCTTTTCGGGCGGCGAGAAGAAGCGCAACGAAGTGCTGCAAATGGCGCTGTTGCAGCCCACGCTCTGCATTCTCGACGAGATGGACTCCGGCCTCGATATCGACGCGATCCGGATCGCCGCCGAGGGCGTGAACCGCCTGCGTTCGCCGGAGCGGTCGATGCTGGTGATTACGCACTACCAGCGGCTGTTGAACTACATTGTGCCCGACATGGTGCATGTGATGGCGCGCGGGCAGATTTTGCGCTCGGGCGGCAAGGAGCTGGCGCTTGAGCTTGAGGAATCGGGCTACGCGGGCTACGGCGCGGAAGCGGCATAAGGGGCGGCGATGACCATTCACCCAACCACGATCCGGCCGGCGCTTACGCCAGCAGAGCAGCGATATCTCGACCTTTATGCGAGTGTCGCGGACCGGCTGCCGGGCGCGCGTTACGCAAACGTGCGAAAAAAACGCGAAACGGCTCTGGAACTGTTCGCGTCCCTCGGCCTGCCCCACCGCCGCGTCGAGGAATGGAAATACACCGACCTGCGCACGCTGATGCCGGAGGTCCATCCGTTGGCGGGCCTGACGCCCACGGAAAAGGCCGATGTCAGCGTTGAGGCTGCGATAGGGAAAGCGCTGGCCCAGTTCGACGCTTATCGTGCTGTCTTCGTCGACGGATTGTTCCGGCCCGATCTTTCGAGCCTCCACGGCGCTGCCGGTGTGACATTTCAACAGCTCCGCGCCGCACTCGATGCAGGTTCCTGCGCCGCGTTCGCGTTTCAGGCCGAGGCAGGCCGCGATGAGATTGCAGCCCTGACAGCCGCCTTCGCAACTGACGGGGTCCTTCTCTCGGTCGCGCCGGAAACGCGCCTCGCTAAACCCATCCATTTGATTTTCATCGCTAGCGAAGGGGCGCCGAAGCTTGCCGTAGCGCAAAACACGGTTGAGATTGGCGAGGGCGCGGATGTCCAGCTCGTCGAAACCCATGCGGCTTTGGGCGAGTCCCAGGCGCTGGCGTACACCCGGCTTATGGCTGGGCGCGATGCCCGCCTGAACCATGTCCGCGTGAACGTTGGCGCGAAGCAATTGTCCTCCGCCTCTGTGGTCCTGGACGAGCGGGCGCATTACGAGCCGTTGCAGATGACCGTGGACGGCGTGTTGACGCGGGCGCAGATGCGCATCCTCTTCCAAGGCCCGGAAGCCCGCTGCCATTACGCCGGCGCCATGCTGCTGCGCGGCGCGGCGCATGCGGATTTCACCCTCGTGGTGGATCACGCGGCGGAGGCCTGCGAGAGCCGCGAACTGGTGAAGGCCGTGCTCGACGGGCACGCGCGCGGCGTGTTCCAGGGCAAGGTGATCGTGCGGCCCGGCGCGCAGAAGACCGACGGCAAGCAGATGGCCAACGCGCTGCTGCTGTCCGACGGCGCGGAGTTCGACTCCAAGCCCGAACTTGAGATTTTCGCCGACGACGTGGCTTGCGGGCACGGCTCGACGGCGGGGCAGATCGATGAAGACCTGATGTTCTATCTGCGGGCGCGGGGCCTGCCGGAGGTCGAGGCGCGCGCGCTTCTGATCGCCGCATTCGTGGGCGAGGCTCTGGATGGCATCGCGAACGAGGAGCTGCGCGGCGCACTGCAGGAGAAGGTGGATGCCTGGCTTGCGGAGAAATGACACAGGGCGCAACCCCTCACCCTGTCCCTCTCCCACAGGGAGAGGGGACGCCTGCACGACGGTCGCAACAACGTTCCCTCTCCCATAGGGAGAGCGACAGGGTGAGGGGTTGAAGGCCCGGAGAAGAATGATGACGGTAATGGAAAAAGTGCCCGCTTTTTACGATGTGGAGACGATCCGCCGCGATTTTCCGGCGCTGTCGCTCAAGGTTCACGGCAAGCCGCTGGTGTACCTCGACAACGCGGCGAGCGCGCAGAAGCCGCAGGCCATGCTCGACGCGCTGATGAAGTCGTACCGCGAGGAATACGCCAATGTGCACCGGGGCTTGCATCACCTCGCGAACGCGGCGACCGACGCCTACGAGGGCGCCCGCGCCAGAGTGGCGAAGTTCCTGAACGCGCCCGACCCCAAGCAGGTCATCTTCACGAAGAACGCCACCGAGGCGATCAACCTCGCGGCGCAGTCCTTCGGCGGCATGGTAATCGAGCCCGGCGACGAGATCGTGCTCTCGATCATGGAGCACCACTCGAACATCGTTCCGTGGCACTTCCATCGCGAGCGGCGCGGCGCGGTCATCAAATGGGTGCCGGTGACGGACGAGGGCGAGTTCCGGCTTGAGGACTTCGAGGCCGCGATCACGCCGCGCACGAAGATGGTCGCCATCACGCATATGTCGAACGTGCTGGGCACCGCCACGCCGGTGAAGGAGATCTGCAAAATCGCCCACGCGCACGGCGCTTATGTCCTCGTCGACGGTAGCCAGGGCGCGGTTCACCTCGATGTCGATGTGCAGGACATCGATTGCGATTTCTACACCATCACCGGCCACAAGCTCTACGGGCCGAGCGGCATCGGCGCGCTCTACGGCAAGCGCGAGCATCTCGAAGCCATGCCGCCTTATATGGGCGGCGGCGAGATGATCGAGACCGTAACAACGGACACGGTGCTCTACAACGATCCGCCCTACCGCTTCGAGGCCGGCACCCCGCCAATCGCCGAAGCGGCGGCGCTGACTGCTGCGCTCGACTACATCGACAGCATCGGCAAGGCACGCATCCGTGCCCATGAGAACGATCTGCGCCGCTATGCCGAGGAACGGCTGAAGCCGGTAAACTCGCTGAAAGTCATTGGCCAGGCCGCGAACAAGGGTCCGATTGTCTCATTCACCATGGAAGGCGCGCACGCCCACGATATCGCCACCATCCTGGATCATTCGGGCATCGCGGTCAGGGCCGGCTCGCATTGCGCCGAACCTTTGCTCGCCCGCTTTGGCTTAACGGCTACTTGCCGGGCGTCGTTTGGGCTTTACAATACGCGCGACGAGGTGGACGCGCTGGCGGAGGCGCTCCAGAAAGCTGAGCGGTTTTTTAGATGACTGAGACGATGGAAGACGGAAATACCCCAATTGAGCTGGCGCCGTGGGATGCTCCGCAAGCGCCGCCCGCACATCATCACGATGCGCACCACGACGGGCATCACGACCCGCATTATCTGCCGGAGCCTTGCCAGCACACGGTCGAGGTTGCGAAGGATTTCAAGGCCGAGACCGCGATCCCCGAAGAGGAGCTGGAACGGCTCACCATGGACATCATCGCCGCGATGAAGACGGTCTACGACCCGGAGATCCCCATTGATATCTACGAGTTGGGCCTCATCTACAGGGTGGACATCAACGACAGCCGCGAGGTCGATATCGACATGACGCTCACCGCGCCGGGCTGCCCTGTCGCGGGCGACATGCCGGCGTGGGTCGAAAGCGCGGTCAGCGCGGTGCCAGGCGTGAACGTCGCGCGGGTGAAGATGGTGTTCATGCCGCCCTGGGACCCGTCGCGCATGTCGGACGAGGCGCGCATCGCTTTGAATATGTTCTAAGCTCCCCGTCATGGCCGGGCTTGCCCCGGCCATCCAGAAGGCGGCGGAGGGGATTTTGGTTTTTGGGCTGGATGGCCGGGTCAAGCCCGCCATGACAGTGGATAGGGAAAAAGGCTTATGGTGAGGGCCAGACCAAAGGTCATATCGCTGACGGACACTGCGGCGGAGCGCCTGAAGGCCATCATGGCACGCTCTGGGACGCCGGTCGCCGGCTTGCGCCTCGGCGTGAAAAAGGGCGGCTGCGCTGGCATGGAATACACCATGGAATATGCCGCCGAAGCTGGGCCGCATGACGAGGTGATCGAGGAGAAGGGCGTGCGCATCCTGATCGACCCGTCCGCGATCCTGTTCCTGCTCGGCACCGAGATGGATTACAAGACCGAGAAGCTTTCCTCGCGGTTTGTGTTCAACAACCCGAACCAGACCAGCGCCTGCGGTTGCGGCGAAAGCGTGGAGATCCGGCCCGCGCAGGAATAGCGGCGTCAACGGCCACCTAAGATGTAAGCTTGTTATACGAAATCCGGTCGAGCGATTCCGCTGCGCAGGTTCGGCGGCCGTTCCCGCCCGCCTTGCGGGTTTAGCTTTTCCCCGCCATCATTCGGACGTACTTCAGAAGCCGGTAAGGCGTGAGAGAATCGCCTAGCAACGCTTCAAAGCCCAGTCGTTGATGCTACATTCTGCTGTATCGCGATACAGAGCTTTTTATCCCCGAAATGGAGGTGGCCTCTGTCTTGGCAAAGGCATTTCGGTCAACAAGCGAAAGTCTTACTGAACCTGTTTCATCGAGCGGAAACAGGAGCCGCCAAGCGCGTAAGCAATCAGGTGAGGAAATTCTTCCTCCAGCACGGAACTGTTGAATTATACGACCGTTTTATTGCTCCTTATTTCGCCCAGATGAAAGCCAAGCTGTTGCTGGCAAGCATCGGCATCGGTCACGTTCTGGTTGTAGCGCTTAATATTGGGGCTATTTTCTCCACCGCTGGTTTTATCATCGATATGATGGAGAATGGTTTCAGCATAGTTTCGCGGCACCTTATTCCCGCTGCGATTTGTATGGTTGGAGCCAAAGTAGTTGACTCAGCGGTCGTGACTTCCACACAACTGTTCGTACAGGATTGGTACAAATGGACCCAGCATTCCGCTAGAGGGTTGCCTTTGCTTCTGCGGGCGCTGAGAAACCGTAACCTACAGACATTAATTTCAGCCACCAGGTTAGAGGACAGCAGCGCTCAAATATCCAACGACGAAGATCTCGTAACGGCTTCGAGACAAACGCAGCCTGTTGAGCAACAGGCCGAGCAAATTATGGCCGACGATTTTATGGTATTCGCTAATCTATCTGTCAACCTGCTGATAAGTGCTGTCGTCAACACGTTCAGCTTAGTCAGCTATTCGGCCGCGCTGTTCAGATTGTCACCGCTTGTGCTGGGAGAAATAGCGTTTCTCGCCGCTGCCCGCACGACCTTGGCACACTACTCCGGTAAAATGACGACCAGGCGAAATAACGAAACCATAGCGGCTTATGCGCGCCGAAGGGCGGGCATGATGGCTCTTGCGGAACGGGCCGAGGAATTTATTGCCAACGAGGCAGGAGGTGAGGCCAAAGACAGATATGATAGCGATTTACAGCATTGGGCCACAACCAACAGGCACCTTATTCTGTCGAGAGGCCTGTTAAATCTCATTAACGGGATTTTCGACGGCATAACCCGTTGGATACCGTTGTTATATGCTCAAAGAAACTTTTTCGGGCATGGCTATTATTTAGGCGCGGCCGGAACCCTCGATCAGATGAGAGGTTTGACCGATCTTACGGGCAATTCCTTGAACTGGTATGGCCTTAACGCGGACCCCATCGCGCAGTGGCGCGGCGCTGCCGAACGCATATCCAGCTATATTCTGGCTGGTAAATTTTCTGAAACAGCGCGCTGGCCACGTTACGATCCCGAAGCCCCCCTTGAACTCTCGATTACGGATTTGGCGTTGGAGAATGCTGAGGGAGGCGGCAAAATTTCGCTCGATTTAAAGGGCGGAGATGGCTTGTTAATAACGGAGGGGCCGATAGGTGGCGGAAAAAGAATTTTTCTACATCAATTGACCGGGGTTCTTCCGCATGAAGAGGGCAGCATAACCTTCAGCGGCATAGCGGGAAAGCCGGGAGATAGGATGGTTCTCTTTGAACATCCGAACATCTCGCAAAACAGTTTCAGAGAGGCGATGTGCTCGTTTAAGGGCGGATCGGCGGAAGAAGCTGTACAAGATTTTTCAGACGAAGAAATCAGAACGGCTCTTAAGAACGCCGGATTCGCCGATAGCTTGGGAGAGAGCGCCGAAGACCTGTTGCGAAATCCTAGCGACGACAGTCTGGGCAGAATTCAAGCGGCAAAAAATGGGCTTAGCCTTCCTCAAGTGCAGATGCTTCAAATCGCAAGGGCGTTATTGCACAAGCCGCCGGTGCTTATACTCGATAACGCCACATCTGCCTTGTCTACGGAGGGAGTGGACAGAGCGTATGCTTTTTTGCGGAACAGACGGCCGAACGGCATCACAATCAGCTTCTCGGATGTGCATCACAAGCAGAAGCACGAGATGTCGTTTCACAACAAAGTTGGGCGTTTCGATCCTGAGCGCAATTTTTCCTGGACCGTCGTCGAACGGCCGCCCGCCGTCCTTGCCCTGCCGCCGCCTTCCCGGCGCGGAACCGTCCACAATGCCGTCGAGTGGTTGCGGGCGAACTGGTAGATATGCCATGTCCGTATCTCACCGGCGCCGATGCCCGGCTTCCTGCGCGGCAGCCTCATCCTTGGGGTTAAAGAACCGTATATTTCGCGTAACGCCGCATCATGGTTAACGAGGGTGTGGTAAATGCGCGGAATTGGCGTTCAAAACGCGCGCATTTTTGCGATTTTTTTCTTGTTTTGGGCCGATTTCTACATTCCAAAAAACCTGTTAAATATAAGCGAACGTTTGAAATTAACTGTAACTTCGCCCGGCGCAGCCGTCCACATCGATCCCGCCGCCTGAATTACATGCGTCACACCAATAGCTTAGCGGCTTAACGGTTATTCAAAGCATTTCTGCTATATTGCTTCAAAATCGAGAAGTGCCCGTTCCGGCTCCGAAAAATGGCCCGGGAAGCAGCAAACAGGGTTAACGTGTCCTTTCCTGTCTTGCGAAAATGCCCGGCTTAGGCGTTAGCGATTGGAGGTTCCATGGCGTACAACCTGCTTGTGCTCGGGCCGATGCAGCATCGCGTTGGCGACACTGTCATCCGCCCGTCGAACACCGCGCGCATCGGCGAAATCCTCGGCCAGATGTCGCAAGCGCTCTCGGTGGGCGGGCTCAAGCCCTTCCGCGTGATAACCCCCGAGAGCCCAGACGAGCCGGCCATCGTCGAGTTGGTGATGAGCGAGATCGAGCAGGCGGACTTGGTGGTGCTCGACCTCACGGGAAGCCGGCCGAGCGTCGCCTACGAGGCTGGCATCATCCACGCGCTTGGCATTCCACATATTTTCGTGACGGAAGACGAAGACACCTCCTTCTATTTCTCATCGGTGCGCGTGATCCGCGGCCTGCAAATCCAGGCTGATTTCAATCCGGCCGATTCGGGGCCGAGCCAGGGCGAGTTGTTCGGCAGGCTCAAGACTTTCTTGAGCGGCGCCAACGCCCGCACCGCGATGGCGGGCAACATCCTCACCCAGCATTTCGACGGCCTGCCCATCGTCGATCTCGCCGGCCCCGCTGGCATGGCCGCTAGCTACTACACCAACGCCGTGAAGCGCTTCATCCGGCCCGACGGGTTCGCCGGCCGGCAGTGCAAGCTCATGTTCAAGGAGGAGCGGCCCGCGCGCTTCGGCAGCGGGACGGTCACGTCCACCCGTTCCGTGTCTGCGACCGTGAAGGCGCTCATCGCCATCGAGCCGCCCGCGCAGCTCAGCCAGAACTTTTTCGAGGACGACAAGACGCTAAAAACGGCGCTGCGGGAGCTGGGGGTCGAGCTGGAGCGCGCCACCATCGCGGGCGACCACCCGCTCGACAAGCGCGACTATGGCGGCTGGTTCGACGCAAACGGCATCGCACGCGGTTCCACGGTCTGCATCGAAATCCCCACGATTGTATACCCGCTGACGGAATCGCCCAGGATCTTGCGGCTCAGAAAACGGCGCAGCAGGTTCGAGGGCGAGCAGCGGCAAATCATGCAGGAAGTGGAGGAGCGCGCGCTCGAAAAGCTGCTTGCCTCGTTCAAGCGCAACCTTCTGTATCACATCGATATGGAGCACGAGGCCAACAAGAGCGGGTTCCATTATGTGCCGCTCCGCGATCTCCCCGCCGTGCTGCGGCTGACGGGCGTTCTCTGACGGCGCGCATTTACCCACCAAAAAAGCATGGCTCGCGCGACACACTCCGGGTGCGACTTGTATACAATTGCGCTAGCGGGTTTACATCGGTGTATACACTGCAATAAACTTGCGCTGTTCGGATTTGGAATTTCTGGCTTATCGTCAGAACGCCGTCCATAACTAATTAAATTAGCGAATCGCATCGGGGCCACAGAGTGAAGGAACTGCAGCGGCACCGGCCGGGAAGCGAGGTATTGGACCTGAACCTGAGGTCTCTCGACACCTTCGTGCAAATCGCGGAAAGCGGCGGCATGAGTTCTGCCGCCAGGCGCATGAATCTTACCCAGTCTGCCGTCAGCCAGATCATCCAGAGCCTTGAGCGCTCGCTTGAAGTCGAGCTGTTCGACCGCAGGGTGCGCCCGATCGCGCTGACGCCTTCGGGTGTGCTGCTTCTGGAGAAAGCGCGCGGATTGCTGCACGCCACGCGCGAGGCGATCAGATGCGTAAAGGAGCCTGGGGCCAAAGCCTTTCCGAAGCTCAATCTTTGCCTCGTCGAAAGCATCACCGCCACCATCGGGCCGGGCTTCGCCAAGGGCATGCAGGGGTTTGCCGATCTCTGGTCGGTGCATTCGGGCCTGCACAGCCAGCACACCCAGGCGCTGCTTGCCCGCGAAGCGGACATACTGCTCACGCCCGATCCCATGGAAGAGTACCCGAACATCGAGCGCTATGAGATATTGAAGGAGCCGTACTTTATCGCCCTGCCGGTGGACTACACGGGCGAGGTCGAGAACCTCTCAGCGCTGGCCGCCGAGCGCGATCTCATCCGTTTCAGCGCGCGCACCATGATCGGGCGCCAGGTGGAGCGGCATCTGGAACGGCTCAAGGCCGGCGCCAAGGGCAGGCTTGAGTTCGATAGCGCCAATGCCGTCCTGGCCATGGTTACGGGCGGGCTTGGCTGGGCGGTTTTGACCCCGTTATGCGCGCTCTTGGGACGGACTTTCTGGTCCGAGGTCAGGTTCGTGCCCATGCCTGGACCGGCACTGCACCGTCAGCTTTATACTGTCTCCCGGCATGGAGAATTTGGCGATGTTCCACGGCGGATCGCCGATGCAGCCATAGAGCGCATCCGGAAATCCCTGCACAGCAACTTCGCAGACTATCCGTGGATCGTCGAGGGCTGCACGATCCCAGAGACCAGCAGCCCGGATATGACCGACGGCCATAAGTTTTGACCGTGCCGCCGCCTCGTCCGTCATCGCGAGTTTCGCACCGGCCGGGCCGGCCCTACAGGATGAAACCGTTCAGCGCCGCTGCAGCTAGGCGCTGACCTCTTTCTTGCTAGGCGCCCTTGGCGGCCGCTTCGATGCCGCTGCTGTAACGTTCCGCTCCGGGCCGGTGCACAGCAACGACAGTGAACGCTATATGAGCCGCAGTTCCATAAGCGCCTGGCGCATCGCGGGCGGCATGGCCGCGTCGCCACCGTCTGTGCCCGGAATGAGGCCGGCCGGCGCCTCAGCGGCGGGGAAATAGCGCCAGCCCTGGAACGCGCGCCGCGGCACCGGCTCCGTTGCCACAAGCTCCGGGTCGAGCGCCAAGCCGCAGCGCACAATGCCGTCCGTCCCTTGCACCTCGCGCAGCGCCGTTATCCTCTGCCGCGCGCGGATATAGCCGCCGATCACCCAATAGATCGACGACGTGCCGGGCGCGAAGCCTTCGCGGCGCGGCGTCTGGCGGGTCACATGCATTAGCTCTGCGCCGGGGGCGGACTTCTGTAGCGTGGCAAGGTGGCTGCGCTGCCAGGACGCAAGTTCCTCCACGCTGTCCACGCCCACGCATAGTTTCAGGATATGAAGCGTCATGCGCTTGTTTTAGCAGGGCATCCCAACCGTGAACAGGTGCTGAGCAAGGCGCGCGCGTTTTTCCCCCGGCTCCTTTGCATCGCTTCGCCGCGGCCTCCACTGCACACGAATGACGGCGATTTTTTTCGCGGTGCTCTCGCCGATTGTTAGGACCGGCGCATACGCAGTCATGATGGACGCCATTGGCGCGATGCCGCTGCCCCGATGGCGGAGTGGCCAGGGTGGGGAGTACAGCTAAGCGCCGGCGCGGGCGCTGCACGCCTGCTAAAAGCTTCCTGGCTTTATGCTTTGCATACTGGCAAGCAGGCTGACTGAAAAATTGGTGGTGCCCGTCGAACCGGTTATAAGGGCGTTCGGCACGTCTTGTCCGGTTGCGGTGCTGGGATTGCTTGCGTCATAAAGAACTGAGAACTTTTGTATGAACTTCTGCAGCTTTACGGGGTCCTTAAAGTCGGCGAAATCTATGGCGCTTGATATATGCTTGGCTTGCGTATCGACATTCTCGTAGGAGGTGTACGGGGAGAGCCCAAGAGCTGTCTGCACCACCGTCAGCAACTTCTTATCGGCCAGGATGGAGTAGGCGTTCTTTATATCCGGCGCATGCTGCTGAAAATACAAAGCTAGCTGGACGCCAGGCTCGGTCTGCCCTTGCTCGTCTTGCATGGTCTGCTGAATGTAATTGTTGACCACGTCGGTCTTAACCGCTGTCGCACCGGTGGCGGCATCGCCGTACGCTGCAAAATCGAAGGCTTTTGCCAGGGCCAGCATATTCGGGTTGTTCAACTTGTAGGCGAGAGCGCTTGACGAGTCCGTGCCCTGCTCCAAGACCTTCTGAACAAGCGCCTTGGCATAGACCTGGTCGCCCATCCCATACGCAGTCATGACGTAGGAAAACAGCCGGTAATTATTTACAAGGTCGGAAGGGGTTTTGATGCTCCCGATATTCTTCTCGTAGTAGTCGGTTTGCGCCTTCACCAATGGCTCAGCGGCGGTGATATTCTGCCACTTGGCCATGTTGTTCGATACTAGCAGGTATGTGCTGAGGGTTGAAGTCATCGTTGCCACCTCGGCTAAGCGACCAGCTTAAGTCTAGCACACATCCCGTTAACAACCTGGAAATGCGAACACCAGATATGCGACCCCTGGTTGCGGGCGATCCGGCCATCGGTCGAAGCGGGAGCCTAGCCAAGCCGGCTTGCGTGAAACTCTCAACCCCTACATATTACCACTTAAGCGCGAAACAAGGCGACTCGTATAGCGTTGCGTGTACGAATCGTGGACAAGGCTCGCTCATGGCAATAAATCCAGGCTCCGATCTTCTCACAGACTCACTCCTGGCCGCTGAACCGCAGAAGGCAAAGGCAGCAGCCGAAAGGCTTGCGAGCTTGGCCGTAAGCGACGGCCCGGCGGCGGCGGTGGCGTTCGATGACACGATGGCAGCGCAGCAGGGCATTTCCCAGGCAGCGATGTCGAAAGGTCCGCTTTCCGTGACCATAAGGAGCCAGGCAACCTATGTGCGCAAACCCGCCGACCCGTACAGGCTGTTCGAAGCCACGATGCTGAAATCCTTCTTCGACATGATGCTGCCTCACGGTGCGAAAAACGTTTACGGGTCGGGCTTTGCTGGCGAAGTTTGGAAGTCGATGCTTGCTGAAGCCCTTGGTACGGAGGTTAGCAAAGGCAAAGGCGTTGGCATCGCCCGGAAGATTGAAGAAAAAGCGCGCCGCACAAAATCTTAGCTGTGGAATACCCGGCGGAAAGGGGCCAAACGATGCAGCACCAACTGCCAACATCGCCCGAGCTTGCCAAAGTCGCACTTGCGAGGCTGGAAAAGGCGCTGGATGAAGAGAACGCGGCGCTTGCCAAATTCAACTCCAGCAACATTGCCGAGTTCAGCCGTATCAAGACCCAGTGCATGCTGGAGCTGCAAAGGCCGGCCGGCCTAAACCCTGCGCGGGACCCGGGGTTGCAGGCCCGCTTGCAGGTGCTGCAGCAGAAGCTGGAATTGAACCGCTGGCTCCTGCATCTTCATCTCGAAGCCGCAAAGGAAGTCTCGTCGGTGATTATGTCCGCGATCCGCGAGGACGAATCCGACGGGACCTATTCGAGGTATTCGGGCGCCGCCAGGGTGTACGGGTGATACGCAGCCTTGCCGTCTCAATCTGGATCGCAACCCTAACGCTGGTTTCGGCCTACTTCGGCGCAACCGTCTCATTTCACTCCGCTCACACCCCGCCTCCAGGCGAGGAGGGGCCTGCGATTATAACGCTCAAGTCCATGACCGTGCCAATCATCGCAAATGGTGCGATGCAAGGCTACGTGCTGGCCCAAATCGCCCTTACCGTAAAGCGCGACCTGCTCAAGACGCTGCCGCAGCCGCCAGATCTCGTGGTAGCCGATTCCGTTTTCAGGACGATCTACGCGGAGGAACAAGTCGACTTCAAGCATTTGGCAAAACAAGACCTGGACAAATTGTCCAAAACTATTCTTGAAAGTGTCAACGCCAGGGTCGGCGGCCCGGCTGTGGAGAACGTTTTTATCCAGGAGCTTCATTATCTCAACAAACAGGAAGCTGGCGTTAACCTCGGCACGTCGCCGAGCGCCGGCACTGGCGCCGCGCATCGCTGATGCCAGCTCGCCGGTATGCCGGCTTGCCGTTCAATTCTGTCCCGTCAGCACAACCGAGAGCTGCAAAATAACACACCGTTAAGCTCTCACACGCTAAAAGGGTATCCGGTTGTCATTGTAAGGTAGAAAACCGTGTATCCGGCCAGCCAAGTCTCCCAAAAGCGCAACGGCCTCGAATTCCCGTTCACCCCGGCGGATTTCCAGACCATCGTCAGCATTGTTTACGAGCGCAGCGGCATCGTGCTTTCCGCCAACAAGCGCGACATGGCCTATGCCCGGCTGGTCCAGCGCCTGCGAGCCCTGGGGCTAAGCTCTTTCCGCGACTATTGCTCGCTCTTGAACAGCAGCAAGGGCGTCGACGAGATTGGCTATTTGATTAATGCCATTACCACGAACCTGACCAAGTTTTTCCGCGAGGCCCACCATTTTGAGCACTTGCGGACCCATGTCCTGCCGGCGCTTGTCAAATCCGCGTCTGCCGGAATGCCACGTATCAGGGTGTGGTCGGCCGGCTGCTCTTCCGGAGAGGAGCCATACTCCGTCGCCATGACGGCCCTTGCCGCGCGCGCCGAAATCGGCCGGGATTGGGACTTCCACATCCTCGCGACCGACCTCGACACAGCAATGCTGGAGCAGGCCAAGGCCGGCATTTATCCAAAGACCTCGCTGGAAACGGTGCCCGCGCGGATGCGCGATCGCTTCTTCGAAACCCCTACGCACATCACAACCGGCGGCCTTCGCATTTCCCCGCAGGTTCAGGCGCTCGTGACCTTCAAGCACCTGAACTTGACAAAGCCCTGGCCCTCGGGCATGAGCTTCGATGTGATCTTTTGCCGCAACGTTGCGATTTACTTCGACGCAAAGACCAAGGCTTCGCTCATCGACCGGTTCCATTCGGTTCTGAAAGACGGCGGGTGGCTCTACGTCGGGCACTCGGAATCGCTTCACGACCATCAGAAGCAATTCAAGCTGAGCGGCCGCACTATTTATCAAAAACTAAGCACCTGACAGCGCGCTTTAGGCGCAGCATCCGGTTCTGGATCGCTTCGGCGGCCACAGCCGCCTCGCGATAATGGACGAGGCGGCGGAACAGTCAAGACTTATGGCTGCCGGCGTTAGCCGGCGTGAGCGCCAGGGTCCGCGGTAATTGGCGCGTCGATCGTGATGGTGAAATATCCTTTCGATTGGCCCAGATGGCAGCGAAACAGCTTGTCGCCTTCGCATTCGAGCACGATGTCGTGCCCCGTCCCCTCAAGCTCGATGGTTGCGCCCGGCGTGAGCTTCACGAGTTCGCCGAGTTGCATCTCCTTGCCCTCAAGCAAAGCGCTCACCTTGACTTCGGTCGTTGAAATCCGGTTGTGCATCGCGGACGTCCATCGCGGATCGGAGGAAACGGGCGCGGCCTTGCGTTCCCGCTCCAGCTTCTGACGGATGGGGTTCAAGCTGCTTTGCGGAATGAGCACGAACATCAGCCCGCCTTGATCCAAAACCTGAAAAAGTACCTGCGCATGAATCATCATCATGCTGGTTTGGCCCAAGGTTGTGAATTCCAGCGCTGTCTCGGTCCTTTCCGGGTCGAGCGAAATATCGGAAATGCCGGCTATCGCTTTTTCCAGCGATTTTGCCGCAAACTCGCAAACAGTCCTCCCGATCCGCGTTTCGAGCGCGGTGAACGGCCGGGTCGCTTCGAATGGCGGCTCGGTGCCCTCTCCTCCGAACATGGCTTCCTCAATCGCGAACATCAGGCGCCGCTCCAGGCCAATTACGATCCTCGAGTCCCATTCCCGGCAATAGAAGATGACCGCGACGCTATCCGACGAGAGCTTCCAGCAAATCCCAGGAGTCGCCGGAAACGATCTGGTTCACGAAAGCGCTGAATATGGGCGAACAAAATTCGTGAAATTCCTCGACACAGCCAACCGCCATCCGCTCGATCACCGTATTGAGCACCGGCAGCTTGTCGATGGAAAGCTTTGCGACCGCCTTTAGCCGCTCGCCAATGGAGGCGCCGTCGGGCGGATTTGACGCGGTGGTCATGCGGGCTCCAGGTTATACCTCTTCGAAGGATAGATCTACGACGCCTTGGTCGGCCAGTTGCAAGGCCATGTCCGCCACCGCCCTGCGCGCCTTCTCGATCTCCTTCTCGCTCATCGGGGCCGCCGCTGCCAGCTCCTGCTCGATCACCTTCCGCGTCCGGGACGGCACCGTCGTCAGAATGAGATCCTTGACAGCGGCGTCCGCACCGTTAAGGGCGGGAATAATAAGCTCGGCTTCCATGTTTTCGAAAAGAGTCGTCCTGGTCCTCACGGACAGCTTGGCGATGTCGTCGAATGTGAACAAAAGGTTGCGGACGATCTCCGCCTCCTTGGGGCGGGTTGCGGCGAGGCTTTGAAGCACCTCCTCCATCTCCTTGCGATCGAGCTTGTTTATGATTTTCGCAATCCGGGCGTGGGCGTCCTGGCCGCTCGACCTCCCCACCTTGAGCAGCAGTTCGTCCCGCAAGACCTGCTCCAGAAGCCGCAAAGCCTCCTGCGTCATAAGCCTGCTCGAAAGCATCCGGCGCATCACCTCGTTGCGGAGGGGGGCGGGGAAATGAGCCACAATTTCGGCCGAAACCATCGTGGACATTCTCGACAGAACGAATGAAATAACTTGTGGATGTTCTTTGCTCAGGAATTGTGCGGTGACTTGCGGCGGCGTTTCCGAAAGCCTCGGCCACACGGCCTCATTCATCCTGGAACTCACGTCGGACATAATCTGCCGGACCTGTTCCGACGGCAGGATTTTCTCAAGAAGGTCCTTGACTTGCTCGGACGAGGCCCTGATACCGCCATCCGTACTTGCAAGAGACACGAACTCGCCGGCGATGCTTTCCAGCACCGGCCCGGGAATGGCGCCGAGGTCCGATGCGGAGCGCGCGATTGCCCGGATCTCCTCCTCGCTGAGATGCGCCAGGACCCGCGATGCATTCTCCGCGCCCACCGCCAGCAGCAAGGCCGCAGCCTTCTCGGTGCCACTCAATTTCCGTAAGGGGTGAGGCTGGGCTGGATGGGGCGCGAGTTGGGAGGGATGAGGCGGGGGAGCATTGGATTCGGTCATGTCGTAACCAAGGGCGCAAAGATACTGTAAGCCAATTTCAACCGATTCGACTTGCGCCGGCCTCGTCTGCGCGTGGCAGACAGGTGCCCGCGTGCACCGCATGGAGGCAATCAACCAAGATTGATTGCAAGCGGTAAGCCTCACAAAAGCATTTTCAACAAAGAGTTGATCCCGGCATCTTCGATCCTATGGAGTCACATTTTGGCTGATCTCATCCGGGTACTCGTAGTCGACAACTCGTCCTTCATGCGAAAGGCCCTTTCGAAGGAAATCGCTGCCGATGCGCGCTTTACCGTCGTAGGCACGGCCTGCAACGGCGAGGAAGGCGTTCGAATGGCGCTGGAGCTGCAGCCGGACGTCATTACGCTGGACGTGGAGATGCCCGTCCAGGACGGCCTCGCGACCTTGCGGCAACTCACGCCGAAATGCCCCGCCGGGGTCATTATGGTGAGCGCCTCGACCGAAGCCGGTGCCCAAATTACCCTGGACGCCTTGGGTTTGGGCGCCATCGACTTCATCCCGAAATCGCGGGGCATGGCTCTTCTCCACGAAAAGCTGTTCGCGGCAGCGCAAGTCCGCCAGAAGCGGAGCGGGGCGCCGGTCACGGCCGCAAGGGCCGCTCCGGTGCGGCCCAGTCAGCCATCCGCGGTTCCAAGAGATTTTCGCGCAAGAGCCGTGGTGATCGGTAGCAGCACCGGCGGGCCGCAGGCGCTCACCGAGCTGTTCATGAACATGGTGCCGCCTTTGCCGGTGCCGGTGTTCGTGGCCCAGCACATGCCATCCCCGTTCACCGCTGCGCTCGCCAAACGGCTTTCATCCCAAAGCCGCCATGACGTCACCGAGGCGAAGGACGGCGAGCCGATTGTGAACGGAAGGGTCTATATCGGGCAGGGCGGCCTGCATTTGCGGATGAGCGAGGGCGTTGTGCGTGTCTCTCCGGATGCCGGGGAAAGCTTGTACCAGCCAAGCGCCGACGTGCTGGCCTGCAGCGCGCTTGAGACCTACGGCAAGCATATCCTTGCCGTGATGCTCACCGGGCTTGGCCGCGACGGCACCAAGGAATTCACCAACATCAGGAAAGCAGGCGGCTGGACGATTGCGCAGGACAGTGCAAGCTGCACGGTGTTCGGCATGCCGAAATCCCTTATCGAGGCTGGCGGCGCCTGCGAAACCCTGCCTCCGAAATCGATTGCCCACCGGATCGAGGAAATCCTGGCTAGCAGGCGATGAGCCGCGGGAAGGGCGCCTCCCGATACTCCGCAGGAGCAAGACCTTACATGTATCCCCGCCTTCGCGCATAAGCGCTAACCTAAGTCCTGCGTCTCATCATTGCGAGGGGCGAA
>CAVXDM010000025.1:0-32539 GCA_963760455.1 uncultured Alphaproteobacteria bacterium
CGCTCCCTAGGGGAGTCTGATGATCTAGCAAAATCAAAGACTTAACCTGAAGGTGGGACAATTTCCTTCTCATAGGATTGCGTAGCTTTTCTTGAGAATGTCCCACCCGGACACCGCTGCCTGCTTTGGCTCTGATCGCTGATTTCACGTTCGTGCGACTACTTACCACTTGGCTGCGGAAGCCTACGGAATTGGTCCTTTGGAAAGATGCACCTCAATTTGCGGTCGCATCGGTTAGCCCTGCAAGTTTGCCGTCCGTCCGGCGCTACTATACACGAGCGGACGTCGATCAATACCCCGCCGGCGGCGCGGAAGGCATCGCCGGTCACGTCCGTTCTTGGGGTATCGCGTCAGTGCCAGCGCTTCAGATGTCGATCTGCTGGCGAGTTCCCTGCAGCGATCGGAGCACGCAATGTTACCCGGTTAAACAATTGCCATTTTTTGCTGGTTAAATGTATCACAATTCTCGCCTTCCTGCCACTGTGGTTACCGCTGTGTGGTTGCCGACTGTACCAATCACAGCGCTATGTCGGCAAACCGCCCACAACCGTAGGTGGCCTAAATGAGCAATTCTCGCTTACACTTACATCCTCCTCCAACCACAACCTACCTACGCAGGGCTCGACACAATCTTCGGTCTAATACATCAGCATGCCCCCCATACTCTTACGCTGCACAATATCAATTGCCCGGATAAGAAAAATGGTCATCGAAACCGCACTCGCAACAGCACTATTTCCGGCTGCGATAAATGCAGTCACAAGCTTATACAACTCGTACTCTCAACAGGCTGGCTCAAACTTAATAGAAGCGCGCCGGCAAGCATATCAGGCACAAGAAGCACGAGCCCTGCGGGATCATCAAACGTATATAACCGCGATGCAATTGCAAAATGCGCGAATTCTACAGGAGCTGCAATCCCGTCACGCCATCGAAGTTATCGAAAAACAACACGAACACCGCAAGGTCGAAGAGTATGTTCGCCAAGCTGTAATCACTAAGACACGCAATAATTCATTGTTAATTAAGCCAGGATTTTGGAGTCGGGAGGTTCTGCCGACGGGATGTACCATTCCGATACTTTTTGACATTCCAACTAAGCAAGATCACGAAGGTCAAGTAAAACTACCATTTAATCCACTTGAGTTTCTTGCAGAGGAATTTGAAACTTACGCAGCTGAAACCGACGCTAATTTGTCTGTTATCACCTCACATGAAGCCTTTTCATTTTCACAGGCGCACGCAAGACACTTCTATAACACAGAATTTCCTGCGGCTCCGGCCGTATTGGTTTATGCTACATTTTCTGGAAACCGCCTAACCTTCCATGCGTTATTCGGCGGCATTATGCCCGACCAGTTTGTCGTTGACCACGAAACAGGCTTCTTTCAGGTTGCAGAACGCCAACCCAAACATTTGATTTTAGGGCGCTTTCCATTTCAAGCGATCGCAGATATCGTGCACGCTGATCACGATAAGAAGTACGTGGCCTACGAAAATCTAGAACTACTTTTTGACTGCGTCGTTAACACGACGATTCAAGCCCTAATTGACCATCACTATGCGTTGTTTCCTAGCCTAGGTCCACGCTCGACTGCAGTGACCATGATCAGCCGTAAGGCTGAGCGCTTAAAGGCGGCAGGTTTGTGGTCTGAGGAGTATACCGCACGCATTGCTGCTCACGCCTCCTACCTGGGCGCGCTTCGCGACCGAATGCTCAGAAGCATTACATACGACGAGCACGGTGATCTTCCATCGTCCGTGCTTTTCGGAGATACCAACATATAGCGATAGATGGGGCGTCGACATGAAGCAGCATTTGAAAGATTACTCTATCATAATTGCCATTGATTTTGGCACAACTCGGTCCGGCTTTGCCTATGCCTTTTGTGATGACTGCGTTGTAAAGGATTGGAACTATTGGCCGCGGCAGTCCGTCCCCTATGTCAAGACCCCGACCGAGCTTCTTCTCGATCCGGCCCAGCAGTCTGAATGGGGGTGGTCTGCGCGTTGGAAGTATTTTCAACTTAGAGATGAGCAGCATCCAGAGATAAATAAGTATGCATACTTTAAATGGTTTAAGTTGGACCTAAAAAAGGATGCTCATGAACACACCAGTGCACCGACAACTAAATATCGCAATAGAGAATTTCCCACAATCGAATTAATAGCTAATTATCTTAAGAAAATGCGTGAATATGCAATTAGTAATATCTATCAAGACAGGACGTTGCTAACTTCAGAAAAGCGCATCTTGTGGTGCATCACCGTACCAGCCATTTGGAACGATGTTAATAAACAAAATATGCGGGATGCCGCAATAATGGCTGGTCTTATTTCGCAACACGACGACGACCATCAGCGGCTTATCTTTGCACTAGAACCAGAGGCGGCGGCCGTGTATTGCCGCAATACGTCGGGTGGCTCTGTCTTGTTTAACATCGGTCAAACATTCACGGTCGTTGACGCTGGTGGCGGCACAATAGATTTGACGTCATATCAGATCACTCACGAGAAAAAACTTAAACAGATCGGTTGTGATGGCGGAAAGCACGGGTCTACTTTCGTAGATAGACGGTTTCTTGAGCATTTGCGAAGCGTGTTTTCTATGGACGTGCTTAGCTGTTTTGAACGCGAACATGCCGTTGAGTTTGCAAAACTTGAAGAGAGTTGGGAGAACGCAAAATGTACGGTTGGCAGTGGGCAGCGGCGCCGATGGCGGAGGGGATGAACTAAAACGCGCCATGCGCGCCTGGGGAGCCGCCGGAGACGGTTTCAGCCAGCTTGCGGAACAGTTTGCGAGGCATGCGGATGAGGACGGTACATGGCCGGGCTTCAATCCCAAAAGCCGGGACACTGGGGAGCCTGTGCTGCAATGCCTCGGCAGCCTTGCGGCATCGCCACTCGCGCACCGGCTCAAGCACCTCAAGGGATCGGTGGCCGCGCTGAGCGAGGCTGCACAATGCGGACTGTCGCTGACGGGGGCCGCCGCCGCCGCCTTTGCCGATGCCGGCCTTTCGCCGCTCCAGGGCGAGGCGCTCTACCTGCTTTTCCGCTTGCCCGGCGCACTTGCCCACGCGCTCGAGCAAATGGAACGGAAACACAAGCAGTTTCCGTTTTTCACACTAACTAATCCAGTTAAGGGGGCCAGCCGTGACTGCTAAACCTGAAGACTACGAAGCGCATATCGGTCACGTCCACTCCACTATGGGCGGATTCCACCCGGGCAAGGAGGTCTATGTCCGGGGATTGCCACTGCACCAGCACTGGCGGAGCGGGCGCTGGTTCGACATTTACTTATTCGCCTTAACTGGCAGACAGTACAACGCCGCCGAAACCGAGTTGCTGGAAACGATCTGGACTTATACCAGTTATCCGGATCCGCGCATTTGGAACAATCGTGTCGCAGCGCTGGCCGGTTCAGGCCACGCTTCGGTGGCGCTCGCCCTCGGGGCGGCTATCGCGGTTACGGATGCAGGGCTCTATGGCATCCGTCCAACGATCGAGGCCTACGACTTCTTGGCCGCGCACGCCGGCGATACGGATGAGGCATTGCTGGCCGCCATCGAAGAGGAACTGCGCGCAAATCGCCGCCTTGCGGGATACGGGCGTCCCATTGTGGCGGAGGACGAGCGGATAGAGCCGCTGATGAAACGCGCAGACGAGTTGGGCCTTGACGGCGGCTTCCATGTACAGGCGGCGTTCCGTATCGAACGGATGCTCGCTGCGGGACGCTGGCGCTTGAAGATGAATTACGCCGCTCTGGTTGCGGGGTTTTGGCTGGATATGGGCATGATGCGGCACGAATGCGAAGCGCTAAACGCCACAGCCTTCCTGGCAGGCATGCCTCCTGTGTGGCTCGAAGCCCGGCTGCAAGCGCCTGGATTGCTCTTTCCGATACCCCTTTCGATGGTGGCCTACGAGGGGCCAGCTGTGCGTTCTTGGCCTAGTCAAAGCTAACGGCTCGCGCATTTCTAAAACGAAATCGAAGCCTGTCGCTCTCAACCATTCGCAGGGCCTCGTCCGTATTCTGGAACGGTGAAGATGCCTCCTGTAGGGAAGAAAGAGCTGTAGATGCTGGCGTCCAGCTATGACGACAGGCGGGCGTCCAGATACGCGTCCAGCACGGCGCCGTGGAAGGGCGGACAGGAACCGATTGCGGTGAGCCGTCTAGCGCTGAGGGAGGCGTCGAAATGTGGTACTTGGTCCCGGCCCATGCGGCGGAGGAAGGAGGAGACATCGTCCGCCTCGTAAGTCTCCGGCAACAAGGGCAGGAAGACCCAGGCGGGGTTATCCGGCGTCCTGCGAAGTTCCGCACGCCACTCAGCATAGGGCACGAGGCGCACCAAACGCCAGCGATTGAGCTGCGCCATCACCTGCAGCCAAGATGTTGGAACCGGGTTACCTAGATAGTAGTAGCCCGCATCTGCGTTCAAAGCCAACTCAACGATGGCGCAGCTGACCCAGTCCACCGGCATGATGTTGACCGCTATATCGATCTCGGGCGCCAGACCAAGCGCTAAGCAGCCGTCGATCAGACGCAGCATGAAATCGCTGGCGCTAGAGATGCCGGTCACGCTGTGGGGGCCGATGAACCATGGCCGTGATACGCTGGCGCGCAATCCTTGGTTTTTAGCGGCACAGACCAGGTTTTCGGCTTCGTACTTGGTAAACTGGTAACCCCAGGATTCCTTCAGATCGTCAGGGGCAGGCTGCTGGTCTTCCCGCACCCTCCGGCCGCCGTATTTCCCGGAGAGAAACAGGGAGGCGCTGGAGACGTAGTGCAAATGCCGGTCTTCTGTCTGCAATGCCAGTTCGACCACATTGCGGGTTCCTGTCATATTAGCCGCCCGCAGCATAGCCGCACCGAACAGGAAGTTGGTGCTGGCGGCGCAGTGGATGAAGGGACCTACGTTGGCAATCACCGCTTGCCGCTCTATTGGCGACAGCCCGAGACCCGGTTTGGCTATATCACCGGGCAGGACCTGAATCCGCGCGGCTTCCCGTCTGCCGCCCAGCCGATACAAGTCCTGGGCCGCCAGCAGGCGCTCCAATCCTTGCTTTTCGTTCTCTGCCCGCACCAAGCAAAATATCCTGCCATCCGTTTTGGCGAGGAGCTCATGCAACAGAAAGGCGCCCAGATAGCCGGTGGCGCCGGTGAGGAACACCGCTTTCCCGACCGGGCGATCGATCATGGCGTCCCCCTCCGGGTCGTTAGATAGGCATCGAGCAGCTCGAGGGTTTCGAAGTTCTCGATAGTGATGTCCTCAAGAGGCACCTTAATGCCCAGATCGTCCTCGATGAAAACAACTAGCCGCACGATGCCGAGAGAATCGACCAAGCCGCTGGTGAGCAGCGGGGCGTCGTCGGCCAGCTCCATGGCCTTATCCTTGGAGATGTTGGCAAGGATGAAATCGCGAATAGCTCCCTTGGCTCGCAAATTAGCCTCTCATTTTCTGTTCAGTCCGCTACGCTCTGTCTTTGTGCGAAAGCTCGGCGCAGAGCGCCGGGCGATCAATCTTGCCGCTCGCAGTCCTCGGGAAACTGTTCCGCACGTGCACCCGGCGGGGCACGCCGTAAGGGGGCATATGATCGGCGACGAACGCCACCAGCGCCGCCTCGTCGACCTGCATATCAGGCTTCAGAATCACTGCCGCTTTCAGTTCCGGCGCGTCCAGCTCATCGACAGAGACCAACGCAGCCGCCTCCTCCACGGCGCCGTGGCGGACTAAGGCAAGTTCGACCTCGTCGAGTTCGACCCGGTAACCGCGCAGTTTCACGAGCCGGTCTTTGCGGCCGAGGAAGTACAACGTGCCCTCGGCATCGGCGCGCACGAGATCGCCGGTGCGGTAGTAGGGGCGGTCTGCCAAAGAGGGGCGGTAGAAGGCGCATTCGTTGAGATCGGGCCGGTTCCAGTAGCCGCGCATCATCGTCGCACTGCGGATCGCCAGTTCGCCGGCGCCGCCCGTGGGCACAGGGCCGTCGGATTCGTCCAGCACCAAGCCTTCCGCGGCGTCCCAAATGCGGCCGATGGGAATGGGGGCAGCGGGATCGGAGGGCATTGCCGACACGTGGTAGTAGGTGCACTGGTTGACCTCTGCCGGGCCGTAGACGTTGCTGAAGCGCGCCTGCGGCCACTGCTCCATGAGGGCGCGCAGATACTTTGGCGGAAAGGGTTCACCGCCGAACATCACCCAACGCAGGGCACTCAGATCGCGCTTTTCCAGCACGCCGCGCAACAGGAGCTGGATGAGAGCGAAAGGCACCGAATACCAGAATGTGAGGCGCTCCTTTTCCATTAACTGGGAAAGGCTGGCAGGCATCCGCTTGTACGCCTCCGGAATAATCACCGTCGTGGCGCCCGCGAGTGGCCCCGAGAAATAGTCGAAGGTAGACATATCGAAATGGAGCGGGGAGTGGTTGCCCAGGCGATCATCCGGCCCCACCTCATAAAGTGCCATGGCAGCGCGCGCATAGGCGAAGCCGCTTTCATGCGTGTGCATTATGCCTTTGGGCATGCCAGTGGAGCCCGAAGTGAACATGATGTAGGCGAGGTCAGAAGCCTTGCCTTCGCACAGCGGCGGCCGGGCCGGTGTAGCGTCCACTTCGTCCCAACCTACGGCCCGCAGGCGGCTATCGTCGACTCCGGCGGGCCCAACGACCGTTTCAAGCGCCGGGCAGCGCCTGCCAAGCTCGCAGAGCTGCGCTTGCTTGTTGGCCGCGCTCACAACAACCTGGATGCCACAGTGGTTGATCATGTATTCGAGCCGGCCCAGCGGCGCCGCCGGGTCGAGGGGCACGTAGGCAGCGCCGGCCTTCATGATGCCGAACAGGGCCACCGCCAACTCCAAACTCTTGTCGAGATACAGGCCGACCCGGTTTCCTTTGGCGACACCATGCGCCAGCAGCGTCTGCGCCAGCCGGTCGCTTCGGTTAGCCGCGGCTGCGTAGGTCAGGCTGTGTCCGCCGCAGCGGAATGCCTCCCGGTCCGGTGCCCGTTCGGCGGAACGATCCAGGAGGGTAGACAAAGAAGGGGGCATGGACACAATTCCCTCCGTTCCGGCGCCAGGCTATAGGCCCGCGATGCTGGCGATGAAGTTGCGCTGCATGTCCGAGGTGCCGGAATAGATTATGCCGCCAATCGAGTCCCGCAGATCCCGGTCGATTTGCCCCTCTGAGACGTACCCGGCTGCGCCGTGTGTCCGTATGGCGTCGAGGCTGGACTGTACGTAGGCTTCGCTGATGGAAAGCTTGGCCATGCTGGCGGTTAGGGCGGAATCGGGATGGCCGGTCTGCTTTTGCCAAGCGGCCTTGTATAGCAGCAGGCGGCTGGTTTCCAATCGCAAGCGCATGTCGGCGATACGGTTGGAGATAGACTGGAATTTGCCGATGCTCTGGCCGAACTGCTTGCGCTCGTTCGCATAGTGGATGCAAGTTTCCAGCTGGCGCGCCATAGCGCCGACATGGCTGGCGAAAATGAAGGCGCGTTCGAATTCCATAGAGGTGGTAAAGATGGCAACGCCGCTGCCTTCCCGCCCCAGGCGGTTTTCCTCGGGGACGAAGCAGTCCTCCAGGGCAAAGCCGCCGAAAGGACAACTGCGCAGCCCGAGCTTTTCGCGGTGCGGCGATGGCGAATAGCCGTGCCGGTCCTTTTCCACCAGAAAGGCGGAAACACCCCATTGCCGGACCTTGGGGTTGGTCTGGGCGAAGACAAGGCTCACATCGGCCACCGGCGCCAGCGAAATGAATTCCTTCTCGCCGTTCAAGAGGTAGCCGCCTTCCACCTTCTTTGCTTTGGTGCGGAGGCTGAAGGCGTCGGAGCCGCTCTCGGCCTCGGTCATGCCGTGGGCGGCAATCAGTTTGCCGGCACATAGCCCGGGCAGGAAGCGGCGCTTTTGGGCTTCGCTGCCAAAGTTAAGGAGGGGCTCCTGCACGCTCCACATCTGGCCGTTGAGGGCGAAGGTCAGGCCGTTGTCGCGGCAACCGTAACCAAGTCCCTCCAGCACATAGATGCTGGTCAGCAGGTCCAATCCCATGCCGCCGTAGTCCTGCGGCACGAATAGCCCCTGGATGCCGAACGCCGCAGCCGCCTCCCAGTCATGCCGCGAGAATGCGCTATTGCGGTCGCGATCAAAGGCATCGCCACCGAGACTGGCGCCGAATTCGACCGCTGCCTGATGCAGTTCGTTCTGTTCCTTGGTCCACGAGAAATCCACGACTACCTTTTCCTGAAGCGTTGCATTCAACAATTGGCGGCCAGCGCCAATGCCTCCGGTTCCCGCGCGTCCGCCAGCGTCTCGGCGGCAATGCGGCCATCAAGTTGCAGGAAGCCGTAAGGATCTTTCGGGTCCGGCGATATGCTCTCAAGGGCCACGCGCTGGCCGATGCCCATCTCCTCGGCGTAGCGGAGCATCAGCGTGGCGGCGATTTCGTCTTCAAGCGCCCAGCCTGTCGAATCAAACACCGACAGTGATTCCCGATGGGCCTCGTAGGCAGACGGGTCTCGGGCAACATCGACCAGTGTGGCGTGAATGTCCGCAGCGCTTAGCTGCTGGCATTCCCCCTCTTTCAATGCCTGGTCGAGAAAATCGGGACACACGAAGGCGCGACGGAGGACCGAGAGCGGAATTTCAACTTTTCCGGGGAAGTCGGCGCCGACCGCATTGATGTGAAGCCAGGGACGCAAATCCTCGTCGGCAAAGACCGGGCCGGCGCCCGCATTGACCGAGGTGGCAGTACAGAGGATGTCGGATCTCTGCACCAAAGTTCCTAGGTCGGCTGCCTCGACGCGAAGATCAAGGTTTAGGCAGGACACGCGTGAAGCGAAGGAGCGCATAGCGGACGCATCCACATCATGGATCAGCACGTGATCGATATCGAAAGTCCGGGACAGGGCATGCAATTGGGTGCAGGCCTGGGCCCCGGCGCCGATGAGGCCGAGACAGCGGGAGTCCGCGCGCGCCAGCGCCCGGCTAGCGATTGCAGAAGCCGCGCCAGTGCGCATGGCCGTGAGAAACGTGGCGTCCGCAACGCCCATCAAGTGTCCCGTGGCGACGTCGAAGACGCTAACAGTCGACAGGATCGTCGGAATATTCCAGCGCTGCGGATTGTGCGGATGGTAACCCACCATTTTTACGGTGACTTGCTGGCGGGCGCGCATGGCAGGCATCCACTCGATCAAGCCGAGGCTTCGCTCTTCTTTGTAGTGAAAACCGTTGCGGGGCGGGGTGACGCATATCGACGGATCGTGCTCAGCCAGTGCTTGGGCGATGCCAGCAATTAACTCGTCCATCAGCACGTCCAGACCGATCCTTTGGACAATTCGGCCTACGTCGCGTGCCGACAACACCGTCGTTTCCATGCCCGTCTCCGAAAAACGATCACAATTAGGAATCACGGCTACCCAACGTTGCGCGGCCTCTTTCTGCAACGCGCCAAACATGGCGTGTACCCCCTTTTCAAACGGGAACAGACCTAAACTAGGCAGACGCTCGGGGCAAGCTGCCGGCCGTTGCTGTGTCGATAGGCCGCTTTGAGCCCAAGTTTCCATTTTTGGTGATTGACAATTCTTGCGGCTACTGGCGGACGAGCGGGCTTGTCCAAAGAACGATGTCCGCAGCCAAAGGCAGTGCAATCCTCTGAATTGGCGAGTTGCGAGAGCTGATCGAAAAGCGCCAAGGCACGAAATCGCGGGGTGCAGGGCACTCGGGTGCCGCAACCTATCGGCGGGCTATGGGGATTTGATGAGCACGCCGGTGGCCGCGCATGCCAGCAAAGCAAGGACCGGCGGCAGTTTTGATGGTGCTGGAAGTGGGGTGCAGCAGCGTGAACCGTCACCTGCAGGGAGGCAAGTTGCCGGTTTTGAGCGGCCGCGGCGCTTTTTGAGGCGAGCGCCGCCGCAGCCGGGCCAAGCCCAGCGCCAATGACAGCCAGCCTTGCAGCGGGGAAGCGGCAGCAAGGGCATCATGACGTGTCGATCCAAACTGGCGCTGCGCCTGGCGGCCGGTACCGGGGCATGGAGCCGCGGGCGAAAGTCTCGATGACGATCATGCGGCCGCCGCAGCACGGGCATGGCCGAGGCAGTATGCGGAGGCCCTCTGGATCCGCCTTCTTTGCGGCTCCGGCAGCATTGGCCTCTGCTGCCGGCAAAACGGCGAGCAATGCGCGGGCCTTGGCGATGTTCTCCGCGCGGCTGCCATTGGCCAAGAGCCCGTAATGGCGGATGCGGTGGAAGCCGCGTGGCAGCACATGCAGCAGAAAGCGGCGGATGAACTCGTGCGGGTCGAGCGTCATGGTCTTGTACCGCTCCGGCCCTTTGATGCGGTAATCCTTGTATTTGAAGGTGACGCCATCCGCATTGGCCGCGATCAGCCGGCTGTTGGAGATGGCCACGCGATGGGTGTAGCGGGCGAGATAGGCCTACACTGCGCCGGGGCCGGCAAAAGGTTTTTTCGCGTAGACGATCCAATCGGAGCTCCACAGCGGCCCTAGGAAGGCTTTGAACGCCTTCTTACCGGCGAGCGCTGCATGCTCCCCGAAGAACTTGAGGCGCCCTTCGCCATGCGCTTCGAGCAGCATGGAAAGTACCAGCCCCCGGAACAGCTGCGACAGCACCAGGACCGGCAGGAGGTAGTCTGGCCGCCCGGCGATCCAGCGCTGGCCATCGGCGGAAAGGCCGCCGCCCGGCACGATCATATGGACGTGCGGGTGGTGGGTCATGGCCGAACCCCAAGTGTGCAGCACCGAGGTGATGCCAATGCGCGCGCCGAGGTGCTTGGGATCGGCGGCGATCCGAAGGGTCGTCTCTGCCGAGGCCTTGAACAGAATGCCGTAGATCGCCGCCTTGTTCTGGTAGGCGATGTCCGCGATGGGCGCGGGCAGCGTATAGACCACATGGAAGTAGGGCACGGGCAGAAGCTCGGCCTGGCGTTCGGCAAGCCACTCCCGCGCTGCCGCACCCTGACACTTGGGGCAGTGCCGGTTACGGCAGCTATTATAAGCGATGACCGTGCGTGCGCAGTCATCGTTCTCGCAGCGCGCAACATGGCCGCCGAGCGCCGCGGTGCGGCAGCGCTCGATTGCACTCATCACTTTCAATTACCCAAGGCTGACATGGCCGCGGTTGGCATGACGCCAAGCGGCACCGTGATCGCGGAAAATATCCGCGATCTCCAGCACTGGCCGGGGCATGGCGGCGGGCTATGCGGCCGCCTTGCCCTTCTTCTCCGTTGGCTGCCTCTGCTTGCCGCTGAGCGGGCTTTCGATGGCGGCAATCCGGCTGGTGGCAACGCGCGTGTAGCGCGCCGTCGTATCGAGCTTGTGGTGGCCCAGAACCGCTTGGATTAAACGAATATCTAAGCCCTGCTCGAAAAGATGGGTGGCAAAGGAGTGCCTGAGCGAATGCAGCGAGACCGCCTTCTTGATGCCCGCCGCTTCGGCTGCCTCATGGAACAGGCGCGATAACTGACGGGTGGTAAGGGGCTCACCACGCTTGCGGCCCGGGAAAAGCCAGCGCCCCTTCAACGGCACGCCTTCGTCGTAGCGCGTGGGCCGTACCTTCCACCATTGCCGCAGCAAATCCAGCACTTCGGGCGGCAGAATAACGTGGCGGTCCTTGCGGCCCTTGGCTTGCACGATGCGGATGATGTTGAGTTCGCTGTCGATATCACCCGCCTTGAGGCGGCATACTTCGCCCGCACGCAATCCGCAGCCGTAGCAGAGCGTGAGCATCACCTTGGCCTTGAGGCTGCCGGCCGCGGCCAGCAGGCGCTTGGCCTCATCCGGACTCATGGTCAGCGGCAACTTCTGCGGCTCTCTGACGTAGTAAATCTCGGACACCAAATCGTGCCTGCGCAGCGTCACCCGGAACAGAAACTTCACCCCGGTCATAATGCGGTTGCGATTGCAAATGCTGGGGCCGGTCTCCATCAAATAAAGTTGGAAGGCGCGAACCTCGTCCGCGGTTGCCGTCGCTGGCGAGCGCTTCAAATAGGCGGCCAAACGCTTGCAACTGTAAATATGGCTGCGCTGCGTGTTCGGGGTGAGCTGGCGCGCCTTCATGTCCTCGATCATGCGCAGACGCAGTTCACTAACAGCCTGGGTACTCATACTTGACTCCTGTCTTGGATAAGGTTGATGAGACCTCAATCCAAACAACAGGTGCGCTGAGCCCGTTATCGTTATGTTGTCAGACGGTTACCTTCGCAGCGGGCACCGTCCGCGCAGCGGCTATAGCGCTAGCGATTTAGTGCCTTGCACCGCGGCCGCGCCCCGTCACCTCGGACCTGCCACTCGTGACAGCCGCTTTGGGTCGATAGCAGACGTTCAACAATTTCGAACGAATTACTGCATGACATCAACTAGCAGAACTCGACTTATCGCTCGAAAACGATAGAAAAATAGATATGTGCTAGAAGCCTTTCAGCGGTTTATGCTCCGTGAACTTTGCGAAAGCTTGCCCTGGCAACCTCATTTAATCTTGAACCTGTTACGCACCGCCAGCAGAAACAGAAACAGTAGCCCGGCACTGCAAACTTTCTGTGTAATCTGCATCGTGGCGAGTGCTAGGGCGAAACGGGTACTGTCGTTCTTAGCTTGAAACAGGCAGTCTGCCGCCTTGGGAAGATCCGCTCCGTCCCAGTTAATAAGGAGCATCGCGTTCTTTAGGGATACATAGAGTGCCTGATCCCAGGCTTCTGTAAGCGTGGGGCCGCAGCTGGCAAACACCGCAGCATAATATAGGCCGGCAAAGGCTATAACTGAGGCCAGCCCGGCGTAAGCTGGTCGCATGATTGAACCGCCAAAATCCGACAGCACGTCGTAGCCAATGCCGAGCCAAAACGCGGCGTGCCACCATTTGTCCACAGTGTGACGACGTGCGCGGAATTCGCCCTTCAAAAAGAGGCGCTCATTGTCGTGGTCATGTCCTCGAAAGGCAAGGGCGCGCAAAGCGCGGTAACGGGCGGCAATGTCGCCGGTTTCAGCATTTTGAGACGGCCACCAGAAAAGTGCATGTTTGGCGCCCGACGCCAGAATGAAATTGTCGAGGCGTGGGGCTTCGGCAAAGCGGGCCTGAATGAAATCAGGCACCGCTTCGAAGACGGTACCAGCCAGCGAGAAATGCCCATCCACGCTTATGCCAAAAAATTCCGCGCGACCTTTGAAATGCGCGCGATCAAAACCGGCCCCCTCATCAAACTTCGACCCAGCAAAGCGGGCACCGCTTGAAAAGTTCGCCTCGTCGAAACTGGCACTGGTGAAAAAATGCATCTCTTCGAATCCTGCGTAGCCAGAAAAACATGCACCTTGGAATCTGGCCCAGGTATCGGTGAAAAAGCACGCCCCTCCAAAACGTGCGGCCCCCTCAAATCGCGTTTTAATGAATGAGGCCTGGAAATATTGCAGGAACTTCGCATTTACAAACCGAGCCCCGTCCCAAAATTGGGCTCCGTCAAACGAGGCGGCGTAACCGCCGGTGAATCGCGTACCCCAGAAACTGGCTGCACCAGGAAAAATAAAGCCGTCGAACCGAATGCTTCCGACATGGATCGTGTTGGTAGGCGACGAGGAATCCTTTGTTTGCGAAGCACCAAGCTGCAATTCAGCTTGATGTGCCCCTGGTTTAACTAAGAACTGGAGTTCGGAAAAGTCGGCCTCTGATTGCTTCATCCACTCAGCAGTCGCTTCATTTCCCGACACAAGATTACCAAAACGATCCCTTTCGGCAGCCCAGGCACCGGTATCTTCCAGTCTTTTTCGTTCGGCGAGCATCGCCTCTGCCCAAAAGTTCCACGTAGTCCTTGCGGCTTCATGTGCCTGATCTTCGTCACTGCCTTCTGACAATGCGGTTTTCCGCGCTGCCTCGCAAGCATTGAACAGTGCGATGGTCTCGTCCCGCGTCACGTTTCAGCCCTCTGTTCTGATGCATCCCTCCAGGCTCTTTTAGCCACTAACCGGAAACCCGTCATCAGGATACAGAATGAAAATATTCACTTTAAAGGGGCGCAAAGTATCGAATGTTCGCGTGTGTAAGAAAGCGAGGTGCCGTTAAAGTTGAGGTTATCTTGGCCGTTAGTGGCCGCAGGTAGAAGACCTCCATCGTTGAGACAAGCCCCAGAGGCGCGGCGGCAGGTAGCTCATGGCACGGCAGCTTCCCCCCAGCAGGAGAAAGTCCCATCGATAACCCAAACTTCGGCTTTCGGCCTTGTGCGATCATATGCGGGGCGCGGCTTTGTCAGTAGATTACCGGGCCATAACTTTTGCCACGTGATGATTTGCTTCGCTCGCGCTTGGGCCTATCCAGCGCACTTCCTTTCAATTCAAAGACAATTGCTTATATTTACCAATCATTAACAGCATCTTTTTCTTTGTATTGCATTAATCTCCTCCTTGCGGGACTGTTTAGCCTCAGACCGGTTCCGGGAGGCTAGCAATGATTACCAATCTTGCCACTACGATCACGCAATCGCTTTCGCCGGAAGCGATCGGGAAAATCGCGGCTTCACTGAGATCGGACGGGACAGCGGCGGAAAAGGGTATCAGCGCCGCCGTGCCCGGAATTTTGGCGGGGCTGGCGAATTCAGCCTCAACCCCTGGCGGTGCCCGAAAGCTTGGCGCGGTGGTCTCGCAAATCCACGGCATGCCAACCGATGAAATTATCATGCACCTGCTCGGCGCCAACCACAGGAAGCTCGCGGAGCCGGGGTGGGCAATGCTTTCCACGCTAGCGGGAAGCGGCTTCGCTCAAACGCTAGGCTCGTCCATTGCCGAGTTTTCGGGTCTTGGGCAAATCGCCGCAAGGCACCTGCTCGGGCTGCTGACACCTGTGGTCCTGGAGTTCTTGAGGTGGGAGCAAATCGCCAAGGGGTTGGACACCAAAGGCATAGCGGACCTGCTTGCGAGCCAGCAGGGCAGCATCAGGCGCGCACTGCCAAGGGAAATTGCGGCGCGCATTCCGGGCAGCGATATGCGGACGGATGGCGAGCCGCATACGCGGGATAAGTTCCGCGGTCAGGCGGCGCGGGCCGAGCCGTTCCGAACCTATGGGAGCCGGGCGCTTGCGGCGCTCTTGCTTGCGGGCGTGGCAATCTATCCCCTGCCGGTCCGCGAAGAGGGGGCTAGCGGTGTGCATGTGAGCCGAAACATGACAATCGTCGCGAAGACCAGCCAAGCCGCCCACCCAATCCCGTAGCGGGAGGGCTTATCTTGGCCAGCCCTGAACATTCCGTAAATCGTGCCTGGCACCGCCTCATGGTAAACGCCGGCAGGGTAAACGGCGGGACGCTGTGTTTCCTCACGGGCGGATTTCTGCGTTTTTTTCCGCGTTTCGGGTCGATTTCCGCGTTTCAAAAATCCCTTTAAATATATTTGCAGTTTGCGAATTAACCAAAGTACGGTGCATTTCTCCGCGCGCCGGGCAGAGCACCAACGGCACAATAGCCCGTATTATCAATCACATAAACCTCGCTTAAGCCTTCCGAAAGGAGCATTGCCGACAATGGCGCCATAAAGGAAAGTGTCTCCTCCGGGCACGCCCGAGCCAGAAAGGCGGCGAAATGAGGTAAAATTTTTCTAAAGACGGGCAGGATGGCGCCCGGCTGTTTCGCGCCTTCGCACCATTTGAATCTTCCCGCCGCCGGCCTGTATGATGGTCCGATTTCGCGCCGCCCTCACCCGGCGGCCCCACGCAGCGGAGCGGAACTGATGAAATCCATCGAACAGCGGATTGCGGAAGAACTTGGCGTGCGCACGCAGCAGGTCCAGTCAGCGGTTGAGCTTTTGGACGGCGGCTCGACGGTGCCGTTCATCGCGCGCTACCGCAAGGAAGTCACCGGCATGCTCGACGACGCGCAGTTGCGCACGCTGGAGGAGCGGCTCGGCTATTTGCGCGAGATGGAGGAGCGCCGCACCGCGATCTTGAGCAGCATCCGCGAGCAGGGCAAGCTCGACGATGCGCTCGAAGCGCAGATCATGGCAGCGGATTCCAAGGCGCGGCTGGAGGACATCTACCTGCCCTACAAGCCCAAGCGCCGCACCAAGGCGCAGATCGCGCGGGAGGCGGGGCTTGAGCCGCTGGCGCTCGGGCTGCTGACCGATCCGAGCCAGATGCCCGACGCCATCGCGGCGACCTTCATCGACGCGGAAAAGGGCGTGGCCGATGCCGGGGCGGCGCTTGAAGGCGCGCGCGCGATCCTGGTCGAGCGCTTCGCCGAGGATGCGGACCTCATCGGCAATTTGCGCGAGGAGATGTGGGGACGCGGCCGGCTCGCGGCGAAGGTGAAGGAGGAGAAGCGGGCCGAGGGCGCGAAATTCTCGGACTATTTCGACATGACCGAGCCGCTTGCGAAAATGCCCGCGCACCGCATCCTGGCGATGTTCCGCGGCGAGAAGGAAGGCGTGCTCGACCTCAATTTCGAGCCGGAGGACCCGGCGCAGGCGCCTGCCAGCGGGCCGAGCATGTACGAGCAGCGGATCGCGCGGAAGTTCAACATCGTGGACCGCGGCCGGCCCTGCCGATAAATGGCTCAACGACACGGTGCGCTGGGCCTGGCGGACGCGCGTGCAAGGGCATCTGGCGGTCGATCTGCGCATGCGGCTCTGGCAAGCGGCGGAGGATGAGGCCGTGCGCGTGTTCGCCAGCAATTTGCGCGACCTGCTGCTGGCCGCGCCCGCCGGCACGCGCGCGACCCTGGGCCTCGATCCGGGCTTCCGCACCGGCGTGAAGGTCGCCGTGGTCGATGCCACTGGCAAGGTTGCGGCCACGACAGCGATTTACCCGCACGAGCCGAAGAAGCAATGGACGGAGTCGCTAGCGATTCTCGGCCGGCTCTGCAAGGAGCACAAGGTCGAACTGATCGCCATCGGCAACGGCACCGCCTCCCGCGAGACGGATAAGCTCGCCGCCGACCTTATTGCGTTGGCGCCTGAGCTGAAGCTCACCAAGATCGTGGTGTCGGAAGCGGGCGCTTCGGTCTATTCGGCCAGCGCCTTTGCGAGCGCGGAACTGCCGGACATGGACGTGTCGCTACGCGGCGCGGTTTCCATCGCCCGCCGGCTGCAAGACCCGCTGGCGGAACTGGTGAAAATCGACCCCAAATCCATCGGCGTCGGCCAGTATCAGCACGACGTGACGGAGTCCAAGCTCTCGCGCTCGCTTGACGCGGTGGTTGAGGACTGCGTGAACGCCGTGGGCGTGGACGTGAACACCGCGTCGGCGCCGCTGCTGGCGCGTGTGTCCGGCATCAGCGAAAGCGTCGCCAAGAACATCGTCGCCTTGCGCGACAGCAAGGGCGCCTTCAAGAAGCGCTCGGATCTGCAGGAAGTGCCGCGGCTTGGGCCGAAAGCCTTCGAGCAGGCGGCCGGCTTCCTGCGCATCCCCAATGGCGACGATCCGCTGGACGCTTCCTCCGTTCACCCCGAGGCCTACCCCGTGGTGCGCAAAATCGTCAAGGCGGCCAAGACCGACATCAAGAAGCTGATTGGCAACGCGCCTATCCTGCGCGGGCTTCAGCCGAAGGAGTTCGTTGACGAGACTTTCGGCCTGCCGACCGTGACCGACATCCTGCGCGAGCTTGAGAAGCCCGGCCGCGACCCGCGCCCGGCCTTCAAGACCGCGACTTTCCAGGAGGGCGTCGAGAAGATTTCCGATCTCAAGCCGGGCATGGTGCTTGAAGGCGTGGTGACGAATGTGGCGGCGTTCGGCGCGTTCGTGGACATCGGCGTGCACCAGGACGGGCTCGTGCACGTGTCCGCCATGTCGAAGACCTTCGTCAAGGACCCGCGCGAGGTGGCCAAGCCCGGCGATATCGTGAAGGTGAAGGTGATGGAAGTCGACGGGCCGCGGAAGCGTATTTCGCTCACCATGCGGCTTGACGACCAGCCCGGCATGGACGGCAAGCAGCAGGCGGGGGGCGCGCCGAAAGGGCAGGGGGCGGCGCCGAAGAAGATGAGCGCCGCGCCCAAGGGCGGGAAGCCCGATGCCGGCGGCGGCGCTTTCGCCGATGCGTTCCGCCGCGCGGGGCTCGGCAAGTAACGCGCCCCAGAAGTCAGGCTGCGCCGGGGCACAGGAATTTCACCGTGGTGATTTTCCGTGCCCGGCGGGCACCAGTTTGCCGCTTCACACAGGAAGCGGCCAAGATTCCTTCCGCCGATTTCCCGGAGCAACAGGTCCTTTTTGGCCAGCACCGGGGAATCGCCCGTGCCGCCGCGGGTGGCCGGATTGTCGAACCGCATCAGGATTTTTGGGCAGGCAGTTCGCAGCCAATTCAGCGTCAGGACGGTTTCCCGCCGCATGGTGACGAATTCGTCCGCGGATTCACTGCCCGAGAACTCGCAACGGTGCATCGGCACGCAAAGCATCAGGTGCTTTCGCCCGCCGTCGAGAATCCCCTTGAAACAGGCGTGGTAGCTTGGCGGCGCCAAAAGAAGCCCGGAGAACCCGTATCGATTTTGAGGCAGCGGTATAACCCGCAGCTTAGCGGCACCGCCAGCGGGCTGCACCTCGCCGAGTACCAGCAGCGCGAACTCGTCATCCGCGAGGTTCCCGGATTCGAGGAGGAAGTCGTGCTGCCCGGTCCCCTCCTGCGCCAGCCGGAGGTAGTAATAGTGGACGGTCTTTCGCGTCTCCAACTCGCATCTGAAAACATGATCGGCAAGCGGTACAATGCCTGCGAAATTGGCGCTCAGGTCTTGCGGCTGAAGCACTTGCTGGACCCGCCTTTCTGGCCCGACGCGCTCCGGGGCCGCGGCAAAAAGCTCTGGCCCCGGTTCGCAGTCTCGCCTCAGCCCTTCTTATGCCACGCCTCGACCGGGCCGCCCGCCTTCTTCCAGGCCGAGAAGCCGCCTTCGATATGGCTGACGGAGGGCAGCCCCATGTCAAGCAAGGTTGCTGCCGCAAGCGCCGACCGCCAGGCCGATGCGCAATAGAGAACGAACTGCTTGTTGGGATCGAAGACGTGCTTGTAGTAGGGGCTTTCCGGGTCCACCCAGAATTCCAGCATGCCGCGGGCCGCGTGAAAGGCGCCCGGTAGCGTGCCCTCGCGCTCAAGCTCGCCCGTCTCGCGGATGTCGACGAAAACGACGCCCGGATCGCCGAGCTTCGCTTTCGCTTCTTCGACGCTGAGCGCACGAACCCGCGCCGACGCATCCGCTATCAACTGCTTGTACCCTCGTTTCAATGCCATGACGTTCCTCCGTTCCGGCCATTATGGGATTTCGTGCCGCTAGTACAACACCTAGCGCGCGCCAGACTGAACCGGAACGGATCGCTGCGCGGAAAATTGTCATGGCTTAGGCCACGGAGCTTGTGCGCCAGCATTCAGGGCAGCATTCATTTAAGCTCCCGCTCCCGGACTGCTTTAAGCCAAGTATCGTATTGGCGGGCGCCGCCGCCGCATTGCCGTAAGAGGGGCAAAAGTCCGGGCGCATGACCGCCGGCCGTCGTCCCCGCGAAGGCGGGGACCCATGGTAAGCACATGTAAAGGCGATGTTATTGGCTGCCATGGATGCCCGCCTGCGCGGGCATGACGCTCATCTCCTGTTACGCTTCAACTACTTCGGTGCCTCTCCGCCTTGCGCTTGGCTGTTGCAGCATGGATCGGTCCGCAACTTTCCGTAGGCTGCAAATAACTGCGCGCCGAGTTCGCCGGCCTGGTCCATGTAGGATTCCAGGATCGAGGAGCTGCAGACGCGCCAGGCAATCGTATCGTCGGCCGACAGCTCTTGCACCTTTATGCCTTTGGAAACGGCAAGCTCGTAAGTCTTGGCCTCGAAAGCCCGGTATTTTTCCCAAACGCTGTCCTCGGCCTTGCGCGCCGCCGCGAGCAGGCGCTCCTGGTCCTTTGCAGAAAGGGATTTAAAGGTAGCTTCATTGATGATGACCAGGAACAGGTTCTCGGAATGACCGATTTTCGTGATCGTACCGATCCTGCGCCAAAGTTCATCGGAGTTGAGTGTGGCAACGCTTGCGACGCTCGAATCCACAAGATTCATATCGAACGCTTCAGCCTGCTTGCCATCGGAAATAATGTGCGGGGTTCCGCCACACATGCCAATGAACTTGGCGGATATCTCGTCGAACACGCGGACATGGTGGCCAGCGATGTCTTTGGGGTTTGCCAGACTTCCCTTTGCCGAACACGACGTTTGCCCCGTATGGCTGCCACCAAAGCACCTTGACCCCCGCCTTCTTCTCAATTTCGGCGTCGATCACAGACCTGATCTGGCTGCCACGAGCCGCGGCCGCGCGCACGATCGCATCGAAATTGAACAGGAAGGGCTGCATGAACAGTCCCGCCGGCGGGATCTCATCCGTGTACGCCGCCAGAGGGGCGACGCCCATTTCGATGGCACCGCTGCCAACACCTTCAGGGACTTGATAATCGAGGTAGAAGGAGGCCTTGTCGTAGATCGAGACTTTAACTGCTCCCTTGGTCTCCGCTTCGACCAATGCCTTGAATTCTTGCAGGTTTTGGCCAAGCAGCCCCTCGACCGGCTGATGAAGCGTGATCCGCAGCGCAACCTCGTTGGCAGATAAAGGCCCGGCGGCGAGCTGGCTCACCAAAAGAGCAATAAGCGCCCAAGGACGAAGATGCATAACTGGACTCCGGACTGTAGTGGTCAAACTTTCTGGTGCCTGAAAAAGCTTGCTCCGGCTGACGGGCGTGCTCCGTTCGAAGGCTTGGGGGCCTTCATCCGCCACCTGATTCTCCGTCGATGGCAGGCCTTGCTCCCAAGCACCCGGCCCGGTGGGCTGAGCCGGCATCGTACAAGCCTTCCCAAGCCGCTGCGAGCCGATCAGTCAAATCGCGACGATATGGCGAATAACTGATAATAATCAGCTTCATAGCAATATCCTTGCGGCATCCAAGCTTTCGCTGGGATATCAGAGGAAGTCCTCTTTGAATAGCCCAATGTTTTAGCGCCGCCGCGACATCGTGCCCGCTGTAGCGCAGCCGCTACCGCATTAATAGGCCGGACTTCACCTAGTCCCCAGATCTCTTCCCGGATAGCCGCGGGCCTGCCGCACAAGGTGCAGGACTGCCTCGGACGGCTGCAACGATGCGGCGCGGCGAAACAAGACGGCGCAGCGCCGTCTGAGCGGCGCCGGCACCGGCCGGCAGTGCCCGTTCAGGCGGCCGGCAGCATCTATTGATGCGAGACCGGATACTTCTGGAAAATAACTTCCCTCTGCTTCACCAGCCCGATCAGGTTGATGAACTTCATTCCGCGATGATCTGTCGGAGAGAAGGAGATATACCCAGGCCCGGCTCCGCCTTCGAGTTTCTTGAGCTTATCGATCTCGGCCATGAAACGTTCGCGGGTCACGTTGCGCCCCAGCTTTTTCAGGACCTCCACAGATCGCTATCGCACCATCCATCGAGTAAAAGCTCATCGAGTTCGAGAGATTCGCCTGGATAGTACTTTCTAAATATGTCGGCGTATTTGCGCATCTCCGGCGATGTGATCGTTCCACGCAGCGGAAAGCACATGTAGACGTCGTTGATGGCTTCTGGGATGCCGATCGCCTTGTTCGTATCATCGATAGACGCAGCGGTTGCGCCGATGGTCGCGACCTTCAATCCCTGCTTGTAAGCTTCGCGAAGATATACCACCATCTCTTCTTGGTACAACAGCGCCAGGACAGCATCAGGCGCCGCCGCTTTGATCTTCTGGACCTGCTCGGCTGCGTCCTTTTGTCCGCGTTCGAGTATCACATCGATGACCGGCGTGAACCCGTGCTCTTTGAGTTTGGCTGTCGTCGCCTTGCGATAGGCAGTACCCCATTGGTCCGTGTGGCCGATAATGGCTACTTTCTTCGCGCCTGGCTTCGAAAGCGCAAAGTCGACCATCTTGTTGCCAGCGGTTACGGTTGTCGCCACAGGGTGGTAGAGGTTCTTCTGGAAAGGCGTGGAGATTTCGGCGCTGGCGGCGCCGAGGATCATGTAGGGGATACCGGGATGTTTGGCGGCTACAGGTTTGACCGCCAATGCAACCTTTGTGCACCAGGCCCCATGCGCCAGAAAGACTTTATCCTGTTCGACAAGCTTGGTGTAGGCTGCGATACCCTTTTCCCCGTCGCAAGCGTCGTCCTCAATAATGAGTTCGATCTTCCGGCCGTTTATCCCGCCTTTGTCGTTTATGTCCTTGTAGATTGCGGCGGCGCCGTAGACATTCTTCTTGGCCGAGCCGGCTGGAGCGCTAAGAGGGCCGAACAGCCCGATCTTGATCGTTGTATCGGTTATACCGGTCTTGTCGCCAGCTTCGGCCCCTGATGCAGAGGCCAAAAGGACTGTTGCCAACGCTAAACGAAACGGCTTCCACATAACCACTCTCCCCAATTTAAATGCCATGCAAGTAGCACTGCGGCATGTAAATACAAAGCCCTTTTTGCGTTCATCTAAGCGAATGAATTACTTATTTGTTTCGCGCGCAAAGCTGCTCTTGCGGCCAAAAGTAGCAGCATTGCGCACTGGCGCCTTTACCTGCCGCAAGACCCGTACCTAAACGCCTGCCGCTCGATCGCTTTTATACAACGCCCGTGCCGGTGAAAGATAACCCGCCAAGTGGAACCGCCAAGGTTGACCTTCGAAGATTAACGGCTATTCTAAGCCCCGGCCCGGGCTCGGGGGGCAACTGGAGGCACGCTGCTCTCAACGCGGCTCTTCAGGCATGGGACCGGAGGCCAATTTCAACCTGATGCATCTCCACGCTCCAGCCGCCGCAAGCTTCGGTTGTGTGGCTGGAAATGCGGGCTGGTGCGTTCCACGGAACGGTTCGTGGGGAGTCCAAATGCTACCTTTCTCCAGAAAAACTGTACGCTTTCTTCCTATTCTAATCTTATCGTCATTAATCGGCGCTGGCGCCGAGGCGAAGGAAACCGTGAAAGTCGGTTTCATCGGTCCCTTGACCGGGGGCAACTCCGCGATCGGGATCGGGGGGCGTAACTCGGCGGAACTCGCCGTCCGGCTCCGCAATGCGGACCCCAAGGCCAAATACACCTACGAACTCGTTGCTCTCGACGACGAGTGCAAGCCCAATGTCGCTGTCCAGCAAGCGACGAAGATGGCGGCCGAAAAAGACATCGTGGCCGCCGCCACCCATTATTGCTCATCGACCGCCATCGCCGCCGTCGACACCTATCACAAGTTCGGCCTGCCGATTGTGGTTTGGGGCGCCGTGCTGCCCGACGTCACCTACCGCAACAAATATGCGGAAGTTCACCGCGTCAACGGCACGATGATCAACCAGAATGAGACGAACGCGGAGCTTTTGACGAAGCTCGGCTACAAGACGTTCGCGATCATTCACGACACGACGGACTACGGCAAAGGGCACAAGCAATATTTCTCGGACGCGCTTGAGAAAAAGGGCGGAAAAATCCTAGGCGCGTTCGGCGTCGGCGCAGATCAGCAGGACTTCACCGCCGAACTCACGCAGATCAAGGCGCTCAACCCGGAAGTTATCTATTTCGGCGGCCTGACGCCCATTGGCGTTCGCATCCGGTCTCAAATGGACAAGCTCGGCATGAAGGCCGTCTTCGACGGCACCTCCGGCATTGTTTCCGACGCTTTCGTTCAGGGCGTTGGGCCGTTGGCGGAAGGTGTGCTGGCTTTCCGCGAGGGTGCTCCCACGGAGCGGCTTCCTGGCGGCAAATACTTCCTGGAGAAGTACGGCGAGCAGAAATATGACGGCGCGCCCGAGGCGTATGGCGCCTTCGCCTTTGCCGGAATGGGCATTATCCTCGATGCGATCGAAAAGACCGGTCCGGACCGCAAGAAGGTCGTCGAGGAGCTTGGCCAGGTGAAGGACCGCGACACCGTCGTCGGCAAGGTGACGTTCGACGATCACGGCCAGAATACCGTTCCCCTCATCACCAAGTATGTGATTCAGGACGGCAAATTCGTTGTCTGGGAAGACAGCGAGTACGCAGCCGGCAAACGGAAACTGCCCGGGCAACACTAGCGCGGCGGGCGCTCACATCATGCACAACCGTCATCGCGAGGCGGCCTCAGCAAGATCCACGGTCTTGCTGGATCGCTTCGCGCAGTTCGCCCCGGCCTCCCGCTGGGGCTCGCAATGACGGCGTTTCCCAAGTAACGCACAGCGCTTCGGCGCTCAGCGTATTGCAGTAGGGCTTCCCCGATGGATGCAGGTCTTCTTGCGCAGCACGTTATGAACGGGCTTATGCTGGGGATGATGTATTCGCTGGTCGCCGTGGGGTTCACACTCTTCTTCGGCGTCCTCGATGTCATCAAATTCTCTCATGGCGATGTGCTGACGGTTGGTGCGTTCACTGGACTCGCCACATATCTCGCCTTGGAGGGGCTGGCGCTCCCCTCCTGGCTCATGCTCCTGGCAATTCTCGCCGCGGCCGTCCTCGCGATGGGGCTGCTCGGCATGGTGATTGCACAAGCCTTCGTGCTGCCGCTTCGCGCCGCCCCCGCACTCAATACACTGCTGATTACCTTGATGCTCGGCACGGCTTTGCGGAAATCGGTGCGCCTCTTCTATCCGCAAGGCGCCAATCCGAAGCCCTTCCCAGCGCTTCTACCCAAAGCCTCCGTCGACATCGGACAATTCAACCTGCGCGCCGACAATGCCCTGATGTTCGCCGCTGGCATATTCAGCATCGTGGCGCTCCAGCTTTTCCTCAAGCACACAAAGCTCGGACTTGCCATCAGGGCCGTGGCCCAGGACGAGGAAACGGCGCGGTCGATGGGCATCAACTTCACGATGGTCGTGCTCATCACCTTTGCCATCGGCTCGGCGCTCGCCGCATTCGCGGGCATCATGGACGGGCTTTATTATAACGAGATCAATTTCGGCATGGGCCTGCTGCTGGGGGTGATCGGCTTCAGCGCGGCAATCGTTGGCGGTCTGGGGAGCATCTACGGCGCCATATTGGGCGGCTTCATGTTTGCTGCCTTGCAAACCATTGGCGCGGTGGCCTTGCCGTTCGCCAGCGCCTATAAGGACGTGTTCGCGTTCGGCGTTGTCATCCTCATCATGACGCTGCGGCCCACTGGCCTAATCCGCGAAAAAATCAGCGAGAGGGTTTGAGCGTGGCGCAGGGGGAAGCAAAGAGGGCATCCATCTTGCCCGGTGCCGCGGTTTTTGCGGCCGTCACAGCTTACGTAATCGCCATCCTTCTCGCGGATAAGCAGAACACGATCTTGATCCTGTTCGGGGTGGGCGTAGCGGCGGTGCTTCTCGCAAGCCTATTCAAGCTGCTCAAGCCCATCGGACGGTCATTTTCGAGCCACGAGACGGCCTTCAACGTCCTGGCGATCCTGGCGATGCTGCTGATTGCGGGGGTATTCCGGGAAGAGCACTTTGTGCTGCTGCTCGTGGTAACGTTCATGCTCTACGCCGTGGCCGCACTCGGGCTCACCATACAATTCGGCTATGCGGGCGTGGTCAATTTCGCGGGCGCCTCGTTTTTCGGCATCGGCGCCTACACCTCGGCGGTCCTCACCACCCACACCGCCCTGCCGCATCTTGCAATCCTGTTCCTCGGTGGGGTAACGGCCGCACTCGCCGGCATCGTCCTGCTTCCCCCGATCCTTCGAACGAGCGGACACTACGCCGCCGTCGTCACAATCGCCTTCGCGCTGCTGTTCAAGAGCTTCATCGAAGTGAACGACGTCCTCGGCGGCCCGCAGGGTATCCACCTTCCCTCCCTCGAAGTTCTCGGATGGTCCTTCAACGACAACATTACCATTCGCGGCTACGAAATTTCCTTCTATATGAATTACTTCCTGCTCAGCCTGATCCTGCTGATCTTCGCCTTCGTGTTCGTCCGGAGGCTCGAACGCTCGTGGATAGGGCTAAGTCTCGATGCGATCCGGCTCGACGAGACGGCGGCAAGCTGCTTCGGGCTGGGCATTGCCCGCTGGAAGGCGACCGCGTTTTTGCTCGGCAATTTCCTGATCGGGCTCGCCGGGGCGCTTAGCGGCATTGTCGGGGGCTTTGTCGCACCGGCAAATTTCACCTTCGCGGATTCCCTCATCCTCGTATCGATCCTGCTCCTCGGCGGCATCGGCAACATCTGGGGCGCCATCGTGGCCACGGCCTTCGTCGTGATCGTGCCGGAGAAACTTCAGACGATTCAGGAATACCGCTTCCTGCTCTACGCCGTGATGGTGGTGCTGGTGCTGCGGTTCCAGCCGGAGGGGCTCTTGCCCCGTCCAGTACGCAGGTATTTTTAGCCATGACGGACCAAGCTCCAGCGCCCTTGCTCCAGGTTGAAGGCCTGACGAAAACTTTCGGAGGCGTTCTTGCCCTGGATGCCCTTTCCCTATCCGTCGGAAGCGGAGAGGTTGTCGGGCTGATCGGCCCGAACGGGTCAGGCAAGACCACGTTCTTCAACGTCACAACCGGCATCTACAGGCCCAACGCGGGGCGGATCGTTTTTCAGGGCCGGAACCTCGCCGGCGCCTCGCCGCAGACCATTCACCGGGCCGGAATTTCGCGGACCTTCCAGCGCTCCCGCCTATCGCTCCCGCTATCCATTTTCGACAACATCATGATCGGCGCGCACACGCACCGTTCCAATGGGCTGTTTTTCAACCTCGTCTGCCGCGATGTTTTCAAGCGCGAGATGGAGCGAATGCTTGAGGCTGCCCGCGCGCTGCTAAAAGTCTTCGAGCCGGAACTCGCCGATAGGCTGTTCGAGCCGGTAATGGGCCTTCCAATGATCGACCGGCGGAGGATAGAAATCTGCCGGGCACTGGTCAGCGAGCCGATGCTGCTGTTTCTCGATGAGCCTTCGGCCGGCATGACCCATGAGGAAACGCGCGCCCTGATGGACAACATCCTGCAAGTGAGGGCCATGCGCAGCTCTCTCGCCATCGTTATCGTCGAGCATCAGATGGGCGTTATCGAACGCATCACCGACCGCTGCGCCGTGCTGAACTTCGGCCGCAAGATCGCCGAGGGTACATATCGCGAGGTCGCAAGCGACGCGGAGGTTCAGGTGGCGTACCTTGGAGCCGGGCTATGAGTGGCGGGCTGGAGATTACCGGCGTCTACACGGCATACGACAAGGCCGACGTCCTTGAGGACGTTTCGCTTGTGGCGGAGCCCGGGCGCATCACCTGTCTTCTGGGCTCGAACGGCTCCGGCAAGACGACGCTTATCCGGTCCATTCTCGGCCTCACACGCCCAAGGGCCGGCCGCATCGTCTTCGACGGCAAGGACATCAGCAGGCTCCGGACGCACAAAATCGTCGAAGCTGGCGTTGCTTGCATCCCCGAGGGGCGCAAGGTCTTCCCCAAGCTGACCGTAGAGGAGAACCTGCGCCTTGGGGCCTATGCGGAGGCGTCCCAAGCCGTCATCAGGACGCGGCTTGAGGCAACGTTCGAGCAGTTTCCGCGGCTGGGCGAGCGCCGCCAGCAGATCGCCGGCACGATGTCGGGCGGGGAGCAGGCGATGGTCTCCATCGGGCGGGGCTTGATGAGGGCGCCAAAGCTGCTCCTGATCGACGAGCCATCCCTTGGCCTCTCGCCGCGCTTTGTGACCGAGAATTTTGGCATCATCCGCGACATCAATGCGCGCGGCATCACTGTCTTCCTCGTCGAACAGAATGTGCATCAGACGCTGGCCATCGCCCATTACGGCTATGTTCTGTCGAAGGGGCGCGTTGTGGCCCAAGGCCCGACCGCCGAGCTTGCCGCCCGCGACGAGGTGCGGGAAGCCTATTTTGGCTGACGGCAAAGATCTTCCCGCTTTCCGTTATTGCGACGGCAAGCGAAGCGCGGCCGGAAGCAATCCAAGATCATAAACGTAGTGCTTGCTTTTGGATCGCCACACCAGCCAACGCGGCCTCCCGATGATGGAGGTTGTGCTGGACTTTCGACGTCCGGTCTCAGGCGTCGAGGACCAACTCGAAGGCCGCGTGCCAATGATCCCCACCACAATTAAGACAAAGTTAATTAGGCGTTAAGAATTTCTTGCCCTGAGCGCGGCTTTTTAGTAAACAGACGCTAGCGGACTTCGAAACAAGCTTCCCTGTCCAAACCAGAACCCATGATCGCGCGCCGGCCGGCGAGAGTATCGCATTTGACGGCGCGTAGCTTGGCTATAACGCATCGCATCGCACAGCCGGCTTGGCTGAGGCTGGTGCCGGGCTTGCCGTGCAACTTCTTGGGGGCTTGCGCCAGAAGCTTAATCGATTCAAGCCTATCTCCGGCACCCTGAGGGAGGCGTGGCCGCACAAGGTACCAAGTCAGAGGGAAGTCCTAGCTGGATTGTGCTCTGATCTGTTCCGGCTGCCTGCCGATGCAGTGATGCCGGAAGCTTCGCTTCGCCGTTTGTTTAAAGAAGGCAGGTTATCATGGCCCTAGATGCCGCCGATCCCATAACCCATCCCACGCAGCATGCCACGGCGCGCGAATCCGCCGTTGTCCGTTTCGCCGGCGACTCAGGCGACGGTATGCAACTGACCGGCAACCAATTCACGCTTTCCACCGGTCTTGCCGGAAATGCGCTCGCCACTTTCCCGGATTATCCCGCGGAAATCCGCGCTCCCCAAGGCTCGACGTTCGGCGTCTCGGCCTTCCAGATCAATTTCGGCTCCGCGTCCGTGCGGACGGCGGGCGACGAACCCGACGTGCTGATCGCGATGAACCCGGCGGCGCTCAAGGTGAACCTGCCGGTTATGCGCCCGGGCAGCCTGATTATCGCCGATTCTGGCGCCTTCAATGAACGCAACCTGCGCAAGGCGGGCTATGCTGAGAACCCGCTGGAAGACGGCACGCTCGCGCCATTCCAGGTGGTCGCCCTGGACATGTCGCGGCTTACTCTCGATGCGGTTAAGCCCTTTGGGTTCGCGGGCGGCGACGCACTGCGCTGCAAGAACATGTGGGCGCTCGGCCTGATACTGTGGATGTTCGGCCGCGACCGCGATCCCGTAGTGACCTGGATCAACAGCAAATTCGGCAAGAAGAGCGAGGCGCTTGCCGGCGCCAATATCGCGGCGCTCAACGCCGGCCATTCCTATGGCGACACCGTCGAGATCGGACTGCCGCTGAGCCAGATCCAGATCGCGCCGGCAGCGCTGGCCCCCGGCCTTTACCGGACGATCACCGGCAACGACGCCACCGCGCTCGGCCTCGTCGCAGGCAGCCAACTCTGCGGGCTGCCCATATTCCTGGGCTCCTATCCCATCACCCCGGCCAGCGTCATCCTGCACAATCTGTCGCATCTCAAGGAATACGACGTCACGACCTTCCAGGCCGAGGACGAAATCGCGGCGGTCTGCGCGGCGATCGGCGCCTCCTACGCGGGCAAGCTCGGCGTTACGACCACGTCTGGCCCCGGCATGGCGCTGAAAACCGAAGCGATTGGGCTCGCCATCATGTCGGAGCTGCCGCTCGTTATCGTCAACGTGCAGCGCGGCGGGCCGTCCACGGGCCTGCCGACCAAGACCGAGCAGTCCGACCTCTACCAGGCGGTCTACGGCCGCAACGGCGATGCTCCGCTGGCAGTTATCGCGGCCAAGAGCCCATCCGATTGCTTCGACGCCGCAATCGAGGCCGTGCGTCTCGCCGTGGAGTTCATGACGCCGGTCGTGTTGCTGACGGACGGCTACATGGCCAATGCCGCGGAGCCATGGAAGGTGCCGGACCTGTCGGCGTGGGAACCGTTCCCGGTCGAGTTTTACGATCAGGTGCCGTCCGAAGGGCGGATCAATCCCTATATGCGCGATCCCGAGACGCTGAAGCGCATCTGGATCAAGCCCGGAACGCCGGGCCTGACCCATCGCATCGGCGGCATTGAGCGCAATTACGATAGCGGCGAAATCTCCTACGATCCCGCCAACCACCAGAGAATGACGGACACGCGGAAAGCCAAGATCGAAGGCATCGCCAACTTCATCCCGGAGCAGAAGGTCGAAAGCGGCGGCGCTCCTGGCGGCAAGCTTGCCGTCGTAGGCTGGGGCTCGACCTTTGGCGCCATCGAGCAGGCCGTGCTGCGCGCCCGCGCTGGCGGGGCCGATGTCAGCCACATCCACCTCCGCCATATCTGGCCCTTGCCGCGCAACCTCGGCACGCTATTGCGCAGCTATGAAAAAATCCTGGTGCCCGAGATGAATACCGGCCAGCTCAAGACGCTGTTGCGCGACCAGTATCTCGTCGACGCCAAGTCCATCAACAAGGTTTCCGGTCAGCCGTTCCGCATCGCTGAGATAGAGGCGGCGATCGAACAGGCTCTGGCGTAGGAGGAAGGCTTCCATGGAAACGACCGCTATCGATACCGCTGCGGCTCCCGCCCCGGCTCTGACGCCCGCCAATTTTGCCTCCAGCCAAGAGGTGCGCTGGTGCCTTGGCTGCGGCAATTATTCGATCATCAAGATGGTTCGGCAGGCGCTGGCCGAAATCGGCACGAAGCCGGAGAATACCGTGTTCGTGTCGGGCATCGGCTGCTCCAGCCGCTTCCCCTATTATGTCGAGACCTACGGATATCACACCATCCACGGCCGCGCCCCTGCGGTCGCCACGGGCGTTAAGCTCGCCAATCCGGAGCTTGACGTGTGGATCGTCACCGGCGACGGCGACGGCCTGTCCATCGGCGGCAACCACATGGGCCATATTCTGCGCCGCAATCTCGACTGTCAGCTTCTCCTGTTCAACAACGAGATTTACGGCCTGACCAAGGGACAAGCCTCGCCGACCAGCAAGCAAGGCAAGCGCACCGTTTCAACGCCCTACGGCTCCCTTGAGCGGCCGGTGAACCCGACCAGCTTCGCGCTCGGCGCTGGCGGCCGCTTCGTGGCCCGCGGCATCGACGTGGTGCAGAAGGAACTGCTCGCCATCCTCAAGCGCGCGCACGCCAACAAGGGAACGAGCTTCGTCGAAATCTACCAGAATTGCGCGGTGTTCAACGACGGCGCGTTCGAGGCGTTCGCAGCCAAGAAGGCGCAAGCCGATGCCGTGGTCTGGACCGAGCATGGTAAGCCGTTGCTCTTCTCCAAGGGCACGAAGGGATTGCAGCTCAACAGCGAAAAGCTGCGGCTCGAGGTCGTGGACGTCGAGGGCGGCGATTGGCAAGCGGCTGGCGTGATCGTCCACGACGAAACCAACAGGGCGCTCGCTCAGCTTCTGATCGACATGCCGGCGCCGGCCTTCCCCATCGCGCTTGGCGTGATCTATTGCGATCCGCTGCCCGCTTATGAGAGCGCCGTCGTCGCCCAGCAGCAGAAGGTCGCGGCCAGCAAGAAGCGCGATCTCCAGATGCTTCTCAGCTCCGGCGAAACCTGGTCTATCGGCGCCGACGCTTCGGCCGCAAAGAACTAGGCCCCGGCCAGGCCGGTCATACCGAAGCCGGCTAAATGCGTCTCCTGCTGTCATCCCGGAAGAGCGCTCGCGCTCTATCCGGGATCGCAACGGACGCCGTCATTTGTAACGATCCCGGATAAATCCCGCGGCTTCTCCGGGATGACGCCGGCCGGCGAACCATTCGGCCGGATTTGGTATCACATAGCCTGCGTGTGCTGGCCGCCGTGCTCCGAGATACCGCTGAGCGCCTGCGCGCATTTCTCAGCCTCGCTATCGGACAGGGCAATGTCGCCGAGCGAGAGGATGCCGACGAGGCGCTTGTCGCGGTTCAGAACGGGAAGCCGCCTCACCTGAACCTCCGCCATGTTCGCCGTCACCTCGCCGATATCCTGGTCGTCGAAACAGTAGCAAACGCCCTGGCTCATGACTTCCCGGATGGGCGTATCGGGTCCCTTGCCTTGGGCTATGGCGCGAACGGCAATATCGCGGTCGGTGATCATGCCGGCGAGCCTATCGTTCTCGGACACGGGTATGGCGCCGCAGTCGCATTCCGCCATCAGCTTGGCGGCGGCGGCGATGGACTGATTTGGACTGGCCATGCGAACATCCGTGGTCATGCATTCTTGGACTTCTCATCGCAAACTCCTAAGTTTTTGCTGGGGAACCGCGCGGCCCGGATCGAAGCGGGCGTTCCAAAGCCAAGGCTTGGCTTTACTCGCGGCCGGCGGTTCACACCCGTAGCAACATCCGGCGAAATTCGCTGTTCCGCCGCCCTCGCCGCAAAGTGCGAGCCATGGCAATTCCGGCCAGCGCAACGCCGAATTAACGCTCCCGGCAGCCCCGCCGGGGCCACGTGCCGTCCGGCACAATGCGTCCAGCGCCGCCGAACTGGGTACACAGATTTGTGTGGTAGCTGCGATCAGGTGTGAACCGCCCGCCCCGCTTAAGGAACTATAATGTAAAGCCTGCGCTCCCCAAATAAGATGCGCAGCGCTGGGAGGATTGTAACATGGGAAGTTATCTTGAAGTTTGCGGCTGGAGCGGCTGTGAGAAAATACCCGTGACCGTTATAGGCGAGACGGAAGAAGATTTCCAAATCGAGGCGGTGGAGCCGGCTTTCTACCTGGCCGCGGTGCCATTAAGAAAGGCCAGTGCATCTTTGTCCCAAAGAATACAGTGAAGCTTGCCGATGGAGCGCTTGAGCCGAATTCAACCAGGCAAGCGCAATAGGGACCGGTTGGCCGAGCGTTGCTTCAGGCCGA
>CAVXDM010000026.1:0-43165 GCA_963760455.1 uncultured Alphaproteobacteria bacterium
CGTCATCGGGGGCATGAACTCCGTGAAGTTCGCTTCTTCGTCGAACTCTCAAAAGTCCGAGTGAACCGTCGCCTGGTGATGGTTGGACCGCTGCGTCTGTACGGTGTTGGGTCGGAAGCGGGCGTGCCGGTTTTCTCGCGACGCCGTGCACGCAAGGGCGGCTTTTGGATCTTTATGCGGACCTTTCTAAAACCTCACCAGGCAAGCTCGCACCTGACCCTCTGCGCCAATTCGCAGTCGTTGAGAAGCTGAAGGCCGGCCGCCAGCGGCCGGTTTGCATCGCTAAGATAGCTGACGCAAATGGCCCACACGCTGTTCGCCCCGTCCTGTACGAAATGCCGGTCCACGGAGAGGATGCGGTTCGCCCGCAAGAACGAGTTCAACTCGTCCAGCGCGCCGCCGGCATCATGGATGGCTATGGAGAAAACTCTTAGTTGTATAAATATGCACATACCTGTCAGTGGAGCGATTTTAAAAATCCTCTCCCCGATGGGGAGAGGAATACCTTCTTAACGGTTTCACCCACACTCACCAACTCCGCCGGGCCTAAGCAGCCGCGCCTCCCGCGCGGCTGCTGAGGCCCGGCTCCCTTTCCCTGCTTGGCCCACAACCGGACTCAAGCACAGCAGCGGAACCCGATGTAGACGTACATGCCGCGAAAGTACACGCGGCTGTTCTCCCACACGGACCTGGAGCGGCCGTGCCCGTGGCGGCGCACCTGCCACGCCTGCTTGGCGATTCTCAGAGGGCCAGCAGGGTCTGGGGCAGGCTTGGCAGTGTAGCTGCGTTTCCCATCGGCGCACCATTCCCAAACATTGCCGATCATATCGTGAAGGCCCCAGTCATTGCATGGCTTCGTGGCCACCGGATGCGTCTCGCCGCCGCGGTTGTCCGCAAACCAAGCGACATCGGCCAATTCCTGGGCGCCACGCGCGTAATTGGCGTCCGTTGTGCCCGCCCGGCATGCATATTCCCACTGCGCCTTCGTGGGCAGCCCAAGGCCGAGGCCTGGAATGCGCGCGTTCATCTTTTTCAGAAACTCCTGCGCATCGTCCCAGCTCACGCTCTCCACCGGCCGCTCCGGCCCCTCGAAGCTGCTCGGATTGCTCCCTATCGCCGCCGTCCAAAGCGCCTGCGTCACCTGCGTATCGCCAAGCCAGAAGCCCTTGGTGAGCCGCACCTCATGCTGCGGGCCTTCGTCGTCATAGCGGCCGGCCTCGCCCTTGGGCGAGCCCATGGTGAAGCTCCCCGGCTCGATCCACCGCATCCGCTGCCGGACGTCGCCCAGCGCGAAATCCGCCCACCGGCCGTATTTGTCGCTGCCCGCGCCGCTGGCCCATGCAGGCCGCGCAACCGCAGCCTGCTCCCTCGAACTTGGGGCAGCCGGCGCGGCAGACGGCTGGCCCCCCGCAGGCCCAGTCACGAACGCCTTTGCCTTGTCCAGCCAGCCGCCGCCCCTGGGCACCGGTGCTTCAGCCGTACCGTCCTTCTCCGCTTCCTGCTGCTTGCGGCCGGCTTCCAAAGCCTCCGCGGCTTTCCGGGCGCGGTAGGCCCAAACGAGGTCTTGTTTCTCCCACTTGGCCGCATAGGCCAGAAGCAGGCCAGGATCGGCGCAGGTTTCGAGGCCAAGCACATGCCATTCGCGCTCCGCCGGCCCCGCCTGCTGCGGCTTGGGTTGCGATATGCCGGAGGCTCTGGGCAAATGGCTGCCCGAAGGCTCGGACTTAGCTTGCGCCCCGTGCTTGTTCAGAAAAATCGGCAGCCGCGCGATGTCGCCCTCGGTTTGCCTGGGCGAGATGCATTGCGGCATCACGGCTTGCCGCTGCCATGCGCCCGTAACATAAGTGCGTGCCGCGTCCGTGAGGTCCAGCAGGTTGAACCTGACACCCGCCGCAGCTGTTCCGCCCTCGATCACATGCGCCAGCGCGCCCGTGAACATGGTGTAGGTTTCGCCTTTCGGCGCCATCGCCACCTTGTCCTTGGCGGAGGCGGTGAGCACCGTCCAGCCGCGCCGTGGCATGTCGAGGCTGAGCTGCTCCTCGACCGTGCTTTCGAGCGAGCCCGATTGCAGGCTATCGACGAACGCGCCCGAGAAGCAGCAATCCACCACGAAATATACCCGCTTATCGATGAGCCGCGGCTCCAGGTCCTGGCGGAAGGTGCGCGGCGCGAACCCGGTCACGCTCTCCCGGCCCACGCGGGTCGAGCGCAGCAGCAGATAATAGGTCTTGTCCTTCTGAAAGCTGCCATGGCCGCAATAATAGACGAGCAGGTCGTGCATATCCGGATGCGCGTCGATATGCTTCTCGATGGCGTCGAGTACGCCGACCGGCTGCATGTCCTTGTCGAACAGGTCGAGCACCTCCGTCTTGGCGAACGCGGTGTGCGGCGGGCTGAACAGTTTCTTGGCCAGGGAAGCGGAGCGCCCGAAGGCGGGGTTGTTCAGCGTCGGGTCGTTCATATGGGGGAATTCGCTGGCGCCCAGGAGCACGATGCCGAGTTTGCCAAGGCCCGCGCCCGCCTTGCCGGAGGGGGATGCCGTTTGGAACTCGTTGCCGATGGTTCCGGCTATTCCGTCCGCGCCCTTGATCTGGATGGGGGTGCGATGCCTTCGGGAAAGGGTGCCGAGGGCGGCCTTTATTTTCTCGTAAATGGCCTTGCCGGCTTCCCCGCCCGCGCCTTTTACCGCCCCTTCCAGGAAAGCGTAACCGAGGGGAGCTAAGACGAGCAATAGGCCGCCGAGGTCCATGGCCTCCTGGTCCGTGCGGGCGATTTGGATGCTGGCGGGGGCGATGCCCGCGTCGCGCAGCTTCGCGGCGCATTCCTGCGCGAGGATCGCCGCTTCCGCGGGCGTGGCCCCCGGAAATTCGATTGCGAGAAAATCGCGAGTGGAGTTCGTCACCGGATCACATGCCCCAATAGTTTGCGATGCACGAAGTGGAGGCGCAAAATTCCGCACGCCCCGGAAAAATATATATACTGAGGTGGCCCCGGTTGTTCGGACAGATTTCCCGCTTCGATAAGTGGAACGTCTGCCGGGGTTAGGCCGCCAAGCGGACTGGCGGTAGGCTGTGTACTCCGTAGTAGGCTTGATCGGGCGTCATGCCGTCAAGGCTCGAATGCGGGCGGCGGCGATTGTAAAGATCGAGATACCGCCCGATCGAGGCGCGTGCGTCCGGCACGCTGTCGTAGGCGTGCAGGTAGACCTCCTCGTATTTCACGCTGCGCCACAGCCGTTCGACGAAGACGTTGTCCCGCCAGGCACCCTTGCCATCCATGCTGATGGCGATGCCGTTGCTGGCGAGCACGCCGGTGAAGGCCGTGCCGGTGAACTGCGAGCCCTGATCGGTATTGAAGATCTCAGGCTTACCGTGCTCCGCCAGTGCGTCCTCCAGCGTCTCGACGCAGAACGAGGCCTCCATCGTGATCGACACACGCCACGACAGCACGCGCCGCGAGAACCAGTCGAGCACGGCGGCGAGATAGACGAAACCCTTCGCCATGGGGATATACGTGATGTCCATCGCCCAGACCTGGTTCGGCCGCGTGACCTCCATGCCGCGCAGCAGATACGGGTAGATTTTGTGCCCCGGCTCCGGCTTCGTCGTGCGCGGATGACGGTACAGCGCCTCGATGCCCATCCGCAGCATCAGCGTCTTTACATGCCGGCGGCCGGTCTTGCTCCCCCTGGCAGCCAAGAGACCTCTCAGCATCCGCGCCCCCGCGAAAGGAAACTCCAGATGCAATTCGTCCAGTTGGCGCATGAGTTCGAGATCGGCGGCCGGCACCGGGCGCGGCAGATAGTACACGGTGCTACGCGCGATGCCGGCCGCCTCGGCCTGCTTGACTATCGGCAAATCGTGCTCCGGGTCGATCTTCGCGTGCAAGCTCTTCAAATCGACGGTCGAAGCCGCAGCTTCGCTCTTGTCCTTGCCGAACACCCCGGCCGCGCCTTCGAAAAGCTGGGCTTTCCATTGAGTGATCTGATTGGGATGGCGGCATGGAGGTCGTGCGGCCGAACCAAGTCTGGGCGATGGACATCACGTATATCCCCATGGCGAAGGGCTTCGTCTATCTCGCCGCCGTGCTCGACTGGTTCTCGCGGCGCGTGCTGTCGTGGCGGGTATCGATCACAATGGAGGCGGCGTTCTGCATCGACACGCTGGAGGACGCCCTGGCGAAGCACGGCAAGCCCCTGATCTTCAATACCGATCAGGGCTCGCAGTTCACGGGTGCTGCCTTCACCGGCGTGCTCGCCAAGAATGGCATCGCGATCAGCATGGATGGCAAAGGCGCCTGGCGGGACAACGTGTTCGTCGAACGGCTCTGGCGCAGCGTGAAATACGAGGAGGTCTACCTGCACGCCTACGACAGCGTGCCGGACGCCCGCGCCTCGATTGGGCGGTACTTCGATCTCTACAATCGCCGCCGCCCGCACGCGAGCCTTGACGGCATGACACCCGACCAAGCTTACTACGGAGCACACAGCTTGCCGCCAGTCCGCTTGGCGGCCTAACCCCGGCAGACGTTCCACTTATCGAAGCGGAAAACCTGTCCGAACAAGCGGGACCACCCCTAAGCACACTCGAAAGAAGGGACGGCGGCATGACCCGATTCCGGTTGCACAACATAAGCAATCGGTAGGTCTGTGCTATAAAGTTTTGATGGGCGCAGCATTAAATAGTCAAAGTAGAGCCATAGACATTTTAGTTAGCTGCATGGAAGAACTTGGCCTCAAACGTCCTATTCTAGGTGATATAGCAGAACTAGCTAGGAAGGTGCCGCTTGATTGCGATCATGAGGGCATAGACGATCCTAACTATAATCGCATTGTATGCTATAAACTGGGCTTCCAACAATTCGTGTTCCGACTATACAGGCAATTACAGCAAACAAGTTTCTATTCTGTGCACGGGTTTAGGGATTATGCTGATCACATATACATGACCATCAACGAGATGGATTTTGTTGAGTTGCCAAAACGCTGGAACCACGAAGTCAAATATTTACAGGACCGCTTGTGGGGCGAGGATTTTCCAGGAGCGCGGGCTATTCGGTTCGGGCTTATAAGAGCGTGGCTAAGGGCCGAGCGCCTGAGCTGCGTTGTGCTTTTATCGATGTTTTCAGAAACGGACGAACTTCGACGCTTCTCCAGCTACGCAACGGAAATAAAGCGGCATTTATTCCCCTGGCAATAGCAGGACGCATATCGTGGATTAGCTCCCGAACGCGCTGATTCCGGCGCAAACTGGGAGCTATATCATGTCATCTAGGATTACAGCGCCGCTGACTGCCTCCTATTTTGCCGAGGTCATCAACCCCAACCCACCGACTGTGGCCGACATCATCATGATCATAATCGGCCTAACCGGACTCTACCTCGCATGGCGATCAGGCCGCTGAACTCTGCGAGTGCGAACGGGTGCCCGACTGCGTGCTGCAGGCTTTCTTATCTTCACAGCCAGGCAAATGGGCGCCATTAAGCAATGTTAGCTGGTCACTACCATAACGCTATGGACCCAGCGCGAAAGCGCAAGCGTTTCCCTGCTCCGGTTATACCTTTGGGAAGAGACCTTCCCTGTAGAGAAGGGGGATAGCCGCTTTCGGTCTGCAGCGGCGGCTGGAAGGGAAGCTCGGTAATTGCTCACCCCCCGGCTTGGCTGGCGTCAATTCGCGGCGAGCACTGAACCGCCCGCGAGGCAGGTGCGGATGGCTGCGAGGGCTGTGAGGCCACGCAGCATGCCGGTCTCGATCACGGAGCAGATTGCGGCGTAGACCTGTGCCCCCCAGGCAGAGCGAAAGCCGTTGGTCACTTTGCGGAAGATGACCGAAGGGCGCAGCCGGCGCTCTCGATATGTTGTTGGTGGGCGGCACATCGCGGCGGGTGACGAAGACAAACAGCTTGTCACGGCATTTTTCGATGCCGCGCTTGAGTTTCTGGCCCGCTTCCGCATCGGGTTCGATTGCCAGCAGCCGGTCGAGGCGGCGGTCCAGTTCGCGCCGGTAGGCCGCAAGCGTGCTGTCCGCCAGGTTTTCGCGGCGCCTTGCGATAACGAAGGCGCGCTTCAGCAGGCTTTTGAAGCCCGGCGCGAACAGCTTGTCTCCGGCCTCGATGGCGTAACGGGTGTCGCGCAGGAGATGGGCGAGGCAGACTTGATGCGCCGCGGCATGGCCCATCTGCGCGCCCAGCCTGTCGCTGACCCACACTTCGGGCACCGCACCCTTGAGGAATTCCGTGACCACCGCTTTGCCGCGGCTGGCGGCAATGAAGTGCGCCACGGCTGTGGCGCATCCAAACACCCATTGCCAGCCGGTCACCCCCTCGACGCGCGCGGAAGTTTCATCCGAAGCGATCACCGGCGCGGCACGGACCTCGGCATCGATCCGCTCCGCTTCGGCGGCGAATGGCGCCTGCGCGCGGTTGAACAGGTTGGCGATGGCGCCTTCGCTGATGTCCAGCCCGAACAGCCCCTTGAACATCTCCACCAGGCGGCTGTAGCTGACCATCTGCCTGGTATGGAGATAAACCGCCAGCGCCACGATGCCAGGCCCGAACGGGCTGCCTGGCTGCATGCCGGCGGGCGGGGTTCCCGCGATACGCTGGCCGCAGCACCCGCAGGCGCCGCTGTGAAGATTGACCCGCGTCACGACCGGCTTGATCTCCGGCAGATCGATGTGGTCATAGGCGTGCACATCCGGCTGCTCCTCGGGCGAGGCGGTATTTCCGCAGTGCGGGCAGCTGCTTGCAAACATTTCGAGCACCCGGTCCGGATTTTCTGAAAGCTTGCGCGCAACGCCAGGCCGGCCCTTGCGCTCTCTTCTTCGCCTTCTCAGGCTTGTTTGCTTTCTGCCCCTTCGATGGCGGCAGCGATGAGTTGCCGGGAGTTTTGGGTGGGATGTTGAGTTTGGCTTCCAGTTCCGCCACCCGCGCCGCAAGAGCCTTGTTTTGCTCCGCCAAAACCTGGATTTGCCGGTTCTGCTCCATCAGCGCCAAAACCAGCGCGATAAGTTCCTGCTTGCTGAGCGAATCAAGTGCCTCGGGGGTCATCCCGAGCTCTGAATCAGCCCGCGTTTCCCGTGTCAATCGAGTTGTTGCCCTGATCCAAAACGCGCAGGGGGTGAGCAATTACGAAGCTCGTGCTGTCATCTAGGTGAACGGCTGAACAGCGGTGGTTGCCGATGGGACGTCCCGATGCGAAGGCGGCAGATGCTTCGAGAAGCTCCATCACGCGGAAGCTTAGAATAAGGTTACGATGCGCTATGGTCCCCAAATTGTGAATGAGATTATAGTAAACGCCGAATCGACGTGTTCGAATTTGGCCGATTTCTGCGAAAAGTTCCTCGTTTCGGGTCGATTTCTGCTTTTCAAAAATCCCGTTAAATATAAATGCAGGTTCTGGATTAACAGCGATCAATCCGTCATCTGATCGATATTATTGCGTGCTGTCAGCGACTTGCGCGAGCGCAGCCCCGTTTACACAATCGAAAGGCGCAATTGCATATAATACCACCCTAACAAGAGCGGAAGAAAAAGACACAAAATGTGCCTTTTCGCTCAATGGAGGGTAGGTTGCAGCGCAACTGCGTAGTGGTCCGTAGCCCTGTTCCACCCGGCCCAAGGAAGGCGGCTCTTTGCGCCGCCTCAAAACCCAACCCGCCGCAGGTCGAGGGTGTGCGGGAAGTAGGGGTTCGTGCCGGGATCGCGCGGGCTCATCGGCCCCGGCGTGTGGCCGATGGTTTCGAAGCGTGCCAGCCGCCGCGTCTCGGCTTCGAGCGCGTTGACCGGGAACGTGTCGTAGGACCGCCCGCCGGATGCGCCACGTGATACCGGCAGCCGCCGATGGAGCGCCCGGCCCAGCTATCCACGAGGTCGAAGGTCAGCGGCGTATGCGGCGCGATGGTGGGCTGCAGGCACTGCGACGGCATGCCAGGCGCGGAAACGCAACGCCCGCCACGGACTCGCCATGCACGCGCGCGGGCTTGAGCGGCACCTTGATGCCGTTGCACGTCACCTGATAGCGCGTGCCCAGATTGCCCCTCACCTTCACCTGCAGGCGCTCCAGCGACGAGTCCACATAGCGCGCGGTGCCGCCCGGCGCGCCTTCCTCGCCCATCACATGCCACGGCTCCAGCGCCTGCCGCAGCTCAAGCTCGATGCCGTCGTAGGTCACGCTGCCATAGACCGGGAAGCGGAACTCGAAATGGGGCGCGAACCACTCAAGCTCCACCGGCATGCCGGCATCGCGCAGGTCCGCGATCACGTCCTTGAAGTCCTGCCAGCACGAACTCGGGCAGCATGAAGCGGTCGTGGATCTCCGTGCCCCAGGGGATGAGCTTGCGCTTATAGGGCTTCTCCCAAAACCAGGCGATGAGCGCGCGCAGGAAAAGCTGCTGCGCCAGGCTCATGCGCGCATGCGGCGGCATCTCGAAATTGCGGAATTCGACGAGGCCCAGCCGCCCCGTGGAACTGTCGGGCGAGTAGAGCTTGTCGATGCAGATTTCGGCGCGGTGGGTGTTGCCGCTCGAGTTCAACGAGCAGGTTGCGGAAGATGCGGTCCACGAGCCAGGACGGAATCCAGCCCGCCCCCCTATCCGGCACTTGGGAAAGCGCGATCTCCATCTCGTAGAGCGAGTCGTTCCTCGCCTCGTCGATGCGCGGCGCCTGGCTGGTCGGGCCGATGAACAGGCCGGAGAAGAGATAGGAGAGCGACGGGTGGTTCTGCCAGTAGGCGATTATACTCGCGAGCAGGTCCGGCCGGCGCAGGAATGGGCTGTCCTCCGGTTTTGGCGCGCCCAGCACGATGTGGTTGCCGCCGCCCGTGCCGCTATGGCGGCCGTCGATCATGAATTTCTCGGTGGCGAGCCGGGCCAGCCGCGCTTCCTCGTAAAGCGTTTCGGTGATGTTCACCGCCTCGTCCCAATTCGAGGCCGGCTGGATGTTCACCTCGATCACGCCAGGGTCTGGCGTCACCTTGATGACGCTGCAACGCCAGTCGTCCGGCGGCTGATAGCCTTCCATGTGCACGGGCTGACCGGTGATCTTCGCCGTCTCCTCGACCGCGGCGGCAAGTGCCGCGTAGTCCTCCGCGTCGTAAAGCGGCGGCATGAATACGCAGAGATGCCCGTCGCGCGGCTCGATGGCCATCGCGGTGCGGACCGAGCCCACGACCTCGCCCGGTGCGGCGGGCTCTTCGGGCGGCGGCAACGCCACCGATTCGCGCCGGCCGGGCAGCAGCACCTCGCGCGGTGGCATCGCGGACCGGCCCTGGAACGGATCGATGGGCAGGACATGCGGATAGTTCGCGGGCGCGACATAGGGCAGCGAGCCGATTGGCAGCCGGTAGCCCACCGGCAAGTCGCCCGGCATGAGGAACAGCTTGCCGCGCCGCAACGCCCAGCGCTCCGTCATCCAGCGCCGGCCGCGCTCCCGGCTGTGCCAGACCTGGATCGGCATCACGTAGCCCGTGGGCTTGTCGAGGCCGCGCTCGAACACCTTGACGACGCGGGCGCGTTCCTGCGGATCGTCGAGCTTGTTGTCAACGGGGTCGAGATTGAGTGGCAGCTTCTGCTCGATCAGCAGGAAGTGCGCCGGGTCTTCGAAGGCCGGCACCGCGCAATCCGCGGGCAATTCGAGCTGCTGGGCAAGCGTTGTTGTGAACCGCTCGGCATCGGCCACGGTGGCGGGCTTTACCGGCACCTCGTGATCGACCAGTGCATCGTTTTCCCAAAGCGGCTCCCGGTCTTTCCGCCAGTACACGGAGAAGGACCAGCGCGGAAGCTGCTCGCCGGGATACCACTTGCCCTGCCCGTAATGCAGAAGCCCGCCCGGCGCAAACTTGTCGCGCAGGCGCCGGACCAGGGTTTCGGCGTACTGGCGCTTGGAAGGGCCGACGGCCTCGGTGTTCCATTCCGCGCCGTCCACATCGTCGATGGAGACGAAGGTCGGCTCGCCGCCCATCGACAGGCGCACATCGCCCTCGCGCAGGCGCCGGTCCACCTCGTGGCCGGCCTTGGCGATGGCCTGCCACTGCTCCTCCGTATAGGGCAGCGTCACGCGCGGGCTTTCCAGGATGCGCGTCACCGCCATGTGGTGGGAGAAAGTGACTTCGGCTTCGTCGTGCATGCCGGTGACGGGGGCGGCGCTTTGCGGCGACGGGGTCGCTGCCAGTGGAATGTGCCCTTCGCCCGCGAACAGGCCCGACGTCGGGTCGAGCCCGATCCAGCCCGCACCCGGCAGGTAAACCTCGGCCCAGGCGTGCAAATCGGTGAAATCGTGGTCGGTGCCCGAAGGCCCGTCGAGCGATTTCATATCGGCCTTGAGCTGGATCAGGTAGCCCGAGACGAAGCGCGCGGCGAGCCCGTAATGGCGCAGGATGTGCACGAGCAGCCAGCCCGAATCGCGGCAGGAGCCTGACCGTTTTTTGAGCGTTTCCTCCGGCGTCTGTACGCCGGGCTCCATGCGGATCAGATAGCCGATATCGTGCTGAAGCTGCTGGTTGAGCGCCCAGATGAAGTCGAGCGAGGTTTTGGCCTCGATCTTGAGGCCCCGGATATAGCTGGCCAGAAGCGGCCCCGGCTCGCTGGCCTTGAGATAGGGCGCCAGCTCCTCGCGCAGCTCCGCGCCGTATGCGAACGGCCAGTCGCGCGCGGCTTCGTCCACGAAGAAATCGAACGGGTTGATCGTGGCCATGTCCGCGACCAGATCGACCACCACATTGAATTCGCGGGTTTTTTCCGGGAAGACCAGCCGCGCCAAGTAGTTGCCGAACGGGTCCTGCTGCCAGTTGATGAAGTGATCCGTGGGCGTGATGTTGAGCGAGTAGGAGAGGATCGGCGTGCGGCTGTGAGGTGCTGGGCGGAGGCGCACGATCTGCGGACCCAGGCCCGTCGGCCGGTCGTAGGTGTATTGCGTGCGGTGGGTGAGCGCGACGTGAAGGGCCATTGATCCTCGCGGGTTGGGCAGGCGGCGGCAGCCGGTTGTATATCAGTTCGCGGATCGCTCCAATAGGAGGCCGCGCGACCGCCGGCGATGCGGGAGATGCAAGGGGCGTGCCCAGTTCAATGGGCGCGCCGGAGAATGTACCGATACCCACGGTTGAAACCATGATCATCTTGGCTAATATTTGGTTAACGTTGAGTCGCGGTAAAGAGGTGAGCCTATGGGTGGCGGTCTCGGTACAATTATTGAGGACCAGGCGGAGCGGATTAAGAAGCTGGAGGAACTAATCGATAAAGCAACGAAGTTTGAGTTCGGCGCCAAGGAGCATACCGTGCGCGCCGAGTGGGACGGGGAGGGATGGATTCTCTTGGACTATTACGGCGGTGTTTTGAACCGGCGAGACAGATTTAGCTATACCCCGACTCATTGGAAACCCGGCAGAAAGTGCTTGCAAAGTTAGGCGAACAGGATCTCAGTAGGCGGCATGATTCGCCGGGGATTTCTGAACGCTGCCGAACGGAAGGAACTGCTGTCGCTGGCCCGCGACGGTTCCGCGGAGCATCGAATTGCACGGCGGGCGAATGCCATCCTGCTTCTGGATGACGGTCTGAGCTGCGAGCGGGTGGCCAAGGTTCTCTATCTTGACGACGATACGGTCCGAGGCTGGCGCAAGCTTTATGACGAGCGCGGGATCGCGGGCCTGGAACAATTCGATGCCGGGGCAGTTCGAGCCGTCTTTCCACGGAGCAAGAGGAGGCGCTAAAGGCCTACGTTGCCCAGGCATTGCCGCGCAGCACGCGCGAAATCGGAGCGTTTATCGAGCGGGAATTCAGCGTGGTTTACGAAAGCCGCGCGGGGTTGATTGCCTTATTGCACCGGTTGGGCTTGGAATACCACAAGCCCGAAGTCATCGGCCGCAAGCTCGATACGGAAAAACAGCGGGCCTTCATCGAAGCTTACGAGAAGCTGCGGAACGCGCTCGGTCCTGACGAGGCCGTGCTGTTTCTGGATGCGGTGCATCCAACTCATGCCGCGCGGCCCGTTGGCTGCTGGGCGCCCAAGGAAGAAAAGCTGGCAATCGAGCAGACCAGCGGGCGTCAGCGCATCAATATTCACGGCGCGATTGACCTTGAAACCGGGCAAACCCGCATGATCGAGGCGGAAACCATCGATGCCGCCTCGACGATAAGGCTGCTGGAATCGCTCGAAGCGCTGTATCCGTTGCTGGCGACGATCCATGTTTACCTGGACAATGCCCGTTATCATCACGCCAAGCTTGTGCAAGAGTGGCTGGCCCAGCCGGGCCGAAGGATCAAGTTGCACTTCATCCCGGCCTATTGCCCGCATCTGAACCCCATCGAGCGGTTATGGGGCGTGATGCACAAGCACCTCACGCATAACAAGTGCTACGCCACATCGCGGGAGTTCGCCGGCGCAGTGCTCACCTTCTTACGCGAGACAGTCCCGCAAAACTGGGCGGATCTGTGCGATTCGGTCACGGACAACTTCCGCGTCATCAACCCAAAGGATTTTCGGGTTTTGGCGTGAACTGGGTATACAAGGATTTTCGCAACGCGAAGAAATTTTCACGCGAAGAGGCATTGAAACGCGCTGCCGCCGAAGCGAAGAAATAGCCGTAAATCGTTTAATCCTAGATTCGGCAGTTGAAGCGGCAAAACGTCCGCCGCTGCCATGGCCGGACTTGATCCGGCCATCCGCGCAACACATTGAAAACGCAAGCTATTCCTTGCTGCATGGATGGCAGGGTCCAGGCCCGGCCATGATATCGCCTGCCGGGTGTGCCGACAAAACGCCGGAACACGGTATGCCAACTTGCATTTTCCCAGCCGGCGCGGGCTCAACTGCCTTTTTTAGGTTAATAGGACACGCGCGCTTGACGGCGGGCGACCCTCATCGCGGGACCACCCTTGCAAGCGCCTTTGCGCAAGAGCTTCAAAGCCCGCTTCCCGGAACCTAAAGCCGGCGAGGGTGTTCGCGCAGCAAACCGGGCCGCAGTAAAGCTCGGCCCTTACCACAATTAGAACAAGGAAAACCTGCAGGTATGGGGCATGAGTGGATATCGTCGGGGAGCGGCTGCCGGTGTATCAATATCACGTAAGTACAAAAGTTGGCGCATGAACATAGAAGCTGGACAAACTCTTCAAGCTCCAGGGTGGCTGCTAAGCACCGCCTCACGTAAATGGCTAACTGCTTTCGCCAGCCTGCTTACTCCGCTGGCGTTCTTTTCGAGTGCAACAACCGCGAACGCGGAGGTGATCGTCTCGCGTTACGATGTGAGCCTCGCCGGCTTGCCTTTGGGCGGTGCCGTGATCCGGACCGCCCTGGGTCCGCAGCATTACAAGGTGGCAGTTTCGGCCGATGTTGGCGCGATCTTCGTCAACGAACAAGTCCAAGGCGAAGCGACAGGCTCCCGGGCAGGCGCGAAGCTGACGCCGGAGCATTTCCGCATGGTCATGTCCGGCACCGAGAACCGCGCCGTCGAAATTCACTTTGCCAACTCCGCGCCTAAAAGCACGAAAATCACGCCCCCGTTGCCCCCGGAGTTCGCGAACCGCAGGCCTCACAAAGAGGGCGATCTGCGCGGGGTTCTCGACCCCTTTTCGGCGCTGCTTAGCGCTTCCTTGAAGCTTTCGCCGCCTGCCAATCCCTGCAATGGTACGCTGCCGGTTTACATGGGGCAGGCCCGCTTTGACATAAGCTTGCATCCGGCCCCCATGGCCGCGCAAGGACACCCAGCGTTCGCCACTTGCCAGGCTCGCTACACCACGGCGGGAGGCGCCGCGCCCGCTAACGGCGAGTACTCCTGGGCGCAACATCTCAAGCCGGAGGTTACGTTCGTGAGGTTGTCCAAGCCTAATCTGTGGCAGCTTCAGCGGCTGTCGCTGCCGGCGCCGTTCGGCACGGTGATCGTCGACCGCGCTGAAACGGCGGTTTCCGGGTCTTAGGTTTGCGGCCTTTTCCCTTATGCTGGGAGGGGGGAGAGACTGAAACCGTTGTGCAAGATCGCCTTCGGCTAGGTATGGCTGGCTTTCCCGTGGGCACGGCAAAGGGCCTCGGGCCAGATTTCAGTGTTTGGCCCGGTGGGTGGCAATAAACCTACTCGAAGGTTGCCTGCTGCGGAGCCGGTAGGGCGGTGGCCGTCACGGACCTGTGGGAGGCGAGCCACTCGGCGGCCGGCTTGAAGCGCGTCCAGCCAGGGACCTCTGCCCAAAGGTTCACCTCAGCCCATTTCGGATGAAAGCCAGTCTCGCGGAAACGCGCGATCTTCTCGAAGAAGGAGTTCACGAAACGCACGGTCTTCCGGTGTTGCGCGCTACCCTCGGGCCAGGCGTAAGTGACGAGCAGCGCGCGGTTCACAACGGTTTGCACCGGCGCATCCTCGGCGACGAGGTTCGGATACATCTCGTGGGTCAACTCGCCGGGCAGGTAATCGGCGAAAACGGGGGCCAAGTCGTAGCCCGGCATGCTGGCGTCGTCCAAAGGCAGGAAATGAACGCCATCCTCGGTTTTCAGCGTCGCGATGGCCGCGTGCGGCGCCCCCGAGACGATCAGCATCGCGGTAATTTCGCCCCTTGCGAGCTTGCTCGCTGCGGCGTCTGGGCCATAGTAGGTCTTCTCGACCTGCATGTGCAGCATATCGAACAAGCGGCTGGCGGTGACGTCAGTGTTGCTGTCCTTGTAGCTGACATTGACCTTCCGGCCCTTCAGGTCTGCGAAGCTATTGATCTCCTTGCGCGCCACGATATGAAGCTCGGTATTGAAGAGCTTGGCGATATATTGAATCCGCTGCTCGATATTGGAGTATAGCACCGGGTCTCTTGCCTTCAGTACGCCCATGTCGTCGTGATCGACGATGCCCATGTCGACGGCCCTGAGAAACTGCAGGTCGTTCAGCGTCTGAACGCCGCCCACGCCGAGAATTGGCAGGACGCGCAAGCCCCCGGGCGACACGTCGTTGACGACGCTGCGGATGTCTTCGGCAAAGCGCGAGCACGTGCAGGCCAGGCCCGAAGTCATGATCGACAGGGCGATGCCGTTCGCCTCGCGCTTTTTTTGCTCGTAGGTCGTGGCTGGGCTGCGGACCTGCATCTGCGCCTGTACTTCTGCTGACACCAGGATCGCTGCCCCAAGCAGGACGAAACACAATACTTTCAGCTTTGTCATGGCCTGTTACTCATCCTCTTGGACAGCGCGCGCCATCGCTGCGCCGCGCCGCTTGCCGCTACGAACAAATTTATCGGAATGTTTTGCCCGCAACTCGGGGCCGATTGTGCGGAATAAGCCGGATCGTCAGCTAGCGCGCATGCCGGTACACCTCGACAACGCAAAGACTAAAGCCGCGCATGATAACATCTCCATCGGATGTCGCATTTTATTATCGCTTATTATATTCGCTCATACGCTTGGGTGCCGCCTACAAGCTCGATGTTGAAGGTCTCTTCTTGAGACTTCTACAAGGTGTATAGAAGGTCGGGAAACTTTGGCGGATTTGGGGCTGAATGAGGGATTGTTGCCGGGCAGGATAAAATCATATTCGAAAGCAGCCAGAGATGTTCGAAATATCACGGTTGGTAATCCGGCGGGGTACCAGGGAGAGTAGTAGCAGCAACAAAAAGCAACCGTAACGGGTGCTCAGGCAATCAGGTGAAGAAGTGCGTGACGTAGGGAGCGAATGCTGAATCGGCGCCAGCCGTAAAACGGGTCAGGAATTCGTGCGGGGCGTACTAAGCAGACATTCCTTGGCAGGCCAACGAATGCCCGCTTAGAGTTCTTTGTTTTCGCAGAGTGAGCGCTTGCCGGTCACGATAAACGTTCGCGTGGTTGTTTGAGGTCGCTCACGATAAACGTTCGCTCCGTGTTTTATCGCGAAACCGGGAAGGCCACTTTTGCGAACTCTGCTTAGCGGCGGACGCCTGCCGGTCTCGAAGCGCAGGGCTTAGCCCTTCACGGCTTGCATGGCGGCACGGTCTCGCCCAATTGGCGCGCCGTCTCATGCACGCAGGTATCGGTGACAGGGACGGGCGTTTCGGCAAGCCCGATCCAGGCGGCGACGCGCTCCGGCTCAAATCCGGTCTCGCGGCGGCCGGCGGCTTCCATCAAGGGGCGGCGGATCAGCAGCGGGTCCGCCAGCATCAGAATAAGCGCGCCGTCTTCGTCCAGCGCCTCCGGCCGCACCTCGCCCGACTTCACGCGCGGGCTCGACTTGTTGAACCATTCGGATACCGGGAGCGGCCCAAAAAATGCGCGCAAGTCCGCCGCCGTCCACGGTTCGGCCAGCAGGTTGCGGACATCGAGCGTATGGCCGCTCCGGGCGAGCAACGCCTTCTGCCGCGCGTTGCCTGCGCAGCCGGGCTTCTCCCAGAAGATTACATGAGCCATGCTGGCGCCTTCTTCAGTGCAGGTGAAGCCGCAAGAGCCGCCTCATCCTGCTTCCTTGCGATAGCTGCGAGTGTGGCTTGGGCAATTGTGGCCCCCCGCTGATCGATGCCTGTCCAGGAGGCGTTTCTGCCGCGCGGATCGATCTCCAGAAGCTTAACGCCCGGGGGCACCTCCGTGCCGTCGCGGACGACGCCGCGCAAAATCCCGTCGATTGGCGCGCAGACGGCGGCGCCGTTGAGAATGCCGATGGGGAAGTTCTTGAATACGCGCGTGCCAATGTCCACGGCGCAGCGCCAGCGGCCGGGCTCCGCGGAATAGGCGAAGCGCTCGGCTCCGGCACCGCCCAGCAGCCTCGCCCTGCCGTCCGCTGCTTCGGTACTCCCCTTGCAGACGACCGCACCGCTTCGCTCCGGCCAGGTCTCGACCGCGATGTCGCAATTCCTGTCCACGGCGAAGCCGGGGCCAAGGCCGACGGTGAGCTTTGCCAAATGGCGCAGGTCGGGGTGCCGGTCGCGCTTCTGCATGCGCGCGTCCACCAGCACGCCGAATGCGGTAATGGGGATCAGATCGAGGAGGCCCAGCGGCGTGACCGCGAGATTTCCCTGGGAGAGGAGCCAGCCAACGGCAAGGCTCGTTTCCGCTAACGCGCCCCGGATGCCGCCAACCTCGGCTGGATCGCCGAACAGTGCGTCGTGGAAGGCCATGCGGCGCCGGATCACCGGCGGATGGGGGTCGTGGGAGAGGACCACCCGCCAGCCGTCGCGGAAGAGATACACCGCGACCGCCGACGCGATCTCGTTTGTGCCCATCACGACGGCGGCGCGGCTGCTCAGGCTGCCGGGCGAATTGGTCATTGGTCAATCTCCGGGAAGGTGCTTGGTCCAGGCAACGTCATTGCGAGCGAAGCGAAGCAATCCAAAGCAACACACGTCGGCGCTAGTACAGCCCGAGGCAAGTTCGCACCCCATTGGCGGCACGCTCGCAAGCGAACTTGCCTCGGATAAGCTGGACTAGAATCAATAAGTTGCTAGCACGCCTGGATCGCCACGGCGGCCAAGAGCCGCCTCGCGACGACGGAGCGCCGCTTGGCTGCTAGACGGGCCGGTTTTCGTTCTGGTTGCGTACAGGCCCCATCAGCTTGAGCCCTTCCTCATAGGTGAGGTCCGGGAACTTATCGCTGAACTTGAGCGCGGTATCTGCGACCTTGTCGAGCTTGGCGGCGGTGTCGAGCCGCTTCAGCTCGGTCTTCTCAAGATAAAGCAGCTCCAGAAGCTCGTTATAGACACCGGCCTCGTCTATCGGCAGGACATAGAAGCTCGCGCCGTTCAAGGATACCTGGTAGCGCTTCAGCAGGTCGATGTTGTTGCAGTAGCAGAAATACTTGCCCGTGGGCGACAGCGTCTCGCCAAGCACGTCCGCGAGCGTCTTCAGATATTCGAACGAGTGCAGGTAGCAGGCGAGGAACGGGATCGTGGCGCTGCCTTCCCCGGCGATGGCCATTACCTGGTCCGCCTTCAACTCGGGCGGGCGCGCCTCGTCGGCAAGCTTCGGCGCGAATTTCAGTGCAAGTTCGCCCCTGAAGCCAATTCGGCCCGGCGTCTTCGTCGGCGCCTTGAGCACCGGATTGACAAGCCGTCCCTCGGCTTCAAGCCGCGCGAACGCGGTGTCTGCGATTTTTGCCATCGTTTGTGTCATTGGAAGCGCCCTTGCCGTGCTCTTTGCTGAAGTCTCGGGAAGGCTGTTCAGCAACCGCCGTGCCAAACTGGATTTATGCAAGAAATCCGGGGGTGCTGGGGGATTTCCCTTAGCAAAGGCGGCGGCGCATGTCGCAATGGCGACAGGTCCTGTCGCTTAGCGTACAGGATTTGGGTCAAGAGCCCCCTCTGGAACGCTATCGCAGCGGGCGCAACCGGACTTCCTCTCCCCTCGCGGGAGAGGGCTGGGGTGAGGGGGCTTAAGCCTTCTTCACCGGAATGATGGAAAGCTGCACCATCGCGTTGGTGCCGTGGCCGAACACGATGCCAACCTTGCGGCGCACGCTTTCGATGGTGAGAGGCTTTGTCAGAACGCTGTGTGCGCCGCCCCCAAGGTAGCTTTGCGCGAGCGCATCCTGCCCAGGGGCGGCGATAAGCATGACTTTCGCGGCGGGAAACTTGGCCGCGATCTCCTGAAGCACGGCCACGCCGCGCGCCTCCACGATCTCCAGCCCCAGGAGCACGAGGTCCGGCTGCCCTTGCGCCGCCTTCGCATGTGCCGCGCTCAGGTTCGCCAGATCGTGCGCCTCATATTCGTCATGCAGCATGAACTGCAACGCCGCGCGGGCGATCTCGTCGTCCGACACAATGAAGATGCGCTTGTTCTCCAGCGCACGGGACATTTCGACGCCAATTTGCATGCGGTCCTCCGAATGAGTTCTTGCGTGAAAGGCGCGTCTGTCATTGCGAGGCGGCAGCGCCGCCGTGGCAATCCAGGAAAACGAGCGTCGGTGCTTGGCGTTTCTGGATTGCTTCGCGTTGCTCGCAATGACGGTGCTTCCAGGCTTTGCGAGTCCGTTGCAATTTCCGGGCCGCCGGATTGTCCGCTGTCCGCTTTCGGACAAGCACGATTGCGCGATGTCAGATTCGGAACAGCGTAGGTCCCGCCGCATTTTTGGGCGAAAAGTGCCCAAAACAACGCGACATCAATGGCTTACCGAATTGGCACGGCGCTTGCTCTAACGGTGCTGCGGGCAAGCGATTGCCGGATGCTCCACCCTCCGAGGCGAGCACACAGAGAATACGATTACGAAGGAGACCTGCATGGCATTGCGACAGATCGCATTCTACGGGAAGGGTGGCATCGGCAAGTCCACTACTTCCCAGAATACGCTGGCGGCGCTGGCCGAGATGGGGAACAAGATCCTCATCGTTGGCTGCGACCCCAAGGCGGATTCGACCCGCCTTATACTTCACGCCAAGGCACAGGACACCATCCTGAGCCTTGCCGCCGAGCAAGGCAGCGTCGAGGACCTCGAACTCGAAGACGTGATGAAGATCGGGTACCAGAACATCAAGTGCGTCGAGTCGGGCGGTCCGGAGCCGGGAGTTGGCTGCGCAGGCCGCGGCGTTATCACCTCGATCAACTTCCTTGAGGAGAACGGCGCTTACGAGGACATCGACTACGTGTCCTACGACGTGCTGGGCGACGTGGTGTGCGGCGGCTTCGCCATGCCGATCCGCGAGAACAAGGCGCAGGAAATCTACATCGTCATGTCCGGCGAGATGATGGCCATGTATGCGGCCAACAACATCTCCAAGGGCATCCTGAAATACGCCAACTCCGGCGGGGTTCGTTTAGGCGGCCTGGTCTGCAACGAACGCCAGACCGACAAGGAGCTGGAGCTTGCGGAAGCCCTGGCGAAGAAGCTTGGCACCACGCTCATCTACTTCGTGCCGCGCGACAACATCGTGCAGCACGCCGAGCTGCGCCGCATGACGGTGATCGAGTATGCGCCGGAATCCAAGCAGGCCGAGCATTACCGCACTCTCGCGAGAAAAATCCATGTCAACGCGGGCAACGGTGTCATCCCGACCCCGATCACCATGGACGAACTCGAAGACATGCTGATGGAGCACGGCATCCTGCAAGCGGTCGACGAGTTCGTTGTTGGCAAGACGGCGGCCGAGCTGGCTGCTGAAGCAGCGTAACTAACGGGGGGCGCAACCCCTCATCCTGTCCTTCTCGCAGCAAACTCGCCTCGGCGAGTTTGCCACGCAGCGTGACCGCATCCGCAAGCGTATGCGGTGGAGAAGGGACGCCATAACGGACGCCGAGCTTAGTCTAGGTGTCCCCTCTCCAGAGGGAGAGGGACAGGGTGAGGGGTTGCGCCCGATGAAAAGAATTCAGGTTGGAAAGGCTGACCAGTTATGAGCCTGGCACTCGCGGAAAACGTAGAAGACATCAAGGCTAGAAATAAAGAAGTCATCGAAGAAGTTCTGAAGGTCTATCCGGATAAGACCGCCAAGCGCCGGGCCAAACATCTTGGTACGTTCCAGGAAGGTAAGCCCGACTGCGGCGTCAAGTCCAACATCAAGTCGATCCCCGGCGTGATGACCATCCGCGGCTGCGCTTACGCAGGCTCGAAGGGCGTGGTCTGGGGGCCGATCAAGGACATGATCCATATCAGCCACGGCCCGGTGGGCTGCGGACAGTATTCCTGGGGCTCGCGCCGCAACTACTACATCGGCACCACCGGCGTGGATACGTTCGGCACGATGCAGTTCACCTCGGACTTCCAGGAAAAGGACATCGTGTTCGGCGGCGACAAGAAGCTCGCCAAGATCATGGACGAGATACAGGAGCTGTTCCCGCTCAATAAGGGCCTCTCTGTCCAGTCCGAATGCCCCATCGGCCTCATTGGCGACGACATCGAGGCGGTGTCGAAGGTGAAGTCGAAGGAGTATGGCGGCAAGCCCATCGTGCCGGTGCGCTGCGAAGGCTTCCGCGGCGTGTCGCAATCGCTGGGCCACCATCTCGCCAACGACGCGGTGCGCGACTGGGTGTTCGACAAGGCCACCGGCAAGCCCTTGAAGTTCGAGCCGAGCCCCTACGACGTCGCCATCATCGGCGACTACAATATCGGCGGCGACGCCTGGTCTTCGCGCATCCTGCTTGAGGAGATGGGGCTGCGGGTGATCGCGCAATGGTCCGGCGACGGCACCATCGCCGAGCTTGAGGCGACCCCAAAAGCGAAGCTCAACATCCTGCATTGCTACCGCTCGATGAACTACATCTCGCGGCACATGGAAGAGAAGTACGGTATTCCGTGGGTGGAATATAACTTCTTCGGCCCAACCAAGATCGTCGAGTCGCTGCGCCGTGTTGCTTCGCATTTCGACGACAAGATCAAGGAAGGTGCTGAGCGCGTCATCGCGAAGTACCAGCCGCTGATGGAAGCCGTGATCGCGAAATACAAGCCGCGCCTCGAAGGCAAGAAGGTCATGCTGTATGTCGGCGGCCTGCGTCCGCGCCACGTGATCGGCGCCTACGAGGACCTCGGCATGGAAGTCGTCGGCACCGGCTACGAGTTCGGCCACAACGACGACTATCAGCGCACCACCCATTACATCAAGGATGGCACGCTGATCTACGACGACGTGACCGGCTTCGAGTTCGAGAAGTTCGTCGAGAAAGTCCAGCCCGATCTGGTCGGCTCCGGCATCAAGGAAAAGTACATCTTCCAGAAAATGGGTGTGCCGTTCCGCCAGATGCATTCGTGGGACTATTCCGGCCCCTATCACGGCTATGACGGCTTCGCCATCTTCGCCCGCGACATGGACATGGCAATTAACTCGCCGGTTTGGGGCCTGACGAAAGCGCCATTCTAACGGAAACAGCAGAGCGAACGGACGTTCCGCCCCTCACCCTGTCCCTCTCCCCATGGGAGAGGGAACGCCCTCTCAATGGCTGCGGCCGGACTCCCTCTCCCATGGGGAGAGGGTTGGGGTGAGGGGAGTGAGCGCCAGAAGGATACGATCATGAGCCAGAGTGCAGAAAACGTCTTGGACCATTTCGACCTATTCCGCGGTCCGGAATACAAGGAGATGTTCAAGAATAAGAGAGAGAAGTTCGAGGACGCGCATGCGGATGCCGAGGTCCAGCGCGTGCGGGAATGGCTGAAGACGCCGGAATACCAGGAGAAGAACTTCGCTCGCGAAGCCCTGGTCGTAAACCCGGCAAAGGCCTGCCAGCCGCTCGGTGCCGTCTTCGCGGCCTTGGGCTTCGAGGGCACGCTGCCCTTCGTGCATGGCAGCCAAGGCTGCGTCGCCTACTACCGCAGCCATTTCTCGCGCCACTTCAAGGAGCCGACCTCGGCGGTCTCCTCCTCGATGACGGAAGACGCGGCGGTGTTCGGTGGCCTCAACAACATGATCGACGGGCTCGCCAACAGCTACAATATGTACAAGCCCAAGATGATCGCGGTCTCGACCACCTGCATGGCGGAAGTGATCGGCGACGACCTCAACGCCTTCATCAAGACGGCGAAGGAGAAGGGCTCGGTGCCAACGGACTTCGATGTCCCCTTCGCACACACACCCGCCTTCGTCGGCAGCCACGTCACCGGCTACGACAACACCATGAAGGGCGTGGTCGAGCACTTCTGGGGCGGCAAGGCCGGAACTGAGCCGAAGCTTGAACGCCAGCCCAATGGCAAGATCAACTTCATCGGCGGCTTCGACGGCTACACGGTCGGCAACATGCGCGAGATCAAGCGCATCTTCGACCTGATGGGCGTCGAATACACCATCCTTGGTGACAACAGCGACGTGTGGGATACGCCGACCGATGGCGAGTTCCGCATGTACGACGGCGGCACGAAGCTTGAGGACGCGGCCAACGCGGTTCACGCCAAGGCCACCTTCTCGATGCAGCAATACTGCACCGAAAAGACGCTGCCCTATATCGCGGGCTGGGGCCAGGAGACGGTTGCCTTCAACCACCCGGTTGGCGTGGCCGGGACCGACAAGTTCCTGATGGAAGTGTCGCGCATCACCGGCAAGCCGATCCCGGAGGCGCTGAAAAAGGAGCGCGGCCGTCTCGTGGACGCGATCGCGGACTCGAACGCGCACATCCATGGCAAGAAGTTCGCCATCTACGGCGATCCGGATTTCTGCCTCGGCATGGCGGCGTTCCTCATGGAGCTTGGCGCCGAGCCCGTCACCGTCCTTGCCACGAATGGCGGCAAGGCCTGGCAGGCGAAAGCCGAAGCGCTGCTGGCCAGTTCGCCCTTCGGCAAGGACGGCAAGGTCTATGCCGGCAAGGACCTTTGGCACATGCGTTCGCTGCTCTTTACCCAGCCGGTGGATTTCCTGATTGGGAACACCTACGGCAAGTATCTGGAACGCGACACCGGCACGCCGCTGATCCGGATGGGCTTCCCGATCTTCGACCGTCATCACCACCACCGCTATCCGGTGTGGGGCTACCAGGGCGGCATGAACGTGCTCGTGAAGCTGCTCGACAAGATCTTCGACGTGATGGACCAGAATACCAACACCACGGCGCAGACCGACTACAGCTACGACATCATCCGGTAGGGGAAAGCCCCCCTCACCCTGTCCCTCTCCCCAAGGGGAGAGGGAACGCCCTCTCAGCCGCCGCGGCGGGACTCCCTCTCCCCTTGGGGAGAGGGCTGGGGTGAGGGGGTCTTGTTCACTCCCGCGCATCGGGTTCGGTTAGGAGACGTGAATGAGCACACTGGCGAACAAAATCCAGGAGGTCTTCAACGAGCCCGGCTGCGCCAAGAACCAGGCCAAGTCCGGGAAGGAACGCAAGAAGGGCTGCGCCAAGGCGCTCCAGCCCGGCGGAGCGGCTGGCGGCTGCGCCTTCGACGGCGCCAAGATCGCGCTCCAGCCCATCACCGACGTTGCCCATCTCGTGCACGGCCCCATCGCCTGCGAGGGCAGTTCCTGGGACAATCGCAACTCAGGTTCCTCCGGCTCCAAGCTCTACCGGACAAGCTTCACCACCGATCTCAGCGAGAACGATATCATCTTCGGCGGCGAGAAGCGGCTTTACCGCTCGATCCGCGAAATCGTGGAAAAATACGATCCGCCGGCGGTGTTCGTCTACCAGACCTGCGTGCCGGCCATGACCGGCGACGACATCAACGCGGTTTGCAAGAAGGCGAGCGAGAAGTTCGGCAAGCCCTGCATTCCGGTGCAGGCGCCGGGCTTCGTTGGGGCCAAGACGCTCGGCAACAAGCTCGGCGGCGAGGCGCTGCTCGATCACGTCATCGGCACGCAGGAGCCGGATTACACCACGCCCTACGACATTAACATCATCGGCGAATACAACGTCGCGGGCGAGCTGTGGCAGGTGAAGCCGCTGCTTGATGAGCTGGGCATCCGCATCCTGGCCTGCATCTCGGGCGACTCCAAATATCGCGAGGTGGCCAGCTCCCACCGCGCCCGCGCCGCTATGATGGTCTGCTCCCGCGCCATGATTAACGTCGCGCGCAAGATGGAGGAGCGATACGGCATTCCCTATTTCGAGGGCTCGTTCTACGGCATCGGCGACATGAGCGATAGCCTGCGCGAGATCGCGCGGCTGCTGGTCGAGCGCGGCGCGCCGGAGGAGCTGAAGGCGCGCACTGAAACCGTGATCGAGCGCGAGGAGAAACGCGCCTGGGAGCGGATCGCGGCTTATCGCGAGCGGCTTCAGGGCAAGAAGGCTCTCCTCATTACTGGCGGCGTGAAGTCGTGGTCCGTGGTGGCTGCTCTGCAGGAAGCCGGCATGGAACTGGTTGGCACGAGCGTCAAGAAATCCACGAAAGAGGACAAGGAAAAGATCAAGGAGATCATGGGCCAGGAGGCGCACATGATCGAGGATCTGCCGCCGCGCGAAATGTATCGCATTCTGAAATCGGCGCAGGCGGACATCATGCTTTCGGGCGGGCGCACGCAATTCGTGGCGCTCAAGGCCAAGATGCCGTGGCTCGATATCAACCAGGAACGGCACTACGCCTATGCCGGCTACGAGGGCATGGTGGAGCTTGTCCGCGAGATCGATAAGGCGCTGTCGAACCCGGTCTGGAGCCAAGTGCGCACGCCGGCACCTTGGGACGAGGTGACGTGGGAACAGCGGGCTGATGAGGCGAATGCGGCGGGGCAGGAGTCTGGGGCAAAGGCCCCCTCACCCTGTCCCTCTCCCGCGAGGGGAGAGGGAACGTCCTTTCAACGGGCGCAGCTTACCCCCTCTCCCCTCGCGGGAGAGGGCTGGGGTGAGGGGGAAACCGCTCACTGCGTCGCCAAAGAGGTGACGGACCTCCCCATTGCGCCACTTGAGCAGGCAGCGTGAGGGCACCATGGCAAAGGTCGTAATTTCCAAAAAGGCGTGCACGGTCAATCCGCTGAAGATGAGCCAGCCCATCGGCGGGGCGCTCGCCTTCATGGGCGTCCAGGGCTGCATGCCGCTCCTGCACGGCAGCCAGGGCTGCACCTCCTTCGGGCTCGTCCTGTTTGTCCGCCATTTCCGCGAAGCCATCCCGATGCAGACCACCGCCATGAGCGAGGTCGCGACCGTGCTTGGTGGCTTCGAGAATGTCGAGCAGGCCGTAATGACCATCAATAGCCGCGCCAAGCCCGCGATGATCGGCATCTGCTCGACCGGCGTGACCGAGGTCAAGGGCGACGACGTGGGCGGGTTTATCTCGCTGATACGGCAGAACCGGCCCGAGCTTGCGCACTTGCCGCTGGTCTATGCCTCTACGCCCGACTTCAAGGATGCGTTTCAAGAGGGATGGGCCAAGGCCGTAACCTGCATGATCGAGACGCTGGTTGGGACGCCGGCGAAGGACGCACGGCGCGATCCGGCCCGCGTGACCATTCTGCCCGGCTCGCATTTGACACCCGGCGACCTCGAAGAGCTGCGCGACATCGTGGAGGCGTTTGACCTGAAGCCTTCGTTCCTGCCCGACCTTTCCGGCTCGCTCGACGGGCACATTCCGGACGATTTTACGCCCACCACCATCGGTGGCATATCGGTCCAGGAGATCGCGGGGCTGGGTAGCGCTTCCTGGACAATCGCCATCGGCGAGCAGATGCGCGAGGCGGCCGAGGCGCTGGAGAAGAAGACCGGCGTGCCCTACCGGCTGTTCGACCGGCTCACGGGGCTCGCGCCGAATGACGCTTTTGTCGCGTTTCTCGCAAAGATCAGCGGCAAGCCCGTGCCGGCGAAGCTGCGCCGCCAGAGGAGCCAGCTTCTCGACGCGATGCTCGACGGGCATTTCTCGTTCGGCAACAAGAAGATCGCCGTGGGCGCCGAGCCGGATCTGCTGTTCGGCGTGTCGAGCTGGCTTGCCGAGATGGGCTGCACCATCGAGGCGGCGGTTACGACCATGCAGTCGCCGGTGCTGGAAAAAGTGCCTGCGGACGAGGTGCTGATCGGCGATCTCGAAGACCTCGAAAACCGCAGCGCCGGCTGCGATCTGATTATTACGCACAGCCACGGACGGCAGATGTCGGAGCGCCTCGGCATCCCGCTGTTCCGCTACGGACTGCCCACCTTCGACCGGCTGGGGGCTGCGCACCTGGTTTCCGTGGGCTACCGCGGCACGCGCGATCTCATCTTCGAAGCCGGCAACATGTTCATGGCGCAGGCGCACGAGCCAGGGCCGGACGATTGGCGCCTTCCACGCGAGGATAGCCATGCTGGTGCGGCGGTTGCGGCTCATTAGCGCAGGCACGAAAGGAGCGGACGGTGAAAACACAGAAGAAAGGGCCGGCGGCATGAAAGTAGCCTTTGCAACCCAGGACCTGAAGCACGTGGACGCCCATTTCGGCTGGGCGAAAAACATCGCTGTCTACGATATCGCGCCTGAGGGCTACAAATTCGTGGAGGTCATTCAGTTCGAGGGCGACCTGAAAGAGGACGGCGACGAGGACAAGCTCGCCCCCAAGATCGAGGCCATTCGCGATTGCGCCATCCTCTATGTCGCGGCCATCGGCGGCTCGGGTGCCGCGCGCGTGGTGGCCACGGGCATTCACCCGGTCAAGGTGACGAACCCGGAAGAGATTACGGGCCTCCTCGAAAAGCTCGTGACCGTGCTGAAGGGCACGCCGCCGCCGTGGCTGCGCAAGGCGATGCTGAAGGGCAAGGAGCGCGTGCTCGATCTGGAAGATGAGGCCGTCGATGGTTGAGGCAGCGGAAGCGGAAAAAGCGGTGCTGACGGATTTGGTGTTCTTCAAGGAACTGGTCAAGCAGTGGCGCGCACAGGATAGTTACGGCGCCTGGGAGAAAAAGAGCGATCTGGAGCTGCTGGCGCCCTATGTCGTGACCAAGGAGCAGCGGCGCGAAATCCCGATCATGGGCGATCCAGACCCGGAGACGCTGTGGCGGATGGAGCTTTTCTACAATGCCGTGGGCCTGGCCGTTGAGCGAGCCACCGGCATCATGGTCTCGCCCATGATGAAAATGCACCACGAGGGCTTCGGCCGTATGGTGCTGCTCGCGGGCCGGCTCGTCGTGTTCAACAAGCACCTGCGCGACATGCACCGCTTCGGCTTCGAGAGCTTCGAGAAGCTCGTGGCCGAGGGCGAGAAGTACGTGGGCGAAGCTTGCGCCATGATCGCGAAATTCCCGGAGGCCGCGAAGTATTGAACTCAACTGTCATGGCCGCACTCGATGCGGCCATCCAGATCGCAAAGCCGGTTGCTTGGATGGCCTGGTCAAGCCCGGCCATGACACAGAGTTTGGAACGGTGGAGCAAGCATGAGCGACGTGGAAACCCTGAAAGCGGAGATCAAGAAGCTGTCCGCGAGGGCAATGCAGGCGAAGATGGACTTGCACGACCTCTCCGAGGAACTGCCGGTGAACTGGCGGAACATTCTGGAGGTGGCGCAGCGCGCGCACGATGCCTTCGCGATCCTGGAACAGAAACGCGCAAGTTTGAAGCAACTCGAAACCGCATGAAGTGAGGGAGCGGAAATGGAACTGTTAACGCGCGACGGCCGGAACTGGGCGCCGGAATATCTGATCGCAATCGACCCGGAAAAGTGCATTGGCTGCGGGCGCTGCTTCAAGGTTTGTGGCCGCAAGGTGATGAGCCTCAAGGGCCTAACCGAAGAGGGCGAACTGGTCAATCTCGACGCCTCCGCCGATGACGACGACGACGATGAGGAATTCGAGCGCAAGATCATGACCATGGGCGATGCCGGCAATTGCATTGGCTGCGGGGCGTGCTCACGGGTGTGCCCGAGGGCGTGCCAGTCGCATTCCTCCACGCCGCCGGCCTTGGATCTCGCGGCATGAGTTTTGCATCAAATCCGGCATGTTGATAGAGAAGATCCCCTCACCCTGTCCCTCTCCCGCAAGGGGAGAGGGAACGGCTTCACAACGGGCACAGCCTGCCCCCTCTCCCCATCCGCATCCGCTTGCGGATGCGGAAGCGAAAAGAGGCAAGCTCGGCAAGGCGAACTTGCTCGCCGAGGGCCGGGGTGAGGGGGGCTTCTTTGCAGAAGCCCAGCCCCTGTCGCCGCAAGACGTGTACCGCAACCTCATGGAAGCGCGCGCGCCGGGCTGCGACGAGTTCGACGCGCATGTGGCGGCCTGTATTCTCGCGATTTCAACGGCGGATGCGAGGGGCTTCGAACAGCCGCAAACCGCTGCCGCCGGGCTTTCGGCGGAGCAATTCGGCGCGCTCGCCCGCGAGTTCTTCCCCAAGGCCGCCGCGTGGCGCTTGTTCGGCTCAGGCGAAACCGTCGAGCGCGCGGCGGACGAAGCTTGCCTGCTCGACCTGCTCGAACGCAGCACCACCGAGCGCGAGCCGTTTCAGGTGCTGCTTGCGGCCATGATCGCCAGGCGCGCCCAGCGGCCCAATCACCTCTGGCAGGATCTTGGCCTCAACAATCGCGGCGAGCTTTCGCAGCTTATGACCCGGCATTTCAAGCCGCTTGCTGCGCGCAACACCGGCGACATGAAGTGGAAGAAGTTCTTCTACCGGCTGATCTGCGCCGACGCGAGCTACACGCTCTGCACCGCGCCAAGCTGCGCCGAATGCGACGATTTCGCGAGTTGCTTCGGCGAGGAGACGGGCGAGTCGCTGCTCGCGCGGGTGCGGCGGTCCGCGGAGGCGGGCTAATCCGCTTTTGCCTTTTCGATGAACTTGATCGACAGGAACATTGGCAGGGGCTCCGGTCGAGAACTCCGGGTTCGCTGTTGCGGGCTATCCAGGACCGCCAGATCGTGCGCGTGGGCGGAGAGACGCCGGCTGCAAGGCGCAAAAAAGGGGCGCATATCCAAGATATGTAACCCTTTGTGTAACGCAGCAGGCGGGCAAAAGAACAAGCCGGATGGCGCGGTTATTTCTTATCGAAGCCTAAGTTGCCCAGCCGGGTTTGGCCTGCGACCGGCGATACTGCAGCAACGAAACGGCCGAACGGCAAAGTGCCGGCTCCCGCTGGATCGCCACTTTCCAGAGGGTGTTTCCCGCGATCTCCTCGCACGGCAAAACATACTTCTGCCAGTCGGATACGTGTTTCTGTACGTAGAACCCGGTCTGCGTCGGGCAGACGAGTATCACATCACCCGCGCGTAAACCTTTCACGAGCGCCTCTGGCGCGCCCTCTTCAATCGCAATCTCAAGTTGGGCGCGCATCCGATCCTGGCTGCTGACCCATGCGATCGTGACCTGCCCCTCCTCGTCGACCAGCATCAAGGCCTGGCGGAGATACCAGGAGATAGTGCTCGACTGCGCGGATGCGTTCGGAGAACTTGTGAACACCAGCGCGGCGATACCTGGATCGTCGAGGAACGCCGTGTCCTCAAGCTTTGCAATGGGTTCCAGCGGCGCGGTGAGGTCCTTGAAGTAGCTGTACTGCAGTTCCCGGATGATCCGCCTCAGCTTGGCGGGCAGGTCTGGGTCGTGCTTGACCAGGAACAGGTCAATTAGGCCCTCGTTGAAGGCGGCGACGGCTGTCGCATCCCCGGTCTTACCAGTGAGCAGAACCTTCTTGACCGGCAGGTGCTTAATCTTCCGGCAGAGTTCGACACCCGTCATACTTGGCATGGCGAAGTCGATGACGGCCACGGAAACCCGCGAAAAGCGAGCCGGATCGCGGGCCATTGCGGCGATGCGCGATGCCGGTAGACGAACGACAGGATTATCGGCCGCTCCTTCGCCGACCGGTGCGAGATTGGCTTCATCGATCGTCAAGCCGGTCCGCTCCGCATCCTTGAGAAGGCGCTCGATGGCTCGCTCCGGCCGATGCTCGGTTGCACATAGTGTGACATCGGCATAATTGTAATTGAAGCTGTCGAGGTAGAGCCGGTCGTCATCGATGACAAGGCATGTCGTCGGATGATAGAGGGGCAGCAGGGCGCTCATGGGTCCAGTTCTGATCCTCTTATGTCAGTGCTCTTGCAACGCACTTCCGCGCAAACCTAGGTAACCGTATAATCAACGCATGTGAAATCGTGCAAGTGAAAGTTGGTAATTGTGCGGCTTGGCATTGTACCCGGCGCTCCGGGCCTGATGGAGCGAGACCTACTTGCGCGGCCGTGGCGGCTCGCGCGCCGCCTTTGGGACGCGTATGTCGAGTATCACGCTCTCGCGGCATACAAGCTGCCCGCCGTCGGGCTGATCGCGGTTATTGCGCTTCCATTGTATTATTTCATCTGGACATACGCCTTTCCGCAACCCTACGAGAGCTTGCCCCTGAGGCTTGCATGCACGGCGGCTCTGCCTGCCGATGGCACTCCGGCGCCATTGGCCACGGTGGCTCGCGTCCTATTACCTGGCCTACTGCTATTGGGCATTGCTGTTCGCTGGACCTGTGTTTTGTACGGTCATGCTGCTCATGAACGGCGTCAACAACGTCTGGCTGATGACGCTGACCGCGATCATCCTGTTCACGTTTCTGCTCTGCGACCTCGCCAACGGCGTTATTGTCTCCCTCATGGGGCAGTTGATCGGGGTGATCGCCTATTGGCTGATATCGGGAGCAACCCATGTCCCCACCGGCTATCTGCTTCGCCTCCCAATCTACGGTTTCATTTTGAGCGCGGTGATTTTCCTCTCGCACAGCGAACGCGCGATCGCGCGCGAGAAGCTCTTGGCGGCACGCGCTTTCGCGAGCGGCATCGCGCATGAAATGCGCACGCCCCTTCTCGGTATCCGGTTGGACGCCGGCAAATCCGGTGAACACCTCGTCAGTCTGAGCGCGGTCAACAAGTGGGCCCGGGAGCGGGGCTGCGAAAAGAGCCTGAGCGACGAAGATATGGCCCGCATAAGGAGTGCCCTGCAACGCATCGATGGACACGCCGCCGCCGCGAACCTCGTCATCGATATGCTCCTTACCAGCGTCAAGGAGGAGAGCTATTCCCAGGAGCGGATAAAGTTGTATGCGATTGCCGGCACCATCGGTGAGGCGATCGGCCGCTTCCACTTTCGTCCAGGCGAGCGTGAGTTGATCGGCGTCAACGTGCGCAATGAGTTCGTCTATCGGGGTATCGAGGTTCTGATGGTTCACGTCATTTTCAACCTTGTCAAAAATGCGCTGCGTGCAATTGCCGAGGCAGGAACAGGGCGCATCTTCATCGAGGCGAGAACGGCAGCCGGCCGGTAACGTACTCTCGGTAAGCGATACCGGCCGGGGCATAGAGCCTGCGGCACTACCCTATCTTTTCGTACCGTTCGTGACCGGTCATGCGGAAACCAGCGGCACCGGCATTGGCCTGTCCTTCTGCCGCCGTGTCATTGCGGAATTCGGCGGCAGCATCGCCTGCTTATCGGAGCCTGGCAAAGGCACCACCTTCGAGATCAGGCTACCTGCCGTCGAGACAAAGACGTGGGATACGGCCGGTGCCGTATCCCGCACGGCTCATGCCGCAAGCGCGGCCGGCCGGCCCCGGGAGTTTGATGGCGCCGGCGCCGCGTCGACGGCCACGATGCCAGACGGACCTCGTCCCTGATTTCAGCGCATACAGCCAGCACTCGATCGAGTTCGGCCTTGGTCAGGCCGCAGTTCACTGTAAAGCGGATGATGCATCGCTTCGTTGCCGTCGCCGGCGGCAGAAAGATGGAACCGAAAATGCCGCGGCTTTCCAGAGCATCCCGCAGCTTGATCGTCTCAAGTATCTCCCCGGCCTCCAGAGCGATAATCTGCGACTTGGACGCCTCGACATTGTAGCCCAGGCTGTCGAGGCCGCCGGCGAGGTAACGGTGATTGGCATGCAGATGACGCTGCCGCCAGGGCTCGCTGGCGAAAATATCGAGGGCGGCGTTGTACCCCGCGACCTCGTGCGCCAGTACCTGCGTGCTGAAGATCACTGGCAGCGACTTCGTAGCGAACGAACTCGGCGTTGCGCTGCGAGCACACGACCAGGCCGCCGCGGCTCGAAACAGCCTTGGACAGGCCAACGGTTCGAAAGTGCACGCGATCGCTAAGACCGCACGCCGCTACAAGGCCTGCGCCGCCAAGCCCGTGCGTACCGAAGGAATGCGTCTCATCGACGATCAGCACACAGCCGCGCCGCCCGGCAACTTCGACGATGTCCTCGAGAGCGGCAAAGTCGCCGTCGGTGCTGTAAAGCGCATCGATCGCTATCACGCCGGGTCCAATCCTCCCGATCAGGCGATCGAGATGCTCCGCGTCGTTGTGGCAGAATGGCGTGGGCTTGGCGCCCGCGGACTTTACGCCTTCCCACAGCGATAAATGCGCCTTCATGTCGAGGAACACAGGTGTCGCGGGACGGCAGATCGCCTGGATCAGGCCAACATTGGCGCAATAGCCCGAATTGGCGAGCACGGCCGCTTCCGCGCCCATCAGGCGCGCCACGCGCTGTTCGAAAGCCTGGAGAGTGCTGGTCTCGTGATGCACGAATGCTCGCGACACCGAATCGCCATGACCGGCGGCTCGCAAGACGCGAACCTCCGCCTCGATCACGCGCGGATCGCTGGCAATGCACAAGTAGTCGTTGCTGCGCAATTTGACCGCCCCCGGTCCGGGGATCAGGCCCTTCAATGGATGCTGACCCTTATAGCTCCTCTCGATCCGGTCCCGATAGTAGCACTCGACCCGGTCGAACAGGAATGCAGGATCCGGACGGCTGCTGCGTATGGTAGGCAGCGATTCAATTGCTCGGTCATATTACTTTTCTCTCGTATGTGGTGCAGACTACGAACAGGCAGCAGCGCGCTAGCGTCGAGCTTCGGCCTGTGGACGAGATTTCGGTAGCTTCCCAAGACTTATCAATGGGCACAGAATCTGCTTGACGGGTTAGGTAATAACCAGATGTACACGTCTGGCGTGTTTTCGTAGTATTAATTCAGTGGTTGCGTGAATAGTGAGGGGGCGTCAGGGAATTCGCAACGCAGTAAAGCCGGGTTGAAAGGCTACGCGGACGGGGAGGCGTCAGCCCGTTCTTCTTGATCTGTGTATATAAATAATAAAGGACAAAGTCAAATGAGTGCCCGCCAACGGGAGAGACCTACCGCAATCCGTTTTGGAGACGTGCGAAAGCAAACCCGATCTCGCGGACCCACTCGAGGAGTTTCAAAGCGCACCGATCCTTGCATACGAACACGCGCTTGAGCAAGGTATAGGCCCAAGCACAGCCCTCGCAGTAATCCTCGATATGGCGTCATCAGAAATTCGGCGTGGATTACACCACGCCCCGAGGAGTAAACGCGACGGCGCAAGGTTCGCGGCCGTTCCCGAGGCTGGCGAGGTTCCTCTTTGGGAAAAAGGGCAGGGTGCAGGAACCTCGCCGGTTGCTCGTTCCGGCCGCCAAGTGCTGTTCAGCCGCCGCGCGGCATTATTTCTTGCAAGTCCGCCGGGCTGCGAGATCCAGCGCGGACGGGAGATAGCGTGTAACCTCAAAGCCCGCCTCGACGGCGGATGCGCTTGGCTTCGACCATGTTTTCATGCTTTTCCTCCTATGATTTCTGTGCCTTAGGCTGTGCCCTTAGGCTTACAGGCTGCGATTTTAGTTGAACGGCCGATAATGGCTATTCAGCATTTCTAATACTTGGCGGGGCGAAATCTTATCGAGTGCCCACTTCCGCCGCCGTCCTTCCGGAACGGTGTTCGCGCCGTATCCGGGATCGTTCCAAACGCCGGCGCCATTTTCGCCCCCGTGTCTGAACAGCGTCGCTTTGTGCAGCGGCGCGCAAGGCACGACCCAACCGCTACTCAGCGGCTTTGAGCTGGCGGGCTTCTTCGATTGAAATGCCCATCCGCCGGGCCACGCCAATTCCATATTCGGGATCGGCCTTATAGAAGTGGGCGATCTGGCGCCTCACGATGTGAAGCGGCACGCCTTGCATGGCCTCGGCGATGTTGCCGAACAGCCGGTTCCGCTGCTCCCCATTGAATAGCCGGAAGAGGTTGCCGGGCTGGGTGTAATCGTCATTGCCGGCGCGGTGATTGTAGCGATCCGCATCGCCTGAAATGCGTAAGGGAGGCTCGCGGTACTCCGGCGCTTCGGCCGGCCCCTCGAAGGAGTTCGGCTCGTAGTAGGCGTCCGCATTGCCGCTATCGTTCTTGAAGAACCGCATCGCGCCGTCCTTGTGATAGTGGCGCACCGGGCATTTGGGCGCGTTCACCGGCAGCGCCTCGTAGTGCGTGCCCAGCCGGTGGCGGTGCGCATCGGCATAGGAGAAAATCCGAGCCTGCAGCATCTTGTCGGGGCTGAAACCGATGCCCTTCACGATGTTCGACGGCGAGAACGCCGCCTGCTCGATCTCCGCGAAGTAATTATCGGCGTTGCGGTTCAACTCCATCACGCCAACCTCGATGAGCGGGTAATCGGCGTGCGGCCAGACCTTCGTCAGGTCGAAGGGATTGTATGGCGTCTTTTCCGCATCCGCTTCGGGCATGATCTGCACGAACAGCTTCCATTTTGGGAACTCGCCGCGCTCGATGGTGCCGAACAACTCGCGCTGATAGCTTTCGCGATCCTTGGCAACGATGCCCTCTGCCTCGCCGTTGGTGTAGTGCCGGTGCCCCTGCAGCGTCTTGAAGTGGAACTTCACCCAGTGCCGCTCGCCGCCTGCGTTGATGAGCGAATAGGTGTGCGAGCCGTATCCGTTCATATACATGGGGGCAACCGGGAGCCCGCGGTCGGACATCAGGATCGTGACCTGATGCAGGCTTTCCGGCGAAAGCGACCAGAAATCCCACATGGCCGTGGGCGAGCGCAGGTTAGTGCGCGGGTGGCGCTTTTGCGTGTGAATGAAGTCGGGGAATTTCAAAGGATCGCGCACGAAGAAGACCGGCGTGTTGTTGCCCACGAGGTCCCAATTGCCGTCCTCTGTATAGAATTTGAGGGCAAAGCCGCGAACATCGCGCTCCGCATCCGCCGCCCCTTGCTCGCCCGCCACTGTCGAGAACCGCGCCATCATCTCCGTCTGCTTGCCAACCGCGGAGAAGATTTTTGCAACTGTGTAGCGGCTGATATCGCCGGTGACGGTGAACGTCCCGTGCGCGCCCCAGCCCTTGGCGTGCACGACGCGCTCGGGAATGCGCTCGCGGTTCTGGTGCGCAAGCTTCTCAAGCAATTGATAGTCCTGCAACAGGACCGGGCCGCGCGCTCCGGCTGTTATCGAATTCTGATTGTCCGCGACCGGTGCGCCGGCCGTTGTTGTCAATGTGGGCTTTGTCATTCGATGGTCTCCATTGCGGTTCAGCCCAAAAACCGTAGGCTGGAGCGAAGATAAGGGCCAATCGCATTAACTGAAGGTGCGATAATTCGAGCTTATGTGTTTCATCCTAGTACAGCCGGAGGCGAGGTCGCGCCCGCTTGCCGCACAGGCGTACTAGCGCATGACTGTCTTAGCGAGGCGCCACATGCGATCCAGAAGCGGTATCCGCGCCCTCCCGCTGGATGGCGTCGCGGTTGGCTCGCAAAGACGGGGCAGTCGATATGGCGGACTGGATGGCATCATGATAAACATCTCCCTGCGGCAGCTCCGTTATTTCGACGCACTCGCGCGCTCGCTCCACTTTGGCCGGGCCGCGGAGGAATGCGCGGTGACGCAGCCGGCTTTGTCCATGCAAATTCAAGAGCTTGAGAAAGAGCTGGGCGCGGTGCTGATCGAGCGCACGCGGGCAGGCGCGAAGCTCACGCCAGAGGGCAGCGAAGTCGCACGGCGCGCGGGGCAAATCCTAGCCAGCGTCCGCGATCTCGGCGATTACGCGCGTCACAGCGGGCGCCTCCTGGCAGGGGCGCTGCGGCTTGGCGTCATCCCGACGATCGCGCCTTACGTGCTGCCGAAGCTTCTGCCAGCGCTGCGCGCCGCCTATCCCGATCTCGACTTGCATCTTCGCGAGGCGCAAACGCAGTATGTGCTGGCCGATCTGGCAGGCGGCCGGCTCGATGCGGTGCTCTTGTCGCTGCCTGTCGACGAGCCCGAAATCGAGACGCTGGAGCTGTTCGACGATGCCTTCGTGCTGGCCATGCCCGGGGGCAAGCCAGTCCCGGCGCAAACGCTGGCCACGCCGAAGCTGTTCGAGAACGAGCGGCTGCTGCTGCTGGAGGAGGGCCACTGCCTGCGCGATCAGGCACTTAGCTTCTGCGACCTCAAGCAGGTGCAAAACCTCGACACCTTCGGAACCACGAGCCTGTCGACGCTCGTGCAAATGGTCGCCCATGGTTTCGGCGTGACGCTCCTGCCAAGGATGAGCCTCGAAACGGAGGCGCAGCGCAGCGATATCCAGCTTCTGGCGTTCGCACCGCCTGAGCCTTCGCGCAAGATCGGGCTGGCCTGGCGGAAATCCTCGCCGCGCCGCCGCGATTTCACCGAACTCGGCACCATGATTGCCGGTTTGGCCTGCTGATTCTTTCCGCAAGCTCTGGAGCTACAAAAGATGGCGATTGAACCCCGTCTCAGCATCGTTACCCTTGGCGTGGCCGATGTCGAAAAGGCGCGGCGGTTTTACGAAACCGGCTTGGGCTGGAAAGCCTCGTCCGCGAGTCAGGGCGATATCGTCTTTATCCAGCTTGGCGCAATGGTTCTGGCGCTATACCCACGCGTCCTCCTGGCAGAAGACGCTGGCGTCGAGGCGGCGGGAGGCGGATTTTCCGGCATCGCGCTTGCCTATAACGTCCGTTCCAAACCGGACGTTGCCGGATTTCTGAGCCTGGCGGACGCGGCGGGCGGCAAGATCGTCAAACCGGCACAGGATGTTTTCTGGGGCGGGCACAGCGGCTATTTCACCGATCTGGACGGCCATCTCTGGGAGGTCGCGTGGAATCCCCACTTTGAATTGAATGAACGCGGCGAGGTGCTGCTTCCCTGAGGGATTGGCAACAGATGGCGGGTGAAAAACAGGGAATGCTGGCGGTTGCGGCCTGGTTCGCGCTGGCGGGCATGGCACCAGCGGCCGGAGCGGGCGGGCTGCCCCAAGGCTTTGTCTACCTTCGCGATATTGCGCCCTCCATCGCGCAGGACATGCGCTATGCGGGACCGGACAATTTCACCGGAACGCCGGTGCCTGGCTACGATGCCGCCGAGTGCGTGCTGCGGCGGAGTGCGGCGGAGGCCCTGGCCCGCGCGCAGGTCAAGGCCCGGAGCCTCGGGCTTTCGCTCAAGGTCTACGATTGCTACCGCCCCGTCCGCGCGGTGCGTGCCTTCGTTGCCTGGGCTTCGGCTCCCGAGGATGGCCGCACGAAGCGCCATTATCCCCGCCTCGGCAAATCGCAGCTCGTGCCGGAGTACATAGCGTCCCAATCGCAACACTCGACGGGATTCGCTGTCGACCTGACGATCGTTCCCGCCGCCGCCGCAGCAGGCAAGCCTGAAGGCGACGGCCGGGATTGCACCGCGCCTGGAGCCCGCGACGGAAGCCTCGACATGGGCACCGCCTTCGATTGCTTCGACACCAAGGCCAACACGGCCTCGCCCCAGGCCACGCCCGCCGAGCGCAAGAACCGCGGGCTTCTGCTGCGCATCGTCGAAGGCGCCGGCTTCAAGAACTATGCCGCGGAGTGGTGGCACTTTTTGTACCCCGGCGGCGGCGGGCAGCGCTACGATTTCGCAATCGAGCCCCGGCCTGCCCCTTAGTGCGGGCGTGGCCTCACTCAAATTTTCGCTAAAATTCGAGCGGCTCGGACGCGCGGCATTAAGCAGGTTGTGCTTATAACAGCACTGTGTCCGGTGGCCCCCCGGCAGCGAGGGGTGAAGCCCTGTAGCAATCCAGAGCGCCAGGCGCGGTGCCGGTTTCTGGAAGCCTGCGCCGGCCAAAGCTGCCTCGCGATGACCAACGAGGCCGCCGAACGGTCGAGAATTTGAGCCAGCGGTATAAGCTTGCGCTGGCCCCAACGGAATGGTCGCGCGTCGTCCCGGAACCGGCTTTGCCGGTCTCCGGGATCGTCATATTTGCCGAGGACCCGCCGCCCGTCGCCGAGCCTCAGGCCATCGCCCTCGGCCATCACCTCGGGATGCGGTAAATCCAGCAAAACCTGCTCGCCATGGTCTGTGGTCAGCGTGGTTTGACGGCTGTGGCGCGTTTCGAAATCGAGCGTCACGGCGGCTTCGACCTGAGACTCCGGCCATAGACCTTTCCGGCGGTGGGCAACCGCGCTGTACATCGAAATATTGCCTCGACCCGGCGTTACCGCCCCTCCGGATCTGAATACGCCCGTTCAACCTTTGCGACTCTGACGTGGTAGCCTGAATACCAGTCCGATTTGCCCTTGGCCTGGGCGGCGAGATGCTGGGCGTTCTGCTTCCAGGCGTGGATTGCTGCTTCATCCTTGAAGTAGGCGGCCGTAATGCCGAGGCCATCCGGTCCCCGCGCACTCTCGGCGCCAAGGAAACCCGGCTGCGCCGTAGCAAGCTCCAACATAGCCCGCGCCGTGTCCGCGTAGCCGTTATCGCCGTCCGTGCGCCGCGACGTGAAGATCACCGCGTAATAGGGCGGCTCGGGAGTAGCTGCGAAACCGGCCGGCATGGGCATCTCCTATGCGAACGTTCAAACCAGTAGCGAAGGCCCCTCCCGGCCCCCTAGCACGGCGTCGATATTGTCCAGCGCCGCGAAGCCCATCTCGTCGCGCGCCTCGATGGCCGAGGTGCCCATATGCGGCAGGAGGAACACGTTTTCGAGGCTGTAATAGTCCGGATGGATATTGGGCTCGCCCTTGAACACGTCGAGGCCGGCATAGCCCACCTGGCCCGATTTCAGCGCCGCAACCAGATCGCCGTCGTCGATGAGGTCGCCGCGCGCGGTGTTCACCACGATGGCGCCGCGCGGCAGTTTGCCAAGCGCCGCCGCGTCGATAATGCCGCGCGTTTCCGGCGACGAGGGCGCGTTGACCGAGAGGAATTCGCTTACGCCGAGCAGGCTGTGGAGCGTGGCGTGGTAGATCGCGCCCTGCTCCTCCGCGGGGCTAAGCCGCCGCCGGTTGTGGTAGTGGATTTCCATGTCGAAGGCGCGGGCGCGCTTGGCCGTTGCCTGGCCGATCTTGCCCATGCCGTATATGCCCAGCCGCTTGCCGTCGAGCCGCCGGCCGATGAGTTGCATGGGCTGCCAGCCGCCCCATTTCCTGTCGCGCAGTAACCGCTCCCCCTCCTGCGCCCGCCGGGCCGCGCCCAGCATTAGCAGCATCGCGATTTCCGCCGTCGCCACCGTGACCGCGTCCGGGGTGTTCGCGACACGGATGCCGCGCGCCTTCGCGGCGGCGAGGTCAATATGGTCGTAGCCGACAGAGTAGGTGGCAACGATGCGGACGCTGGCGGGAAGCCTGGCAATTACCTCCGGCGTGAACTTTTCCCCGAGCGTGACCAGCAGCGCGTCCTTGCCTTGGCCGCGCGCCACCAGCTCGTCCGCGCCCATGATGCGATCGGTCTCGTTCAGCTCCACATCGTAGTCGCGCCGCGCGCGCTCGATCACGGCCGGGCTCAGCACGCGCGTTATCAGGAGTTTAGGCTTCGGCATTCGTGGCCCCCCTCTACGCGCAACAGCCTACACCAACCGCGGTAAGTTTCGAGCATTCCCGCCGGCTCGCGATGGCAGGCACAGCCCTGGCGGGAAGGGGCGAGCAAGCAACCGTTAACCTCATTCTTGCAGCTTTCTTGCCCATCGTCCCGCAATCCTAGCGGTTCTCTTCATGGTGCAATTATAGCGATGGCTCCTTGCTGGATTGTTAAGCTGATGCTAGTGCGTTGATAACATGAATAAAAGTGGGCTGCGCCACGCAGGCTGCGTGCGCTCGATGCACCGATATATGGTTAATTTCAAATCAATTCCTATATTTAAAGGGATTTTTGAAGTACAGAAATCGGCCTGAAAAGCGGAAAAATTCGCAAAAATGCGGCATTGGAACGAAGGCCGGAAAGCCGGTAACCATCCGCGCATTAACCATGCCGCCGCCGTAGGACGGGTTAAGCCTCCGTTCGGAAAGGGCGTTCTTCCCAGCACGAGCCTCCGCTCGCCGGCTGAGGAGCAAAGCCTGGCCACGCAGCCGCCGTAGCGTGGGTTCAGCCTTAGTTAGATGAGTTGCTGCTCCGTCCGTCACGGGTGTAAAAGTGTGTTACTGGATTAAAACGCGCCTACGGGGACACAGATGACATTGGCCGGTGCAATTGTGAGGATGGGCGGAGCGCTCGCGGTAATTGTATTCACCGCATTTGCGGTGCATGCCGAAACGGCGAACGCGGCCGCTCCCCATGAGGATACGCCTCGCGTGCAAGACATCAAGAGTCCCACGGACCAGCCGAAGGCCGGCACCGAAGACCGGCGGGGTGAAATAGATAACCTGCTGAGCCAATTGCAAAACGTTGGCGGTTTGAGGGGCCTGGTAGCGGCTATGCCTCCTGAAGCGGTGGAGTTTCGGCAGCATTTGCAGTTTTGGGCGCTGCCGCGATGATTTTTGACGCAGTTCTCCCGTCATGTGCCAGAAGTTCAGGTAGAGTTGAGGCACCGGTATGCCGCTCAGGCAACCAGCCGCATCAGCTGTTCCGCGGTAAGCGCCAGAATGCCGAACATGAGATGGCAGAAGACCTTGGCATGACCGCGTACCCGTATTGTCCGGCCACCATAGTTGTCTTTGACAGAACTGTTTACACGTTCCGCGGAGCTGCGCTCATTGTAGCGGATCTCTTCGGCGGGCTCATAACCGGCCTTCCGCCTGGCCAGCGCCTCCGCCACGGCTTCGGTCTTGCCGCCCCGGCGCGGATTGGCATCGATGATGGGCACATGGCCAAGCGCGCGGCTCTTCTCCCGGATTTCTGGCGCGTCGTAGGCGCTGTCCATGAGATCGTAGAGATTGGTGACGCGGCCGGCCGTTATGGTGGCCAAGGGGATGGCGGCTTGGCTGTCGTGGAGGGACGCCGAGGTCAAAAGACACGAAACCGGGATGTCGCCGTCGCCGGTATCGATATGCAGCTTGTAGCCAATCCAGCTTGTGGTGTGGCCTTTCGCATTACGCTTTGTGCCAATGCTGCAAGCCTTTGGCAGGTCCGCCAGCATTTCAGCAAGCGTCATGGCGGTTTGGCGCTCCAGCCGCCGGGGCTCCTTCTTGGCGGCCGCCTCGCCCTTTTTAGGCCGCCCGCGCTTGCGCGGCGTGGCCACAGGGGCTTCTGCCGCCTTCAGCGGCGCGCCACTTGAGCACTTGACCGGCTTTTCGCGCGCTTCGATGGCCGTTGCATCGCGCGAGATATGTCCAACCAGCCGTTCCTTATGAGTTTTCTGGATTAGCGCTTCATGTACCAGGGCGGGCAAGCCGCTTTCCGCGAACTCCGCGAAAGCGCGCGAGAACGTGCTCTCGCTTGGTACCGCGCTCCTGCCTTCGAAGCCGCATAGACGGCGCAGCACCGCATCGGCGGCAAGCCGCTCGATGAGCGCCAAGGTTGTGGACAGGTTGAACACGGCCTTCGCCACGAACGCGCGCGCCAGCGCATGGCGGTCAGCTTGCGGACGTCCCGGCAGGCCCGGCCACATCCGCACAAAGGCCTCGATGCGCGCCACATCCAGCACCGTCACGAGCCGCTCGTGCTGTGGCGTGAGCGGGCCAGCCACTTCCCGAAGCATCGGGAAAAGAAAACCTTGAACGTGATTCCAGGTGCTGGTTAGCATCTCCCGCATGTCCGCTCCCGATTCGGATGGTTGTTCTTCGCAAAAGCACCATGCCTTAGACTCGGGACGCGGGCGTCTCACGCCATCCCCTCAGAAGGGAAAATCCTGCGTGTTGGCCCTATTTTGCAATTACCTCTGCTGTATAACGGAGTGGCCCGGTTTCATGCTCACCAAAACGATGAGGCTATCGCGGCATACACTCAGGCCATAGGTCTCGATCCGCAAAACGCACGCGCTTTCGCGCTGCGTGCTTGGGCGTTCACCCGCGCGAGAGATAAAGCGCGCGCGTTCGAGGATGCGGAAAAAGCGGTAGCCTTGGACCCGCAATTGGCTTTGGCCCACAAGAGCCTCGGCTACGCCCTGATCGATCTGGGAGACAATGACCGCGGCATTGCCGAATCGACCACGGCCATCGGTCTAGATGCACGATTGGCAGCCGCATACTCAGACCGTGGCGTTGGCTACTTAAACAAGAAAAAATATGATCGTGCTATTGCAGAGTTTGACAAGGCGATTGAGATCGATCCAAAGCTGGCGGTCGCTTACATTAATCGCGGACTAGCTCACGACGCAAGGAAAGAATACAAAGATGCAATTCAGAATGCTACTATGGCTATCGAAGTAGACCAAAATTTGAGCATCGGTTACTTTAATCGCGGTAATGCATATTCCAGGCAAGAAGATCATGATCAGGCGATTGCTGACTTTACAAAAGCGATTGAACTCGAGCCGAAGTGGAGTGCCGCTTATAACAACCGTGGCAATGAATATTTATTCAAGCAGGCCTATGCGAATGCTAAGGCGGATTTCGATAAAGCTATTCAGCTTGACCCGAAATTGGCCTATGCCTTCTCCAACCGTGGCAGGCTCTATCAAGCAAAGAAGGAATATGAACGGGCGATCCTGGAATATACAAAAGCAATTGAACTCGATCCAAGACGAACTGTCGCCTATATGAATCGCGGTTATATATATCACCTAATGGGGTATGTTGACCTTGCCACAGCAGACTTGGATAGAACGATTGAATTAGACCGGGGGAGACTCTTCCGGATATTACTATCGTGGTATGGTATATTACGGGAAGCAAGATTATAGCCGCGCCATTTCTGACTACAGTAAAGCTATCGAACTCGATGCGAAACAGGCTGTAAGCTATAATGGTCGCGGCTCGGTATACCTCCAGAAGAAAGAATACGCCAACGCAATCGCCGATTACACTAAGGCGATTGAATCGAACTCCGGATTGGACGGACCCTTACCTCAATCG
>CAVXDM010000027.1:0-251527 GCA_963760455.1 uncultured Alphaproteobacteria bacterium
GCCACGCAGCCGCCGTAGCGTGGGTTCAGGCCTTACGTTAGATCGAGTTGCTGCTCATCCCCCGTCACAGGGTGTAAAAGTGTGTTACTGGATTCAGACGCTGCAATTTTATTCAGGATGAGCATAACCCCATGCGACAATGTAGAGGATGGGCGAGCGCTCGCGGTAATTCTATCTCGCCGCATTCCGGTGATGATGCCGAAACGGCGAACGCGGCCGCTCCCCATGAGGATACGCCTGGTGTGCAGAACGTAAAGGGTCCGCCAGCAGCAAGGGCGCGAAACCGGCGGGTGAAATAGATAACACCTGCTGAGCCAATTGCAAAACGTTGGCGGTTTGAGGGGCCTGGTAGCGGCTATGCCTCCTGAAGCGGTGGAGTTTCGGCAGCATTTGCAGTTTTGGGCGCTGCCGCGATGATTTTTGACGCAGTTCTCCCGTCATGTGCCAGAAGTTCAGGTAGAGTTGAGGCACCGGTATGCCGCTCAGGCAACCAGCCGCATCAGCTGTTCCGCGGTAAGCGCCAGAATGCCGAACATGAGATGGCAGAAGACCTTGGCATGACCGCGTACCCGTATTGTCCGGCCACCATAGTTGTCTTTGACAGAACTGTTTACACGTTCCGCGGAGCTGCGCTCATTGTAGCGGATCTCTTCGGCGGGCTCATAACCGGCCTTCCGCCTGGCCAGCGCCTCCGCCACGGCTTCGGTCTTGCCGCCCCGGCGCGGATTGGCATCGATGATGGGCACATGGCCAAGCGCGCGGCTCTTCTCCCGGATTTCTGGCGCGTCGTAGGCGCTGTCCATGAGATCGTAGAGATTGGTGACGCGGCCGGCCGTTATGGTGGCCAAGGGGATGGCGGCTTGGCTGTCGTGGAGGGACGCCGAGGTCAAAAGACACGAAACCGGGATGTCGCCGTCGCCGGTATCGATATGCAGCTTGTAGCCAATCCAGCTTGTGGTGTGGCCTTTCGCATTACGCTTTGTGCCAATGCTGCAAGCCTTTGGCAGGTCCGCCAGCATTTCAGCAAGCGTCATGGCGGTTTGGCGCTCCAGCCGCCGGGGCTCCTTCTTGGCGGCCGCCTCGCCCTTTTTAGGCCGCCCGCGCTTGCGCGGCGTGGCCACAGGGGCTTCTGCCGCCTTCAGCGGCGCGCCACTTGAGCACTTGACCGGCTTTTCGCGCGCTTCGATGGCCGTTGCATCGCGCGAGATATGTCCAACCAGCCGTTCCTTATGAGTTTTCTGGATTAGCGCTTCATGTACCAGGGCGGGCAAGCCGCTTTCCGCGAACTCCGCGAAAGCGCGCGAGAACGTGCTCTCGCTTGGTACCGCGCTCCTGCCTTCGAAGCCGCATAGACGGCGCAGCACCGCATCGGCGGCAAGCCGCTCGATGAGCGCCAAGGTTGTGGACAGGTTGAACACGGCCTTCGCCACGAACGCGCGCGCCAGCGCATGGCGGTCAGCTTGCGGACGTCCCGGCAGGCCCGGCCACATCCGCACAAAGGCCTCGATGCGCGCCACATCCAGCACCGTCACGAGCCGCTCGTGCTGTGGCGTGAGCGGGCCAGCCACTTCCCGAAGCATCGGGAAAAGAAAACCTTGAACGTGATTCCAGGTGCTGGTTAGCATCTCCCGCATGTCCGCTCCCGATTCGGATGGTTGTTCTTCGCAAAAGCACCATGCCTGACTCGGGACGCGGGCGTCTCACGCCATCCCCTCAGAAGGGAAAATCCTGCGTGTTGGCCCTATTTTGCAATTACCTCTGCTGTATGATGGAATCGCCCGTTTCATGCTTAGCAAAACGATGAGGCTATCTCGGCATACACTCAGGCCATCGGTCTGATCCGACGCACGCGCTTTTCGCGCTGCGTGCTTGGGCGTTCACCCGCGCGAGAGATAAAGCGCGCGCGTTCGAGGATGCGGCAAAAGCGGTAGCCTTGCAACCGCAATTCGCTTTGGCCACAAGAGCCTCGGCTACGCCCTGATCGACTGGAGACAATGGCCCGGCATTGCCGAGTGACGACGGCCAATGGTTTATACTCACGATTGGCAGCCCATACTCAGACCGTGGCGTTGGCTACTAAACAAGAAAAAATATGATCGTGCTATTGCAGAGTTTGACGAGGCGATTGAGATCGATCCAACGCTGGCGGTGGCTTACCTTAATCGGGAATTAGCTCACGACGCAAGGAAAGAATACAAAGATGCGATTCAGAATGCTACTATGGCTATCGAGGTAGACCAAAATTTGAGCATCGGTTACTTTAATCGCGGTGATGCTTATTCCAGGCAAGAAGATCATGATCAGGCGATTGCTGACTTTACAAAAAACGATGAACTGAGCCGAAGTGGAAGTGCCGCTTATAACAACCGTGGCGATGAATATTTATTCAAGCAGGCTATGCGAAATGCTAAGGCGGATTTCGATAAAGCTATTCAGCTTGACCCGAAATTGGCCTATGCCTTCTCCAACCGTGGCAGGCTCTATCAAGCAAAGAAGGATATGAAACGGGCGATCCTGGAATATACAAAAGCAATTGAACTCGATCGAAGACGAACTGTCGCCTATATGGATCGCGGTTATATATATCACCTAATCGGGTATGTTGACCTTGCCGCAGCAGACCTGGATAGAACGATTGAGTCAGACCAGGGAGACTTTTGCGGATATTACTATCGTGGTATGGTATATTACGGGAAGCAAGATTATAGCCGCGCCATTTCAGACTAGAGTAAAGTTATCGAACTCGATGCGAACCAGGCTGTAAGCTATAATGGTCGCGGCTGGGGTAGACCTCCAGAGGAAAGATACGCCAATTCAATCGCCGATTACACTAAGGCGATTCAATCGATCTCCTGATCGGACGCACCCTTACCTCGATGGTGGCTCCACCTACGGGGCCGAGGCACGTCACGAGCAGGGCCATCGCCGACTATGACAATGCGAATCCGGATCGATCCTCGGAATAGTGCGGCGTCAGGCGCGAGGGAACGCCTATTTTGCCAAAGGCGATACGAAGCGGGCGTCCGAAGATTTCGGCAGGCCGGCCATCGGGCCTCTTGGCGTGGGTTAATGACCTATAACCGGACAGCGCCGGGGCCAGCGCCGCTGACGTATGCGCGTCGGCGGTTAGTGTATCGGCCCTAGCTCAGCGGATGCCCGTCGCCGTGGTGCAGCGAGCGCAGGAGTTGGCGCGCGTAGTAGTGGAACGTCGCCTGCGAGCGCCTTTCCTGCAAGATCCAGTCGTGCGCCTGCTTGCCAAGGGCGGGCTCGATGGGCTTGATCTCGCCCGCGCTCTCGCACAGAAGCTGCAGTTCGGCGGCGCGTTCGAACATCACGGCCACGGCGCAGGCCTCCTCGACGGTTCGCCCGGTGACGATCAGGCCGTGATGCGAGAGCAGGATCGCGCGCTTATCGCCGAGCGTCTCGGCAATCACCTTGCCCTCCTCGTTGCCGACGGGAACGCCGGTCCAGATTGGCAGGAACGCGACATCGTCGTAGAGTACGCAGACGTCCATGTAGGCGATCTTCAGCGGCCGCTCCAGCATGGCCAGCGCCACGGTGTTCGTCGCATGCGTGTGGATGATGCAGTTGATGTCCGGCCGCGCGTTATAGACCCAGGTGTGGAAGCGGTTGGCGGGGTTCGCCATGCCGTTGCCTTCCAGCACGTTGAGGTCGTAATCGACCTTCAGGAGGTTCGAGGCGGCGATCTCGTCGAAGCCCAGGCCGAGTTGCTGCGTAATAAAAGTTCCAGGCGTCTCGCCGCGCGCGGAGATCTGCCCGGTCAGGCCGGATTCGTGGCCCTTGCTGTGCAGGATGCGGCAGGTGAGGGCGAGCTTCTGGCGCACCGACCACGCCGGCATGGACAGATGCTGCGATATTCTCTGCTTGGCGATATCGATAAGCTCGGGCTTTGTTAGTGCCGCCGTCGGATTTAGCATTTCGCTCACGGGTTCCTCCGGGAAAAAGCTGGAATGGGAAAAGGGACAACGCGGGAAGCTGCCGCGCCGTCCACTGGGTTCGGGCGTCAGATCTTGTACGCCTCGGTTTGGCGGGATATGTTTAGCCGGCGGCGGAAAGGGGATTAGCCGCGTTCTCGACGGAGGTGAAGAAGTCTAGCCGGGCATCCACGAGATCGTTACCCGCCGCCACCATGTTGCGGATTTCCTCGGGCCTGGACCTCGCGATGGCGTCCATGATCTCGCCCAGCGTCGTGGCGTGATCGTCGTCTACCGTGATATGGAGCGTGAAAAACCCGAGTTGGTCCTCGTTCACGCCGCAGCTTACGAAGCCCTTGACGATGTCGGTATAGAGTTCCGGCACCAGCGCTTCCGCGCCGAGGTTAATCGCTCCGGTTCCGAATGCCGGGTTTTCGCTGCGGCAGTGCCGGAACATCGTACTTATCAGCTTCACCGTTCCGCTTAAGGGTGCGGCTCCCTGCAGGGTGAGGCCGAACCCTGCCAGCATTTCGTCATAGACCACCGCATGCGGTTTTGTGCCGCTAAAGCCGCATTCATCGAATAGATTTCGCGCCAGCGGCCGTATTTCTGCATTGCTTGGCAAATTGGACATTACCGCACAAAGATACTTTGTGAAGTTCGTGGCGTATAGTCCCTGCTGGACCATAAATATCTTCATTTCGTCAAGTGTGACCTGTCCCTCGCGGCAACGGCGCAGAAAGCTATGAGCCTTCAGCCTTTCTACAAGCGCCTCCTTAGTGGACTCAAGTTGCGGGACATAGAGCTTCATATTCACCCTCCGATTGAATGTCTTAATCTCGATAAAGTGCACACACAGCTTTGGTTAACTATTTTGCCAATATCGTGGCATTTGGCATGCCAATGCGGAAACTTTAAAAAATAATTACCATATTGCCTAAAAGATGCGCAACATTGCAACGGCAAGGTAGTTGACTTTTGCGTTTCGCGCAAAATAATTCCACCCGGTGGTTGTGCGCGGCGGAGGATGCCTCCTAATTGGGCATCGGAATGCGCACAACGATGCCGCCCATGACATCGCCGGTTTTGAAATCCCGGCGGGAGCTGTTGCCGTGCTGGTTGTGGCATGAGGCGCAAGCTTCGCCAGACGCCCTGTCGGGATAGACGGCCACCAGGGTTTTCGCGCCGCCGGAGGTTTCTACCCCGTAAAAGCGATCCTGGCCCGCCGCAACCGCGGTAAGTCCGGTCTTCTCCATTGGCGACGCAGGGAGGCTGGCCTTGTTCAAGGCCCAAGGAGAGCGCAGAGCAAATGTGGCTGTGCGGTTTCGCCCGGCCGCCAGCCCGGCGCCAAGGTTGAACAACTGCTCGGGCAGCGGCAGGCATTTCTCCTCAACGTAATGCTCGCAGACCGCGATCGCTTTTTCCCGCAACACCAACCGGTCCACCACGAGTGTCGCGTACACCTCGCGGTTCGCGGTGACGATGGAATTGACGAGATCGGCGGCGTCCCGGTAGGCCATTCGTGGCGCGCGGGCTCCATTGGCCCCGGATGCCAGGATGCCTTTCGGTTCGGCTTGGCCATTGGTGAAAACCAGGGGAATGCGCACTACCACGCCACCCATGACGTCGCCAAGCGCGAAATCCTGGCGCCGGCTGTCAGGGTGGGCGTTGTGGCAGGTGACGCAGGCTTCGTTGGTGGCCAGGTCCGGATAGGCGGCGATGAAGTATGTCGAACCGTCCGTGGTCTCGGCTCCGTAGAAATGGTCCGTTCCGCCAAGCACTCTGGCGAGGCCGATCTTCTCCAGCTCCGTTTTGGGGAAGTTCAGGCGCCGGATGGACCAGAACGACAGCAGGGAATAAGTCGCGGTGCGGTTCTTGGCAGCGGAAAGCTCGGCGCCTGCCCGGAAGAATTGCGCGGGCAGGGGCAGAAGCTTCTTCTTGAGGTGTTGCTCGTCCGCCTTGAGAACCTTTGCCTCGATCATCAGCCGGTTGACGACCGCTTTCGAATACGCCTCGCGGTTCGCGGCGACGATGGCGTTCATGAGGTCCGTGACCTTTTCGAGTTCAAGCCCGCCCTCGATCTTATCGCCGCCGTCTTCCGCCATGGCGGGAGCGCCCCAGAAAGCGAGGAGGGCGGCGAGACCCAAAAGAGCGGTGGCCGCGCGGAGTTTGCCGGCCGGAGCCATGAGGCGCCCTGTGCAACGGGCGTGCTTGAGCGCCTGGACTCCAGGCTTGCGCCAGGACATTGATCCATCCCCCTGCCGGCACAAGACAAAAAATTCCGGGAGCGCTGCTAATTTGCGTCTACCAGGAGCGGTGCCGGCGTACCGTTCCAGGCGGATGCGCCCGCCTTAGGCTTGACGGCTCGCCGGGCGGAAGGGTGTGGTATCACGGCGCGCGACCTTGTGTCACGCAACTAATCGACTAGTCTTTATCTGGGGGGCGGCTTTTTTTTGGGGGGGGTGCAATTGGCTCAGGTCTTGAGCCGGTAGCCGGTCTTGAAGATGCGCCAGACCAGGCCCGCGCAGATCGCCAGGAATACCGCCGTCATGCCAAGGCTCACCGCGACGCTGACATCGGCGATGCTGTAGAAGCTCCAGCGGAAGCCGCTGATGAGGTAGACGACGGGGTTGAACAGCGTCACCTTTTGCCAGAACGGCGGCAGTACGTTGATCGAGTAGAAGCTGCCGCCGAGAAAGGTCAGCGGCGTGATGACCAGGAGCGGGATCGCCTGCAGCTTTTCGAAACTGTCGGCCCAGATGCCGATGAGGAAGCCAAACAGGCTGAACGTCACCGCTGTCAGCACGAGGAACAAGAGCATCCAGAACGGGTGAGCGACATGGATCGGCACGAAGAAGCCGGCGGTCGCGAGGATGATGAGGCCGAGGATCACGGACTTGGTGGCCGCCGAGCCGACATAGCCCAGCACGACTTCGAGGGAGGAGACCGGCGCCGACAGGACCTCGTAGATCGTGCCAGTGAAGCGCGGGAAATAGATGCCGAAAGAGGCGTTTGCGATGCTGTTGGTGAGCAGCGTCAGCATGATGAGGCCCGGCACGATGAAGGCGCCGTAGCTCACGCCGTCGATGCTGTCGATGCGCGAGCCGATGGCCGAGCCGAACACCACAAAATAGAGCGAGGTAGAGAGGACCGGCGAAACTACGCTTTGCAGAAGCGTGCGCCGCCAGCGCGCCATCTCGAATTGGTAGATTGCCCAAACGCCGCGCCAGTTCATGGTTGGTTTCCTAGGGTTTGCAAGCTACAAAGGCCGCAACCCCTCACCCCAGCCCTCTCCCTGTGGGAGAGGGGACGCTAGCGCTCGTGCCAGTTGTTCAGGCGTCCCCTCTCCCACGGGGAGAGGGACAGGGTGAGGGGGTGCGGCCACTGAAAGTGGCAAGGCCGTGGTCCTGCCGCGCCTTAAGCGTTTCATTTCTTGCTCACCAGGCCGACGAAGATATCTTCCAGCGAGCTTTGCTGCGTACTCAGATCCTTGAACCGGATGTCCGCCTCGGTGAGGTCGTTCAGGAGCGCGGTAATGCCGGTACGCTCGCTCCGGCTGTCGTAGGTGTAGATGAGCTGGTGGCCATCGGCGGCAAGGGCCAGCTTGTGGCCGTTGAGCCCTGCCGGTATCGCATCGAGCCGTTTCTGCAAATCGAGCGTGAGCTGCTTGCGCCCGAGCTTGCGGATCAGCTCGGCCTTCTCCTCCACGACCACGATCTCGCCCTTGTTGATGACACCGATGCGGCCGGCCATCTCCTCGGCTTCCTCAATATAATGAGTGGTGAGGATGATGGTGACGCCGCTGGCGTTCAGCTCGCGGATGAGGTCCCACATGCTCTTGCGCAGCTCCACGTCCACGCCGGCGGTGGGCTCGTCGAGGAACAGGATTTGCGGCTCGTGGGCGAGCGCCTTCGCGATCATGACGCGCCGCTTCATGCCGCCGGAGAGCGTTATGATGCGGCTGCTCCGGCGGTCCAGCAGCGACAAATCCTTCAGCACCTTGGTAATGTGCGCCGGATTTGGCGGCAGCCCGAAAAGCCCCCGGCTGAACGAGACGGTATTCCAGACGTTCTCGAACGTGTCGGTGGAAAGCTCCTGCGGCACGAGCCCAATCATCGACCGGGCCGCGCGGTAATCCTTATTAATGTCGTGGCCATCGACCGTGATCGAGCCGCCGCTTGCGTTCACGGTGCCGCAGATAATGCCGATGAGCGTGGTCTTGCCCGCGCCGTTGGGGCCGAGCAGGGCGAAAATCTCGCCGCGCCGGATATCCAGGCTCACGCCTTTCAGCGCCTCAAGCCCGGATGGGTATTTCTTTGTGAGGTTCGAGACGGAGATGATTGGATTCATGGAGCGGTTTGAAAAATGGCGTGGCCCTCTCCGGGTTGCCGAGGGCTGGATTGGGAAGGCTTCCCGGCGATTCCGGTAAGGCCTGCCGCATTAAAGAGCAGAAAATGCCGGACCTGTCACCTTGCAAGACCGGGCGGCCTCCGTTGTGTGCCGGGCTACACGCAAATGTGCCATGCTGGAAACGGCGGGGTGGCAAGGTCGTGCCTATTTTACCCAGGTAAAACTTGACATGACAGTTTTACCCGGATAAAAGAATGCCATGGACAAACAAACTTTCGCAGCTTTTCAAGGCGTCCGGCTCCTTAAGCGAGGGGCGCTTGCCTCCGTATTGGGGGCCGTCAAGGACGCAGCCGCCGCCGGCATGGCGGAACCCGGCATCCTGATCTTCGATGAAAGCAGCGGGCGGCAGGCCGATTTCGATCTGCGCGGCTCCTTGGCCGAAATCGTCGAACGCGCCGAAGCCCAGCTCTCCGCGAAGCCCGCGGGCCGGCCGCGCCTGGGCGTCTCCAGCCGTGAAGTAACGCTGCTGCCGCGTCACTGGCATTGGCTGGAACGGCAGCGCGGGGGAGCGTCGGCCGCGCTGCGCAGGCTCGTGGAAGACGCGATCCGGGCGGACGCGCATGCGCCACCTTCCGTCGATCCAATCTATTCGCAGATGTCCGTGCTCGCCGGGGACCGGCCGGGTTTCGAGGAAGCCGCGCGCATGCTCTACGCCGGAAGGCGCGACGCGCTTCCCGAGGCCATGCGTTTCTGGCCGCCTGAAATCCGGGACTATCTCCTGATGCGCTTGGACGAAGCCTTGAGCGCGCAGGACCGAGCGCAGGGTTCGCCTTCCGGAATGCCGTAACCTAACACGAGATAGGGTTGAATGCTTCCTCGCGCGTCATCCCGGAAGCCGCCCGCGGCTATCCGGGATCGCAAAAGGCGCTGGCGCTCGTAACGATCCCGGATAACGCCTCCGGCATTTCCGGGATGACGCAGAAGAACGCGCTGCGCGGGAGCCTTTATACCAACGGCCATAAGTCTCGACCGCTTCCGTCAATGCGAGGGGCGAAGCCCCGAAGCAATCCAAAGGCCGGAATTGCAACGCTAATTCTGGATCGCCACGGCGGCGGAGGCCGCCTCGCGACGACGACGGCTTCCGGAACGGTCAAAACTTATGGCCCGTTCGTATTATTTCAAAATCAGCCCGAGCTTGACGAGCCGGGACTGGATACCGCCCGCATCCCGGCCAAGCGCCGACGCGATGGCCTTGACGCTTTCGCCGCGCTTGTAGCGGGCCTCGGCGTCCGCGTCCTCTTGCGCCGTCCACTTCTTGTAGGCGTTGGCGGGAATGGCGGTGGCCGCGCCGGCCGGCTTGACCTGAGCGGGTGAGGCGCCTTTGGTCTCTCGGAGGAAAGCGGACTGAAGCGCTTCCGCATCGCCGCGCCGGGCGGCAAGGCGGTCGCTCTCCTCCCCGGAGGCGCGGCGGAAATCGGCGTCCTTCTCCAGGGCCAGCGGATGGACGCGCAGCGCCCGCTCGTTCCAGCCCAGAAGGTGTAGGCCGGCCAAGGTCCGGACACGCGACAGCGCGACATAGCCCTGGCCGTACTCGAAGGCGTGGCTGAGGTCCATTACGGCGGCGTCGAGCGACATGCCTTGGCTCTTGTGAACCGTAATCGCCCAGGCCAGCCGCAGCGGAACCTGCTCGATGCCGGCCTTGACGATCTCGTCCTCGTTGACCTTCCACTCGGCGGGCTTGGTGAAAACGGTCTGGCCGCTTTTCGTGACGACCACGGGGTAGCCGTCCTCGGGACTGAAGTCGGAGACGGCGCCCAGCGTGCCATTGACGAAACGGCCGTCTGGATCGTTCTTGGTGAACATCACCACCGCGCCGATCTTGAGGTCGAGGCGCTCGGGCGAAAGGCAGCCGCGCTTCAGCCCTTCGGCCAGCACCTTGTCGCCCATCGCGGTCATGTGGAAGCTATAAGGCTCGCCGGGAAGCTTGAGCAGTTCCGCCTGGTTGATGCGGTCCACATCCATATTGTGGGTGAACAGGCGGGTGACGCTGCGCGGCAGGCTATCCTGCGCAAGCCGGCGGCTGGCGAGCAGGCTGGCGTCCGCCTTGCCGAAGCGGTTTGAGCGGATCGCTCCGAGCAGGCTCGAAAACTCGGAGTCGGCCTGCCGGTGCTGCTCGGTCAGATAGCAGATGCTGGGATCGAGGTCGCGCCAGGCCCGCGAGGCGTAGGCGAAGGGCGAGTTGTCCTCCTCGTCCTGGCTGCCGGTTTCGGGGCCGGCGCGCTCGTCGCGGCGGATCACCGGTGGAAGTTGGAAGAAGTCGCCCACTAGCACCACTTGCAGGCCGCCGAAGGGGGCGTTGTCCTTGCGCACGTATTGGCAGACCTGGCCGACTGCCGAGAGCGTTGGCCCCGAGAGCATCGAAACCTCGTCGATAATCAGCGCGCGCGCCTTCTTGATGCGGTCCGTAACGCGCCGGTTCTTGGCGATGCCGTCCAAGTCTGCACGGGTGATCTGACGAGCGGGTGCCGATGCCGCTCCAGGCATGGATGGTCGTGCCCCCGAGCTGAGCGGCGGCGATGCCGGTCGAGGCGGTTATGCTGACGGGAATGGTTTCGCGGCGCAGATAGGAGAGATAGCGCGCCGGCCACATAGCTTTTGCCGCTGCCAGGCTCGCCAGTCAGAAAGACGTTGGCGCCGGTCTTGAGGATTTGCAGAGCTTCGTCTTGTTTCATGTAATTGGACAGCGGCGCGGGCAAGTGGAGCCAGAAGCGGCCAGGAACGCCGGCATAATGTCATAACGCGGAAAGAACGCGAGCGCACGCGCCGCGTTCAACGATCCAGGCCGCATGCGCCTAAACCAGGTCAGCGGACCCTGGGAGCAGGCGCCCAACCGCTCGCGGTATACATGGTGCCCGGCTGAACGCCGGCGCGATTCTGTGTGGCTCCAGGGCCGGAATCGAAGCTGTTGAGCTTCTGATTCGCAATTTCTGCGTCGAGGTCGATCCACTCGGTGTGCATGACATCGACGCTGCCGTCCTTGACCTGCTCCTTCGTATCCCGGCTTGTATCCGCCGCAAGCTGCGGTGTGCGGCGCTGCGTTTCGAGACGCGCGATCAACTGCGAATCCGGCTGATAATATGTGTTCGAGACGACTTGGACGAACTTGTAGCCTTCTTTTTCAAGCTCGGTCAGAACGCCATCGAGAGCTTCCGCCGTGGCCTTCTTAATATCGTGGAAAAGCACGATCCCTTTTCCAAGCGGATGGATGCGGGCAATCACGTCGTGGGTGATGCGCGCCGCGCTCGCCCCGCCAGCATCGGCATCGCCGGAAATGACGTCGGTTCCCCACACGCTGATGTTGCGGCTCGCAAGGTAAGCGACCGACGCACGCGAGTCCCGGAAGCCGGGGTAGCGGAAGAACGGTGAGATGGGCTTGCCAACGGCATCGCTGACAGCCGCGAAGCCTTTCTCGATTTCAAGTTTGTTTTCTTCTACTGGCAGCAGGTGCATGGCGCGCGGGTGAGACCAAGTATGCGATCCGATCGTGTGCCCGCGCCGGTCCATTTCCTGGATGAGCTTTGGCTGCGCCAGCGCCATCTTGCCGACAGCGAAGAATATCGCCTTCACGCAATGTCTCTGCAGCGTGTCGAGGATAGACTGAGTGTTCGCTCCGAGCGGTCCATCGTCGAAGGTCAGCACAAGCTCGTGGTCGTGCAGGTCGAGCGTCCGGCGCTGAGATTTGTTGTCGGCGTCGTTCACCGTCACCCCATAGACCGGAGCGCCCGTCGAGTCTGCCGCCACTATCCTTGAAAGATGCGTTGTCTTGGGATCGTAGGCGCAATCGTAGTCGCTAGCGGCAGCACGCGCTGCCACGGAACTGAGAACCAACAGCGCGAAAACGGTCCGCAACATGAAGCACCTGTACTTAAAAGAATGCACAACTCAATATAGTCTGAAAACAGGGCCGGACAGAAGCGCAAACCATCGCCAGGCTGCAGTTTTCGATGAAATGTCGCTTCGAAGCGACAGACGTTTACGTTATCATTTATATTAACTTTTATGCTCCCGTCCGCCACGTTGCCCGGCCGGCGCGCTAACTGCCGGCGGCGCTTGGAGCTGGCTGCCTGCTCAAGCGGTCATGACGAGGGGCCGAGCTTCAGCGTTAGGTTCTCGAACTCGCGTTTCAAGTTCTCATTCCGGAAAATTTGCTCGAAGCCCGGCGTCTCCAGCCGGTGCAAGGCATCGAAGGAGGGCTTGGCGTCGTCCATCAGCACCTTGAGTTGAAAACTCTCCTCGACGGTCTCGAAGGTGTTGTCCGCGACGCGCAGGTCGAACACGGTCCGGTTTCTCGAACTCGGCCAGATGGCGCCGCTGGTTCCTGAGATACTCCTTATAAAACGCCGAAACTTTTTGCGATTCCTCCTGGGCCTTGAGGTTCGCTTCGAGCACCCTGCGCTGGTCGTCCCTGGCTTGCGATTGCAGGAGCTGCCGGGTCTCGGCGTTGGTCCTGGCGACATCGGCCGCGATTTTGTCGAGGCGGACGAGATATATCGTGTCGATCTGCTCGATCAGGAGACCCTGGGCCTCTACCAGCATGGCAAACAGGGCGGCGTGCATGGCGAAATAGCGGCGCGCGGCCTTCAGGTCGTCCTTCGACTGGTTCAAGAGGGTTGCGAGCTTCTGGTCGGCGATTTTGGACACTTCGAAGGCCGTCACCAGCTTCAGCAAGTGGCTGCCAAGCACGCTATCGAGGAGCAGGTCCAGTTTCTCCTTCGAAAGCTCGATGCCAGCCGCCGTCAGCGCGTTGCCGATATCCTGCTTGATGCGGGCGATATCGGCTTCCCGCACTTTTATGTCGTCCTCAAGGGCCTCGATGGTCTTGTTGATCGAGCTTTGCGTGTCGGTGAGGATGCCGGGCATCAGTCCGGATTCGGGCGCGTCCAGCCGCTTCTCCCGCAGCCGGGCGATCTTATCCCTGCCGGCTGCGATTTTCTCGCGCTGCTTGGCGATCTCTTCCTGAAGCTTGAGGATGGGGGCATCGGTGACGATATCGAGCGCGCTGTCGAGAAGCTGGCGCACCGAGCTTTCGCGGTCCTCGCGCGTTTCGGTCCAAAGCGGCGGAAACAGGAATTGGTCGCGTTCAGGCAGGTTCTTCGCGGATTGCCGCTCCTCGGATGCACGCTTCAAGATCTTGCCGATCGCGGCGAGCAAGGCCTGCGATTGAATGCCGCTGGTGTCGATTGGCGGCCGGACTGGCTTCGCCTGGGCGTCCGCGGCCTGCGTGCCGGCGCTGGCGGACGCGTTCGCGGGCGTCTCCCCGCCGAGCGCTGGAAGAGCGTGCAAGGCGAGGCTCAATATAAGCAGCGCTGAAATGCCGCCCCTCACTGTGGACCTCATCTGCCTTGGCCTCCGCTCACGCATTCAGGCTGGCTACGCGTTTAATATGGCACCAAAAATACAATTCACAAAGCTCACTGGTTGTAAGGCAATCGGCGGACGGGTTCGGCGGGCCGGAACCGGGGGTACCGAAACCGGCTTTCACCGCTTCGGGAGGCGGCCGCTGCTGCAGATTGGCGCAGCTAAAGTTTTGTAAAGAAATCGGAACACTTTTTTGCTTGCAGCGGGGGCAGTGCGGACTTAAGCAGAGGATTAAGGTGAGCGAGGTGAACTTCGGCGGACATGGCCGGAGAACCGCCAATACTGAGCGCAGCGTAACATGGCCGATGACCCAGTTCTTGGATCCGAACGTACCGGCGGGGACGAGCAACGTCTCAAAGATCAAAAGGATAAGGTGCGCGTGTTCCGGAAGCGGCTGCAGGCGCGCGAAGCCTTTATCCTGCCGGAAGTTTGGGACGTGGTTTCCGCCCGAGTCATGGGGGACGCGGGCTTCAGCTTGATCGGCATTTCGGCGAAAGCCGTCGCCTGGGCGCAAGGGCTCAAGCGGGACGAGCGGCTGACGCTCGAAACGCTGGTTGGCACCGCGCAGGCAATTGCGCGCGGATTTGCGATCCCTGTGAATGCCGACCTTGAGGGCATCGCCGGGCGGCGCCCTGAAGAATTGGGACTCGCGGCCGAGGCGGTGATATCCGAGGGGTGCGCCGGCGTCGTATTCAGCGACGGCGGCCGCGAAGGCCGCGACGGCATAGCCCCGATCAAGGATATGGTGGCGGCGATACAGGCTGCGAAAGCCGCGGCACTCAGGGCCAAGGTTCCGGCCGTCATCACCGCGCGGACCGAGGCCTTCCTGCTCGATCCGCCCCAGGCATCTCCCTTCGAAACCGCAGTAGAGCGGGCGGAGGCCTATTTCTCGGCCGGCGCGGATTGCATCTCCGTGCCCGGCGTGCAGCACATCCAGCTTATCGAGCGCTTGGCTGCCCACATCGACGGGCCGCTCTGCATCACCATCGGGCTGACGCCGGCGCCGAGCGTCAAGGAATTTCAGAAGGCCGGCGCCGCTTGCGTGGCGCTGGGACCGGCGTTGCTGCGCTCGCTCCTGGGCACGCTGCGCCACAATGCCGAGGAGCTGCTCGCTTTCGGCCAGTTCAACAATATTGGCAAGGCTATTCCCGAGGATGCGCTGAATGAGCTGCTGCGCTGACGTTTGCGGGGGGCGCTGAGCCCCGCCGATGATGTTCTATTTGTCCAAGATCGTCTGGGCACTGCTTCAACCGTCTTCGCTCATCGTCATCCTTTTCGCTGCGGGAACGGTCCTGGCGTGGGCTGGGAGGACGGGAGCTGCGTTGCGTCTGTTTGCAACGGGCGCCGCCTTTTATGTCGTTTTCGGTTTTTCGCCGCTTGCCAACTGGGCGATGGCAGCCCTTGAGGTCAGGGCCAAGGCCGCTGAGGCGCAAAGCCTCGACGGAGCCGCGGGCATTATCGTGCTGGGCGGGGCCATCGAAACCGCGGCGTCGCTTGGGGGAGGCACGCCGCATCTCAGCGAATCCGCCGACCGTGTGGTTGAAGCGCTCCGCCTCGCCGCCCGTTACCCCGCCTTGCCCGTGTTTTTTGCTGGCGGAAAGGCGGATCTCTACCCCCGGCAGGATACCGATCCGGAAGCGCTGCTTGCGCAGCGCTTTTTCCAGGCGTTCAATCTTGTGCCGCCTCGGTTCAAGTTCGAAGACCGCTCCCGGAACACGTTCGAGGATGCGGTGGAGTCGGCAAAGTCGTTGCAGCCAAGGCCGGGGCAGAAATGGATTCTCGTCACGTCGGCCTTTCACATGCCGCGTGCGAAGGCGCTGTTCGAGGCACAGGGTTTTGAGGTTTTGGCGCGGCCGGTGGACTTTAGGACGAACGGCTTCAATGGCTGGTGGCGCACTTTTCCCAGGGCTTCGGAAGGCCTGAGGCGGCTCGATCTGGCGGTCAAGGAATGGGTCGGCCTCACGATGGCCTGGGCGTCGGGCGAATTGGTGGCGCGCCGCACTTCAGAAGCCGCACGTGGCGTTTCAGCCGGTTTATGCCATAATTGGTTAGTACCGCATGCAGACGATTCGCTGTGTTCCTGCTCCCCCAATCCTCTAGCTTAGGCTCCGCCCATGATTGCACATGATCCGAGCTTGGTTATTCTCTCGATCACGATCGCGATACTGGGCACCTTTACCGCCTCCGTGATGACCTCGAACCTTGGAGTTCTTTCCAGGGGCGAGGGGCGCATGCGCATCGTCATGGCTTCCGTCACGCTTGGCGGCTGTATCTGGGCCATGAATTTTGTCGGCCTGCTCTCGATAGAGGTGCCGGTCAATTTGACGCGCGATCCCGTGCTGCTTGGCGGTTCCGCGGCGCTTTCCTTTATAGGCACCGCGGTCGCGCTGTTCATGCTCTGGCCGAACGCGATGAACGCGGCGCGGCTGCCGTTTGCGATCATCCTGCTGGGTATCGTGATCTCTGCCACCAGCTACCTAGGCATCGCCGCGGTTGCGGGCAGGCAGATCGAGCTTTCCTGGTTCCTGGCGTCGATCTGCGCCGTATTCGCCACGCAGAGCGGGCTGATGCTGCTCGTCTTCCTTTTTCAGCCCCGGGGCGTCATCCTGACGCTGATGGGCGCCGTAGCGCTCGGGCTGCTGCTGACAGCCGCGCATTACCTGGCAGTTGCATCGGTGCCCGGCCTTGAGGAGGCTCTGCTCACCATTCCGCGCAGCCACACCGGAATTTCGGTGCGGCACCTCGCCTGGGCCGCGACCATCATGATGTACTTCGTGTGCAGCATTTGCCTGAGCGTTTTCGTCATCGCCCAGTTCCGCGACGACGCGAGTTAGGCAGAAACCGGAAGCGCTGCGCCAATTTCTGAACGCCCACGGCCGCCAAGGCGGCCTCGCGACGACGGCGTTGTGGGCCAGAACTTCCCGCAGGCCTTCTGGCGCTCCTAACACGACACCCGCAGTTTCATCCAGTAGGGCTGGCTCCGGCCGGTGCGCGCCTCGCGATGATGCCGCAGAGCTGGCTCACCGCTATTCGCGTCATTCCTCAACCGCGCCTGCAGTGACGCCTCCAATCAGGTTGCTGCTCAGCAGATGCTCTGGAGTCAGCGCATTGCTGCCTGCGGGCTCAAGGGCCGCTGGGAGGCCCGCCAGCCAAGCCTGCTGCTCCCGGAGAAGCCGCACCGCCTCCTCGCGGTCCACCTCCTTGAAGCGCACGCTCATGCCCGGCGCAAGCCTGCCCGCGGCGGCGATATCGGCGCCGGTCACGGTTGCGATACGCGGATAGCCGCCTGCCGTCTGGCGGTCGGCCAGCAGCAGAATTGGCTGGCCATCGGCAGGCACTTGCAGGGCGCCCGCCGTGGTCCCTTGCGCCGCCAGTTCGCCTTCGGTCGCGCGGTCGAGCGTGGGGCCTTGCAGGCGCAGGCCCATCCGGTCCGATGCCTGCGCCACGATGTAGGCGGATGCGAACAGCGTTTCGAAAGCACCAGGGCTGAAGTAGGCCGCATTCGGGCCGCGCATCGCACGCAGGACATCCGGCGCGCGGATATCCGCCTTGATGCGAACGGCTGCGCGGCAGGACAAGGCAAGGCAAAGCGGCAGGCCGTCGCCAGTTTGGAAAGGGCGGCCCCGATACCCGCCGAGCGCCGCCCTGCGGTAGGTGGAGCGGCTGCCGAGCACCGGCGCGATGTCGAACCCGCCCTCCACTGCGAGATAGGAGACCGCTCCCTCCGTTGGCGCGGGGATGCGAACAATATCGCCACGCTGGGCGGTGGCGCTTTGCAGCGCGGGAACGCGGGTGAGGGCGCTTCCGTTTTGCAGCGTGAAACCGCCCGCCATTCCAGCGAGCGCCAGTGTCGCGCTTTCTGCCTCGATTTCGATGGCGAGCCCTGCACCCAGGATTTCGATTGCCACAGTGCATGGCGGATTGCCCGCGAGGATATTGGCGATGGCCAGGCTCACAGCATCGAGGGCGCCGGAGACCGGAACGCCGAAGCGTTGAAGTCCGGGGCGCCCGCAGTCCTGAAGGCTCGCGGCGATGCCCGGTTCGAGTATTCTGAGGAGCGGTTTCATCCGCCCTCCGAGGGTGCGGGCCGCCAGCCTTCCGCCACCCGCCGGCTGAGCGCTTTGGCCTCGCCGGCACTCACGGGCTGGAACCGAACGCCGTCGCCGGGCTTGAGCAGGGGCTCATCATGCCGCGCCATATCCCAAAGCGCTACCGGCGTGGACCCGATCAGATGCCAGCCGCCGGGGCTTTCAAGCGGGTAGACTGCGGTCATGTCCGCCGCTATCGCCACCGACCCCGCAGGCACGCGGGCGCGAGGCGTCGAGCGCCGCGGCAGCCGTAGCGGCTCGGGGATGTCGCCCAGATAAGCGAAGCCGGGCAGGAAGCCCAGCATGTAGACATGGTAGAGGGGGCCGGCATGCAGGCGCACGGCCTCCTCCGGCGCGATGCCAGCGGCTTCTGCGACGCGATCCAGGTCAGGTCCGCCTTCGCCGCCATAAAGAACCGGGATATTGAAGGTGCGGCCGTGGCTTGGGGCGGGCTCCGAGGCAGCGAAAAGCTTCTCGATTTCCTCCACGAGCCGTTCCCTGGGGAGTTGCAAAGGATCGTAAAACACGGTCAAAGAAGAAAGTGCGGGAACGCATTCGCGCAATCCTGGCAGGCTCGCGGCTGAAAGGCGTTCGCCCGCATCCAGAATTGCAAGGCTCAATCCTCTACTGTAACGCGGGCCGAAATCCACAAGAAAGGCACTTTCCCCACAATCGATGAATGTGAAAGAAGGTCGCATTGCGGGGCTCGATGTTTGGTCTATACAGCTTGGGATAAGGTTATGGTTGCAGGATTTTGTCATCCCGAGGGCCTCCTCCGTTTGGCGCTGCCGGTTCGCTGGCCGGGCACCGCAAGTTGGAGGTTTCCGCGCCGAGTTAGAAGTGTAACTTTCTTCTTATAGCATATTGCGAAATCCGCTCGCCCGTCTATCGCTGGGCGCCTCCCTTGGATAAAAGCAAGCCACAACTATAAGCAACCGGGTGCGCGGCCTAAGCCGCTAGTTTCGCGCATGCGGCGCGCTGCTATTGCCAGCTCATATCGGTTGCTGTGGGCTAGCTGTGAATACATATGCGGGCTATACCGGCAGCTTCTTCAAAGGAAAGCACAATTCCAAATCGAGCAAGAGAGAGCATGTCTTTTGGGAGACACCTCTGCCCTTGAAACTAAAGTAAGATGGAGAATAGCCAAGAGAATTCTTGAGAGTTAGCATCATTGTGATATATGAAGTGTATTCCCGTCGGGCTTCGAAAGGCAAACGATTGTGAAACAAACAAATAGGGTCAAGGATCTGGCCGGAAAGCGCAAGAGCGAAGGGCGCAGGCTTGACAAGGCCGAGATCCAAGGCAATTCGTTCAAAACGTTGGATAGTTCAGTGCAAGGCCGTTCTAGGAGCCCACAAATGATAGAAGAGAAAATTGAAGATAGCGAGCTGGTTGAGTTCACGACAGCCATCGTCTCTGCCTATGTTAGTAACAATTCCGTAGTAGCTGGCGACTTGCCATCGCTCATCGGGGATGTGCACGCCGCGCTCACGCGGGCTTCGTCCAATATGATCCAAGCTCCAAAGGAAGAGCTGAAGCCCGCCGTGGCGGTCAAGAAGTCGCTGACGCCAGAATACATCGTCTGCCTTGAGGACGGAAAGAAGTTCAAGTCGCTGAAGCGGCATTTGCGGACGCACTACAACATGTCGCCCGAGGAATACCGCGAAAAGTGGGGGCTGGAGCCAGGCTATCCGATGGTTGCCCCCAATTACGCGGAGGCCCGCTCCTCGCTTGCCAAGAAGATGGGCCTCGGGCAGCGCAAGGGCCGGTAGTTCTGGCTCTCTTGCCGATGTTGTCAGGCCGGCTTGTCCGGCCAGACGGCTGGCTCTGGGTTTCAAGCAGAGCCGGTGCTGTTCATCGCCGATGGGACGCTGTCCTGGTTGGCGGTGCTTCCGTATTCAGGGCTGTCTTTTGGGCAGGCGTGAGGGAAGCGAAGAACGTCCCTAGCTCAGGCCGTATCGTGTCTATGGCCTGAATGAGCGCATGGAGGCGCGCTCTGGCGGCATTGAGCCTCGCGCTGAGCGTATTGGGTACATTCGCGGGGCAGGTGTCACGCAGCGAGTTGGCCGCTCGATCCGAAGCACGCCCGAGCGCGTCCAAATCCTGGCGCTGCTGCGGGTCCAGGGTGATGGCTCTCGTGATTTCCTCCGTGGGCACATTTGCGAAGCCTGCCTCATTTGAGCAAAGCTTGGCAAGATCGACGCCGCCTCTTGCAGTCTGCCGGCCGTTCGCCGCCGCGGCATTCAGCCTCTGCTTTTGCTCTGGGCTCAGAAGATCGTAGAGCCTTTCCAGCGGAGCGCTGACGATTTCCTCAGCCTCAAGCATTGCCTGAAGCCTCTGCTGCATGGCATCCAACCGCGCAACCGGGGTCAAGGGCGTCTGGCTGGGGCAGGCGCCGCTCAAGGTCCGCGAGGCCTTGGCGATCGCATCCTTCAACTCGTCGAACGCCTGTTGTTGATCCGGTGTAGGCTTAACAATCTCCGCGATGCGCTGGAACGGCAAGCCGTCCACGCCGGGTGCGAAACCCGCGCAGGCGCCAGCCGCCTCTTGCGGGCCGATACCGGCTTTTCGTGAAGCTGGGGGCCTCCGGTGAACGTGGCGATAGTGGCTGTAGATGTCGCCTGAATAGACCGGATAGGCGGCGTAGGAGCCATCGCCGTAGCCGTAATCGGGCCAGAACGCGCTCCAAACCATCACGTCCGGACCCCAGTCCCAGAACGTGTCCCAATAGTCATCGGGCCACAGCGCGTAAGAGAAGTAGTCGCCAAAGAAGTAGGGCCAGAACACGCCGCCTGCCCAAAAGCGCCTGAACCCGCGATGGTGTCCTTCGTGTCCGCCCCACCTGGCATTGGAGAACGCATTGCCGCCGTGTCTGAAGCGGCCTGCTCCCAACCCGTTCATGTGCAAACCGGCGTCCGCCCAGGTTTGTGAGGCCCGTGCGGCTCTCACGATTGCGAAGCGCGATGAAACGATGGGGTGCCGTATGGGTTCGCGCCAGACGGTCATGGGCGAAAGAGCGGTTCGTGAATCGGCTGTGGCCCAAGGTTCCGGCGTGGAAGTGGCCTGATCTGCCAAAATGCGTGGCGTGCCCGCCGGCGAAACCATGGTGGCCGCCGAAATGACCGCCCAAGTGCGTCCGGCCGAAGCTGCGAGCCGCGCCAAGCCCATGCATGCGGCCGAAGCTGTGCATGCCGCCAAACGAGTGACCACCGCCGAAGCTGTGCGTGCCGCCAAATGAGTGACCACCGCCGAAGCTGTGCATGCCGCCAAACGAGTGACCGCCGCCGAGACTGTGCATGCCTCCGAACCCGTGGCCGCCACCAAAGCCGCCGCCATGCATGCCGCCGCCGCCCCCTCGCTGCATCGCGATACTTGCAGCCGGAGTGAAGGCCAGGCTGCCAAGCGCCAGGCAACTGGCGGCGATTACCCGAAAACGTCTAAGCATTTCCGCCTCCAAAAATTCCAAGGATAGGAATTAAAGGCAAAGCGGGGCTGGGCCGTTCCATTTACAAAGTGTTAAAAATGCGAACGGCGGCGGCGAGGCGGCATTATGCCTGGGACGGTTTCCTCTTCTGCCTAAACCACTCGCTATATAGTGCGGCCGCTGCCGCGGCGGCGGACTGCAGCAACGCGACATACTCCGGGGCTGGCTTAAAGGTGCCACTGTGGCTTGGATCGAGGAGCACGGCCAGTTCAAGCACCGCCGATCTATGCGCAGCACTCAGCCCCTTGAGTACGGCAGTCATCGCCCCGATCTCGACGCGCTTGCCTTCGCTGAAAGGGAGGCGCCCGATGGGGCTCGAACGGACTTCGGACCTCAAGTAGTTGAGACAGCCGATGTTCGAAAGGCCGGCGATGCAGTTGGTCAGCCGGTCGAGCGCCTCGGCCTCGCCGTCGGACAACGCGCGGTCAAGCACGGTCAGGCGCCGGCGCAGCGAGCGCACCCGTACCGGCTCCGGTTTGGCGGCTGCATCCTCGATAATCGCGCGCCTTACAGCAAGTGGCGTCAGCAGCGTTCGCGTCCGGTGGCGCGCCACGATAGGCACACCGGGGGGAGTTAAGACGTCGCGCGTGAAGGGCGTGTGCTGACGGCGAAGCTCAGTGGGCGCTTCGGCAAGTTCCTGGCGCGGCAGTCTTTTGGCTGTTTTCGCTCTAGCGGCCATGACGCGTCTCCGGTTCGAATGCCTTGGCCAGGTGGTGCCGGCAATAGGAGGCCCGGCCAAACCTGGGGGCGGCGCAAAAGGCAAAATCGGACTTGGAAGGATCGCCGATCGGCCAGCGGCATGCGCCATCCGGCAGAATGGCGAGCGCCGCCGCCCCATAGACGGCGGATGGCCCCTCGGTGGAGCGGCGGACGACAAGGCCGATGCCCTCGGTGGCGTTTACCTTCCTGTTGCACTGCCTGATGGCGCGAAGGCTGATGCCGTGGCGCCGCAAGGCGGAGCGCAGCGCCTTGGGGTTCACGCTGAGCGTGCGCGCGATGTCTTTTGTCGTGAGCGTCGCCAGCGCGGTGACGATTTCTGTGAGTTCTCCAGCCGTCCACCGCCGCCGGCCCTCGTTATTGAGGGCTGGAACCGGGAGGGATGGATAGGCGGCGATGCAGTGGTGCGGGGAGTGCGGGAGGTGTTGCAACACGGGTGTCTCGTTAACGCTGAACTGTTTAATTGGCTGTGGAAAAACACGGTATTGTCGAGGGATTCCACGTCACGAACCGCAGAATACACAGAACGTGTAAACGAAGTCCTCAATTTTACCTAAATTCGCGAAAAATGGTGATTCCACCTCATTGCAACCGTTGCGTGGCCCTAATTGGCTCAAAAATCCATGATAAGCAAAGAAATATGGCTCGAAGCGGCGGGTTCCGCATGGCCTTGGGGGCGGTTCATAAGTTCGGGATATAGGAACAAAAAAGCTCGACAAACCAAGCGTTTTTCCCCAAAACAGGTTTAGAACATTTTCATTGGGAAGGTTACTCTCGGCGAGAATGCATTACACGAGGTGTGTAGATTAGGGCGTATTGTTATGCGGGATTGGACGGCTGAAGAAATTAGGTCCATTGCGGAACGCCTCCGGCGCGCGCGAATCCATGCCGGGTTCGAGCGGGCGACGGAGGCTGTCCGGAGGTTTGGCTGGAACTACAGCCGTTACATGAATTACGAAAACGGCGAGCGCGCGGTTCCCCCGAAGCAGGCCATTTTGTTCGCCTCGGCTTTCGGCGTGACTGTGGATTATATTTACTTTGGAAAAGGTGATAATTTAAATCAAATGGAAAGGACATTGCCGCTAATGTCCAGAATCGTGCGGCGTATCCCCCTGGTGGGGGTCGAAAATATCGCGGAACTTCAACGCATAGCTTCCGGACTTGAGCCGATGCTCGTAGCCACGATTCCCGTTTCCAGCGAAGAAACGCTCCCAGAGCGTGCCATTTTTATTGAAATTAATGACAAGTCGATGTCGAACCCGAACGAGCCCGTATCGTTCGAGCCGGGCGACAAGGCGATGATCGACCTCGATGCGGTGCCAGCCCCGGCCGATTTCGTGCTGGCGCTTGTGCCCGAGGAGCGCTCGGCGCTGTTCCGGCTTTACCGCGAGGTGGGCCGGGCCGAGGATGGGGCGATGATCGCCGATCTTGTGCCGCTCAATCCGAATTTCCGGACCGTCCGGATCAGCAATTCGGGCGCGGCGCAGATCATTGGCGTCTGCCGGCGTATCCACCGGATTGTCGAGCTGGCGCCAGCCGGCCTGCGAGCCAGGCCGGTCTGACCTCAAAAGTGCGTTAGGCCATTCCCGTCAAGGCGGCTGACTGCTTATCTATTCTCTGCCAGGCTCCCTGGCGGAAGAGGAGGCGGTTGCCATGGAACCGCTGGAGGCGGCAGCCCCGCGAGGTGCTACGGCTGGCGAGCGCTACGCGGCGCGCATGACGACATTGCTCGACCGGTAGTTCTGGCGTCATCGCGAGGCGGCAAAGCTGCCGTGGCGATCCAGAGCAGAGGCGTGCCCGTTGTCTCTGGATTTCGTCGCTTCGCTGGCAATGACGGACACCGCAAGCCTTGCGCCGGTCGCTTTAGTTAGCTTTGCTTCGAGCAGGAGGAGCGATGCGGATCGATCTCAACGCGGATATGGGCGAGGGCTTCGGCGCCTACAAAATGGGGCACGACGAAGAGCTTTTGCGCGTCGTGACCTCGGCCAACGTGGCTTGCGGCTTTCACGCGGGCGACGCAACCATCATGCACGGGCTTGCGATGAGCGCGAAGGAGCTTGGCGTTGGCCTTGGCGCGCATCCGGGCTTCGACGACCTTTGGGGCTTCGGCCGGCGGGCCATCCCGATGGAGGCGCGGGATCTCGAATATCTCGTGGCCTACCAGATCGGCGCCATGCAGGCGTTCGCGGCCTATTCGGATGCGCCGCTTCGCCATGTGAAGGCGCACGGCGCTCTCTATAACACGGCCGCGAAGGATGCTGCTTGCGCCGGCGCCATCGCACGCGCGGTCAAGGCGGTCGATGCGGGGCTGATTCTGGTTGGACTGCCCGGATCGGAGATGCAGAAGGCGGCCGGAAGTGCGTCCCTGCGTTTCGCGCGCGAGGGGTTTTGCGACCGGGTCTACCGCGAGGACGGATCGCTGATGCCGCGCCCGGTGCCGGGCTCGGTGATCCGCGATCCCGCGGTGGCTGCGGCGCAAGCGCTTCGCCTGGCGCGGGGCGAGGAGTTCGTTGCTGGCGATGGCGGGCGCGTGAGGGTCGAGGTGGATACGCTTTGCGTGCATGGCGATGAGGCCGGCGCCGTCAGCGTGGCCCGCGCTGTGCGCGAGGAGCTTGAGGCCAACGGAATTGCTCTCTCGCCGATGCTGCAAAGGGCTCCGGCGGCGTGATGCCAGCGCCGGGGATGACTTACGGAGAGAAGGACGGAGTAAGGGGGCCATTTGCGCCAGCTGGGGGGAAGCACTCGATCGGATTCGGCGTGATATTCCGTCATTGCGAGGGGCGAAGCCCCGAAGCAATCCAGAAGCCGGAATTGCAACGCTAATTCTGGATCGCCACGGCGGCCGGAGGCCGCTTCGCGATGATGGATGAGGCTGCGGAACGGTCAAGACTTATGGCCGCTGGTGTCACATCAACCCGCAAGGATCAGCGCGCCGAGTGCCAGGAGGAGTGCGGGCGGCATTACGATGGCTCCGATTTTGAGGAACGCGCCCGCGCTGCAGTTCTCGCCCTCGCGGCGGAGCGCGATCAGCCAGAGGATGGTTGCGAGCGACCCGGTAACGGAGAGATTGGGGCCGAGATCGGCGCCGATGAGGAGCGCACCCCTAACCACGGCGGGCGCGTGCGCGGGGCCGGCAGCGGATTGCGCGATGAGGCCCGCGGGAAGGTTGTTCATGAGGTTGGTCGCGAAGGCGAGGCCAAGGCCCGCCGCCCAGGCCGTGGCGGTGGCGGATTGCGCCGCTCCCCAATTGAGGAGCGCGGTAAGCTGCGCGACAACGCCGGTATTGTTGAGGCCCTCTACCAGCACGAACAGTCCGGCCACCAGGGGCAGCACGCCCCAGGACACCTCTTTCAAGAGATGCCAGGGCGCCTCGCGCTTTTCGGCGAGCACGAAGATCGCGGTGGCGGCGCCGGCTGCCAGCGTTGGTGCGCCGAGATTGATCCCCAGCCCCGAGGCAAGGAGCAGCACTGGCACCGCCGCGCCAATGCCGTAAGCGGCGTAGCGGCCGCCAGCGGTTAGCGGCGGTGTTGGCGCGTGGCCGTTGATCTCGCCCTTCAGGTCGTGCCGGTAGACCCAGCGCAGCGCGGCGTAGGTGGCGGCGATGGACAGCAGCGACGGCAGGCCGAACTGCATGAGCCAAGGCCAAAGCGCTGGCAGCTCCTGGCCGTAGAGGACGAGGTTCGCCGGGTTCGAGATCGGCAGGACGAAGCTCGCGGCGTTCGCGATAAGGGCGCAGATGACGAGATAGGGCAGGGGTTTTGCCTTGGCGGTTTTGGCCGCCGCATAGACCGCTGGCGTCAGCACGACCGCTGTGGCGTCGTTCGACAGGAACACCGTGACCGCGATGCCGGCGAGGTAGACCAGGCTGAAAAGCCGCGCCGGCGAGCCTTTGGCCGCCTTGGTGGCATGGGTTGCGACCCAGTCGAATAGGCCTTCCCGGCGCGCGAGGTCCGCGAGCAGCATCATGCCCGTGAGGAAGAGATAGACGTCCGTGCCCTTGGCGATAGCCGCGAGCGCATCTCGCCAGGGAAGGAGCGCGGACAGCACGAGCGCCGCGCCGCCCGCGACGGCCCAAATCGCTTCCGGCAAGCCCCAGGGCCGTAGAACGACGCCGCCCGTCGCGAACGCCGCGATGCCCCAGGTCGCGGCTTGTGCAATCGTGATCCCGTCCACTTCCTGCCCTCACGCTAGCGCCTGTCCTTAAAGAAGGGCGAAATATGCCTCAAGTTCAAGCCGCCAACGCAACCGGCTGCCCGTAGTGCGGGATGCTGCCCGCGCAGGCTTGCAAAAGAACGCAGGCGCCGGGCCTGGTCCTGGTCCGGAGACGCTTTGGGGGGGCTTCGATGTAACGCAACATTAACTCTCCTGCCGGCCCAGGGAGCCTCTTTTTTGAAGCCTGGGGGCGTCCTTCCATTTTGAAGTAATATAGCAGAATTGTCTTGAGTAAGCGTTAAGCTGGTAGAGTATTGATATATATGCGTAAATTGCAAGCCAGAACTCGCGGGGAGTGGCGCCGTCGGCAAGAGTTTGGTAAATATCAAATATTCCTCTATATTTAACGGGAAATTTGAGAAGTAGAAAATGGCCAAAAACGAGAAAAGAATCGCAAAAATGCGCGCGAAAAACGCATGGGCTCCGCGCGTTTACCATACCCGTATTAAGTATAATCGGCGCTTACGGCGAGTCCGCTCCAAAAGCGGATACGCGATATTCCAGCTATGGTTCTTCATGCCAGCGCATTGGGGCTCGGTTGCCGGCTTTCCTCAACCCTCACGCACTGCCGGAGGCGCCGCCGCCGCCAAAATCTCCGCCGCCTCCACCGCTGCTGCTACTACCGCTACTGCCGCTACTACCGCGGCTGCTGCCACCGCTGCTGAAAAACTCGAATACGGTCATGCCCAAGGCGATAAAGATGTCGCCCACGGTGCCTGGCCGGCCGCCCGGGGCTTCCTGGCCGGCAGGATCGGCCTTCCCGGAGGCGCCCTTTGAGCGGGAAGCGCGGCTTAGGCGGGCAGCGTCCTTTGCGCGGGTTTTCCGGAGAGACCGCAAGTTCATGTAGAACAGGAAAAAGAAGAGGACGGTGAGAGTTACCGCGAAGAAGGCCACGATAACTGCATCCGGTGGGGTCCACCACTCCCTCAGTTTGGCGGCCGCTTTGGCGCGCTGCGCCGCGGCCTCCGCATCGCTGAGCAGAACCTTCGATATATCTTGGACGCCCTTCGCTATGGCGTCCGCCACGTTGCCCTCGCGGATGGCGGGCAGGATGGTGTTCTCGATAACGAGCGTGGACATGGCGTCGGTGAGATAAGGCTCCAGCCCGCGCCCCACCTCGATGCGGACCTTGCGTTCGCTGGGCACCACGATGAGCACGGCGCCGTTATTGAGACCCTTCAGCCCGGCTCCCCAGGCGCGGCCAAGCTGGTAGCCGTAATCCTCGATGGCGTAGCCTTGCAGGGATTTGGCGATAAAGACGAAAAGTTGGTCGGACGATTGAGCTTCGAGCGCACTCAGGTTGGACGCTATCTCGGTCTTGGATTGGGGGGATAGGATCTGCGCTTCGTCTACGACATAGCCGTTCAAGGGCGGAAAGGCTGGTGTGCCGGCGCCCGCACCGCTCGGCAGCGCAAGTGCCAGGAGCACCGCCCCGGACCACGCCAGGAGAAGACGGCGCAACAGGGCTGTTTTGGGAGAGGATGTCAGGGACGGGGCGGGCAGATGAGTGGCCTGTAAAGACGCCGTTTTTCTCATTTTCTCTCGCTCCTCCCCATCCATTACTCCTTTGTCACACAAAGCTTGCAACCGGTTCATTCGGTGCACCGATTCACGCGTTTGCGGACCCGCTTTTTTTCGTGGGGGTTGAGGCAGGTGCTGTCCAGGACTTCCGCGGCTACTGCTACGCCGCAGGCTTAGCTGCTCGATTTGAGAACATCGCGAAGGGACTTTCCAGCCGCTTGCTTGTATTCCGGTTGTCGCAACTTTGTTTCGTCAACGGAAAGAAGATTGATCCGACCCCGAGATGCGCACATCGCAGCGAGGGCATCCAACTGCTTGCGCGCCACGAGGTCAACGGAGGGGTCTTTTCCCTTAAGCACCGAGATCCCAAAGAACCTCCGAAGATGTTCAAAAAGCAAACACGATTCTAATGAATCCTGTGATACCCCCAGAACACCATATACAAGGTTATAGTCCGGTTCCTGATTGGCTGCTCAGAGCAGGCTGCGCGTAATCGAAATCTACAATTTTGGCACCTCTTCGCGCCCACGTTCCGATGCGGTGTATTTGATCTATGCCGGCGTGCAGCGTATCGCGTTCGTATTCCTCGCGCCCCATCTTGAAAGGATCGTTTTGTTCAATGAAAATCACTGTTTTGATAGAGCAAGAGGAAAGAACGTCCGGATTGCTTCGTGAAAATAAGGACACAACCATTGCCGGGAAGTCTCGAATCAGCCGCGTGAAATATCCGCGTCCTCGGACCTCCTGATTTACAAATATATAATTGAGGTTAACCGAAAGGACACTTTCGGCACTGTTCTCATGATCTATGATCGGAAAAGCAATCAGGTTGCCGCCGCCAAGCTGCACTCCGGTTCGCGAATCCGTTGCGAGAAATATAAACTCCCGAAAAGGCCCAAATAGATTGCATAGGTTGCGATAGCTCTCGCCCTCATTCAGGGACAAACAATCCGCGAAGCCGTCAAGCTGCTCTTTTTCGTTCGGAAGGACAAAAGCCTTATCGTACCCGGCGAAAAACTTTGTCAGAAGACCGTCATTTGCGCTGACACTCGCCTCGATCGAAATACCCGACGGTGACTCCCATGAAAGCGGATAGGTCACTTTGGTCCCTGTTGAGCCCGATTGAATCGCCATCTTCGGATCCTCACCGTCGTTGAACTCGCTTCACACATTACGCAGAGTGATTCTTCTTGCCAATTATCCGCACGAAATTTAGACAAGTTGGAAACATTTCGAGTTCCGAGCGAAACGGCTGAAAAACAGGGATAAATCGAATTTGCTGCGATAAGCCTACCGTGGACAGTCAAAAGCGAGGTGTGGAATGGATTATTATCATTATGTCATGGCTTACATCACCCCATCTAGCACAACAATTGCGGGTTTTTGTGCCAATTTTGTTGTGTATGTCTATCAAACGTTTGTGGCTATACAACTCGTAAAGAGATCGAAAGACATCGGTTTTGTGTCAGCCGCCGCAAAATACTTTGTTTTTGTGCATAGAAATATTCCGCTTCTTCTGTGGTTGCCGGTGGCCAGTGTCGCGGGGCGCCGTGTCAAGGCCGCTCGATACGCAGTGGAACTCGATATCCTGGTCTCGGAGCAATCGGAATTAGAGACATCCGATAAATTGGCTTCTCCCAAAAGGAGAGGCGAAGACGAGAGAGATATTGCAGCAAAAAATAGTGACGGAGTAACCAATAAAAAGGGCTTGGTGACGAATAAAGGCGGTACGGTTATAAAAAGAGGATCGGATAAGGGCTATTGTCCGGGCCAACTTGGCGACTCAATCCTCCGGTTTTCGGTCTTGGCTAATTGAAAACTTGCAATGGTTGCTCGGTAACTGGGGCCGCTCAGGCCACGAGGCGGCTCATCCTATACCAATAAGGAATTTTCCCGCGCTTGACGATTGTAGAAAGGATATCCAGCGTTATTTCGAGGTCCTCACAGGCAGCGATATCGAAGAAGAGCCCCGCTTTTTGACGCCGGTACAGATAAACGCCGGTTATTTGGCACCTCTATTTCTGGTAACTGGCTTATTGAATCGCTTCAGCCAAAAAGAAGGCTGGACGCTGATTATGGATAACTACAGGCGGCTTGTTCAGCAGGACAAGGATAAATGCTCAGCCGAATTGCTGGAGTTGAAGTCTTTCTTGTTTAATTGCTGGTTGCTATGGGGTCCCAGCATTACGCACTGCTCTTGCGGCATGTGGTCTGCTCCCAATGACGGTTACGGCGCCCATGAGCAAAGTAAAAAAATACCCATAATCCTTCAATACGGTTACGGAGATGAAAATAATTCAATCGACGTGCTTATAACGCCAAAAGAAGACCAGGATCTTGCTAAGTCCATTTCTTGGTTGCTGTATGCAAACAACGAAGCAAGGATGGCAATTCCTTATAGCTTGACAGGCGTGTTCAAATGGGGACCGGACCTTCCGGCGCACGTTTTGCCACGCGCACAAGACTTTATTAGAGGCACTGAAGACGTTGACAAGAGCCGCGTCAAAATGGGTCACGCTGATAGCGAGGGAATGCCCGGCCAGCGAACCCAGAGCTTAGGTCGCAAAGCCCGTTGTCACTCAGAAGGGCGGATCGTGTTGGACTGCAAGGATCAGGATCATCACGAAATATCGGACGAAAGCAAGACATCAAACTATTATACGGCATACATCTGGATCATGTTTATTATACTTGACGAAAGCGGTATGCCGTTATTTGACACGCCTTCAGGAAAACACGAGTGGAAAAACATTCTTGTCTATTTCGAGCATGCAAATATCGCCGACCCGATGACTTTACAAACGCTGAAGCAGAACCTTGTCACTAAGACCTGCTCTTCGCTTATCGAAATCCTTGAACGCCCCGCGGATCGACGGCTAAAGTTTCAATATACCTGCGCCGTAGACGACCCATTCTGCGAATCGGGTGGAAAGACTTTTGGCAACGTGCGAAGGGGGAAACCTTGATCGAAATGCTGATGCAGAAAGTGAGCGGCAAGGCTGGAACAGAAACGCTAAGCACCGCCATCGAACAGGGGCGTTTGATCGTACCATCGGGCGCCAATCTAGCGGAAGGGCGGAAAGCTGTGGCCCATTATGCGTCTTGTTACCTTCCAGAAATAGTGGAAGACTTCTATTACGATCTAAAAGAGCACGAAAAGGCTGCTGCATCTGCTCGCGAGGTTGCAGCCTGACGCAGCCGGGGGCGCGAACAAACTAGTACGCCCCGCAGGAAGTTCTGACCCACATGCGGCAGGCACGGAAATGACTTCCTGCGGATCAGGCGTACTAGCAAGCTATTGATTCTAGTACAGCTTTATCCGAGGCAAGTTCGCTTGCGAGCCCTCCGCGAATGGGGTGCGAACTTGCCTCGGGCTGTACTAGGCGCCCGCTGCCATTCCGCTCGATAACGTTTGGAATTTTGCGCTGCTACGGTCCCTTGGTTGCGGCGGCGGGCACGCCTCGCCAAGGATCTGCGCCGGCCCTCAGGCAAGGGCTGCCTCGGGACGAGGAGCGAGGCCGGGACTTTCATCAGCCGCATCACTTCCGCGACATGGCACGGCGCAACATCGATAGCCGCATCGCGCCCGTCAACAGCGTCGCCAGCGCGTAAGCCAGCGCGCCGGCCCCCACCAGCGCGCCCAGCGCCGCCGCATGCACCAGATTGCCCCTGCCGCTCTCGAAGAATGGGGCGAGCCCGAGATTGGCGGCATAGAGCGCCGCGCCCATCATTGCGCTCGCAAGCACCAGCAGCGGCGCCCGCCTTGCCAGGGCTGCGTCGAAGCGGAAGTGGCCCCGCCGCATGAGGGTGAAGGAGAGCAGGAGCGCGTTCGTCCAGCCCGATAGCGACGTCGCGATTGCAATGCCGGCATGGCCTATCGCCGGGAACAGAATGAGCGAACCCGCGATATTCACGGCCACCGACGCGCCCGCGAACCACATGGGCGTGGCCGTGTCCTCGCGCGCGAAATAGCCCGGCAGGAACACCTTGTTCATGACGTAGGCGGGCAGCCCGCAGGCGTATGCCGCCAGCGCCACGGAGACTTGTGCGGTGTCGGACGCCGTGAACGTGCCGTGCTGGAACAGCACCTGGATGATGGGTCTCGGAATAATGATCAAGGCCACGGTGGCAGGCAGCGTCAGCAAAAGTGCGAACTCAAGGCTGCGGTTCTGGCTCGCCATCGCGCCCGCCTCGTCGTGCTCGGCCAGATGCCGCGTCAGCGTGGGCAGCAGCACGACGCCGATGGCGATGCCCGCCATGGCGAGCGGGAGCTGGTTGACCCGATCGGCGAAGTAAAGGAACGAAACCGCGCTCGCCTGCAGGGAGGCGATGGTCGTGCCGATGAACAGGTTCACCTGATTGATGCCGCCGGTGATGATGCCCGGCACGGCGAGAGCAAGCAGCCGGCGCGTGTCAGGCGTCAGGCGCGGCCAGCGGAAGCCCAGGTCCCAGCCGATCCGGCGCGCGGCATGGGCCACGAAAGCGAGCTGCGCGAAGCCCGCGATGGCTACCCCCCAAGCCTGGACCACGCCCGCTTCCGGCTGGTTGTAGAAGCCGGCGGCGGCGGCGAACAGCGTCACGACGATCAGGACGATATTGAGGAGAATGGGGTGGCGGCCGGCGCGCTGAATTTGCCGAGCGCGTTTAGAATGCCGGCGGAAAGCGCCACGAAGGCCATGCAGGCGAGATAGGGGAAGGTGATGCGTGTGAGAAGAACGGCGAGCTTGAACTTCTCGCCCTCGAAGCCCAGGGCCAGGCCCCGCACGAGCGTGGGCATGAAGATTTCGGCCACGATTGTGATCGCGATCACGCCAAAGAGCAAAACCGCGAGCGCTTCCTCCGCGAAGCGGCGCGCACTCTCCTCGCCATCGGTCCGGAGCCGCTTGGTGAACATGGGCACGAAGGCGGAGTTAAAGGCGCCCTCGGCGAACAGCGACCGGAACAGGTTGGGGAAGCGAAAGGAGACGATGAAGGCGTCGGCGACCCAGCCGGCACCCATGACCGCCGCAAGCAGCACGTCGCGCAGGAACCCGAAGGCCCGGCTCAGTGCCGTCAAGCCGCCAACCGTTATAAATCCGCGATATAGGCTCATATAAATCCTGGCAGGATGCTTCCGCGCCCGCTATCCGGGAAGCCGCTTGGGCCATCCGGAATCGCGACAGGCGATGGCGTTCGTAACCGTCCCGGACGATGCCCCCGGCATTTCCGGGATGACGCCGCCTTAGCGAACCAATCAACCGGATTCCTTATCGTGCATCACCGGAAATACGTTTGCGCGAAGCTATGGGCAAGGTTTGCGGCGGAGGCAAGGAGGGAATGTGGTGATGAAGCCGCATGCCGGGAGCCTACTTGACCCATCCGGCCGCGGCTCAACGGCGCTCGCCTGCCTCACCGCCGTGCCGGCAACTCAAGGCGTTGGAGCGTACATGATCGCAGGACGGCAATATTGGCCGCTCCTGACACCGCCGGGACGACCAACCGGATTCTTGCCTGTCTCACTTACCCGGCAGCGGCCAGGGCGTGGCCGAGCCGAGCTGCCGGGCTTTTTCATGGTCGGCGCGCAATTGCTTCGTCAGCTCGGCAAGCTGGGGGTAATCCGGGGGCAAGTGCCCGGCGATGCATGCTTCCAAGCAGACTTTCGCTTCAACCGTGACCCGTTCCGCCACGGCGCGGTCGCTGAAGGCCATATTTGCGTACTTGTCCACGCAGAGGAATTGGCAGAACCCGCGCACGCGGCCGAACACGGCTTGCCGCTGCGGCTCGGTCCATTGGCTGTAGGGGCCGGAGGGCAGCCCGGAAATTTGGGCCTTCACAGCGTAGGCGTTGACCTCGGCCTGCGGGGATTGGGCCACAGCGGGCGCGACAGCGGCCACGGCCAGAACCGCAACCATGAACCAGCACAGGCGTTTGTACGACAACATTCTCACGATCCCCGTTCAAGCCCGCATGTTGGTGCGGGATTAAGGACGCCCAAGCGATGCAGCAAATTGAGTCCTTCGCTCAAACATTGGTGAACCAAGAGGAGGTTTTGGTCCTTTTTGGGCCGAAAGACCCTGGTTTGCCGCATTTTTTGCCTTGGGCGAGCCGCAATTTTAACAACTCCCTGAGACCCATTAGATAGTGAATCCCCACGCCCGAGTTCTCACCATGTCCCCGATCTTGCGCCTATTGTTTGCCGTATTCTTTACCGCCGCGTTTACGGTTTCAGCTTCCGCCGGGGAGGCCAAGCCCGCAGTCGACGAGTTCATCGTGAGCGAGGCGCAGGCCTTCGAGAACACGCTGCTGACGACCTGGCTCACCAAGGGCAAGGATGCGAAGGGCTGGCTTGCCGAAGGCGATAATGCGGCCATGGCGGAGAATCACAGGGGGGCGACCGGCTCCTACGCCTCGTCCGCGCTCCTCGATAAGAAGAATGCCAAGACCTGGCTCAAGCTGGCGCGCGAGTATCTCGCCATCGAAACCGAGAAATACGGGGAGAAGCAAACCTTCGCCCGCAATGGCGGTTCCTCCGCTTACCTGGCCTATACCTATAGCAAAGCGCCGGCGGATCAGGCCGCGGCGCTTGCGGTTCTGGCCGAGAGCCTTGGCGTGCGCGAGCAATGGCGGCCGGCGCTCCGGATCTACAAGTTGAGCCTGGCGCTGGCGGCTGACGACGAGGTGCAGAAGGCCTACGACGAGGTCTTCAACGAGCACGGCTTCCGGATGCTCAACTACACCTCCGACAACGAGTTCGAATTCCCCGCGCGTTTGCGTGCAGTTCTCGGACCCCCTGGCCAAGGGCAAAATCGATTTCGCGAACTACGTCACCCTCAACGGCGAGAAGCCGGCAGCCGTCCGCGCGCAAGGCTCGCAGCTTTGCGTCGAGGACCTTCTGCATGGCAAGCGCTACGAGGTGAAGGTCCGGAGCGGCATTCCCTCGACCGAGGGCGACCAGTTGCCTAGCCCCATCGAGCTGACCGTCTATATCCGCGACCGCTCGCCGTCGGTGCGCATCCTGGGCCGCAACTATGTGCTGCCCAAGACCGGCCAGCAAGGCATCCCCGTCATCTCCATCAATACGAAGCTTGTGAAAGCCACGATTTACCGCATCGGCGACCGCAGGCTTGCGGCCGAGGTGCTGGACGGCGACTTCGAGAAGCAGCTCCAGTCCTACGAGCTGAAGCAGATCGCTGACCAGAAGGGCGAGAAGCTGTGGTCTGGCGAGATGCCGGTTGTTGCCAAGCTCAACGAGGAGGTTACGACCGCGTTCCCCGTCGACACGCTGCTGCCGAACCTCAAGCCTGGACTTTATGTAATCGCGGCAAGTGCTGCCGATGAAGCGGTGAAGCCTTCCGAGGACGGCGAGGAAGGGGCCGGGGACGACAGCACCAGGGCCACGCAATGGTTTGTGGTTTCCGATCTTGGGCTGACGGCGTTTTCTGGCGCGGACGGCGTGCATGTCTATGTGCGCTCGCTGGCCACGGCGGCGGCTGTCCCGAACGTGGAAATCCGCCTTGTCGCGCGCAATAACGAGGTGCTTGGCACCGTCAAGACCAATGAAGAAGGCGCCGCGGTGTTCGAGGCCGGCCTGTCGCACGGCACCGGCGGTCTTGCCCCGGCCCTGGTCGTCGCGCGCGGCGCGGAGAGCGATTACGGCTTCCTCGACATTACGAAACAGGCCTTCGATCTGTCGGATCGCGGCGTTGGCGGGCGCACGCCTCCAGGCCCGCTCGACGCCATGGTCTTCACCGAGCGCGGCGTCTACCGCTCTGGCGAGAACGTCTACGTGACGGCGCTCCTGCGCGATGCGGCGGCCAACGCCGTTCCCCAAACGCCGCTTATCGTGAAGCTCTTCCGCCCGGATGGCGTGGAAGACCGGCGCCAGGTGCTCGCCGACGAAGGCAATGGTGGCCGGAGCTGGCACATCGTGCTGCCCGAAACCGCGATGACCGGCTCGTGGCGGCTCGCCGCGTATGCCGATCCCAAGGGCGCCTCTCTTTACGAGAAAACCTTCCTCGTCGAGGATTATGTCCCCGAACGGCTGGAAATGAAGCTCAACGCCACGCAGCCGGTGATTTCCGAGGCAACGCCCGGCACAATCGACCTTTCGAGCCGCTACCTTTACGGCGCGCCCGCAGCCAATCTTGGCCTCGAAGGCGAGATCGTGGTTTCGGCGAGCGACGAGCCGAGCGGGTTCCCAGGCTTCCACGCCGGACAGCAGGACGAGAAGTTCACGACCGTCCGCAAGGAGCTTGAAGCGCTGCCGAATACGGATGCGAGCGGCGCTGCCTCGCTGCCGATAGCTCTGCCCGAGCTGCCGCAAACCTCGAAGCCGCTCAGGGCCGATGTCACCATCCGCCTGCGCGAGCCCAGCGGCCGCGCGCTCGCCGACAAGATCGCGATGAAGGTCAATACCGGCAAGGGCTTCATCGGTGTTAAGCCGCTGTTCGACGGCTCCGTCGAGGAAGGTGCCGAGGCCGAGTTCGAGCTGGTGGGCATCGGCCCGGACGGCAAGCAGACCGCACTTAACGGCGTGAAATGGGAGGTCCAGCGGATCGAGCGCCAGTTCCAATGGTATTCCCGCGACAATCGCTGGTCTTACGAGGCCGTCACCTATGAGACCCGCGCCGCGAACGGCACCGCCGACATTCCGGCCTCTGGCACGATCAAGATCAAGGCGCCCGTGGAAGCCGGCAGCTACCGGCTGGATGTCTCGTCCGCAACGCCCCAAGGCCCGGCGACGAGCTACACGTTCTCCGCAGGCTGGTACGCCTCCGAAGCATCGGACACGCCCGAAATCCTGAACCTGGCACTCGACCGCGCCTCCTACCGCCCCGGCGACGAGCTGAAGGTCCAGGTCACGCCGCGCATGGCGGGCGAGGCGCTGGTTGCCATCGTGAGCGACCGGGTGCTAGCCACGCAGATGATAAAGGTCGCCGCAACCGGCGGCACCGCGAGCTTCAAGGTCGATCCGGCCTGGGGGCCGGGCGCCTACGCGACCGCGATTGCCTACCGCCCGATGGACAGTGCCGCAAAGCGCATGCCGAGCCGGGCCGTGGGCGCCAAGTGGATTCCGCTCGACACCAAGCCGCGCACGCTCTCCGTGGCACTCGACACGCCTCCCTCCGTCCGCCCCGCCGGCCCGGTCACGGTGTCCGCGAGCGTTTCGGGCCTCGATGCGGGCGAGAAGGCAACGCTCGTGATATCGGGCGTCGATCTGGGCATCCTCAACATTACGCGCTACAAGACGCCTCAGCCGGGGGCTTACTTCTTCGCCCAGCGCCGCTTGGGTCTTGAGATGCGCGACCTTTACGGCAAGCTGATCGACGGCATGCAGGGCGTGCGTGGTGTGGTGCGCTCCGGTGGCGACGAAGGCGGCCTCAACATGGCGGGCCGGCCGCTCGCCGAGGTGCCGCTCGCGGTCTATTCCGGCCCGCTGCAAACCGATGCCAACGGCAACGCGCAAGTGACGTTCACGCTGCCCGCGTTCAACGGCACGATGCGGCTTGCGGCGCAGGTCTGGTCGACCTCGAAGCTCGGCCATGGCGAGAAGGACGTGATTGTGCGCGACACGGTGGTTGCGCAGGCGACCACGCCCAAGTTCCTGATGCTGGGCGACAGCTCCACGCTGCATCTGAGTATCGAGAATGTCGAAGCGCAGCCCGGCGCCTATAAGCTGACCGCGAAGGCCGATGGCGGCATGGAGGTCACGGGGCCAGTCGAGCGCGAGCTGACGCTCGCACTCAACAAGCGCATCGACCAGACTATCGGCCTCAAGGGCGCTTCCGTGGGCGAGGGGCACGTTTCATTCGCGCTCACCGGCCCGGGCGTCTCCATCGAGCGGAGCTATGCGATCCCGGTTGAGCCGCCGGCACCGAATGTGCGCCGCCAGACGAACGAGGTTCTGGCCGCGTCCACGGGCTCGCTCAGGATTGGCGCCGAGATCGTCCGCGACCTGGTTCCAGCAACCGCGAAGGTTTCGGTGACGGCGAGCCGCACCGCTTCGTTCGACGTGCCGGGCCTGCTTCTCGGCCTCGACCGCTACCCCTTCGGCTGCGCCGAGCAGACCACAAGCCGCGCCCTGCCGCTGCTCTATTACGACGAGGTGGCCTCGCGCGCGCATCTTAGCAAAGAGCCGAAGGCCAAGCCCGCCGTCGAAAAGGCGATTGCCCGTCTCTACGAGATGCAATCCTCGACCGGCGGCTTCGGGCTTTGGGGGCCGTCCTCCGAGGACATGTGGCTTACCGCCTACGTGGCCGAGTTTATGACCCGCGCCAGGGAGAAGGGCTTCGCCGTCCGCGAGGTGAACTACGAGTTGGCCATCGACCGGCTGAAGAACACCGTCAACAATACGCGCGACTTCAAATCCGGCGGCGAAACGCTTGCCTATTCGCTCTACGTGCTGGCCCGCTCCGGGCGCGGCGTGCTGGGCGACTTGCGTTACTACGCCGATACGAAGATCGATGCGTTCTCGACGCCCATCGCCAAGGCGCAGCTCGCCGCGGGCCTTGCGATGCTGGGCGACAAGGAACGTTCCGCGCTCACCTTTAACGCCGCGCTGGCCTCGCTCGTAAAGCCCGGCACGGAAGTGCCGCTGGCGGGACGGGATACGCCGGCGTGGCATGCAAGCCGCTCCGATTACGGCACGTCGCTTCGCGATGCGGCGGCGGTACTGGCGCTGATGGGTGAAGGCGGCGCAAGCACGGCGCAGCTTCAGAAGGCATTCGAGATCGTCACCGCGCTCCGCTCGCGGCAGAGGGACACCACGACGCAGGAAAGCCTTTGGCTCCTGCTCGCCGCCCGCACGCTCGATTTACAGAACAGGGACCTGACGCTTGAGGTAAACGGGACTCCCGTCAAGGGCGCGTTTCAGACCGTGCTTTCGGGCAGCGATCTCGCCGCCAGCTCGATCCCAATCATTAATGTGAGCGCGATCCTGCCGAATGCCACATCGCAGAAGTTCGAGACCGCGATGAGCCAGGAGCAATTCGCCAAGGACGGCTTCGTGGTCAAGAACACGGGCCATGAACCGGTGCCCGCCTCCGTTCTGGTGTCTGGCGAAGGACTTGAGCCCGAGCCCTCCGCCGAGAGCGGCTTCGCCATCGAGCGCAAGACCTACACGCCGGACGGCCGCGAAATCTCCTTCGATAAGCTCAAGCAGAACGACCGCGTGGTCGTGGTGCTGAAAGTCGCCGAGTTGGAACCGAAGGCCGGCGAGATCGTTGTCGAGGACAGGCTTCCGGCCGGCTTCGATATCGAGAACCCGGCGCTGCTAAAGGGCACCGATTTGAAGGGCTTTTCCTGGCTGAATACAGCCTATACGCCGGTCTTCTCCGCGTTCCGTGACGACCGCTTCGTGGCCGCCTACTCGCTGGAGGCCTCGCGCAAGCAGATCGCGTCAATCACCATGGCCTACGTCATGCGCGCGGTGACGCCGGGCACCTACACGCACGCAGGCGCCCGCGTCGAGGATATGTACCGGCCCGGCCGCTTCGCGCGGACGGCAGGGGCGAAGGTCGAGATCGCCGGGGCGCAATAGGATGTACTGGATAGCTCGCTCCCCTCAGCCTATCCCTCTCCCCATGGGAGAGGGGACGCCTGAATATCGCTCGGAGCATGCAACACCGTCCCCTCTCCCATGGGGAGAGGGGCAGGGTGAGGGGAGCGACGCATGAAGAATTGCCGCACCCTCTGGATCGGCTATAGCGCTGCTGCGCTTAGTTTGCTTCTTCTCGCCGCCTACAGCCTTAAAGTCTTCGAGCCGCTGCCGCTGGAAGCGGCGGCGTCCTCCTCGCGCCTCGTGCTCGACCGCGACGGCCATCTCCTGCGCGCCTTCACCACGCCGGACGGGCGCTGGCGCCTGGATGCGAAGCCGGAGGATGTGAGCCCGACCTATCTTGCGCTGCTCTTGGCCTTCGAAGACCGCCGCTTCTGGAAGCATCCTGGCGTGGACCCGCTCGCGCTCGGGCGGGCCGTACTGCAAGCCGTCCGGCACGGACGGCTCGTCGCCGGCGGCTCGACACTCACCATGCAGGTGGCGCGGCTGTTGCGCGGTTCGCCCACGCATTCGCTTCCCGCCAAATTCCAGCAGATCGCCGATGCCACGCGGCTTGAGGCAACGCTTTCGAAGCGCGAGATCCTGTCGCTTTACCTGAAGCTCGCCCCCTATGGCGGCAACCTCGAGGGTGTGCGCGCCGCCTCGCTTGCGTATTTCGGCAAGGAGCCGCTCCGGCTCAATATTGCCGAAGCCGCGCTGCTCGTGGCGATCCCGCAGTCGCCGGAAATGCGCCGGCTCGACCGCGGCGAGAATGGGCGCGCCTATGCGGCGCTCATGGAGGCGCGCAACCGCGTGATTATGAGGGCCGCCGCCGCGCACGTCATTTCGCAAGCCGATGCAGCGGCCGCGACCGGCCAGGCGGCGCCCCACGGCAGGCGCGAGTTTCCTTCGTTTGCTCCTCATCTTGCGGACCGGATGATTGCCGCGAACCCAAGCGAATCCGCGATCCAGACCACCATCGACGGCAGGCTGCAGGAGGCCGCCGAGCAGATCGCGCGGCGAAACGCGCAAAGCTTCGGCGAAAAGGTCTCCATCGCAGCACTTGTGGTCAGCAACCGCACGGGCGAGGTTCTGGCGCATGTGGGCTCCGCCGGCTATTTCGACGAGACGCGGCGCGGGGCCATCGACATGACTGCCGCGATCCGCTCGCCGGGCTCCGCGCTGAAGCCGTTCATCTACGGGCTGGCCTTCGAGGATGGGCTGGCGCACCCCGAGACGCTGATCGAGGACAAGCCTGTGCGCTTCGACACCTACGCGCCGGCGAATTTCGACGCTGCGTTCCACGGCACGGTGACGGTGCGCACCGCGCTGCAATTGTCGCTGAACGTGCCCGCGGTGAAGGTTCTGAACGAGGTGAGCCCGGTGAAGCTCGCGGCCCGCTTCCGGGACGCCGGCATGCCGTTCGCCGTGCCGCGCAATCTGACCGTGGCGCTGGGCGGCGTGGGGCTCAGCCTCGAAAATCTGACCGGGCTTTATCTTGCGCTCGCGCGGGGGGGAAGCGTTATCCCGATCCGTTACCAGAAGGACAATTCGGGGCCGGTCTGGAAAGCGCCTGATGCCCCGCTTTTGCTGCAGCCGGCGGCGGCGTGGTACGTCACCGACATCCTGCGCGGTGCGCCGGTTCCGGCCAGCGCCACGCCGGGGGCGATTGCTTTCAAGACGGGCACATCTTATGGCTTCCGCGATGCCTGGGCGGCGGGCTTCGACGGCGAATATACGATTGCGGTTTGGGTTGGCCGGCCGGATGCGACCTCGGTGCCGGGGCTTGTTGGCTTGCGGGTTGCGGCGCCCGCGCTGTTCGAGCTGTTCGGCGCCATCGGCCCACACCGCGCGCCGTTCTCTGGGGCGCCGGCCAACGTGATCGGCGTCCGCAAGACCACGGATCTTCCGCCGCCCCTGCGCGTCTTCCACGAGCAAAAGCGCGATGCGCCGGTTGGGCTTGGCCAGGAGGCGCCGTTGCGCATCGCCTATCCCCCGGCGAACGCGGAGGTCGAGCTTTCCACGGCGGAAGGGGAGGCGGAAAAGCTCCCCGTTGCGCTCAAGGCCGAGGGCGGCAGGCTGCCGCTCACCTGGCTCGCCGATGGCGTGCCGCTGCAATCCTCGCCGCACCGCCGCGATGCGTTCCTCAAGCCGTCCGGCCCGGGCTTCGTGCAAATCACGGTCGTCGATTCCGAAGGCCGCTCGGATCGAACCCAACTCCGGCTCCGCTAGCGTCGGTTCAACCGGCGTTTTCTCCCGCATCATTGCGAGGCGGTTTTGGCCGCCGTGGCGATCCATATTTATGTCAAAGACTTAAGCTGGATTGCTTCGCTTCGCTCGCAATGACGGAAAAAAGGACTCACGGCGGCCGCGATTAGGCTTCCCACAGCGTCAAGGGAAGCTTGACGGAAGAAAACCGGTGTCAGGCAAGCCCTGACAACGGGAATCCCATCGAAACTTGCTTGAGGCGTTTTCCCCGGCTACAGGTTTGCCGCGATGAAAGTGACGTGCAATGACCTTTGAGTTGGCCATAAGCGCTGTGGGCCTCGCCGCGTGGCTGTACCTGCTCGCGGCGCGGGGCGGATTCTGGCGCGCGAGCATTCGCGACGAGGCGGATTTGGCGCCGGCTCCGGCCGGCGGTGGCCGCGTGTGGCCGCCGTGGTGCCAGCGCGCAACGAGGCCGATGTGATTGGCGCGGGCGTCACGAGCTTGCTGGCGCAGGACTATCCGGAGCCGCTGGCTATCATTCTCACCGACGACCAAAGCGATGACGGCACCGCCGATGCGGCAAGCTCAGCCGCCCGCGCGGCGGGTGCGGCGGATCGCTTGACCGTACTTCAAGGCAAGCCCTTGCCGCCCGGATGGACGGGCAAGCTGTGGGCACAAAGCCAAGGCGTGGCGGAGGCCAAATCGCTGCCCGCGCGGCCCCGCTACCTGCTGCTGACGGACGCGGATATTGGCTACGATGCGGGCGTGATCCGCCGCCTCGTGGCGCGGGCGGAAGCGCGGGGGCTGGTCCTGACCTCGCTCATGGCCAAGCTGCGCTGTGAGAGCTTCGCCGAACGCGCATTGATCCCGGCCTTCGTGTTCTTCTTCCAGATGCTCTACCCCTTCGCCTGGGTGAACCGGAGAGACAACGCCATGGCCGGGGCGGCGGGCGGCTGCATGCTGGTGCGGGTGGATGCGCTCGAAGCGGCCGGCGGTATCGAGGCGATCCGCTCCTCGCTCATCGACGATTGCGCGCTGGGCCGTGCGATGAAGCGGCAAGGCCCGGTCTGGCTAGGCCTCACGGACAGCGTGCATAGCCTGCGCCCCTATGCTGGCTTCGGCGACATCCGGCGGATGGTGGCGCGCTCGGCCTACGACCAGCTCGGCTACTCGCCGCTGCTCTTGGCCGGAACCGTCATAGGGATGACACTGACCTACCTTATGCCGCCGCTGCTGGCGGTGTTTGGAACGGGGCCTGCTCAAGCAGCCGGGGCGCTGACTTGGGCGCTGATGACGGCGGCCTATTATCCGATTGTGCGCTTTTACGGGCTGTTCCCGCTGTGGGCTGTGGCGCTGCCTGCCATCGCTGGGCTTTATATGCTATTTACGCTCGACTCGGCGCTCCAGCATTGGCGCGGCAGGGGTGGGCTTTGGAAAGGGCGCGTACAGGCGCGCCGCGCGGAGGCATCATGACAACGGGGCCGGTTTGGGACCCAGGCAAGAAGACGCATAAGGACGAGAATTTTCCCGTCGCGTCCAATATTGTGTCCAAGAAACACCGGGGAGTCATCCTCGCCTTCTATAAGTTCGCGCGCGCGGCCGACGACATCGCGGACGACCCGCTGCTTTCGGAAGAGGAAAAGATTCGGGCGCTCGACGGCTTCGAGGATACGCTGCTGGGGCGGGACGACCGTATTTCCGTGGCCCTGCCGCTGCGCGCCGCTATTGCGGAGCGCGGCCTTTCGCCCGCCCACGCGCAGGATTTGCTCGTGGCCTTCCGCATGGACGCCGGCAAGCACCGCTACGCCAGTTGGGACGAGCTTCTTCATTACTGCACCTATTCGGCCAATCCGGTCGGGCGCTTCGTGCTTGATGTGCATGGCGAAAGCCGCGCCACCTGGCCCGCGAACGACGCGCTGTGCACGGTGCTTCAGATCGTCAATCATTTGCAGGATTGCGGGGCGGATTACCGCAGGTTCGACCGCGTCTACATCCCGCTCGATGCGCTTGCCGCGAATAACGCGCCGGTCGAAGCGCTCGCGGCCGCGAAGTCGTCTCCAGAGCTTCTGGCTTGCATTCACGGGCTTGCCGCGAGAACTGGCGAGTTGCTGGGTACGGCGGATCTTTCACGGCGAGTAAGCGATCTGCGGCTAAGCCTTGAGGTGGGCGCGATCGAGCGGATTGCGCGTAAGCTGGTGGGCATGCTCAAGGTGCGCGATCCGTTGAGCGAGCGCGTGCATCTCAGCAAATCCGCCTTCGGTTTTGTCTTGATGAGTGCAGTTTGCATGGGACTTGGACGGCGCCTTTTTTTGCCGCGCATATCGGCTTCAACCGTGCTAGAGGGGATGGATGACCGGCGAAGCCATTGAGTCTCAAGGTACTAGCGAAATTGCTGCGGAGCGCGCGCAAAGCAGCTCCTTTTATGCCGCTATGCGGATCATGCCGCATGGGCAGCGCGAGGCAATGTACGAGATCTACTCGTTCTGCCGCGCGGTAGACGACATCGCCGACGATCCCGGAGAGGCCGGGGAACGGCTGCAAAAGCTTGAGGAATGGCGGCGGAATATCGACGCCATTTATCTCGGCCAGAAGCGCGCCGATCTCGCGGGTCTCGCAACGGCCGTGCACCAATTCAATCTCGACAGCGACGATTTCCGCGCCATCATCGACGGCATGGAAATGGATGTCAGGAAAACCATCCAGGCTCCGCCGTTCCTGGAACTGGATCTTTATTGCGACCGCGTGGCAAGTGCCGTGGGTCGGCTTTCGACCCGCGTGTTCGGGCTTCCCAACGAGGACGGCAAGGCGCTTTCGGAGCATCTGGGCCGCGCGCTGCAACTGACCAACATCCTGCGCGACCTGGATGAGGATGCTGCCATCGGCCGGCTCTACCTGCCGCGGGAGTTCCTGAACGAGGCCGGCATTACCAGCACCGATCCAGTGAGCGTGCTTGCGCATCCGGCGCTGCCGGAGGTCTGCGGGCGGATCGTCTCGGTTGCGCGCTGGCATTTCGCGGAAGCCGACACCGTCATGAAACGGCATTCGCGAGCCAAAGTGCGCACGCCGCGCGTGATGGCGGAGGCTTACAAGAGCATCCTCAGGGGGCTTGTGGTCCGGGGCTGGGCGGCGCCGCGCACGCGCGTGAAGCTCGGCAAGCCGCGCCTCGTTTTCATCCTGCTGCGCCACTTCATTTTTTAGCGATGCCTGTAACCCATATTATCGGCGCGGGGCTTGCGGGCCTGTCCGCCGCGGTCCGGCTTGCGGAGCGCGGGCGGAAGGTGGCCGTTTACGAGGCTGCGGGCCAGGCTGGCGGGCGCTGCCGCTCCTATTACGACGCGGGCTTTGGCTCGGTGATCGACAACGGCAACCATCTGCTCCTGTCGGGCAACGATGCCGCCATGGGCTATCTCAGGCTGATTGGCGGCGCGGACAGGCTCCAAGACCCGGGACGCGCTGAGTTCGCATTCGCGGACCTCAAGACCGGAGAGCACTGGACGCTGAGCATCGACGAGGGGCTCTGGCCGTCGTGGCTGTTCGATCCGGCGCGCCGCGTGCCCGGCACCAAGCCCGCCGATTACCTGGGCGCGCTGCCGCTAATGTGGGCGGGCCGTAGCAAGACCGTTACGGATGTGATCCGGGGCGATGGCCCGCTCTATAAGCGCCTCTGGGAGCCGCTGTTTCTGGCCGCTCTCAACACCGATTTGCGCGAAGGCTCGGCCAAGCTCGCGGGCGCCGTGATGCGCAAGACGCTGGCGAAGGGCGGGGCCGCCTGCCATCCGCTGGTTGCCGAGGGGCTCTCGGCCGCCTTCATCGAGCCGGCGCTGGCCTATATCGAAGCGCGCGGCGGCAGCGTGACGTTCGGCCGCCGCCTACGCGCCATCGCTTTTGAAGAGGGCAGGGCGGCGGCGCTCGATTTTGGCGACGGCGCCGTCGCGCTTGAGGATGGCGATACGGTTATTCTTGCCGTTCCGCCGTGGGTGGCGCAAACGCTCGTGCCCGGCCTCGATGCGCCGGACGAATTCCGCTCTATTGTCAACGCGCATTATCGCATCGAGCTGCCGCCCTCCATTCCGGCGATACAGGGCGTCATCGGCGGAACGGTGGAATGGATCTTCGCCTTCCCCGGCAGGATTTCGATCACCATCAGCGGCGCGGACCGGCTCACCGGCACGCCGCGGGAGGAACTTGCCTCCAAATTGTGGAGCGAAATTTCGTCTGTGACCGGGCTGCCGGCGGATTTGCCGCCCTGGCAGATCGTGAATGAGAAGCGCGCCACGATGGTGGCGACCCCTGCTCAGGACGCAAAGCGCCCGGGGCCAAGAACCGGATGGCGCAACTTCTTCCTCGCGGGCGATTGGACGCAAACCGGCCTGCCAGCAACCATCGAGGGGGCGGTTCTCTCCGGCGAACGGGCCGCGCGGCTGGCGGCCGGTGCGCGCGCCTAGCAGACGGCCCAGCGGCTACAGCGCTGGTCGATCCCCGTACCAAATCCCAGGCAATGCGGCGACAAATCCCACGCCTGGCGGGCGGTGGGGCCTGTTTGCACGCGGAGGTTATCTGTAGTTGTAAGTGCCCGCAAGCGCTACCTTTTTTTTCGAGATAAGTATTTGCGAAAGCATTCTGTCTTAAGAACGCAACAGCCGGCGCAAAAATGAAGATCAACGGTGTCTGCGGCTTGCACCGGGCAACTGCTGATGTCTATCTTGAGCGAAGCTTGTTATATCTCCCGCGTTTAGCGTTCGATGCAGAATCGCGAATTGGGGGACCTGCCACGATCCAGCACGAGGGCTGGATCGGGCGGTAGTTTCTATGCGCTGCGGCGAAGCGGGCTTAAAATGAATGCAATCTTTGAAATTAAGCCCGTAGTAGCGGCTGCCGGGCTGGGATTCGAGGCGCGAATTGCGCGGGGGCCGGGCGTTAAGGTCGTGTACGGCCAAAGCCGCGAGGAATACCGGCAGTACCTGCACAGGCTCGCCAAATCGGGCGTAAGCGGCTTTATCAGCATCGGTGTGGCCGGGGGGCTTTCGCCAGCTTTGCAGCCGGGGGATGTCGTTGTTGCCAGCTCGGTGATGACCGCCAGCCGCACGTCGCAGACCTGCCGGGATTGGTCGCGGACCATCCTGAGGGCTGTTCCAAACGCACATTACACGCCGGTTTTCGCCTCGGACGCGACGGTAACGTCGGTTCTGGAAAAGAATGCGCTCTGGAAGGCAACCGGGGCGGCGGCGGTCGACATGGAGTCGGGCCTCACCGCTGAAATTGCTGCCCTTTATGGCGTGCCCTTCACAGTGTTGCGGGTGGTGCTCGACCCGGCGCACCGGGCCATTCCGCTGAGCGCTCTCGCGGGCGCCCGCGACGACGGCGAAACCGATCCGCTGGCGGTTCTCAAGGCACTGATGAAACGGCCCGAAGATTTGCCGGCTTTGCTCCGCTTGGCGGGCGATACCCGCAAGGCGAGCCGGGCCTTGCTCCGCAGCCGCCAGGCGCTGGGGCCGTACCTGGGCTTCTTCGCGCTTCAGACGGCGGAACTCTCGCTCAACGTAAGCAAGGGCTCGCAGGCGCTCGCGGTGGCGGCAAGATAGGCTTCTTAGGGGTTGGCAAGGCGCCGGCGAACCTAGACCCGGCAGTTGATCCCAAGCCGGAGCGGAAAACATAAACCGGAACAGCATGCATTAGGGGCTTGCTGCATCAGCCATTGGGTGAGGCAATACCGGCAGTGCTCCGCAGCGTCATTCCCGCGAAGGCGGGAACCTATATCAGCCCAAAACGAAGGTTTTTCATATACGCGCCACGGGTGCCCGCGTTCGCGCATAGGCGCTAACAAAAGGCGCCGCGGCGTCATCGCGAGGCGGCCTCTTGGCCGCCGTGGCGATCCAGAGAAGCGCACGGCGTCCTTTGCTTTCTGGATTGCTTCAGGGCTTCGCCCCTCGCAATGACGGAGACGCAAGCCTTAAGTTAGCGCGTATGCGTCTGCGCGGGGACGCTGCGGCTCATTTCGCGATGACGGGCGGGGTTTTTGAACGGCCGGGACTTCTAGCCGGCTGCTATTGTCAGGTTTGCGCCGCCTTGCGGGGGATGCCCGCAAGGCGCGCTGGACCTTACTCCGCGGCCGAGAGGCGCTGATCCGCTTCCTCAGCTTCTTCGCGCTTGATATTGCTGAGTTCCCGCTCAACGTGGAGCGAGTGCACGTAAGCGGCCGGGCGCTGTTTGTCGAGCGGGATCTCGGGCGCCATCGGGCCTTCCGTGCGGATGCCGCGCACGGCCAACGCAAGCAAATTGAATGGGTTCAACGCTGCGTCCGCGGCAGTGGGCTCGTAGCCGCAATGCGCCATGCAGTTGGCGCACTTCTCGTACCGGCCGGTGCCGTAGCTGTCCCAGTCGGTGGTCTCCATCAACTCCTTGAAGGTTTTCGCATAACCTTCGCCGAACAGGTAGCAGGGTTTCTGCCAGCCGAAGATGTTGCGCGTTGCCATGCCCCAAGGCGAGCAGTGGTACTGCTGGTTGCCTGCCAGGAAGTCGAGGTAAAGTGGCGAGTGGCCCAGCGTCCAGTGCTTTCCCTTGCCGAGGGCGAAGACCTTGCGGAAAAGCTCCTTGGTCTTGCGGCGGTTGAGGAAGTGCTCCTGATCGGGCGCGCGCTCATAGGCATAGCCGGGAGAGATGAACACGCCAACGCCCAGATCGCGGGCGAAGTCCAGGAAGCGCGCGATATCCTCAGCCTTGTAGCCGTCGAAAATCGTAGCGTTGATGTTGACGGCGAAGCCCTTGGCCTTGGCCGCGAGAATGGCCTTGAGCGCCCGGTCGAAAACGCCGTCCTGGCAGACCGACTTGTCGTGATGCTCCTTCAGGCCGTCGAGATGGACGGAGAAAAACAGGTAGGGCGAAGGCTCGAACAGATGCAGCTTTTTCTCAAGCAGCAGTGCATTGGTGCAAAGCGAGACGAACCGCTTTTGCGCAATCAGGCCCTTGACGATCTCCGGCATTTCCTTGTGGATCAGCGGCTCGCCGCCAGGGATGGCAACCATGGGCGCGCCGCATTCCTCTGCTGCGTCCAGGCATTCCTGTACAGACATGCGGCGGTTGAGGATCGGCTCGGGATAATCGATCTTGCCGCAACCCGCGCAAGACAAATTGCAGCGAAACAGGGGTTCCAGCATTAGAACCAGGGGATAACGCTTGCGGCCCATAAGCTTCTGTTTGAGAAGATATGCACCGATCCGCCTTTCCTGGAAAAACGGCAAGACCATGTGTGTACTCCACTTCTTGGATTGTTTTTCGCTTATGCAGAGTGAGCCTTCATCCGGGAGGACTTAAACGGGTGGCCGTTAATGTCAAATGGAGTGAAGCTCGGCAGGAAGCCTGAATTCGACGTTTTCCTGAACCCCTGGTAAATTTGTCACTTCAATCGGACCCAAGGTTCGCAAGCTTTCGATCACATCTTGCACCATGGCCTCGGGCGCGGATGCGCCGGCGGTAAGTCCGATGACCTTGGCCCCTTTCACCCAGTCCGGCTGAAGCTCGCTGCCGTCCGCAAGAAGATAGCTTGGCACGCCCGCCTCCTCGCCGATCTCGCGAAGCCGGTTGGAATTTGAGCTGTTCTTGGCCCCCACGACCAGGATGACGTCGGCAATTTTTGTCAATTCCCGGACGGCGGTCTGGCGATTCTGTGTCGCGTAGCAGATGTCGTTGGTTTCGGGGCCGACCACGTCCTTGAAACGCCGCTTGATCGCCTCGATGACCCCGCGCGTATCGTCGATGCTGAGCGTTGTCTGCGTGACGTAGGCGACGGGGGTGTCCTCGGCGAGCGGCAGCGCAACGACGTCGTCCTCTTTTTGGACGAGATGCACCGGACCCGGGATCTGCCCCATGGTGCCTTCGACCTCGGGATGGCCTGCGTGGCCGACGAGGATGATGACGCGGCCCTGAGCGAGATATCTCTTCCCCTGAAGGTGAACCTTGGTCACAAGCGGGCAGGTGGCGTCGATCACGGGCAGGCTCCGCGTTTTCGCCGCGGTCTGGACGGACTTGGCCACTCCGTGCGCGCTGAATATCGTGACGGAGCCGGGCGGGATCTCGCCGATCTCGTCGACGAAGCGTGCGCCTTTCGCCTTCAGGTCCTCTACGACATGCTTGTTATGCACGATCTCGTGGCGAACGAAGACGGGCGCCTCGTACTTCTCCAACGCGCGCTCGACGATAGAAATCGCCCGGACCACGCCCGCGCAAAATCCGCGCGGCTGGGCTAGCACTACTCGCGCCGGACCGTCTTCTGGAGCACCATTCTGCATTGAATTACACCGTGTATCTGAGGTGGCGTTGGCATGTGGTTGTCACGGGCCGCCCCCTGGCCAACAAACGGTTCCCTCTCGCCGTTCCTGCCACCGTCCCAAATTCCAGAACCGGCATGCCCGTTTTTTAAATACCTGTCTAGCAAGGATCGCCGCGCGCTGGGCGTCATGGATACGACGGCAAAACCATGTTGCACCGCAGCAGCGCCCTGATTTGCCAGCTCAATTTAGCGCCGGCAACTGGGATGCCAAGTGGGTGGTGCACAATGGGCACAGGCTTTTGAAAAATGATTGTGCCATTTTCGCGACGCCGGATACAATGCTTATCCCGGCTGCGAAAGGCGAAGAGGTAAAGCCCCTGACCGCGCTCGATTTTTCGCACTCCTATCCATCCTCGCGCTCCCCCGTCCTGGACTGGAACGCGGTGGCGGCATCCCGGCCGCTGGCCGCACAGGCGGGGCTCCGCATGCATTTTAAGGGCGGCAGTGCGATCGGTGCGGCGGTTGCAACGGCGATGGCACTGACCGTGGTCGAGCCTACCGGCTGCGGACTCGGCAGCGACGCCTTCGCGATTGTCTTTGATGGGGAAAACCTTCACGGCTTGAACTCCTCCGGGCGCTCGCCCGCGGGCTGGGCGAGAGAGCGATTCGGAGCGCGCGACGCCATGCCGGAGCGCGGCTTCGAGGCTGTGACCGTGCCGGGGGCGGTGGCCGCCTGGGTTGAGCTTATCGCCAGTAGCGGCGGCGAAGCGTTCTATCGCGGGACGCTGGCGGAAGCGATTGCTGCCATTGCGAAAGCGCATGGGGCAGCTCTCAACGAGGGCGACTTGGCGGGTCGAACTGGCAGGCCGTGGCGTTCTGAGGAAAGCGGCAAGCTCCTTCCGGACCGCCGCGACGGCACGCCATGACGGCCGGGAATGAGGCAATAAAAAAGGCCGGAATAACCGGCCTCATTTTAAGCATAGCTGAGCAAGACGAATTACTCGCCCTGCATCCTGTTAAAGTGGTTCCAGGTCACGACAACCTTCGCGCCGACTTTCGCCCGCTTGTAAAGATCTGCGACATCGGCGTTGTACATGCGGATGCAGCCATGCGAAACCTGCTCGCCGATCAGGTATTCGGCGTCCGTGCCGTGAATGCGGTACATGGAGTCGCCCAGATACATCGCGCGGGTCCCCAGCGGATTGCGCGGATCGCCACCGGCCACATAGGCGGGAAGCTTCGGATTTTCCTTGCGCATGTCGGCGGTTGGCGTCCAGACGGGATTTTCGCGCTTCTGGCTGACGTAGCTCACGCCAGACCACTTCGCCTCTGCTTTCGGAATGGCGATGGAGTAGCTGATCGCGGTTGTCTTCGTTTCGATGAAGTACAGACGGCGGTCGCCAAAGCTCACCACGATCTCACCAGGCGTATAGGCGCCTGGTTTAAGCTTGATTGTCTGGCGGGGGCCTCCGCCCATGGGGCCAAAAAGGTCGTTAAAAAAGCTGTCGACGAAATTCGCGTTTGCAGCCGGTGCGGCCAATACCAGCATGAGGCTGGCAATCGCGAATTGCTTGATGAGCCGTGACACTAAATCCTCCAAAGCCTAGCCTGTTCCATTCCACCTTGGCGCCGTCATTGCCGCTTTTGCGGCAAATGCTACGGTCGTGAGACCTGCAAATCGGCCCGGGAGCCCTGCCAGCGCGCTTTTTGTGTTCATTGAGAACATAGCTGAGCATAGGCTCCACGTCAGCCCCCGAAAGGCCGGGTTCTTGCCGCTTTTTAGGCCGATGTTGCTATGATGACACGAAATTATGTATGCCTGCTAAACGGGCAGACAGAATATATTGAAAGAACAACTTGTGTTGCGGTCAGGTTACTTTTTCCGAAACTTGTCAAGGCTGACGACTTCGGCAGTCTTGCGCCCTCCGTTTGCGGGCTCGCCGGTTTCCGCCGGTTTGGCGGGGGAAGCCTCCTCCTCCTCGGGGTCCGGCTCCAGGCTGGCGGCTGACAAAATGCCCGCCAATTCGCCCTTGGGCGCAGGCAGGAGCGTCATGTCGCCGGAAAGTCCGTCCTCGCCCTCCTGGCCCTCGGGCGGGCGCAGCGCCAGGGCGAAATGCACGGTCGGGTCCTGGAAAATGCGGACCGCGCTGAAGGGAATGATGAGCCGCTCGGGGATGTTGTTGAACGAGAGGCGGACCTCGAATCGGTCCTCGGTCACGGCCAGATCCCAGAACTGGTGCTGCAGCACGATTGTCATCTCGTGCGGATATTGTTCCTTGAGACGCTTTGACAGGCCGACGCCTGGCGCGCGGGTGTCGAAGGTGATGAAGAAGTGATGATCGCCGGGAATGCCGCGTTTCAGCACGCGCTGCAGCACCGCGCGAACCACGCCCCGCAGCGCGTCCAAGACGAGAGCCTCGTACCGGATCAAATCTTCTGGCATTTCCGCTTCAAAGCCAAAGGCTCAATGTCTTCCCAATGTAAAAGTGACGGGCTTCTGTTGCCCGGCGCCCGCCAGCCGCGCCTAACAGCAGCTACGCCGTTAGGACTTCGATTTCCCAGTGTCGCGCCGCATTACGCAGCGAGAGCAACCGGAGCATAGTTGTCGTTTGCAACTACAGTTTTGGCCCGATACGGCGGTACCATGCCGGGAGAAAGAGTACCCTTTACGCCCTCGTCGATCCTATTTCGCCCCCATCAGAAACCGCCGGCTGTTCCGGCCTGCGGCTTGTGGTGGAGGCGCCGGGTACCGCCCCCGGGTCCGAAAGGTTTATTACGATATCCGTTTATCCCCATAGCTGGCGAACCAGCGATTGGTAATATAGACGCTCCTCACCGGATTGGAAAGGTGACACTCGCAGAAATGGTTGCCCGGTAGCAAGACGGCCACGCCGCGGCGCTGGGTGAACCCCGCCGCCCCCGGAAGGAAGATGCACAGCCAAGCATTTGAAACGGCAGCAACATCCAAATCCCCCCATAAAGAAGCGGTTAACCCATTCTGGGTGCGAATCTTCCCGTTTTGGGGAGGTTCAAGCTTTTTCTCTAACGGTGCAATTATAGGGATAAGTCCTTCCTGGAGTCTTAAGGGGTAGATAAATGGCGGAATATAAAGGGAAAAATGGTTTGGATGGCGGAGCGCGCGTAACGTCTGAGCGCGGTTTTGCGGTTAATTTCACGATTGCACTTATATTTAAAGGGATTCTGGAAACGTGGAATCTGGCCCAAAACGAGGAAAAAATCGCGAAAAAGTTGCGGCGGAGAGCAACGGCCGGGCGCCTTAACCACACCGGCATTAAGCATCACCGGCATGCTTACGGGCTTTACGCTTCGTTCATGGAGACCGGCGCGGGCAGCCGCATCCGCCCTCATTTTGCGGGAGACAGCCGCACCCGGTCGAGCAGTGCGGCCAATGCCGGCTCAAGATCGCCCGATTGACCGCGTTTCTGGGTCACGTGCAATTCGACCACCTGCCGCTTGAGGCCAATCGCCCGGACGATGAAGACGCCGGCGACGATGCATACCCCTGTCCAGGTTGTTTGCGGTGGCGTGCCTTCCGTCCCGCGCCGTCCGGCCCGGTGAAGCGGACCTCATGACCGAAGGAAATCTCGTGGACGGAGCATTTGTGGCTGTAACGCCACCGGGTGAAGTAGCCCCGGAACGATTTCGGCTTTTCAGGCGTGATTACGATCACCGTGTTGGTGAGCCCGTTCTCTATCCATTCGTCATATTGCGCCGGTCCCTCGGGGTGGCTGCCCTGCTCGATGGTACAGGCGGTCGCCTCCAGGGCAACCGGACCGATGCGGCACTCGGCTGCGCGCGAAGGTGCCGGCGTCAGCAATGCCGGCAGCAGCCCAGTTGCGATTACGCTTGCGCGAATGAAGTAGTTCATAACCGGTGGCTCCAGTACGCCGAAGGCGGCAGGCTTTCTGCGATGCGAAATCCAGTTGAAAAGTTTACGAAGACCCCCTCACTCTGCCTCTCTCCCCGCAAGCTCGCCTTGGCGAGCTTGCATTCCAAAGTTTCCACATCCGCAAGCGGATGTGGATGGGAGAGAGGACCCTAGAAATATCGCCGCGGACGCTTACGGCAGTTTCTCACGTTGGCGTATCCACTTTGTCCCATTCGGCGTCCTCGAAGCGCACCAGCCAGTTGAGCGCGTAATGCCGCTCGTAGACCACGCTGCCTTCCAGCCCCGCTGGCGCCGGCCTGTTGTCCTGCCGCGATTGCCGCACGGCCCAGTGCAGCCGGTAATGCAGGTCGAGCGCGTCGAGAATTTCGCCTGGCCGCCGCAGAGCAGCACCGGCAACGAATTGTTCCGGGTTGGCGCACAGCATGCGCTTGGCAATCGCGGGGACATCGCAAATATCGGTGGGGTAGGGCAGGCCGGGCGTCAGCCCGAGCGCCCATTGCAGTGCCAGCAGCAACTCGTACCGCCAGCTAAAGACCGGAAGCTGCTTTTCGTCTGGCGCCGGCGCGGCCAGGAACGCGGTTTCCGCGGGGCTAAGCGCGGCAAAGGCCAGGGGAAGGCGGTCGTTCAGTTCGGTAATCGACAGGCCGCCGCCCAAGGCCAGCCCCTCGGCATGCAACGCGGTCGCGAACAGCGCCATCGCCCGCAGCGCCACCTCCTTCGCTGGCCGCAAGTCCAGTTCGGCTTCGCCAATCACAGGGGGCAGGCTGTCCGGCACGGGGATGCCCGCCTCATGAAGGCGGCGGCTGCTCCTGGCTTTGCGCGCCAGCGCGTCCTCGGGAAAGGGGATGGCGGCTCCCTCCTGCGTGCGGCCGCCCGAGTCGAGCAGCACCCGGGACTGGCAGTCGCGGATCGAGCCGTCGGGCAAAACGGCAATGGCGTTCGCCGCCTGCGCCCAGCGCCCGAAGGCGTTGAACTCGCTGGGCTCGATGTTCAGGCTGAATTGATGGTGCACCCGCTGGATGTGGCGCATGAGGCTGTATTTGTGCGAAGTCATCTTCTGGGGGCCGCGGCTCAGCATGTAGTCGATGAAGCCGCGCAAATGGGGCAGCATTTCCGGATCGCCGCGGCCGCGCCAGTTGACCATTTGGTGCATGAATGGCGGGGGCGGCGGATTGCGGTGCGTGCAGTAGGCGTTGACAAGTATCGGCATCGGGCGTCCTGCAAGTTATTAGCTTAGGTAGGAACGCGCCTTATTGGGGCGAAATGCGGGACGCATCTGGGGCATGGCCCGCCGCAATTGCGGGAATAATCCGGCGAGGAATTACGTTTGGTTGCAATAGGTTGGGGCTACATTTTAAGGTGTCGCGGATTCTCGAAATCCCGCCGGAAATGGGGCCGGATTCGCGCCTTTCCGTATCCCGCGCGGTGAGAGTGGGGATAAGCCGGCGCTGGGCGAAAGTAGCGGCGTTCGCGCCTTGATTTCCTCCCGGCCGCCTCCCAACCTACAAGACGGCCGCAGGATTGCGGATTGAAAGGAAAATATATGCGAGCGATTAAGTCTGTGTGCTTCGGTTTTGCCCTGGCTGCATCTGGATTTGCACTATCGGGCGCGCCAGCATCGGCTGTTGAGGTCCCGTCCGCCGGTGTGAGCGTGCCAAATCACGTGATAAGGGTCTACGACGACCGGCGCGAGCACGAGGAACGTGAGCGCCGTGAACGTGCCGAGCGCGAAGCCCGTGAGCATCGCGAGCATTGCGAACATGTCCGCCGCGAGTGCGGCGAGCGTCACGGCTACGAGAGGCATGAGTTCCACCAGTGCATGGAAAGGAAAGGCTGCGGTAGGTAAACCAGTGTCCTGTCTCCGGATTGCCGCCCCGTTTTGCGAAGGCAATCCGGAAACTACGGATTCAAAGTGTTCGTGTGAGCGCGGGCCAGAGTTCAAATGCTGGTTAGTTCATGAACCAGCAGGTCGAATACAAAGCGCACCCGGCGGCTTGTGTTGACCTCCCGATGTGCAACAAGCCAGATTGGAACCTCGAACGGTTTCAGCCACGGCGCCGCACGGCGCACCATTGGCTCGGCATCCCCAATCCGGGCTGGCATAAAGCCAATTCCGATCCCCTGCTTCACCAACTCCCAATAAACCAGGTGGCTGCTGCTGAGCACCGGGAAATGCTTCGGCGTTGGCTTCAAATCCTGCGCGTCGATGCCTTCCATGAAAACCTTATGATCGAAGCCGGCGAAGTGGGCACGCGAGAGATCGTTCGGTGACCGGATTTCGCCGCACCGTGCGAGATAGCCCTCCGTAGCGTACAGGCGAAAGCAGTCGTCCCAGATTTTCCTCGCAATCAGCTCTGGATCGGTAGGACGGCCATGCCGGACAGCAATGTCGGCTTCGCGGCGGCGCAAATCCCTAACATCGTTCGAAACGGCGATTTCAATCCTTATGCCAGGCTCGATGCGCCGCAGTTTGGCGATGACCGGGGGCAGAATGAATGCGGAGAATATCTCGCTCGCGGTGATGCACACAGACCCTTCAATCGACTGCGCTTGCCCTGACGCGGTCAGGGACACGCGGGTTGCCGCATCTCCCATGGCGCGAACATGCTCGGCCAGTTCCAGACCGCTTTGCGTTAGCGTCAGACTACGCCCGGTGCGCTCGAACAGGGTCACGCCCAATTCGCTTTCGAGTGCGCTTACTTGCCGGCCCAGTGTCGGTTGCGCCATGCCCAGTGCCCGGGCCGCCGCGGAAAGCGAGCCTTCTTCCGCAGTCACGAGGAAAGCGCGAGCGCGGTTCCAATCGAATTTTACAGACCGCCAATCCATGCACTTATGCATATCCATCAGGCAAATTTAGTCAATTAACATTCAGAAAGCTTGGCAGGTAGGACTTTGGCTGGGGCACGGCGATGCCTCCGTCTGCGTGTCCATGGATTGCGGATCGCGGCGCCGCGATAAGGAGAGATGCATGGCCATCAGCGATGAGCAGTGGGAAATCGTAAGAAGGCTATTTTCGAAAACCTTCCCAACGTCCTTCCACTATGCCGTGGCAACCGTCAATGCAGACGGTGCGCCGCACGTGACGCCAATCGGGTCGGTGATCCTGCGGGAAAAGGGCAAGGGGTTCTTCTTTGAGGAATACCTCGGTGCTACGGCGCGCAACCTTCAGAAGGACAAGCGCATCTGCGTGCTCGCGGTACATTCGAGCCGGTGGCTGTTCTTTAAGTCGTTGCTGTTGGGCCGGTTCATCTCACCGCCGGCAATCAGGCTGGCCGGCACGGTGGGGGAGAAACGGGAAGCCACACCGGAAGAGATGAAACTTTTTCGCAAGCGGGTCGGAAGGTACAGCTTCCTCAGAGGTTACGATCTTCTCTGGAGCCGGCTGCGGTTCGTGCGGGATGTGACTTTCGACACAGCGCTGCCGGTCCGGGCTGGAGTTATGACTGCCGGGCTCTGGCCGGAGTAGTTCATTTATACCGACGGCCATAAGTCTTGACCGCTCCGGAGCGGTATCCGTCATCGCGAGGCGGCATCCGGCCGCCGTGGCGATCCAGAATTAGCGCTGTATTTCCGGCCTCTGGATTGCTTCGGGGCTTCGCCCCTCGCAATGACGGAAGCGGTCGAGACTTATGGATGCTGGTATTATTCCGCACTTATCCTTAGCTGGAGAACCGTGAAATGGCCGTTTTTCGAGCTGAATGCCAACTGTCCAAAGGTTTCAGCCTGTGGGAGAAAATCTACGCACAGCTTACCTTTAACGCGATGGTTTTTGCAGGCATCGCCGGAATTGCGCTTTCAGACTGGCGCTGGCTTCTGCCATATCTCGTTCTCACCGTGTATGGCATACTTGGAATCGTCATGCGTCACTTGGCCTGCCCAAGATGCCCCCATCTGTATGTCTATGGGGATTGCCTTCAATTCCCGCCAAAATGGACGAAGTGGCTCGTGAAAGAGCGCAAGACAGCGCCTTTTAGTGCAGCGGAGCGATGGGCATCCTACCTGATATTCCTGCTGATTCCTGCGTATCCTCTCTACTGGTTGCGTTCGCAGCCCGTTTTGCTCGCCGTCTTCATTGCATCCGTAAGCATGTGGTATCTGGGCCAATACCTTTACTTTTGTAAGCGGTGCCGGACCGAGGCGTGTCCATTCAACCGTGCGCGTCTCACGGCTGGGGTAAGCTCCTGCTAACGCACTTTGCCGGGGTTGGGCTGCGCGCACATTTCCGCAAGCTGCCGCCGTATCCGGTTCAATCGCTATGCGAGCGGCCGGGCAGCCTCTTGGCGGCCGGATCGTGCCCGTCCTCAAGCAGGGGCGCATCCCCCTTCTTGCCCTTGGGCAGGCCGGCGCGTCCCTGCCGGCTGTTGAGCCAGCCCGCGTACAGCTCGCCGCCGCCGTCGCGTGCCCCCCGGCCGGCGTCCTGCCTGGCTGCTGCACTGCCGACGGTTTCGATCAACAGCTCCGCCCACTTCCCGCGCTCGAAGCGGTAGATGCGGAAGGCGTCGGCCTGCGCGTACATGCTGCCCTGCTTGTCGAGCTTGGCGCGCACGGTTGCCTCGTCCAGGCCATTGAGGCTATTGCCCTTTCCGAACCGGCCTTTCTTCTCCTCGCCCAGGAGCCGCACGAGCCTGCGCCCCTCAAGCGTCGCGAACACGGCGGCCAGGTAGCGCGACCGCTCCAGCGCGCGCGACAACTCGAAGCTTGGTGAATTGGCGCGGGCGGTGGCCCAGTGCTCGTAATTCTCCTCGCGGAAGTCGAGCGGCACGGCGGCGTAGTAATCGCCCTTGTAGTCGAACACGACGTCTTGCAGCGGCGCGATTAAGTCTCCGGGTTTTGGGGCCTGTTCCTGGTCCAGATGGAACTGAGCCTGGAAAACGCCATAGAAGGTTTCGAGCACGCCTTGCATGGGTCCCCGCGCCCTGGCCCGGCTTAAATCCTGGCCCAAGTTGAAGAAGGGGCCGAACGGGCGGTTCACCGACACGAGCAGGATGCAAATGTCGACGAACATCGCGATCATGAGCGGGATGTAGTCGCGGTCGGACAGGCCTGCCGCATCCTGGGTGAAAGCGGCATCGAGGCTACCCCCCGGCTGGCTCGCGTTGCCTTGAACTTTGCGGACCTGCTCGGGCGAGGGCGGCGCCTTGCCGTGCGCCACGAACCCGATTGCCGTGTTCGATAGCCTGCGGAACGCCTCGATGACGGCCTCGGAGCCCTCCACCGAGCGCAGCTCGGGCTTCTGGAGGTCCGGCAAATCGTCGATGGAGCGCACCACGCCTTCGAGCGCGATCTTGAGCTGGCCGTCGGGGCAGACGAAGTTGCCGCCGGCGTCGTCCGGGAAGCTCGTCTGCTTGGCGCGGGCCGCGAACTCGTCGCGGAGCTGGCGGATTTGCGGGTCGCCGCGCAGGGAGTTGAAGCGTGCCAGCACGAGGCCCAGCTTGCGGTCGAGCCCCTCGATGAAAGCCGTCCGGGTGCCTGTGGCTGGATCGATGGTCGCAGGGTCTTTCTTCAAGACCCGCTGCAGGTCGCCGTTAAGATCCGCGATGTCGGCCTTGACCGCGTTGGTGCGGGTGGCAATCAGATCGTTGGCGAATTGGAAGCGCTGGGCGTCCGTCTCGCGCAAGCGCCGCCTTGGGCCGTCGCCCGCGCGGCTGTAAGGACAGGTGCCGCCGGCCGTGCGCTCGGTCTCAGCCTTCTGGGTCGAGATCGTGGCTAGCGTGGTGAAGGTGTTCTGCAACAGCTCAAGCCGGCTTTGCCCGGTCTGCAGCGCGCGTTGCACCTCGAAGACCGAGGTTCCGGCCGCTTGCGTCGTCTGCGCGCCCGCTTCCAGAAACCGCCAGTAGAATCCGAAGGCGAAGGCCACCGAGATCAAGACAAGCACAATATAGCCCGCGATATAAAGCGGATACAGCAGCAGACGGAGCTGGCCGGAGAACATCGCGTCCAGAGTATAGATAATCATGCCCTGCAGCATGAACACCGCAAAGCCGATTGCGATCATGGCGCCGGTGCCGATCTCGCCCGAGCTTGCCTGGATAAGCTGCAGCATGCCGGAATAGGTGGAGATCCACGCGAGCGCGCTGAGGCCCGTGAGCAAAAGAATCATCAGCGGCGAATAGGACGAGCCGCCCCGCCTTACCGGAACCATTGAATTTACCCCAAATTCCCTGACGCAGCTTACCGGCCGCGTGTGACAAACATTTTCGATGTGGGAAGACGTTCCGGGGTTGTCACTTATATTACCCAAATTTTAAGTATCGGCCGCAACTGTACCGCGATATTGGACGACAAGGCCGCCTGTTAGTAGAGCATGGAGCGCAACGTCGAAGTGAAAAGCGCCGCCTTTCTCATATTCGCGTATCTGGGCTTTGGGAAGCAGGAAGGCGGGCAGCGGGAAAGCCGGCGAGCCTGGCGCGCTGGATTGCAACGGGCGCCGGCGTTCGTAACGATCCCGGATAGCCGCGGGGCGGCTTCCGGGATCGCGGCAGTGGCCGCATCGGCATTTAACTCGATAACAGCGCTAGTACAGCCCGAGGCAAGTTCGCACCCCGTGGACGGCGCGCTCGCAAGCGAACTTGCCTCGGATAAGCTGTACTAATTAATAGTTTGCTAGTACGCCTGATCCGCGGGAAATCCTGTCAGCGGCAGCCGCAAATGGGTCAGGATTTCCCGCGGGGCGTACTAGCCTACCAGCGGTAGATCACGCCGCCGGTACCTGCATAGCTGTCGCCGCGCCGGCGAATTGGCCGTCGAAGGAGGCGAACACGCTCACATTCGTGGCCACATCCGCCTTGATCCCGGCTTGCACGCGGGCAACGTCCGCCGCCGCCGGCGCGCCGTAGACCGTGAAGCCCGCGACGGGCATGGAGAGCAGGAAGGCGTTTTCCAAGCGGTTCGTGCTGAACTCATGCTCCCACGAAAGCCTCACATAGGGCGCGGCCGTCCAGCCGTTGAGCACGGTCTTCGTGTCCACCTGCAGGCCAACGAAGCTCTTTTCGGAGTTCGCGGTCTGCGCGTTCACATGCAGCCCGGCAACGCCCGCGCCCCCGCCAATTAGCTGGCTGGTTTCGGAGAACGCGCCGGTACCGAGCGATGCATACTGGAAGCCGCCGAAGGGCGTGAACGTCCAGCCGGCCTGATATTCGTAGCCGGCCTCGGCGCGCCCCAGCCACTCGCCGCTGGAGAAGCTGCCTTTGGCGAACTCGTCCAGAGCGCCGCCGGTGTAATTGACGGTACGGTTGGTCTTATCGCCGTAGTGGGCGTACTCGCCGGCACCGGCCAGATAGAAGCTGCCCGCGTGCGCGATGCCGTAGAGCCCGGCATGTGCGCCCTCAAGCGTGCCTTTCGTGGCGCGATCGGAGACGGAGAAGTCCGAGTAGCTGTAGCCGCCCGCGACCCCAACGAGGAAGTTCCTCGTGGCCTCGTAGTCCATGCCGGCCGCGAAGCCGGAGGTGTTGCCGCTGAGCGAGGCGCTGCCGTAGGAGGTTCCCCCGTTTAGCGAAGCCTGCTGGCCGAAGCCCGTGGCCCAGAGCCGGGCGGCCTTCGGAGCCTCCTGCCCGCCGTCCTTCAGTCCGCCGTCCTTCATGCCGATGAACACGTTCTCGCGTCCGCCGCTCCAAAGCACAGCCTGGTCCATCATGGTGGTGACGAACAGATCGCCCGCCCTGAACGCGGTTTGCTGCTGGCCAATGAGCCCTTCGCCGGAGAGAGCGTCGAACGCGCGCTGCCCTTGCGCGGCGTTGTAGCTCAAAAGCCCGCCGAGCAGAGCGGCGCCGTTGCCGGATGCCCCGTTTGCCTGCGCGTTGATCGGGCCGGCCACGGCGATCTGGTTCCCCGTCTGGGCCGCGCCCACAAGCGACAATTGCGGGGTGATGAAGACCACAGGATCGCCGACATATCGAACATCCGCCGACACATACTTCATGAGCGTGTTTTGGTCGGTGACGACGGACGTTGCGAACTTGGGCGCGGTCGATACGGTGTCGCTGGTGATGAGGTTGTACTGCTTGCCCGGAAGGAATACGCCGGCAAGATTGATCTGAGCGCCATTCGCATCGACCCGGCCATTAACTACGTTCAGGGTGTCGTAGGACACAACGCCTGTGGAACTGACGAAGCCGGTGGATTTGAACGTTGCCGTGGAGTTCCACGAATTGCACGTGGCCATCGACGGTAAGCATATGACCGCTGGTCTCTCCGGTTGCGCCGGGCCACAGGGTTCCCCCGCCATTCACGATAACGGTGCTTTGGCTAGGGGGATAAATGGTTCCAGTGCCGCGCAGGGTTGCGCCGCTGTTGACGGTAACGTCGGACATAATGGACGCCGCGCTTCCCGTGTGGGTGGTGTCGCCAATTTGCAGCGTGCCGCTGTAGACCGTGGTCGGGCCAGTGTAGGTGTTCACCGCTGTCAGCGTGACGACGTTGGTTCCGGCATCCACAGTTACGCTGCCGGTGCCGATGACGCTTTCAGAGATCGCGTTGCCGATGGTCACGCTGCCCGCTCCCGGCACCGTCCTCTGATCCAGAGTAAGCGAGGCGCCGTTACCGAGGTTGATCCGGCCGGTCAGGCCATCGGTTGTCCTCTGGAAACTCAGCACGTTGGCGCCCCAGGCGAAGTCGATGGCGTATCCCGCTTGCGCCCCAGCACCGCCAGCAGCACCGCCTGAAATCGTACCATGGAGTCCCTGCACGATAGTCAGGTCTGCGCCTCTAACGCCCGCCCCGCCAGCTCCATTGGTGGTGGTTCCGGCACCGCCGTTGCCGCCTGCGATGCTGCCATAGTTGGTTAGCGTACTGGCACCGACGGCACCAAGCCACACCCCTGTGCCGCCATCGCCGCCTATGACGCCAGTCCCACCGCTACCGCCTGCGATGGTGCCATAATTGGTCAGAGGGGCTACGCCCTCGAAGACTACGCCATTTCCTCCGTTTCCGCCATTACCGCCATTACTGCCGGTGCCGCCGGTGCCACCCATGCCGCCCGCAATGACGCCGTAGTTTACCAGCGTGCCGTCGCCGCCCGAGAACCAGACGCCGTCTCCACCATCGCCGCCTTTGCCTGCCGTGCCGCCAGGGGCGTTGCCGCCATCGCCGCCCGCGCCGCCCGTGATGCTGTTGCCGCCCTGGCTGCTTCCGTTGTAAAATGTGCCGCCTGCATCGATGAACGACACGCCGGCTCCACCGAAGCCTCCAGCGCCTCCATCGCCTGTGACACCTCCGTCGCCCCCCTGGCCGCCAGCGCCGCCAGCAATCGAATAAGGACCGTAGTTGAAAGTGATAGTGGCACCATTGGCGACCGCGTATCCCGCGCCGCCGCCGCCGCCGCCGCCGCCGTTGCCGGCATCCGAGCCATTACCGCCCGTGCCGCCGGCACCTCCGGCATAGGGACCCGTCAGAGTGGCATTGGTGGACCGCGCCGCCACCGGAGGCGCCGCCGCCGCCGCCGCCGCCACCGCTGGTGCCTCCCATGCCAACTTGGGCGTTTTGCCCATCGGAGCCTTGTTTATCGCCCAGATGCAGACCGCCGTCGCCGCCATCGCCGTCAGTGGTGCCGGGGTTCGTTTGACCGGCGCTCCAACCGGTTGAGCCGTCGCCGTTCGCCCCGTGCCCGCCATTGTTCAGGCCGGGAAGTCCCCGCCAGTACCTCCGAGGCCGCCGTCAGAGCCCGGCTGCAAATGAACTCCCCGGCGAAACCGTAAGCCCCACCATCAGCGCCAAAGCCGAAACCATTCCCAATGCCGCCCCGAAAGAGGTGGCCGATTTTACGATTCCCATTTGTTCAACATCCCAAGTTAGCTGCCCAGACGCACAACCGCAGATTGTAGGAAGATTGCAGCCAACGATTACCGGATGGCAAACAAAAAAACCGGGATCGAAGTCGCTGATGCTTTGGGGACACAGTATGTGGCGGCAGCGAATGCTTGCCGCGAGTAGACGTGATCGGGGGTAGGCCCTTTTCGTCATCCCGGAAAACGCTTCAGCCTAGATTCGGCAGTTGAAGCAGCAAAACGTCCGCCGCTGTCATGGCCGGACTTGATCCGGCCATCCACGCAACGCACTGAAAACGCAAGCTGTTCCTTGCTGCATGGATGGCCGGGTCCAGGCCCGGCCATGACAGCCTGTGCGTCGCCTGCCGGGTGTGCCAGCAAAACGCCGGAACACGATATGCCAACTTGCATTTTCCCAGCCGGCCCGGGTTCAACTGCCGTTTTTAGGTTCAGCGTTTATCCGGGATCGCAACACACGCCGGCATTCGCCAAGAACCCGGATAGCCGCAGTGCGGCTTCCGGGATGACGCGAGGGCCGAACCGGCATTTAACTCGATACGAGCGACATCTTAACTATCGGCGGCAACTTGTCCGCGATATTGGACGATAAGGCCGCCTGTAAGTGGTACATGGAGCGCGACATCGAAGTGGAACGCGCCGGCTTCCTCATATTCGCAGATCTGGGCTTTGGGCAACAGAAGTGCCGGCAGCGGGATGCCCAAGAGCCAGCCGCGGCGGATCGCGTAGTGCAGGCTGCCGGCTGCCGGCTCAAGCCGCGCCTCGACCGTAAGCCCAAAAAGCCGCTCTATCGCGTGGCCGGGGAGCGGCGACGGGCTCCAGCGCGAGCGGAATATCCGGCCCGCGAAGTTCCGCTCCCAGATTTCGCATTCGCCTACGCGCGTTTTGGTAACGGTGAGCGCGATGCCCTCGCCCTCGGGAGGAAAGTTGAACAGCCAGCCCGCGAGCCGTGCGAAAAGGCCAGTGCCGCGCGTAACCTGGGCGCGTCCGGAAAAGCTCTCCAGGTCGTAGACCGAGTGCAGCCGCCGGATCGAGGCGGGCAGGGAATTCCAGTCGCGGGCCAGCACGCGCTCGAACAGCGCAGGTGCGGCTTCCTCGGAGGTGGCGAACTCGACGGCGAGCCCGCGCGTGGCGTCCTCGATCTCCGCCAGCGTCAGGTCGAAGAGGCAGGGGCGAGCGCCTGCGGGCACGGCGCTCAGCTTGCGGACGATGGCGCGGGCGGGGACTGCGGGGATGAATGGGCCGTCGCCTCCGGTTGCGATTACCTCCCAGCGGCGGCGCACCGGCTTACCGTCCTTGACGCCGGTCACGTCGACGGTCATGCCGCCGCGATCCGTGCCGAACGGCTTGAGCGGCAGCGACGTCCAGAGGATAGGGCTGGCGAACAGCGTGAGGCGCGGCAAGAGGCGGGCGGCACGCAGGCGGGCCAGTAGTGCCAAGCCCCATTGCATGATGCCAAGCTCAAGCCCGGCGCGGAACACCACCGAGCGCGCGCCGAAGGCTTGCGGGAATAGCGTCAGGTCCGGCGCGCCGATCAGGCTCGCCCAGCGCGTGAGGCCGGGGCCGAACGCAACGCGCTTCGCCTCCGCCCAGCCGCGATAGTGCCGCCACGCTCCGCCGCGCCACACCGCCAGCGGTTCGCCGGCCTGCGCCAGGATCGAGCGGATCACCGAGCGCCCGCGCGGCGCGCGGTTGCCGGGCACAAGCGCGGTCTCGATCGCCTCGATTCCGGACAGCCCCTCGCTGAGCGAGCGGACGGCGGCGGCCGAGATCGCCGGAACGCTCGAAACGCCGGACAGCACGAAGCACCCGGCCGCGCGCGCCGCTTGATCGAGTGCCGCGATGCCGGCCGTGAACGCGGCGTCGTCGGAGAAGTCGAGATAGGCGATCTTGTTGCCGATGCAGAACCAGGCGAGCCGGTAGGGATCGCTGCCATAGGCCTGGAACGGCCCTGCGGCGTCCACCACGAGTGCGGGGGCGGCTTCCGCGATGGGCGAGAGATCCGCGCCGATGCCGATGCCGAGCGGGGTGCCGCCATATTGCGCGGTGAAGGCGGCGGCTTTGCCCGCGTCGCGGCCCGCAACGATGACCTCGATGCCGTCCTCAAGCAGCAGCCGCGCGAGCCGCCCGCCAAACACGCCATAGCCGCCGAGGATCAGGACTTTCATGCGTGGCTGTGCCTTATGTGAGGGGGTGGGAGAGAGGCAGCCGGCTAGTGTAATGAACGAGGGACTTGTCCCTCACCCTGTCCTTCTCCCAGCAAGCTCGCCTTGGCGAGCTTGCCATCTTGCGTGTCTGCATCCGCAAGCGGATGCAGATGGAGAGGGGACGATATCGCAACCGTTGTACAAGCGTCCCTTCTCCCACGGGGAGAGGGACAGGATGAGGGGAGATTCCGCTCGTGATAGCGCAGACGGAAGCCCATCCTGCGCCCCCCCAAAAAGCGTCACGGCAGGGTGCGCTTGCCGTCGGCAGTCTCGGCAAGCGCGGCCAGGAAGCCCGTGACCGGCCGCCATTCGCATCCATCCAGATCAGCACGCCGCATGCGGCCTGCGCGTAAAGGCCGGGCGTTTTCCCCGCCGCCGCTCCCCAACTGAAATGGCCTTCCGGCAGGGGCCGCTCCGGCTGCGCGGTGCATCGTTGCGCGCCTATAACGCCGCGCTTCAGATAGCGCTCGTCGTCCGAAACGATCACGGCGACGCCCTCGTCGAACCAAGCCGGCACCGCCTCCCAGAACAGCTTCCAGGCCCCGATGCGCCGGTGCAGTTCGACATGCGAGAATTCGTGGGAGAGGATGGTCTCGTTAAGCCCGCGCGGGGCGGCACGGATAAAGCTTCCGCCGAATGTGGTGAAGGTCGTCGCCCGCGCGCCGCGCCCGCCGAGCTTGCGGTCGCACGCTTCGGTCATGCAGGCGAGAAGCGTTGGATGGCCCTCGAAGGAGCCGTAGTAGCTCGCAACCCTGGACTCGGCTACCGCGATGGTCTCCTGGAGCTTGGCCCGGTCCTGCGCCGGCATCGCGGCCTCGACGAATAACGTGGGCGTTACGAGGTCAAGCCCGTAGCAAGTGGGGCAGGCGAATGCCGCCAGCGCCGGTATCACAAAGGGTACGCTTGCCGCGCCCAGAAGTGCGAGCGCGCCCGCGGCAATGCCGATCCTCTTGGGCCAACGCCATTTCGAACGCCGCATCGCAGCTCCTTTTCCCGTTCGCGAAACCTTCGCCAGGAAATGAGGCTTGGGCGTGCCCGGCGCAAGGCGCTACCGCGTCCGCCGTGTCTCAAGACGGCCTCAATCCAGGCATGCTATATCTTGGCTAATCTACTTTGCGCACGGGGACTTTCGCGCGATCAGGCCCGGCGGACATCGGCACTCCGATTACGATAGGCACCGCCCGTACCGCGACCGCGTGCGGCACTTGCGTCAGCGGCCAGCCTTGGCGGGACCGCTGCCGTGTATCCGGGCCTTGAGCCTGGCGGCGATTTGCTGGACCTCATAAGGCAACAGCCGCACCAGCGCTTTGCGGAGACGGAACGTAACCGGCGCGATATCGGATAAGGCGGTGCCCGGCGGCACCGCGGCCGCTCGCAGCTCCGGGCTTAGCCCGTCGATGCGGCCTCTCCGGACATAAAGAAAAGTGTTGTAACGGTACCAATAGCTTATCCGCTTTTCGGCAATAATCTGCTTGCGAAGGAGATCGAAGACTTCAAAGCCTTCGCGGGCCAGCAAATCCCGCCAATATTCGTAAGACCGCTCGTTGATATGATGCTCGCCGCCTTGGCCTGGCGGAGCGGCGGAAAACAGCACGAACCGGCTTGAATGACGCGCGAGGGCGGAGACAAACGTTTGGGAGCTGGACGGCTCCAGGTGTTCCGCAACCTCAAGGGATTGGACCAGGTCGAAGGTACGGCCAAGATCGAAGCCTGCATCGAGGCTCGCGGCCGTAAACCTCTCCGGCGGTATCTCAAGCATCGCGGGATCGACGTAGCCGCCATCGACGCCATGATAATCGCCGCCGGTCAAGTGCTTCGACCACGCCTTGAGCCAGGTTCCCCGCGCGCAGCCAACGTCCAGGACGCTGCGCGGAGAAATCAGATCGCTGAGCAGGGAGGTTATGACCGAAGCGGAGTACAGGGAGGACCGCCCAGCATAGAGCATGAACGATTTGCCGTATTCGTGCCCCGTCACGCTGCCCCCCATTCCGCGCTCGACCGGACCGGTATAAGATGCAGCTAACGATACATCGCCATGTATTGCGTAATCGTAAGCGGCCGCCCGCGTGGCCTTAAGGGGTCGCGGAGGTTGGCTGCTTGCGTGCCCGTGCTCCGGGAGCCCGGTTCGTGGCGTCCGCGGGAGCGGCGTCATCCAGATGTATCCCGACATTCAAGTTGAGGCGGGAGGCCGGATGATCCTCTATGAACACCATCCCCGGCCTGCCGTTGAGGGTGAGCATCCAAATCCGCTTGCCTTGATGAACCTGCGATCTTGTGAGCTTGAAGCGTTGTTCGATGAGCAGCATGGCGTCGGCCGCGTTACCGGAGAAGGTGACGGTGCAAGTCTGGCCGGCATCCTGTTTGCCGACCGCCAGGGAGAACGTGCCCTCGCCGGGAGCCTCAACGCTCCATTGATCCATGCCTTTGAGTTTTTGAGGGCCTTTCCAGCGCTTGCGGGCAAGGGTCTCGACTTTCGCTACATCCGGCATTTCCTTCGCGCAAATGTCCGAAAGAGCCGCCATCGCCATATCTTGGGAGGGATTGATTTCCGCCGGCTGTGCGGGCGTGCACAGCACGCAGGTAAACGTCAGCAGGACGCTTATAGCGGCCGTTCCCGGAATATATCGTGGCAGCATGTTCCTGGCTTTCCCTCCACGCATTATTATTGGAACCTTAGACATCGCCCCGGCGCGCCCAGGCTCGAAGCGCCAGAATGGCGGCATGCGAGCGCAAAACCACGCAATCACGATATGTAAATAAAATGTTGTTCAGTATAGGGCATCGTGACGCGGAAGCAGGGTCGCCGCTTCGCCAAGCTCCTCCGGTGTATTGGCGTTGAAGAACGGGTCGGCCGGTTTGCCGTTATGGCTTGGGATTGGGAACTCCACGATAAAGTGCGGATGCTTCCTTGCCCAAGCCTGGACTTTGCGTGTGCCGGAGGCGAGCGCATCCGCCAGATCGCAGGCGAGTGCTACGGGCCAGAGGCCGGAAACGGGGTGAATATGCTCGCCGGACTTGGCCAGAACGATGGCCGGATAGGTGCTGCCGGCGGCGGCGAGGAATTGGGCTACCAGATCCATGGGCAAGAACGGGGTGTCGCAGGCCGCCGTCGCGATGAAGCGTGCGTCGGGTGTGACTGCCGCGGCCCAGCGCATGCCTGCGAGCACGCCCGCGAGCGGCCCCGCGAAGTCCTCCGTGGCGTCGGCGATCACGGGCAGCCCGAAGGCCTCAAAGCGCGACGCATCGCCATTCGCGTTGATGGCGAGCGGTGAGGCCTGCGCCGAGAGCCGCTCGATGACATGCTGAATCAGCGGCTTGCCGCCAAGCTCGCGGAAACCCTTGTCGCCGCCGCCCATGCGCCGGGACAAGCCCCCCGCCAGCACAACTCCCGCTATGCGCTCTTGAACTGCGGTCATAACCCCACCCCAACCCTCTCCCTATGGGAGAGGGAGTCCGGCCGTGCCCCTTGCACCCAGCCCGGCAAAGCAGTTGTGTCACACCTGCCGCATGAAGCGGACGATTTCACACATTCCATCTTTTGCATTTACGCGCTAACACCTAGATAATGCCAGCTCTAATTCTTGACCTGGCTTCTCAACCTTTAGCACTGGCACATATATGGCTAATTCCCCGACCAAAGAAAACGTGCTCAACGCACTTAAAGGCATCAAGGCGCCCGGCGGCGGCGATCTCGTCTCTGCCGGCATCCTATCGGAAATCGTTATCGCCAAAGACAAGGTCTATTTTGCGCTCAGCGTTCCGCAGTCGCAGGCAAGCGCCTACGAGCCGGCACGCAAAGCCGCCGAGGCTGCGGTGAAGGCGCTGCCGGGCGTGGCGAACGCCATCGTGACACTCACCGCCGACGCCAAGGAAGGCGGCGCCGCAGCTCCGCAGGCTGGAGCGGGCGGCATCGGTGGGGTGAAATACATTATCGCGGTTGCTTCGGGTAAGGGCGGCGTGGGCAAGTCCACCACCGCCGTCAACCTGGCGCTGGGCTTCCGGGAGAACGGCCTGCGCGTGGGCATGCTCGACGCCGACATCTACGGCCCGTCGCTGCCGCGCCTGCTCGCGATCAAGGACCGGCCCGAGCTGGTTGGCGAAAGCGTCCTGAAGCCCGTCGAGAAATACGGACTTGAGGTCATGTCCATGGGCTTCCTCGTGGACGAGGAGACGCCGATGATCTGGCGCGGGCCGATGGTGATCTCGGCCATCACCCAGATGCTCAAGGACGTGGCCTGGGGCGAGCTCGATATCATGGTCGTCGACATGCCTCCGGGCACGGGCGACGCGCAGCTCACCATGGCGCAGCAGGTGCCGCTGGCCGGCGTTGTGATCGTGTCGACGCCGCAGGATCTCTCGCTGATCGACGCGCGCCGCGGCCTCAACATGTTCAAGCGCGTGGACGTGCCGGTGCTCGGCATCGTCGAGAACATGAGCTACTTCCTCTGCCCCAAATGCGGCGAGCGCTCGGATATCTTCAGCCATGGCGGCGCCAAAGCCGAGGCGGAGAAGCTGCGCGTGCCGTTCCTGGGCGAGCTGCCGCTGCATATGTCGATCCGCGAGACCTCCGATAGCGGCCGGCCGATTGTGGTCTCGGAGCCGGATTCGGTGCACGCCGGGCTTTACAAGTCCATAGCGGCCTCGATCTGGAGCGGGCTCACCGGGAAATCCGCGAAGCCGTCCGCGCCCAAGATCGTGATCGAATAGGCGCGTGGCGGCGGCGCCTTGGCATCAGGGCGCTGCCGCTGCGGCCTTACGTTTCAGGAACGTGCAGGCGAGATAGGCGCCAAGGACGGCGTGGACGAGAAAACAATAACTAAGCGACCCGGCGTAGAGGCGGCTGAATAAACCGCCGTGCAGCTTGAACATCTCGAAGCCGGTAAGAGCGGCGGAGAGCACGATTCCCGCGAATATGCAGCGCGGGTAGCTTATCCGATGTCCGCGGGTCGTGGGCTGGCCTGGCATTTCGTCCCGCAATCGCCCAGTAGACACACGCGCAAACTGCCCCCTCTAGCCCCAAAAGCAGGTCTAAATACAAGCTATAGCGCGTGGCTTGCAGAAGTGTTCCAGGCGTTAGTACAGCAAGTGCTGTCGCGCCTGTGATAAAACCTGCTAATAAGTAAAATTTAATCGAGCGGATGTGGTAGAATTCGCATATGAACACCAGGAGTGCCGACTGCAAAAGTGTTATCGGGACCACAAATAACATACCATACGCGGCGAAATACGGTAGAAGCCGTATGGCATTGTTCGAGTCAGGATCCCGGAGCACGAGCAGCACCAGAAACAAGAGGCTCGCGCAATAGGCGGCGGCCAGATATCCGATGGCGATACGAAAAAACCTCATGGCCGGCACCCAGGCTGCCGCGCTGCCCGAGCGGCGCACGCCCGGAGACATGTCATGGTTAGCTATGTAAGTCCAACGGCTATAAGCCTTGACCCTTTTTTCCGTCATTGCGAGCGGAGCGAAGCAATCCAGCTAAGCTGCGGATATTGCAATGGATCGCCGCGGCGGCCAGGGCCGCCTCGCGATGATGGACGAGGCCGCGGAACGGTCAAAGCTTATGGCCGCTGGTACAAGTCCATGGGCGGCGCCGGCGGGGAACTCAGGGGCAAGGCCGCGAACGCCCAGGATTGCGATTATGCGGGCGGCGCTGCCGCGTTCCGGTCAGGCTGCCTCGGCGGGCCGGGCGGGGTCTTGAGCGGTCTGGCCAGCGTAGATGAGGGCCGGGAGCGCCGCGCGCTTCAGCACGGCCGGCAGGTTCGCGCTCACCACGCGGCAAGCGGGGAGCCGGATTCGCACTTCCGTGCCAACGCCCGGCTCGCTCGAAACCTCGACGGTGCCACCATGCAACTCGGCGAGTTGCCTGGCCAGCGGCAGGCCCAGCCCCGTACCTTCGAAGCGCTTAGTCAGGCTATTGTCGATCTGGCGGAATTTCTCGAAGGCGGCCTGGATTTCGGAAGGCGACATGCCGATTCCGGTGTCCCGGATGGCGATGCAAAGCCCGCCGGCTGCTTCCGTGGCGGCGCCGATCTCGATTTGGCCGCCCGCGGGCGTGAATTTGACCGCGTTCGACAGCACGTTGATGAACACTTGCCGGAGCCTCACCTCGTCGCAGTGGACCTTGATGCCCTCCAGCGGATATTCCTTCAGGATGCGCACATTCCCGGACTTGGCCTGCGTCTTGACCGCGCGCACGCTGGCCGTCAGGATCGCGCCCAGATCGGCCACGCTCTCGGAGAACTCGACCTTGCCGGCCTCGATCTTGGCGATATCGAGCACGTCGTTGACGATGGAAAGCAGATGGTGGCCGGCATTATGGATGTCGCCGGCATATTCGAAATAGGCGGGCGAAGCGGGGCCGAACAGCCTGTCGCGGATGATCTCGGAAAAGCCGATGATGGCGTTCAACGGCGTGCGCAGCTCATGGCTCATATTGGCGAGGAAGGCCGACTTGGCGCGGTTGGCGGCATCGGACTGCTGCTGGGCCAATACGAGTTTCGAGTTCATCTCCTGCAGGTTGACGCGCTCGCGGGCCAGCTCCGAGGCGGTTTTGACGAGCGCCTCGTGCTGGATCGTCAGGCTTTCGTTGGCGTCCTTGAGGTCGGCCGCGCGCGCGTTCACCTCGATCTCGTAGCGCACCCGGTTCGAAATCTCCCGCACGACCATGGCGGCCATGGCGCCCGAAAGCAGCATGGCCGCGCCGCCAAGGCCAAGGATGATGAGCGCCGAGCCGGGAGGGGTCCGCCAGGAACTCGTCCATGCCGAGGCCCACGATGACGATCAACGGATAGCCCGGAACCTTCCGCCAATCGACGATGCGCTCCACGCCATCGATCACGCAAGGCGCGATATAGGCGCCCCGGTCTGCATGGGCGGCGTCCTCCACTGAGGGCGCTCCAGCCAGCGATGCGCCTGCCGGTACGGGGGCGACCGATGCGCCGGAGTGCCTGTCCCTGATAATCTTGTCGGTGCCGGCAAGCGTCATGACGCCGGTTGCGCCAAGATCGAGCGTTCTTTGAAGCGGTGTCAGGAAATCGGGATCGAGCGAGAAGACGAGCACACCCGCAAAGCTGCCGTCCGGCTTGTTAAGGCGGCGGCTGAGTTCAATCGTTACCTGCTTCGATTTGGGGTCCTGTACGGGCTTGCCGATGTAAAGACCGGCATGGGGGTTGTCGCGCTGAACCCGGAAATAGTCCTCGGCCGAAATGTTGGTGCGCCGGCTCTTCCATAGGGAACCGTCGCGGATGATGCCGTCCGGCCCGGCGATGGCCGCGGCGATAGGCTGCCCGGCAAGCTCAGGCGCGTGTTGCGTCCATTCGGAGAGGTCGAAGCCCGTGCCCTCGGTTTCGATATGCTGCTTCGTGTGCGCCATGGCGCCGCCCAGGCTGTCAAACACGCGGCGCACCTGTTCCTCGAAGGCGGCCGAAAGATTTGCTGCGTTGGCGCGGCCGGTATCGAGCGCCGATTGACGCAATTCGAGGGCCACCAGGGCAACGATGGCCGCGATGGTGACAATCACGAGGGCGCTATAGAGCACGATCCGGCGGCACAGGCGGCAGCCCGCTTCCTGAATCACGCCATGGCAGGGAATCCCGCAGGGCCACACGCTGTCCGGCCCATAACGGCGCAAGCAGGCGTCAACTCCGGCGCACTTAGTTCCAGCGAGCGGCATGTCCTTCCACGCATCGTAGACTTACAGAGAGTGGAAAGGTGCGGCCTTGGGGGCTCTGGTGCAACTACAGCGCGAAGTGTCGGTTAAGTTCGTGTTTACGCCTGCACGGAAATGTTGAGACAGGTTGTAATTGTCCTTTGGGAAAGGCTGGGGCAGGAGGGAAAACGGCGATGGCGTGGGCAAATATTTATGAAGTCTGGAAAACAATCCGCCGATGCGATGCCAATTCACCGAAAACCAGCGCGGCTACGAGCTGGGCACCCTAACCCGCTTCAAGCCGCGGAGAAGAACGCCGCCGCGGAAATAAGGGCTTCAGGGGATTTCGTATTAGAGCAACGGCCATAGGTTTTGACCGCTTCCGGAAGCCTCGTCCGTCATTGCGAGGCGGCATCCGGCCGCCGTGGCGACCCAAAATTAGCGTTGCAATTCCGGATCTGGATTGCTTCGGGGCTTCGCCCCTCGCAATGATGGAAGTGGTCGAGACTTATGGGCGTTGCCATTACTCGATCTTGAACTGGTTGCGCAGTGCAAGCAGGAACAGGAACAAAAGGCCTGCGCTCAACGCCGTCTGGACTATTCCCCAGAGCCCCACCGCGCCGGGCACCACCGGCACCGCCAGCGTTTCGTCCACGCCATAGAGGCAGGCGTAAATCGGCGCGTTTTCGGTGCTGTCGAAGGCGCCGATTACCGAAGCTTTCCTGAGCGCTAGCTGCAGGGCGGCTGCCACGGGATCGCCCTTGCCCTCTTTGCAGGGCAGCGCCCAGAGCGCTTTCAGCGGCGGGGCGGGAAGCAGCGGGCGGAGGGGCAGCCGGCAGATGGTAGAAGATCCGCGCTTGAAGGTGCACGCTTGGCGAGGTTCTGGAAGCCGCGGACTGACTCAGATAGAACCAGCCCGAAACGAGGCTCAGCGCGATCAGCGAGAAAATGGGCCGGAACAGCGAGCGCCCGAAGCCTGAAAACAGCTCGTAGAGCAGGCCCAGCCAGAAGGCCGGATGCCAGGGCTTGTCTTCGGTGTAGCGCCGCGCGCGCAACTCGCCACGGAAGAAGAATTGCTGCTGTGTCCGGTTATGCTGCGCGCTGGCGAGGCATTTTAGCGCCCGGTATTTGCCGCTGAGCGCTTCGTCGAGCATGCCGCCCGTCCAGGCCAAGCCCCGCACAAAGACCGAGCGGAGGAGATGACCAGGCTCGATGCCCGGCGCAAACTCCGCCCTGTCGAGCAGAACGGGCTTTGCGAATTTCACAGATGTGAGATCGGGTACATGCCGCTGAAAATACGCTGCCGCCCAGCGAAAAGTGCGTCAGCGCTTCGGCGCCGCGGAAATTCAAGGCACGGCGGAACAGCGCCCCTTCGAAGGAAGCACTCTCGTGGAAGGTGGCATTCTCGAACCAGCCGGGGCCGTTGAAAACAGCGCGGTAGAACCGGGCGGGGCCGCGGAAGGTGGCGCCGTGGAACCAGGCGCCGCCGCTGAAGCTCGCGCGTTCGAACGAGGCCGCGCCCGAGAACGCCGCGCCTCTGAACGAGGCGTCGCCCGCGAAGACGGTCCGCTCGAACAGGGCGTCTCCAGGAAAGATGAAGCCGGCGAAATCGACGCTGTTTTCCTCTAGCTGAACCGCTTTGGCGCTGGCATCCAGCCTCGGCCAGGCAGGCGTCTCGAAGGCGGTATCGGAGAAGCTGGCGCTTGCCGCCTCGATCCAGGCGCGGGTTGCTTCGTTCTTGGGTTCGAGCCTGCCGAGCCAGTCCTTTTCCGCCGCCCAGCCGCCGCCCTCTTCCAGGGCCTTGCGCTGGCCAAGCATCTTGCCGGCCCAGGCGTTCCAGGCATCGCGGCCCCGCAAGAACAGCGCAATTGTCTCGTCCCGGTCCATGGCCACGCTCCCTCGATATGAGAGAGGTTTTAGCCTAAAATTGTTTAGTTATGCAACCGCGCGCTTTGCCGCCGCGCACAGGGAAGTGCAATCCGTGCGTGTGTGGGGGGCAGCGCGCGGCGCTCCCGCACGATCCCCGCCTACTTGATCTTGAAGTGGTTGCGCAATGCCAGCAGGAACAGGAACAGGAGCGCCGCGCTCAGTACAGTCTGCCAGATGCCCCAAAACACGACGGCGTCAGGCACCACCGGCATCCTCAAGTCAGGGTCGATGCCGTAAAGGCAGCCGTATATTTGCGCACCCTTGTCGGCTGTATCGAAAGCCGCGAACACGGAACTCTTCTTAAACGCGAGCAGTTCGGCGGCACCAGCCGGATCGCCCGGCCTACCGTCTTTGCAGGAGAGCGCAGGAAGAGCTTCGGGCCATAAGGCTGGGATGAGTGCGTGAAAGCGATCCGGCAGGTGGGACAAGAGCCGCGCGTAGGTATGCAGGGCAACCGGAACATCCGGTGCCGCATACTGGCCAAGATAATACCAGCTCGACGTCAGGCTGAGCAAGATCAGGCAAAAAACGGGCCGTAAAATCGAGTGACCGAAATCCGAAGTCAGCTCAAAGAGCACATCGAACACTAAGGCCGATAATTTGCGCTCTGTAAGACGCCGGGCGCGTAACTCGCCGCGAAAGAAAATTTGCTCATATTTGTGATCTTCGCTCTGGATGGCAAGCCGCTTCAGCGTGCGGTACTTCGCGCTGAGTGCTGCGTCCACCTTGCCGGTTGTCAAGAAATAGAGGCCGCCAAACATGGATCGTAGCAAGCCACCCGGCTCCACATCTTTAGATAGTCTAAGATTATCCAGAAGAACCGGCTCCGCAAATTTAGCAGACAGGAAATCGGGTACTCGTCGCTGGAACTGTGCGCCGATGAGCGAAAAAGCGCCATGAGACTTGATGCTGTTAAAATCGGCCTTGCGGAAAAAGTGGACGCTTACGAACCGGGCATTGCCAGTGAAGGTGGCACTATCGAACCGGGCGTCGCCGTTGAATGTGGCGCTTTCGAACCAAGCGTTGCCGGAAAAGGTGGCGCTATCGAATTGGGCGTAACGCTGGAAGGTGGCGCTATGGAACTGGGCGGGGCCGTTGAAGGTGGTGCCACGGAACCGGGCGTGGTTTTTGAAGGTAGTGCGGTCGAAACCGGCGGGACCACCAAAGGGGGTGCCATCGAACAGGGCATCACGTTTAAACGTTGCTCCATCGAAACAGGCATCGTCCTTGAAGGTGGCGCTGGCAAATCGCGCGTCGCCACCGATGGGAATGCCGAAGGTGGCGTTATTGAACTTGGCGCTGCGTTTGAAGGTGGCGCTATCGAACCGGGCATCGCCGCAGAACACAGCGCTATGGAACCAAGCGGTACCGTCGAAGGTGGCACTATCGAATCCGGCACCGCGGCTCTGGAAGACGGTGCCGAAGGTGGTGCTTTCGAACAGGGCGTTGGCCTTGAAGGTGGTCCCCTCAAACCGGGCGCCGCTTTTAAAGACGGCCCTATTGAACTGGGCGGTATCGCCGAAGGTGGCCCCGCAGAACCGCGCGTCGCGGTTCTGGAAAATGGCGCCGAAGGCGGTACTATTGAACAGGGCGTTGGCCTTGAAGGTGGCTCCGTCAAACCGGGCGTTGGCCTTGAATGAGGCGTTATCGAACTGGGTGGTGCCGTTGAAGGTGGCGCTATTGAACTCGGCGTCGCCGCCCAGGAAAGGGGTGCCGAAGGCCGCGCTATCGAACCGGACATCGCCCTCGAACCTGACGCTATTGAAGCGGGCGTTGTCCTTGAAGGACGCGCTATCGAACCACACGGTGTTCGTGAAAGTGGCGCGATCGAACAGGGCGTCGCCGCCCAGGAAGGTGGTGCCAAAGGTGGCGCCATGGTACCGGACGGGGCCGTGGAAGCTAGCGGCATCGAACCTTGCGCCGCCCTTGAAGGCGGTGCGCTCGAACAGGGTGGCGCCCGGAAAAACAAAGCCGCCGAATTGGGCGCAGTTCGCCTCAAGCTGAATTGATTTGACAGGGAGCCCAGGCGCTAATTCCGCAGCCCTCCTTATTTCAGCAGCCCTCCTCACAAGTGTTTCCACAGCTCCCCTTACAAGAAGTAGCCCGCGGGAGAAGACGGCCCCAGCCTTCTCCACCCGCGCTCGCGTTTCTTCGTTAAAGGGCTCCAGGCGTCCAAAGAGTCCTTCCCCCGCCTCCCAGCACTCCTCCAGCTTCATAGCCTTGCGTTTGTCAAGCATGGCCTCTGCCCAGACGTTGCAATGCGCCCTGGTGGCGTCTTGCGCGATCGTCTCGTCTTGGTCTAGGGGATTACCCTCGTTAGGGGACGTCGCCTCTGCCCCATTGGTTTCCTTGGCTTCCCTTGGAAGAAAGTAGCAGTTGGAGAAGACTGCTCGCGCCCTATCCAGCCACTCGCCGGTATCCTTGTTCTTCGGTTGCCGGCTTCCGCTCCAATCTTTCTCGGCGGCCCAGCGGCCGTCCGCTTTCATCGCTTGGCGTTCGGCGAGCAAGGGCTCAGCCCAGGCATTCCAATGTGCCTTGGCCGCCTCATGCGCAATTGCTTCCGCCTCGTCCGGGCTCTTGCTTTCAGCGAGTGACGCGGTGCGCGCCTCGGCCCGCTTCGCCTCGCACTCCAAGAACAGCGCAACCGTCTCGTCCCGCGTCATGCCCCACGCTCCCTCGCCTCGCGCGAAGCTTTAGCTAGAATTGCTTGCTTCCGCAATCGGGACGCTATTCGCTGCTCCGGCAGCCGCCAGGGGGGAACGGCGCGTTTGCGCGAGCGGGCGGGTTAACCGGCGATTAAGCCGCGTACAGACGGCCTCATGGTTAATGAGGGCGTGGTAAATGCGCGAGTCCCATGTTTCCCGCAGGCCGCTTTTGGCGAATTTTTTCCCGATTTTGGTCGATTTGTGCGTTTCCAGAATCCCTTTAAATATATTTGCAGGTTCGCAATAAACCATAAAACGGCGCATCCGGCATCCGGGCGGGCTTTTCTGGCACTCGATTTGTGCCGCTATTTCCGTGGCTTAGTGTGGCTTAAGGCTTTCGAAAGGCGCATTGCCCTATGATCCCGCCTTAAGAGAAAGCCACCAGATTGAGGAGAATTTCCCGGAATCGTGGAGAATTGCGGTTACTAACGGCTTAACGCGAGGCTGCGCACCAAGTTGGAAGGTACTTACCTGCGCGGGCGGGACAACCAGGAAGGATCGCGGAACATCGTATTGTCGCGCAGGCAAAGTTGGGGCTATAAGGGCCGCTTGTTGTTTCATTTCCACGGAGAGAACAGTGCGCGGAAAGGCTCCTAGCCCAAGGCCCGGTGTGCTCGCGGTCGAACCCTACGTTCCGGGCCGGTCGAAGCTCGGCGGCGAAGGGCCGGTCGTTAAACTGTCGTCGAACGAAACGCCGCTCGGGCCGTCCCCGCTGGCGGTTGCGGCCTACGCGCAGGCGGCGGCGCATCTCGACCGCTATCCCGACGGCGCCCACACCGCGCTGCGCGAGGCGCTGGCGGCTGAGCACGGGCTCGACCCGGCGCGGATCGTCTGCGGCAACGGCTCCGACGAGTTGTTCCACATCCTGGCGCAGGCCTATCTGGGGCCTGGCGACGAGGCGATTTACACCGAGCATGGTTTCCTGGTCTACCGCATCGCGATCCTGGCTTCGGGCGCCACGCCCGTTGTCGCGCCCGAGCGCAATCTCACCGCCGACGTGACCGCGATCCTGAACCGCGTCACGCCGCGCACCCGCGCCGTCTTCATCGCGAACCCGAATAACCCGACCGGCACCTATCTTAGCGCGGACGAGGTGCGGCTCTTGCGGAACGCGCTGCCGGACAACGTGCTGCTCGTGCTCGACGCGGCGTATGCGGAATATGTGAACCGCAACGATTACGAGCCCGGCTTCGAGCTTGTTTCGGCTGGCGAAAACACCATCATGACGCGCACCTTCTCCAAGATTTTCGGGCTGGCGGCGGCGCGCGTTGGCTGGGCCTACGCGCCGCTTGGCGTGGCGCAGGCCATGAACCAGATCCGCAGCCCGTTCAATCTGGCGGGGCCGTCGATGGCGGCGGCTGTGGCGGCGCTGGACGACAAGGCGCATATCGCGCGGGCCAAGGCGCATAACGAGGTGTGGCGCGAGAGCGTCACGCGCGAGTTGCGCGAGACCGGCTACGATGTGCCTGAAAGTGCAGCGAATTTCGTGCTGATCCCGTTCGGCGCGGAGCCTGGCCGCACCGCCGCGGACGCTGACGAATATCTGGTCTCGAAGCGCCTCATCGTGCGCCAGCTCGCGTCCTACAAGCTGCCGCACGCGCTGCGCATGACCATCGGCCTCGACCATGAAAACCGCGCCGTGCTTGACGCCCTGCGCGAATTCAAGAACCGCTGACCGGAGGTGTTATCCCCGCGCAGGAGCTTGTGAGAGAACGGTGCGCTTGCAGCTAACCCAGTTGTCATGGCCCGGCTTGACCGGGCCATCCACGATAAAGGTAAAAGCGCTCAATATGTTACTGGATGGCCGGGTCATGCGCGGCCATGACAGCGGCGGTTGCGGCGGGTCGTCTTCCGGAAGTTGCCTGCGGGAACTCCATTCCTTGCGTAGAGTCAATCGCTTATATGGGCTCCCGCTCGCGGGGGCGGTGGAACGATGAAAAAACCGATGTTTCAAAAAGTGGCGCTGATCGGCATCGGCCTGATTGGCTCGTCCTTGAGCCATGCGATGCGGCGGGCAAACCTCGCGGGGACGATCGCCGCGGCCGCGCGCACCGAAGCAACGCGGGCCGCCGTCCGCCGGCTTAAGCTCGCCGATGAGGTCTGCGAGCACGCCGCCGATGCCGTGCGGGGCGCGGACCTTGTCATCCTCTGCACGCCGGTCGGCACCTTCAGCGCGCTCGCAGGCGAAATCGCAGCCCATCTGGCGCCGGGCGCGATCCTCACCGACGCGGGCTCGGTGAAAGGCCGTGGTGCGCGATATCGGCCCGCATGTGCCGGAGGGCGTTCACTTCATCCCTGGCCACCCGATTGCCGGCACCGAGTTTTCCGGCCCGGAATCGGGCTTCGCCGAGCTGTTCGACGGCCGCTGGACCATCCTGACGCCGCTCCCTGGCGCGGACGAGGGCGCGGTGGCGAAGCTGAAGGCGTTCTGGGAGGCTTGCGGTGCGCAAGTCGAGATCATGGACGCAGGCCATCACGACCTGGTGCTGGCCGTCACAAGCCACGTGCCGCACCTGATTGCCTACAATATCGTGGGCACGGTCAACGACCTGGAGCGCGTCACCGAAAAGGAAGTCATCAAGTTCTCGGCCTCGGGCTTCCGCGACTTCACCCGCATCGCGGCCTCGGACCCGACTATGTGGCGCGATATCTTCATGAACAACAAGGAGGCGGTGCTCGAAATCCTTGGCCGCTTCACCGAAGACTTGGCCAGCCTGCAAAAGGCCATCCGCTGGGGCGACGGCGACAAGCTGTTCGACCTGTTCACGCGGACGCGGGCCATCCGCCGCGGCATCGTCGACGCGCGCCAGGACACCGCCGCACCGGACTTCGGCCGCAAGACGCCCAGCGCCAAGCCGGTCCAGAGCGTCATCGCCGGCGCCAATCAGGAGACGCCCGCGCCCGCCTCAAGCGCCAAGGTAGCAAGCGTCAAGCCGGTCCGGCGCGGCATCGCAAATGCTGGCCAGGAGGTGGCTGTGCCGGGCTCCGGCCCCAAGCTCCCACAGAGTCAAGTCTGCACGAACGAAGACGGCATAGGAAAACGTGGACCTTTGGATTTTCGCCTACGGCTCGCTGATGTGGCGGCCGAATTTCAAATACGAGGAGGAGGCGCATGCGCTCCTCGAAGGCGCGCACCGGGCGCTGTGCCTCTATTCGGTGGTGCACCGGGGCGCAGCCCAGCGCACCGGGGCTGGTGCTGGGCCTCGACAAGGGCGGGCGCTGCGAGGGGATGGCGTTTCGGGTAGCCGCGCCGCTCGTGAGCGCGACGCGGGCCTATCTGCACAGGCGCGAGAACGTCACCAACACCTATGCTGCCGTGATGAAGCCCGTGAAGCTGCTCGATGGCAGCCACCGCCATGGGGACGCGCTGTGCTTCCTGGTGAACCGCTATCACCGGCAATATGCGGGCGCGCTACCCGTTGAGCGGCAGGCGCATATCGTCCGCACCAGCATTGGCAGGTCTGGGCGGAATATCGACTATGTCACGAATACCGTCGAGCATTTGCGCACGCTTGGCGTGCACGACGAGCGGCTGGAGCGGCTCATGACCGTGCTCGGCCGCGGGCCAGTCCAGGCGAAATACGGCCGTTCGCTAGTGCCGGCTGCGGCAAAGGATGAGCCATTGTCATACGGCATTACCCCTCACCCCAACCCTACTCCCCTTGATGGAGATGAGAATATCGTAGCGGCTTTTCAGGACAGGATCGCTTTCGATAAGCGACGCGATGGCCTCCTCCAGCTTCGCAATCATCCGCTCGCAGGCAGGGAGCTGCTTCTTGAGAAGCCGCTTGAGAAGCCCGCTTTCAGCCGCACCGTAACGGTTCTTGATCGCGGTTTCATCGGCGGTGGCGGCTTGCCTGGCCAAGACAAGCTCCTGAAGCTCTGCCACGGTCACGGCCGGGATGGGCGTGGCCCTGGGGCTGAGGCAGGCGCCATAAAGCGCCAGAAGCCGCGCGTCGATCTTATCGGTCTTGGCAAGCTGGCCGATCGCCTTGGCGAACTCGCGCGGACGCGAGGGATTAACGGCGGCAACCGGATAGCCCGCCTGGCTGAGCATGCGGTGCACAAGCCGGTGCAGCTTGCCGGTTGCCTCCACGATGGCGAGCGCCACCTTGGTGCAGCCCAGTTCCTTGCGCAGGCGCCGGATGCCTTCTTTGCTGTTAGGAACACGAAAACTTTGGCCAGTTGGATGCAGATAAACGTCGAGCCACGCTTTACAGACGTCGATGCCCACGTAAACTGCGTCACCGGCTCCTACGGATGTTATCTTGCCTTGCATGCGGGACTTGCTCCCCATCATCTGTTCAGATCACGAGCCGGGGGCGGACGGACCAAGCTCTCCCGCAAGCCGAAGCTTATGGGACTGACGGTCCCGCCCGCCCGCCGCAAAAGGGATGGCCATCCCTTTTGCGGCGCCCGCATCACCACCGTGATTCGGGCTCGCCACCAACATGCAAGGGACAGGGTGAGGTAATGCGCGCTTTGCGGATCGCTGATTCCGGGTTGAACCGCCGCCGCCGCGCCGCATATAACGAACGTAACTAATAACACAGGAGTGCGGCCATGCTCGATAGTGGAACCCCTCGCGACAAGATTATCGCAGCGGCCTTAAGCCTTGCGGAAACGCGCGGCTGGCGCGAGCTGAGCCTGGGCGAGATCGCGGGCCAGGCGGGCGTGCCCCTGGCGGAGCTGCGGCGCGAGTTCCAGAGCAAGGGGCAAATCCTGGCGGCCTTCTCACGCGCCGTCGACGATGCGGTGCTCGAAAAATTTGCTCAGCCCAGCGCGGACGCCGCCCGCGACCGGCTGTTCGACGTGCTCCTCACCCGCTTCGAGGCGATGCAGCCCTATAAGCCCGCGCTGCGCCGCATCGCTTGCGACATGGGACGCAGCTTCGGCGAGGCGCTGGCCCAGCTTCGCCCCGCGCTCAAGTCGCAATATTGGATGCTGGCGGCGGCTGGGATCAACGGCGAGGGGGGCAGGGGGCTTCTGCGCGTGCAGGGCCTGCTGGCGATCTACGCGCGCGTGTTTCCAGTCTGGCTCGACGATGACGATCCGGGGCTCGCCCGTACCATGGCCGCGCTCGACCGCCGCTTGCGGCGCGGCGAGGCGGTGCTGCAGGGGATGGCGCGTCTGCGCGAGGGCTGCGAAGGCTTCAAGCGCGCGATTTGCGGGCCGAGGGAGAAGGTGGAAGCCGCGGCGCCGGTTCAGCCCGAGACGCCGGCTCCTCCTGCCGAGCCGCAGCAGGCTTGATCGACATTGGGGGAGGACGGGGAATGACGACGGAGCCAAGCGAAGCGGAGATCGAGCGGCGGCGGAAGGAGGCGGGTGGCCGCGCGCTGGCCGAGGCCGAGGCGCGCCGGCGGAGCGAGCAGGCGCCGCCGTTGCCGAAGGAGGTGGGCACTCGCAAAGGCCCCGAGCCTACGCGCTACGGCGACTGGGAGAAGAAGGGCATCGTCTCCGATTTTTAGCGCGCACCGCATGCCGGGGCGAAAGCTCATTGGCTGCATCGCGGTCTGCGTGGAGGATTTGGCTATGAGCGCAGTTCCAAAGCAAATACTGAGCGTGAGCCAGTTTCTGGACTGGAGCCAAAACCGGCGCGAACGGTATGAACTCCAGGACGGGCTTGTCGTCGCGTTGCAATCGGGACGCGCCTCGCGCCGGCGTGCGAAAGCCTCGGCCTTTCTCGCGCTCCGCGAAGCAATCGCCAAGGCGGGCCGGCCGTGCCATGCCGAGGTCGATGGCGGCACGGTTCGCGTTACGGACAAGACGGCCTATCGGCCTGACGCGCTCGTTTATTGCGGCGAAGTCTTGGGTGATGAAACGCTGGAGGTTCCAAACCCGGTCATTGTGGTTGAGGTGCTTTCGCCCGGCAGTAGTGCGGAACGGGACCTGGACGACAAGCTGGCGGGATATTTCCTTGTCCCGGCCATCCAGCACTATCTGATCGTCAATCCGGAAGCGCGCCGCCTGGTCCATCAAGCGCGGGCAGGCGACGGGTTGCACACGCGCATTCTCCACGCTGGCGAGTTGAGCCTCGATCCGCCGGGCCTGAAGGTCAATGTGGCCGATTTTTTGGGCTGAGCGGTTCGGTGGCATCGCCCTGAAACGCCGAAGGCCTTATCCGGGACCGTCACAAACGCCAGCGCCTGCCCGCGCGCACGGATAGGGCGCAAACGGTGCCCTTGCAGGATGACGATCCAGGAGGCAGGCCTAGCGGTCGATCTCTCCGAAGACGATGTCGAGGCTGCCGAGCACAGCCGACACGTCCGCCAGCATATGGCCGCGGCACAGGAAATCCATGGCCGCCAGATGCGGGAAGCCGGGCGCGCGGATCTTCAAGCGGTAGGGCTTGTTGGAGCCGTCCGACACCAGATAGACGCCGAACTCGCCCTTGGGCGCTTCGACCGCCGCGTAGATCTCGCCCTCAGGCACGCGCAGGCCCTCGGTATAAAGCTTGAAGTGATGGATCAGCGCTTCCATCGAAGTCTTCATGTCGGCACGTCTGGGCGGCGTGACCTTGTTATCCGCCGCCAGCACCGGCCCTTGCCCCGCAGGCGAGTTCAGCCGCTCGATGCACTGCTTCATGATGCGCACGGACTGGCGCATCTCCTCCATGCGGATCAGGTAGCGGTCCCAATTGTCGCCGTTCTTGCCGATGGGGATGTCGAATTCGAGATCGGCGTAGCACTCGTAGGGCTGCGCCTTGCGAAGATCCCAGCGCGCGCCGGACCCGCGGACCATCACGCCAGTGAAGCCGTGGGCCAAGCCGTCCTCAAGGCTCACAACGCCGATATTCACGTTGCGCTGCTTGAAAATGCGGTTGTCGGTGAGGAGCGTATCGATTTCGGCGACGGTCTTGAGGAACGGATCGCACCAGGCGGAGATGTCGTCGATCAGCGCCTGGGGCAGGTCCTGGTGGACGCCGCCGGGACGGAAGTAGTTCGCGTGCAGCCGTGCGCCGCAAGCGCGCTCATAGAACACCATGAGCTTCTCGCGCTCCTCGAAGCCCCAGAGCGGCGGGGTGAGCGCGCCAACGTCGAGCGCGAAGGTCGTGACGTTGAGGATGTGGCTCAGGATGCGCCCGATTTCGCAATAAAGCACGCGGATGAGCTGGGCGCGGATCGGCACGGCGATACCGAGCATCCGCTCGATGGCCATGCAGAACGCATGCTCCTGGTTCATCGGCGCGACGTAATCGAGCCGGTCGAAATAGGGGATGGCCTGCAGGTAGGTCTTGTATTCGATGAGCTTTTCGGTGCCGCGATGGAGCAGCCCGACATGGGGGTCCACGCGCTCGACCAACTCGCCGTCAAGCTCCAGGATCATGCGCAGCACGCCATGCGCGGCGGGGTGCTGCGGTCCGAAATTGATCGTAAAGTTCCGGTTCTCGGGCGGGCGCTCAATCTCTACCGCGGTTGCGCCCGGCTCCATACCGCCATCAGCCATGGTTTCGCTCACTTAATTTTCGAGGGGCAATCGTAGCTAGGCAAGCCATCGGGGCATCATATCGAGGTTAAGCAGCTTCAGGATCAGATACTCCTGAGGCCGCAGGTACTTGAGATACACCTTGGTGCCCGGCTCGCGCAAGCCGCGTTTCACGCCCGCCCGGCTGAGGCTACCGGTAAAAAACACGCGCCTGCGGAAGACGAAGGCAGGAGTGAGATTTTGAACGTAGCGCGAAAAAACGGTCATGCAAGTGTCGAGCGACTCAAGGCCCGGATGCTCCCTTCCCGTTCCTTGCTTGTTGTCCGCCTGCCATAGGTCGTAGGTGAAAATGATAAACTTGCCCTCGGCAAGCTGCACGAGCCGGTCAAGGAACTTCTCGCTATCGTTCAGCCAGTTCACGAACTCCGAGCGCAATCAAAACGTTAAAGTGTTGGGCTGGTAGCGTAAAATCGGGAGAGTTGAAATCTGCCAGATGGGTTCCCGGTATGGTGTCTACACAATCCACAGCTAAATAGCCTACGCCCTCGGGAAGGCAGCTTTTTAAAGGTTGCGAACCAGCTCCAAGGTCGCACACGACGTCCCCTGCGCGCAAAAACGATGTCGCAAGCCGCGCGCGATCTTGCCAGCTTTGCTTCGCATTCTTGGATGCGACGCCTTCCCAAGCTTTTAAATCCGCCTCGGTAGCCGGTGCATTTATCGCTGACCGCGACATAGATCCCCCAACGCTGATGGCTGCCAATGTGTATTAGAGTAAGCCATTACAGACAATTCTTAAGCTTGTAAATCTGCATCGTGCAGAAACGGCTCGCTTTCCGGAAGACTCCGGCCGGGAGTATTCCAGCCAAGTGCCGGGCAGTCTTCATCGGTCTTCGATGTTCGCGGCGATGTTGCGATTATCCAATTGCCGCCGTAAGCCGATGCAATAATCGAAGACACAGCTTCAAGCTTGCGATCCTCTCCGGGAAACGGGGTGCGTATGTTGAATACCGTTCGCAAGTATTTACTGTTTTTGTCTAAGCAGGTTTGGATGTTTTTTCATCGCCTGGAAGCGGGTACTGGGCGCCCTCCCAGGGGCTCAGGAAGTCGAAGCTTCTGAATTCTTGCGGCAGCTTCACCGGCTCGTAGACCACGCGCTTCTGCTCCTCGTCGTAGCGCAGCTCGACGTAGCCGGTCAGCGGGAAGTCCTTGCGTAGGGGATGGCCGCGGAAGCCGTAGTCCGTGAGGATGCGGCGCAGGTCGGGATGGCCGTCGAACAGGATGCCGTACATGTCGAAGGCCTCGCGCTCGAACCAGTTGGCGGCCGGGAAGACGCCAACGGCGCTCGGCACCGGCGTCGCGGCATCGGTCGAGGTCTTGACGCGCACGCGCAGATTCTTGTGGATGCTGAGCAGGTGATAGACTGCCTCGAAGCGTTCGGCGCGCTGCGGGAAATCCACGCCGCAAATGTCGATGAGGGTCTTGAACAGCCACTCCGGCTCGTCGCGCAGGTAGGTCAGCACCGCCAGAAGCTTTTCGCGCGCCACAACCAGCGTCAGCTCGCCAAAGGTGAGCCTCGAATCGAGCACCGCATCGCCAAGTGCCGACTTGGCGGCCTCGGCAAGTGCTGTGAGCTTTGCCGTATCAGTCATCGGTTCCCCCAAAGCCCTCAGCGTGTGATTGTGCCCAAGCGCCGGATCTTCTTTTGCAGCAGCATGATGCCGTAGACAAGCGCCTCGGCGCTAGGCGGGCAGCCGGGCACGTAGACGTCCACGGGGACGATGCGGTCGCAGCCGCGCACCACCGAGTAGGAATAGTGGTAATAGCCGCCGCCATTCGCGCAGGAGCCCATGGATATCACGTAGCGCGGCTCCGGCATCTGGTCGTAGACCTTGCGCAGGGCTGGCGCCATCTTGTTGCAGAGCGTGCCCGCCACGATCATCACGTCGGACTGGCGCGGAGAGCCGCGCGGCGCGAAGCCGAAGCGCTCCACGTCGTAGCGCGGCATCGAGGCTTGCATCATTTCGACCGCGCAGCAGGCGAGGCCGAAGGTCATCCACATCAGCGAGCCGGTGCGCGCCCAGTTGATAAGCTCGTCGGTGCTGGTGACGAGGAAGCCCTTGTCGGCAAGCTGGTTGTTGAGCCCGCCAAAATCCATGGCGCCGCCGCCTGGGCGGCCGGCTGTGTCGAAACAAGGTTCCGGGAATATTCTCATCATCGTGGCACTCTTTCGCGGTTCCTTGCCTCGTTATATGGGCACGCAGCCGTTACGCAAAGCGGTAATTTTGCCCGGCCGTGAGCGGGAATCTCCGTGCGCCAGCCGTAGCTTGGCCCCTAGAAGCCGCGCGCGCTCAATCCCATTCGAGCGCGCCCTTCTTCCATTCGTAGATGAAGCCCACGGTGAGCACGCCAAGGAATGCCATCATCGCCCAGAAACCGAAGGCGCCCGCTTCCTTGAAGGCCACGGCCCACGGGAACAGGAAGGAGACCTCCAGGTCGAAGATGATGAACAGGATGGAGACGAGATAGAAGCGCACGTCGAATTTCATGCGCGCATCGTCGAACGCGGGAAAGCCGCATTCGTAGGCGGCGAGCTTCTCCGGGTCGGGCTTCGACGGCGCGACCAGGAACGGGGCGATCAAAAGTGCCAGCCCGATCACCGCCGAGACGCCGAAAAACAGGATGAGCGGCAGGTAGGTTAGAAGCAGTTCCTTCATGATGGCTCGCGCGGGTGATTCGTTTCGCTTTTACCGATACGATGGAAGTGCTGCCAACGCAATCGGGCTTTTTAGTTTGAGGGCCGGGTGCTGCCGCGGGAACGGTTTTCCGTCGCCCGGTTCCCTTCCGGTGGCCCCGCGCTTTTGCGTGACGGGCTTAGCATATTTGCCTTTGGATTAAAAATGAACGCATCTTGACGGCGAAGTCCCGGCTGTTATGCTCATGATCGCGAATATTCGAATATAATGCTATTCGTATATTTGCCGGGTTAGACGGCCGGAAAAGACCGCGCAAGCCCGAGGGAGATACGAGAAAACCAAGGAGCCAACTATGATGAAATTTGTGAGCGCGGCTGCGATTCTCGCCGGTGTGCTGAGCCTTGCCACGGCGGCGGGCGCTGCCACCACGGCTGATATGGCCGGAAAGTGGAAATGGACCGACTATACGGTCGATTGCAAGGAAGGCGGCGCCAACGGCATGTCCTGCACAGTGACCGGCGGCCCCAAGAACGTCGGCATGGAAATGGTGCAGTCCAAGCTTGAGGCGAAGGACGGCGGGTTTGTCGGCGACATCAAGCACCCCGCTTCGGGCGACGTCTATAAGACCAAGATTCAGCTGAAGGATAAGGACACCTGGGCGCTCGACGGCTGCACCACGAGCGGGGTGTGCGCCACCGGCAACTTCACGCGCATCAAGTAATCGAGGGAGACGGCAGCGCCGCCGGGCGCTGCCGTCTCCCTTGGGTGCGCTCAGAGGCTGGTCAGCCGGGCTTTGTGGCCGTCTCCTTCTAGCTGCGGCCGAGAAGAAGTATTCTGTCTCGGGTCGAAACCCGTCGCTCAAGTTACCGGAAGTAAATTCCGAAGCCCCCCAACAGGCAGAAACAAGCCCGTTGGGGTGAGGCGGCCCAATCCGGATTCCGCAAGCAAGCCCGCGCGCACCGCGCGGTAAGCGCTGCCCCATATTTTCAAGGCATGCTTGGTGCGATGGAGGCGGGGATGGCAGGCGGCGGTCGCGCCGTTTTTGCTGGGCCGCCAGACGTCGAACGCCTGGGCTAAGGGCAGGTCTGCCAAACGTAAGATGCTGGCGGCGTCCCGTGCGGAAGACCGCGAGCATAGCGCGAAAGACGCTTTTGCCGATTGGGCGGGACAGTGCGCGGCACGCCGGCAGGCGCGGGAATGCCGAGGTTTGTCTTTCCGGCGGCGGCGCTGGCGTCCCGCCGCGCGGCTTGTTGATGACTGTCCACGCATAGCCGAATTTCATGACACTATCCTACATCCGCACCCGCAAACCCGCGCGCCGCAACACCCCGGCACACGCTTGTTCTTCTCTGGTTTGCATAGGAGGCTTGCGTGGACCTTGTCCCGCCGCACCCGCACGGGTTGCTTGTGCAATGCGCCAGAAATTATCGTCAAGGTTGTGGAAAATTGCACGGACCGGTTGCACTCATGTTTGGCTGCTGCCATCTTATGGACATCCGCAAAGCGGTCTTGAATTGCTGGGTATCGTAACGGTAGGCCTGCCGGATTGCTCAAAGGAGCGTTCGCGTAGTTGGGACTTAGATGAAGGACTCGATCATATCCGATGGGCCATGAATCGTCAGTGCAACAGTGAACGGTGTTTGGCATTGGAGATGGAAACTCTATCGCCGGCGGATGGCTACCCGGCGCGCCGATACCGGCGGCTTGAAGAGCCAATTTATGAGGAGCGCTAATATCCCGGTAAGAGACGGTATCGCCAACCGACCGCAAGTTTGCTGCCGGCCTGACGCAGCCGTCAGCGCCGGGCGGCCCGAAGCTTAACGGGCGGTTGATTTCGCGTAGGGCGTCATCATGGTAAACACAGGCTTGGTAAACGCCGGCGCCCGATGTGTGCGGAAGCCGGATTTTTGCGCATTATTCCGTTTTCGGGGCCGATTTCTGCGTCTCCGGAATCCCTTTAAATATATCAGCAACTCGCGTCTTAACCAGCATTATTCACAACACGGACAAGTCTTGGAGGTAGTTTGCCATCTGCATCAATGCCTTAGCCCGCCACCCTGGCACTTAACGCTTCCTCAAGGCGCATCTGCTATATTAGTTCAAAATGCAGAAGCGCCGGAATCCACCCAAGATGGCAAAACTCAGCGTCAACAATTCTTTAACAGGCCGGCCGGGGCGTCCTCACCGCCCCAATATGAACTTCAGCATACGGTCGGTGAGTTTGCCGAAGGGCGGGCGCAACAGGGGTGTGCCATTGATCGGGTTCTGCAGGAACACGGCCTTTCTGTGCGAGAAGGTCTGGAAGCCGAACTCGCCGTGATAGGCGCCGATGCCTGACGGCCCTACGCCGCCGAAGGGCAGGCTCTCCGCGGCGTAATGCAGGAGCGTATCGTTGACGGTGACGCCGCCGGAGACGGTCCTGGTGAGCACCTTCTCGCGGCTCGACCGGTCGGGGCCGAAGAAGTAGAGGGCGAGCGGGCGGGGCCTCGCGTTCACATAGGCGATGGCGTCGTCGAGCGTACCGTAGGAGACGATGGGCAGGACCGGGCCGAAGATCTCCTCCTGCATCGCGGCGAGGTCGTCCGGCGGATCGATGAGCAGCGTTGGCGCGATCTTGCGCTCGTCTGGGACAAGGGTTTCGTTCGATGGGTTGATTTCGACAATGCGGACGCCGCGCTGGCGGGCTTCCTCGATGTAGCGGACGATCCGGCCGTAATGGCGGGCGTTCACGATGGAGGTGTAATCGGGGTTCGCCTTAAGCGACGGATAGAACTTGGCGATGGCGTCCTGGAGATGGCCGATGAAGGCTTCGCGGCGCTGCTGCGGCACGAGCACGTAGTCGGGCGCGATGCAGGTCTGGCCGGCGTTCAGGAGCTTGCCCGAGGCGATACTTTCGGCCGCTACCGCGAGCGGGGCGTCGCCGGCCAGGATGCAGGGCGACTTGCCGCCAAGCTCCAGGGTGACGGGCGTCAAGTTCTGGGCGGCGGCGGCCATGATCTGGCGGCCGACCGTGGTCGAGCCGGTATAGAGCAGGTGGTCGAAGGGCAGGGCAGCGAAGGCCGCGCCCGTCTCAGGCCCGCCAAGCACGGTCGCCACCTCGTCGGCCGGGAACAGCCTGGCCAGCAACGAGGCGAGAAACGCAGAGGTATGCGGCGTCAGCTCCGAGGGTTTCAGCATGACGCGGTTGCCAGCCGCAAGGGCCGCGATCAGCGGCACCAAGGCAAGACTGAAAGGGTAATTCCATGGGCTGATAATGCCGGCAACGCCCAGCGGCTGATAGACGATCCGGGCACTGGCGGGGAAAAGCTCAAGCCCCACCGGAACCCGCTTGGGCTTCATCCAGAATGAGAGATGCCGGAGCGTATAGCGGGCGGAAGCGAGCACCGGCCAGACATCGGCCAGCAGCGTTTCGTGGCGCGACCGGTTGCCGAAATCGGCCGAGATTGCGTTGGCGATGGTCTGCGCCTCGGCCTTGACGGCCTCCATCAGCTTCTTGATGCCGGCCTTGCGCTGGCGAAGCGATGGCGGCCCCGCGCGCAGGAAGGCCTGGCGCTGTAGCGACAGTATCTCTGCGGGGCCAGGGTCTGCCTGGAGGCGGACGGCTTCGATTGTGGTCATGGCAGCTTCCTCCAGCAGTCACATCGATAGGGAGCCTTCGCGGAAGGCGGTACGGTCGAGCCAGGCGTTAATCAGCACGGGCCTCCCCGCCCTTGCCGCCGCCTTGGCGCGCGCCAGCGCCTCCGGAACCTCCGCATTGCTCTTGACGAGTAGCCCCAAGGCGCCGAAGCCCGCCGCCACCTCATGATAGGCGCTGCGGGCAAGCGTGGTGGCCACATCGTCTTTTAGCACTTTCACCTGTTCCCGCGCTATCTGTGTCCAGCCCGCGTCGTTGCCCACGACGGCGATAACGGGGATGCCGTGCCGGACGAACGTGTCGAACTCCGCAATGCTGTAACCCAATGCGCCATCGCCGAAAATAGCCCAAATTTCCGCACCGGGCCTGCAAAGTGCCGCACCCAGCGCAAAGCCGCCGCCAACGCCCAGCGTGCCGAAGGGGCCGGGGTCGAGCCAGCCAAGAGGGCCGCGGGGCCTCAAGATATAGGACGCCGTGCCGACGAAATCGCCGCCATCCGCGACGAAGACCGCGTCATCGGCGGCGGCGGCATCGACGGCCTTCAACAGCGCGATGGGGTTGACGTACTCGCCTTGCGCCTTGGCTTGCTCCGCAATCTCCGCCTCGCGCGCCGCCTCGCGGGCGTGGAGGCCTGCAATCCACTCCTGCCACCTTGCAGCGGTGCCGTGGTCCTCGCCCGCAAGCTGCTGCAGGAACAGGCCTGCGTCGCCGATTGCCGCGATGTCCGGTACCCGGTTCAGGCGCGCCTCCTTGGCGCTGCGGTTGGCGGCAATGAGCTTGGCCGAGCGGCGCACATGGTTGCCGTAGTCCAGACGGAAATCGGATGGCACCCCGGCCAGGATCACGCAATCCGCCTCCCTCAGGGCTTCGCGGCGCTTGTGCCGGAGCTGGAGCGGGTGCTGGGGACCGAGTAGCCCCCGCGCCATGCCCGAGAGGTACACGGGGATGCCGAGCTGGGCGATGGCGCCGGCGATGCCTGCGGGTTCGTTCGCACCCGAAAGCGCCTGACTGCCAATGATTGCGATGGGGCGCTTTGCGTGAGCCAAAGCCTCCGCTGCCGACGCGACGCTCGCAAGCGACGCAGCGGGCGTAGAGACCTTACGCGCGCGGGGCGGCTTGGCGGGCGCGCGCTCCCCGAACATGCTGGCCAGATGGCGTTTCACGTACAGGCGCAGCAGGCGGCCAGCGATCCCGGTGCCCTTGCCGGCCGCATCGGCGTACCATTGCCGCACAAGCGCTTCCTCGTAGAGAAGGTCGACGGGGCATTCGACGAAGGCCGGCCCCTGCACCCCCGAGCGCGCGGCGGCGAAGGCGTCTTCCACGGCGGGGATCAGATCGCGCACGCGGCGGATTCGCTTGAGGAATTTCACGTTCGGCGCGGCGATGGGGCGCTGGTCGATGTCCTGCAGCGCGCCGCGGCCCTGCAAAAGCGTTGGCGCGGCTCCTCCCAGCAGCACGACGGGCGACTGTGCCATCTGCGCGTTCTTGAGCGCCGTCACGGCATTCGTGACGCCGGGGCCGGCCGTTACGGCGGCAACGCCCGGAACGCCCGTCAGCCGTGCGGCGGCATCGGCGGCAAAGACGGCGGCTGCCTCGCCCCGTGTATCGACAACGCGGATACCCCTTGCTTTCGCGCCTGTGAGGATCGGCGAGATGTGCCCGCCGCAGAGCGTGAACAGCAACCGCACGCCATGCGCCTCAAGCGCCGCGGCAACACGGATGCCGCCATGTGCGGCGGGTTTAGCGTCCTCCGTCATCGGATGTTCCCCTTTTATCAGCGCCCGGTAATCGACTTTGCCGACGCGCGTTCTGGGCAATTCGCGCCGGAATTCGATGCTGCGCGGGCAGGACCACTTGATGAGTTGCGACCGGCAATATTCGATCAGTTCGTGCTCCATCGCGGGTGTGGGCGAGCCCTCGTCCTTGAGCACAACGAAAGCCTTGACGCGCTCGACCTGCTGCGGGTCGGGCACGCCCACAACGCAAGCATAGAGCACGGCCGGATGTTTCTGCAGCACCGCCTCGACCTGCGCCGGGAAGACGTTGAAACCCGACGACTTTATCATGCGCTTGAGCCGGTCGGTGAAATAGAAGAAGCCATCGCCGTCCATGCGGCCGAGGTCGCCTGTATGCAGCCACACGCGGCCATCGGCATGCGTGCGCAAAGCCGCGGCCGTGGCTTCCGGATCGTTCAGATAGCCGGACATGACGGATGGCCCTGAAAGGCAGATCTCGCCCTCGCGGCCGGGCCGAAGCTCCTCCACCGTTCCCGGCCTGCAAATCTTGGCCAGCATATCGGGCAAAGGTACGCCGATGCTGCCTTCGCGGTACTCGCCAAGCGGCATGGCCATGATGCCGCTCACGGCTTCGGTCAGGCCATACCCCTCGCGCAGCTTCACGCTTCCGCCGTGCCGGGCCACGAGCTTTTCAAAGCCCTCCTTCACCGGCCGGGGCAGCCTGTCCGCGCCACAGTAGGCGGCCCTCAGGCAATCGAGGCCGGCCTTTTTCAGCGACGGATCGCGGGTGAGCGCGTCGTAAAGCGTGGGCACGCCCACCATAAGGTGCGGCCGCTTGCGCCGTATAAGCTTGGCTGCGATCTCGGGCGTGAAGATGGGCGAGAGAATGGCCCTGCCACCCTTCATAAGGGTTGCGTTGACGCATACGCCAAGGCCGAAGCCGTGGAAGATCGGCAGGATGGCGAGCATCGTGCGGCCGGCCCATTCGCTGCCGCCCCAGGCCGCCACCTGCATGCCTTCGGCGATGAAGTTGCGGTTCGAGAGCACGATGCCCTTGGGTGCGCCGGAGGTCCCTCCAGAGAAGAGGATGGCTGCTGGATCGTCCGGTCCTGTCAGGGCGTGGGGCGCAGGCCGATGATGCTCATCCATAAGCGCCTTCCACCAGACAACGCGGCCATCGGCCGGCACCTTCGGTATCTTGCGGCCCTTGGTGAGAGCGAAGCCCACGGCCTTCAGCGGCGGGAGATAGTCGGGGATGCGCGCCAGGACGATTTTTTCAATCGGCACGGCAGGCTCGATGTGCGCAAAGCTGCCGTAGAAGGCGTCGAGCGTCAGCACGATGCGCGCGCCGGTGGCGTTCAGATACTGCTCAAGCTCTGGCGGAGCGGAGAGCGGATGCACCATGGCAGGTACCGCGCCGAGCTTGCTCGCGGCATAGAACGCGATGACGCCCTGCGGCGAAGTCGGCATGCTGATGAGGATGCGGTCGCCTTTGGCGAGCCCCAGCGCCGCGAGCCCATTGGCGCATGCACGAATCTCCCGCATGAAGCCGGCGTAGGTCCGCGTGGTATCCATGAAGTCCCAGGCAATGGCCTCTGGAGTAGCCTCAGCCGCCGCCGCCACGGCCTCGTAGAGGGTCATATCCGGATAGGAGAGCTTTGCCGGAACGGTACCGTACCACCGCAGCCATGGGCGCGCCGCCAAGGACGAAGCTTCTGCAACGGCACGGATTTCGCTCGTCTCCAACCCTACCCCGATTCTGACGCCTGGCCCAACTTAACGCCGGGAAACATGCGCTGGGCGTTGCGGTTGTCAGGGAACAGCAAACGCCCATCCGGGGCTTGCGGTCAAGCGCCCTTATGGCCCTGCCGGCACCAATTATTTCTTGCTGGAATTGTGCCACTTCGCTGAAAAAGACGCTAGATTTGCCTGTCCGGTGGCGAAGGCGGAACGTCCGGACTCCAACACTTCGGCAGCCCTGCATTCGAGCCGCCATTTCAATCCTTCGGGGGCCAGTTCGAAATCGGCTTTGGCGTCGAGGCTGCTCGCGGTCACGCCGCAGATGACGGTTCTTCCGAAGCCGAAGCGCGGGGGAGCCAGGACCGCGGGGCCGCCCGTTTCGGTCCAGCTAATCGCGAAGTTATCGAAGCCAGCTTCCACTGGCTCAAGGCTCCACGCAATCGATACGTGGCCATCGGCGTTGGATAGCGACCCGTACTTGCCCGCATTGGTGGCGAGTTCATGAAGGGCCATGCCAAGCGTCTGCGCCGCAGATGCCGAGAGCAGTAGCGCAGGGCCGCCGGTCTCGATCCGCGTGCCGATCAAATCCTCGAAGTGGGCGAGTTGGGACCGGACAAGGTCGGCGAGATTTACGCCTCTCCATTCGTTCTTGACGAGCAAATCCTGGGCGGCGGCCATCGCCAGGATTCGCTCGCCGAAACGTGCGACGAAATCGGTGGGGCTCGCTGCCGCTGTCTGCCGTGCTACGGCCTGAACCAGCGCCAGCATGTTCTTGGAGCGGTGGTTCACCTCGTGCAGGAGAAGCTCGATATGTTCCTCATAGCGCTTGCGCTCGGTGACATCGGTCACGAGCACGACGATGCTGGTCGGCTCACCCGTGGCGTCCTTTAAGAGCGAGACGTGCTTGTGCACCCAAATGGGTTTGCCGCCCTTGCGAATATAACGGCTGACAATCTCGAAAGAGGGGATCTCCCGCGCGAAGAGCCTGCTGAGCTGCGCCGTGTTCGCCTCGACGTCCTCCGGATGCACAAGCTCTTGAAAACGCAGCGTATCCATATCGCCGGCCGCGCAGCCAACCATCGACAGATAGGCTGGATTGCAAAGCAGGAACCGGCTCTGGAGGTCAGTGATGGCGATGCCTGTGGCGGCGTGCTCGAAAATGCCGCGGAACCGTTCCTCGCTCGCGCGCAAGGCCTGCTCGCTGCGGTTGCGCTCGACCGCGGACTGCTTCAGCGCCTCCGAAAGCGCTTCCAGCTCTGGTAGCCCCTTGGGCATTGGCAACGTGGGATCGCTGAGCAGCAGAGGAGCCTTCTGTTGAAGCTCGGCAATCGGCCCGGTAATGCGGCGCGATATGACGAGCGCGAACAGTAGGCTCAGCGCCGATATGACGCCTCCGAGAAGCGCAGCCCAGCGAATTGTGTCCCAAGTCGCCGCCTGAATCTGGGCTTTCTTGACGGCAACGCCTACGGACCAGCCCTTTGCGGTGTGGGCATTGGCCAGCACGATCGGGTCGCCCTCAAGCGAGTCGAACTGGAACACGCCGTCGCGAGCCATGACCTTCCGCCAGCCCTCGGCCGCAAGCCGGCCCGAATAGAGGTCGTGTGCTGGCACGCGGGTGATGAATCGGCCCTGCCGGTCGGCGATGCCGGCGAGCCAATTCTGCGGAATCTGCTGGTTGTTCAGCAGCCGCCGATACGCCTTGGCTTTCATGAGCACGGCGAGCGCCCGGAAGGGCTGTCCGTTCTTGAAGATGGGAACTTCGATATTCACAATCCACTCGTCGACCACCGGACCGAAGAGAACGTCTGTGAGGCCGATGGCGCCGGTTTGGAAGGCGCGCTTTTGCGCTGCGATCGCGGCAGGGTGGCGCAAGGGGAGGGGCTGCCCCGGCTGGCTTGCCGTATTCATAAGCTCGCGGCCATCCGCATCCGCGACCAGCACAACGGCGTCCTCAACGGATGCGAAGGCGCGGCGGGCTTCGACGCCGAACTCGCCGATGTCATCGTCAAGCAGTGCCGGAGAGCGTGATAGCGCCAGGGCCAACGCCATGTATTTGCCAAGTTCGGCGTCGGCGGCACGCGCTATGGAATGTGCAGTGTAAAGCAGGCTCGTCCGCTGCGCCTCGCTTGAGGCGCTGGCAAGATGCCAGACTACAGCGAAAACGACGAGATTGAGCGGCACCGCAAGCGTAAGCACAATCGCGGCGATGCGGGCGGCGATGGTCAAGCGGAACACGCGCAGATCCGCGAACCGGAGTTTTAGCATTCCGGCGGGGCCACGCTGCAAAGCGCCCGCCGCGGGCGTTGCGGAGACGCTGGTATGCGGGAGTGGCAAACGCAAACTAATCGCCGCACCTCATGCTAGAATTTAGCCTTGCAAGGTCAAGCCTGCTTGCCGCGGCATTGTATCCCCGTTTGCCAGACGGCGGTAATGCCAGCGGCTCAGGCGGTAGCTCAGCAGCGTGCTTTGTATTCTAGGTCAGCACCTTGCTGGCCGCTAGGCAATTCTGTTGCGGAGGCACTTGGCGGCGAATGCGGCAAGGCTGAATCCTGGCCGGGCTTTCACATACGCACGGGGGAGAAAAGCGTACTTTCCGCGCGGGCACTCTGTACCTGCTGGTGCGGACCCTTATTCTTCACGCGCCTGGCGGCAGGCAAGTGGTTCCAGCAAAGATTTCTGGTGCCGGCGCATGCGGGAGCTTGCCTAAAGGCGCCTTAAGCGCTAACAGTTCCGTATAAGGTTATTGTCTAATTGGGAACAAGTTCATGAGACGGCTCTTTTCCGCCCTGCTTTTGGGCAGCGCAATCGCAGTCACGGCAGGTGCAGCATTCGCGCAAGAAGCGCAGACAACCCAGGCCGGTGCGTCCACTGCGCCGGCGAAGAAGAAGACGCATGCCGCCGCAGCGACGCTTGCCAGCGGTCAATATGCGAGTGAGGCGGACGCAAAAGCGAGTTGCCCAGGCGATACCGTTGTGTGGGCGAACATCGGCACGAAGGTTTATCATCACGCCGGCACCGGTGCATACGGAACGACCAAGCGCGGCGCCTACATGTGCGAGAAGGATACCGCAGCCGCGGGAATTCGCGCAGCCAAGAACGAAAAGCGCAAATAACGAAAAACTTTGCCCCCTTCATCGTGGCGCTGTCACACAGCGATCATTTAAATCAAATAGAAGAAACAAACCTGCTACCCCCGCATTCCAAAGGTGCGGAGAGCGATGCGGGCCGCATTCGCGGCGGGGTTATGCCACATTTACGACAGGGCCGTTTCCAATTTGAGCCCAAAAGCGCCATTTCACTTAAGCGTAAAGGGGGCTGTACCAGCCTATGCAACCCGGCCGCGCCGTGCGGCAGGAAGTTACTTTATCCTGCGTGGAATTTGCGCTAGGGCTCACTGGGGTCAACGGGTTTAGGGGCACATGAGCCATGTCGGGGCTGAATGGAGACAAACGGGAAAGTGGCGCATCGCGAAATAGAGCGCCGTACCGGCTCGTTCTGGGCTTTGAGCGCATTGGACTTATCGCGCTGAGGACCCCGATTTTCTCGGCCATGATTGCGGCGGCGCTGTGCGTTGTAGCCGCTTTCGGTGTCGGCAAGCTCAAAGTCGACGATTCTGCTGAGCACGCTTTTCCGCTCGAATAGCGCCGAGTTCAGGCATTTCGAGGAGTTTTCGAAACGCTTTCCGTCGAACGAATACGACGTGCTTATGGTCGCGGAGGGCAGCAGCCTCCTGAGCCGCGACACGATTGAAAAGCTGCGCGAGCTTGTCACCGAGCTTCAGCTTGTCGAAGGGACGCGGGGCGTGCTCTCGCTATTCTCCGCGCGCCAGCCGCCTGAAAATGGCCAGTTACCTGGTCCACTTTTCCCCGCCGATCTTCCGGAGGGTGCCGAATACGATAACCTCGTCCACAAAGCGCTGACCAACGAGATCATCCGGGGCAAGCTGCTCTCGGAGGATGGGAAGCTCGCGCTTGTGGTGATCGCGCTCGATCCGGCGGTTGCGAATGGTCCGGGCGATGCCGCGGTGGTATCGGCCATCCGCAAGGCGGCCGCCGAAAACTTGGAGGGAACCGGGCTCAAGGTCGAATTCACGGGCGTGCCCGTCATGCGCCTTGAAATCCGCAACGCGGTCGAGCGCGACGAACTGCTCTACAACAGCATCGGGTTTGCGGCCGGCTGCTTGATCGCAATCGTGTTCTTCCGGCGCATTTCCTTCATGATTATTGCGGCCGGTCCGCCGCTCATAGCGATTTTGCTGGCGCTCGGCACGCTGGGCTGGCTGGATTTCAGGCTCAATACGTTCCTGAATGTGATGACCCCACTCATCATGGTCATCAGCTTTTCCGACAGCATGCAGCTCACATTCGCCGCGCGCGACAGGCTGATCGCGGGTGAGAACAGACGCGATGCCTTCCGCAACGCCATTCTTGTTGTCGGGCCTGCCTGCGTGCTGACCCATGCGACTGCGGCGATTTCTTTCGTGGCCCTGCTGTTCTCGGGCTCGGAGATGATCCAGAATTTCGCCGCCGCGGGGATTATCTCCACGGTCATTGCGCTATTCACGGTCATAACGCTGCTGCCGCTGCTGGGCGTTTTGCTGGTCCGGCGGGAGGAGGCCTTCGCCGCGCGCATCAAAGGGGCGGATCTAGGCGTGGATTCGCTGCGCGCCTTCTGCAACTGGATCGCTTTGCGTGTCGTGGCCCGGCCTGGGATCTATAGCCTCATCAGCCTGGTTGTGGTCGTTGGGCTGGGGCTCACCTATTCAAATCTGCACGCCCGCTACCGGCTTGCGGATCAGGTGCCGAACAAGCAGCAGGCGGTCGCCGCCAGCCATCAGCTCGATGCGAAGCTGACCGGCTCCAACCCCATCGCGGTTTTGATCGACTTGCCGGCCAAGGCTTCGATTTACGATCCAGAGCCGCTTGCCGTGCTAGATCAAGTGCACACGATCATGGAGAAGCAGCCAGGGGTAGGTAATGTCTGGTCGGTCGAAACGCTGCGGCGTTGGCTTGCGGAGAAAATGGGCCGGGCAGATGTGGCCACGCTGAAGCAATATGTCGGATACCTGCCTGAGAGTCTGGTGCGCCGGTTCATTTCCGAGGACCAGCGCTCGGAGGTTGTCGCCGGCTACGTTCCCGACGTGGATGCGAGCCAGCTCAGGCCCATCGTAGCGGATATAGAGAAGGCGCTGAACCGCGTGCGTGCAGCCCATCCTGGCTACCAGATTTCGGTGACGGGGCTCTCCGTGATCGCGGCGCAGAACAGCGCCAGCATGATCGAGCGGCTCAACACGGCTTTGACGATCGAGATCGTTTTCGTCGCCGCTTTCATCGGGCTGGCCTTCCGTTCGCTGATTGTGATGCTGGCGGCGATATTGCCGGCAATTTTCCCGATCCTGGCTTCGGGCGTGCTGCTCTGGATACTGGGGCGCGGGCTTCAGTTCGCAAGCATCGTTGCCCTGACCGTGTCGTTCGGGCTTGGGCTTAGCGCGACCATCCATTTCCTCAACCGGTTGCGCCTCGAAGACCGGCCGGATCAGGACGCTGGCATTGGCGTGGCGCGCGCGACCGTGCTCATGGGGCCGCCACTGATCCTGACCACCGTCGTGCTGGCTTGCGGCCTGGCGGTGACGGTGCTGTCGGATCTCCCGTCGCTCCGGCTGTTCGGATGGCTTTCCGCGTTCGCCATGGTGGCAGCGCTGACGGCAGATCTACTTATTTTACGGCCAACCATTATGTTTCTGCTGCGGACCTGGCGCGGCAAACACGCGAACGCGCAAGGGCCGGAAGTGGAACCAGTCAATTGATTGGGAATTGAGAGGGTTGGTAGCATATCTCTGCCAACCCATTAGCTGAAGCTGAGGAGGTGCTCCGTGAATTTATTTAACCTATCGTTTGCCGGTGCGTTCAAGTTTGGAAAAGTTCTGGGGACAGCGCTTTTCGCGGCCTCATTCCTGGCCCCGATGGCACACGCTGAGGGCATTGGTGGATCCTGGAGCGGTGGCGGCGTCGTCGTCTTTTCGGATGGACACCGCGAGCGGGCCAGATGCCGCGCTCATTATTCTCAATCGGGCCGCTCTGTGTCCCTTAATGGCGTGTGCGCCACGGCCTCCGGAAGCGCCGATCAAACCGCAAATCTGCGCCAGACTGGGCCAAACAGCTATTCAGGTGCGTTCTATAACTCGTCATTTGGCATCCAGGGCAGCATTCACGTCAGCGTTCACGGCAACAGCCAGAACGTCTCGCTGAGGGGCGGCGGCGGATCTGCCTCGCTGACGCTGCACCGCTAGAAACTGCGGGGCTTCAGCCTCCAAACCGAGGCGCTAGTACGCCCCGCAGGAAGTCCTGACCCACATGCGGCAGGCACGGAAAGGACTTCCTGCGGATCAGGCGTACTAGCAAGCTATTGAATCTAGTACAGCTTTATCCGAGGCAAGTTCGCGTGGCGAAGCCCTCGGCGAATGGGGTGCGAACTTGCCTCGGGCTGTACTAGATATCCAGCGCCTCGGGTTCCGCAAAAGCGGCGCGCTCCTGAATAAAGCGGAAGCGCGCCTCTGGCTTGTTGCCCATAAGCTGTTCCACAACATCCGCCGCCGCAGCCTCGTCCGCCTCAAGGTCCAGGCCGTTCAGATCGCCGCTGCGGCCAGTAATCTCCACGCGCAATAGTGTACGCTTACTTGGAGCCATCGTCGTTTCCTTGAGCTGGGCGGGCATCATCTCGCCCAAGCCTTTAAAGCGGCTCACTTCCAGCTTGCCCCTGCCGTTGAATACTGTGGCCTTAAGCTCCGCCAGATGCGCGTCGTTGCGGGCATAAGCGGTCTTGCCGCCCTGGCTCAGCCTGTAGAGCGGCGGCACGGCGAGATAGAGATGGCCATTGCGGATCAGCTCGGGCATTTGCCGGTAGAAGAAGGTGATGAGCAGCGAGGCGATATGCGCGCCGTCCACGTCGGCATCGGTCATGACGATGACCCGGTCGTAGCGCAGCTCGCCGTCTTTGTATTGCTTGCCCACGCCGCAGCCGAGCGCCAGCGTCAAATCCGCCAGGAGCTGGTTCTGCGCGAGCTTGTCGCGCGACGCGCTGGCGACGTTGAGGATTTTTCCGCGCAAGGGAAGTATGGCCTGGGTGGCTCTGTCGCGCGCCTGCTTGGCGGAGCCGCCAGCCGAGTCGCCCTCCACGATGAAGATCTCGGTGTCGTCCTTGGCGTTCTTCGAGCAGTCGGCGAGCTTGCCGGGCAGGCGCAGCTTGCGCGTGGCGCTCTTGCGCTGGGTCTCCTTCTCGCGCTTGCGGCGCAGGCGCTCCTCGGCGCGCTCGATCACGAACTCCATAAGGCCGTTCGCCTGCTGCGGCGAGGCGGTGAGCCAGTGATCGAAGGCGTCCTTGACCGTATTCTCGACGATGCGAACGGCCTCGGCGGAAGAGAGCTTGTCTTTCGTCTGCCCCTGGAATTCTGGCTCGCTGATGAACACGGAGAGCATGATGCCGGACGAAACTAGAATATCGTCGGCAATAAGCTGCGCAGCGCGCTTGTTGTTGGTAAGCTCGCCATAGGCGCGAAGCGACTTCAACAGGGCGGCGCGCAAGCCTTGCTCGTGCGTGCCGCCGTCGGGCGTGGGCACTGTGTTGCAGTATGACTGCGTGAAGCCGTCCTCGTCGGCGAGCCAGGCGATGGCCCACTCGACGCTACCATGCCCGCCTTCCTTTTGAACCCGGCCGGCGAACAGGTCCTTCGTGACCGGTGTCAGCCCCTCGATGCGCGCCGCCAGGAAGTCCTTGAGCCCGCCCGGGAAATGGAAGACAGCCTTCTGCGGCACGTCCGTGGTGCCCTCCAGCAGCTCCGGCGCGCAGGTCCAGCGGATTTCCACACCGCCGAACAGATAGGCCTTGGCGCGGGCCATCTTGAAAATGCGGATGGGCCTGAAATGGGCACGCTCCTTGAAAATCGCGGGATCAGGCCGGAAGCGGACGGTGGTGCCGCGCCGGTTGCGAACGGCGCCAAGGTCTTGAAGGCCGCCGAGCGGCGCGCCTTGGGCGAAGGTCTGCCGGTAAAGCCGGCCGCCGAGCGCGACGTCGACCTCCAGATGCTCGGAGAGTGCGTTCACCACCGAGACGCCGACGCCGTGCAGGCCGCCGCTGGTCGAATAGACGTTCGAGTTGAATTTACCGCCAGAATGAAGCGTCGTCATGACGACTTCCAGCGCCGACTTGCCGGGATATTTCGGGTGCGGGTCTACAGGGATGCCGCGGCCGTTATCGGTGACGCAAAGCGTGCCATCCGCTCTCAGCTCGACCTCGATGAAGCTCGCATGCGCCGGCCACCGCCTCGTCCATGGCGTTGTCGATCACCTCGGCGAAGAGGTGATGCATGGCCTTTTCGTCGGTGCCGCCGATATACATGCCGGGGCGGCGGCGAACGGGCTCAAGCCCCTCCAGCACCTCGATATCGGCCGCGGTATAGCTCTGGCCGGGCTTCTGCACGGGCAGGCGGGCGACATTCGCCTTGGGGGCGCTTGCTTGCGCAGCGCCGCCGAAAAGGTCCTGTGTCATGGCCGTGTTTTGCTTGCTCATGCCAAATCCTGTTGTTGGCGGCGGGTCGCCACGCGAAATCTCTAACCGGACGCAGAGCGTACAGGTTGCAAGCCGCGGCCCGTTTGGCAAGGGCCTCAAAGTTGCTACCCACTTCTTCCGTTCGCCGGGCGCGCCGGCGCTGCCCCTTGCGTGCAACCGGATAAGCAGGACAGAAAGCGGGGCGGGTGGAGGACGATACCGAACCGGATGAGCGGGATTGAGGCAGCGGGCATTATATCAGTGGCGCGCGCTGGCGGCGATTGGCGCCAGGCGGCAGTGGCACCGCGCGGCGTCCTAGGAGGCCACCCGTGAGGGCTGCAAACCTCCGGAATAGGCATAGTACGCACCAAATTCAGCCACCGCGATCCGGGCTTCATCAGCGTGTCACGGGGCGGAGATAATTTGCGGTCCAACGCTTGGAGAGAGGTTTCGATGCTGCCGGGCCGATGGCGAGCCCTGTATCGCCGAAGCCCGGCTTGAACACGGAATCGGGGCCGGCAACGGCAGTTGCGGCTGTCTTGGTGCTGGCTACTGACATGTTTCCACCTCTTCAGCAAAGTGTTCGAGGCATGGCGGCTCGTTTGCCTCGGGACGCGGTGTCCGGGGCAGGCGGGACGGCGGGGATGGACGGGCGCGGCAGCGCTTCGTCTTGAGCTTGATTATCGCAAATGCGCTTTTCTAAAAGTTTAATGGAATTTCTCGAAGGTGTAATGCGTTGATGTTCAAAGAATATTGCCCGCTTTGACCGCGGCGCGCGAGTGTGCGCCGCGGTTAATTCGCGAGTTGCGATTATATTTAACGGGACGGTGGACGCGCTAAATCCGGCCCGAAATGGCCGGAAAACCGGCCAAATGCGGCTGCGGAGCGCGCAGATGCGCATCGTTTACCACGCGCGCATTTACCATGGGCCGCCGGCTACGCATCTTCATGCTTTCTTCATTCATCGCCGGTGAGGTATCCAGCGCCGGCGGGCACCGGGTTTGCGTTTATTTCAGCTTCGGGCAGATATCGGCGTCGCCTTGCGATGCTGAGGTCTCCCCGTGCAGCGCGCGGGCTTGACCGAGCACCGCCTCCCTCGCTTCGTAACCGAAGCGAGGAGCCTTTGAATGGTTGCAACGGTATTGGCGGCTTGCTTGGCAAGTGTATGCGGCGGCGTGGTGCAAGCGAAGCGTGCAAGGTAGCGTCCGGTTCTGCTTGTGCTCGTAGCGTTGTTGCGCCAAACCTAGTAGTACGCTCAGAAACATTCTACTTTTGCGTTTCTGTTTCCCGGTAAGGTGGCGGAATATGGAGTGTTACACCTAAATATACGGGTAATGTCGGCAACAGTTTCTTGTAAATACGCTTCGTGCCGCGGATATTTCGATCCAAAGAATTTACTTCGCCCCAAGTTCACCGCAAGATCGCGCGCTCAAGCATCTTATTGGGGGAAACAAACGATGCGGCATACGTTTACCGGCTCAATTCTTGCGGCAATCCTATGCACGGGAGGAGGCGCATCGGCACAACTCAGTTGCACATCGACGGCTACCTCCAGCACCTGCACCAATAACGTCGCCATCCAAACCGGGGACAACCACGCCACCGCGGCGGGCCAGAGCGCGAGCACGTCCAACTCCGGGCCGGTCAATTCCTCCGCCGATTCAAGCGCCTATCTGTGGACCTCGGCCAGCCATGGCAGCGCGCAAACGGTTAATACCGGGGCGATCACCGGTTCTGGCATGGGAAGCGCCTGGATCTCGACACAAGCGGGGCAGGGCGACGCAACCACGACAAACTCGGCGACGGTTAGCTCCACTGGCCTTATGGGCGGCGGCTACATCGTAACGAACGCCACGCTGGGCAATGCGCTCACTGTCAATTCCGGGACCGTCAGCTCTACCGGCATCGGCAATGGCGGCTTCATCCAGACGATGTCTATCCAGGGCAATGCGACGACGAACAATTCCGGGACGGTGAGCAGCGCGGATGCGAGCGGCGGCTATATTCTGACGGATGCGCAAGGCGGCGGCAACGCGCAAGCCACCAATTCCGGCACTGTGAGTGGCCACATCTCGACGTCTGCGGAGGGCGGCAACGCCACAACAGTCAATTCGGGAACTTCGGGGACCATCTATACGACCAGCACCGGCGGCAACGCGATGACGAACAATTCCGGGACGGTCACCAGCGCGGGTGCAAATGGCGCCTTTATTCTAACCTACGCGTATGCCGGCGGTAGCGCGCAAACGGTCAATTCCGGAACCGTCAGCAGCACCGATCCCAATAGCGGCTACATCCAGACGACGGCAGCCTCCGGTAACGCGGCAACAACCAATTCCGGGAGGGTTACCGGCTACGTTTCAACGGAGGTGAACACCACTGGCGACGCGAAGACGGTCAATTCCGGAACCGTAGACGGCTACATCGTGACGCAGACGAAAAGCGGCACCGCCACCACGATCAACTCGGGGACCACGCACGTAATTGAAACGTTCAGTGGTGGCAACGCCACAACGGAAAACTCCGGGACCGCGGGGCAAATTTTTACGACGAGTACCGGCGGCAACGTCAGCGTTGTCAATAGCGGCACCTTAAACGGGGGCGTGGTACTTGATGCAAAATCCGGCACCAGCAGCTTCGTCAATTCAGGCGTAATCAACGCTCCGAACGGGTTCGCCATTGCGATGGCGACGGCCAACGATTCCTTGACCATATTGCCGGGCTCCTTCATCGTGGGCACAATCATGCTCGCCGGGAGCGGCGACAAGGTTGTTGTGCGCGAACGCAACATCGATCTGACCGTCAGCAATTATAGCTTGACCAATGCGAGCGTAGACCTCGCAAACGCAAACGTTAGCGGAACGGTGCCCTACATCGTCGCCGGCAACCGGATCGTATCCATCGACCCGACAAGCTTCGGGCTAACGGAACGGGCGCTCATGGATTTCACGGGCGCGCTTTCTGGCTTCCTGCTGAGCGCGCCCAATGGCGGGGCGGGTGGCTTCAAGGACGGGGCGCAGCAGCTACACCAATGCGAACGGCATTACCGCCTGGGGCAACGGATTTTATGCGCAGCGGCAGCAACAGGCGCAAGGGCAGGCACTTGGCAGCGCCACCAATCTGGCGGGTGGCGCCATGGGCGTAGATGCGCCTGTGCGGCCGAACTTGCGGGTTGGCGCCTTTGCCGGCGGCGGCGTGATCGAAAGCGCCATCGATTCGAATAGCGGCAGCGCGAAAAGCGAACTTGGGCTTTGGCGGGCTCTACGGGCGCTACGATGCGGGGGCTGCTTTCCTCAATGCCGCGCTGACAGGCGGCGTGCTCTCCAACTCGACCATCCGGAACGTCAACAGCAATTTGGCTCAGAATGGAATTGAGACCGCCATGGGAAGCTTTGGCGGCTGGTTCATCGAACCCGAGGTGTCTTTGGGCTATGGCTTGGCTCTCCCAGGGCGCTTCACGCTCACACCAGCGCTAAAGGCGCGTTATCTTGGCGCAGAGCTTAGTGGCTACACCGAGACGGGCTCGGATACCGGCATCACGATTGCAAGCCGCATGCTTCAAGACCTGGAGGAGCGCGCGGAGCTTTCGCTAGCACGGACGATGACGCTGGGTAGCCGAGTCGGAATTGCACCTGAGCGTGCACGGAGGCGTGCTGGAAGCGGAACGGGTTGGCGGTACGGCCGTGAATGTGGGCCTGCTCGGTCAGAGTATGACGTTCATGGCGCCTGGCAAGGATTTTGTATCTGGCGCCTATGGCGGCGCGGATCTGCACTTCCGTGTTGGCGAGCGGCTCTCGCTTTTCCTCTCTGGCGAGTATACGGCAACGAACGATCCGTCTTCGCTCGTTACGGCGAAGGGCGGCCTGCGCTGGCAGTTCTGATCGCATTCCGGACGCAAGGCGGCGCTTACGGCGCGGCGGGCGTGGCTTCAGTTCCAAAGGGAGCGCCCATCCGCCGCGTCTGAGTGCGGAAGCCCAGCGCCTCGTAGAACGCGATTGCCCCGGCATTGAACTCATGGACGCTGAGTTCCACCGCGGCGGCGCCCCGCACGGCGGCGAATGCGGAGGCCTCGCGCATAAGCGCCCGCCCTACGCCGTGGCGGCGGGCATGCCGGGCTACGCCAAGATTTGGGACCTCTGCGATCCGGCGGGCGGGTTGACACGGCAGGCCCGGCGTCTCGCGGATGCACACCGTGGCGAGCCCGATCAAATGCGGAAACGCCGAATCCTCCGCCACCAGGATGGTGGAATCCGGCCCTGCGATCAGGGCTTCGATTTCGCCCGGCTCGCGCGCCGGCCCTTGCGGTTTGACGAACAGGTCCGGCCGCCCGCGCCTGTGAAACTCGTCAAGCTCATCGAAAAGCTTGGCCAGCCGCTTGAAATCGCCTGACGCCGCAGGCCGTATGTTGAAGCCGAATAAGTCCACGCCGGGTCTCCATGGCTGGCCGCCTGGGCCGGGGACCCCGATCACTTTGGATAGAACGCCGCCGGCAAAGGCGGCGATGTTCATCGGGAATGATCGAATGTCGCCGCACCTATGGGAGCAGCGGCCAATAGCAGTTCTGGAATGGGCTCGAATCGATCATGGGGCGCAGATTATGCCGGGCTTTCCCTCGGGTCAACAGGGTGCCAAGCCTTTCCTTCGCCGCCAAAACAACAAACTTTGAGCGCCGTTCCCGGATTGAAGTCTCGTCCGGCCGTCCCACACCCCAAGACAGGAGACAGATCGTGCAGCGCGAGTTGAGCTACAAGCTTCCTTACGAACGGCTGAGAAAGCTGGGCCGGTCCGCCGGCCGCAAGGTGTTAGGCACGCTATGGCTGTCGGTTTGGCTCTTGCTGGCAGCGTTTGCCGGGGCTGTCTTCGCTCTCGACTTTTATCGGGTCGAGTTGAGTAAGTGGGCGGAACGCGCCGGCGTGCCATTTTCGCCGAACGCCGGGCTCGTCATCTGCTTCATGCTGTTCCTGCCGGGGGTGTGGCTGCTTCGCAGGGCGGGAGCGCGGTGGAGCAAGAGCCGGGCCGGCTTCGATTCAACCATCCGCTTAACCCAGGATGAGGGAGGCATTCGCATCGCTACTCCATCCATCGAATATTACGTGAAGTGGCAGGGCATCAGCCAAATGCTGCTGGAGCATGATGGGGTCGTGATTTCGCACGGCACTCTTTTTTGGCTTGTGCCCGACACCGCATTCGAGAGCGCCGCCGAGCGGCGCGCGTTCATCCAGAACGTTTATGACCGCTTGAGCGAGCAGGCGCGAACCCTGAGCGAAAAGCACGTCCGGCCAGCGCTGGCAGGATAAGCCGCGTTCCTGTGGCCTGTCTCCGAGTTGCCCATGAGAGCCTGGCCAATGTTAGTTTAATCGTTTTTTAGCCAAACTTTTCATTTCGCTGGCAGGACCCGAATTACCGTATTGCACCCCAACGGTGACTTGCCCTATAAATCCATACAGTCGCAGAAAAGCATGCGGACGGGCCAATCGATGGCCTTGAGCGTAGCCCCGCAATAGCGAACAAAACCGCGACTCCCCCAACACTTATTTAAAATAAGTCTTGCGAGGTGTCATGCCCGGCGATCTCGAAATCATGGGCACGCGCCCGCGCGGCCGCCCAACCCTTTACGATTCCATTTATAGCGGCCGCGTGCTGGAGCTTGCGGCGGAGGGCTGCTGCAAGGCGGAAATAGCCGCCAAGCTCGGCGTGGCCAGCAAAACGCTCGATGCCTGGGCTGCCGCGCATCCTGAGTTCCGCGATGCGCTGCGCCGCGCGAGGGCGCTCGAATATGGCTGGTGGCTGGAAGCCGGCCGCGAGGGGATCAAGAACAAAAATTGGAACCTGGCGAGCTGGGAGCTGCAGATGCGCAACCGCTTTGGCAAGCGCTTCAAGGGCCGTAACCCCACCTCCACCCGGCAGCGGGCGCCCGAGCCGAAGGACAGCGTGAATGCCGAACGAGTCTGGGAAGAAATTGAACGCAAGCTTTCTCGCATCGCTGACGCCGAGGAAGCAGAAGGAGTTTTTCGCGAGCCTGACGCCGGAGGCGCGCAAGGGGCTGATCTATGAGTGGCAGTTCTGGGCGAGGCCGGAGCAGCGGGCTCCGCTAAGCGAATGGAATACATGGATTATTTTGGCCGGCCGCGGTTCCGGGAAAACGAGATGCGGAGCGGAGTGGGTGCGCAAATGCGTTTGCGGACCTACTCCGCTGGGCCGGGGCGCCTATAGCCGCCTCGCCCTGGTGGCGGAGACGGCGGCGGACGCCCGCGATGTGATCGTGGAAGGCCCGGCGGGCCTGCTGGCGATCCATCCGGACGATTTCCGGCCGAAGTTCGAGCGCTCGAAGCGGCGGCTGACCTGGCCCAACGGCGCGGTGGCGATGCTCTACAACGCGACCGAGCCGGACCAGTTGCGCGGGCCGCAGCACGAGGCGGCCTGGTGCGACGAGCTGGCCAAGTGGCGCTACGCCCAGGAGACCTGGGACATGCTGCAGTTCGGCCTGCGGCTTGGCGAGCGCCCGCAACAGGTGATCACCACCACGCCGCGCCCGATCCCGCTGATCCGCGAGTTCCTGGCGCGCGAAGGGCAGGGGGTCGCGGTGACGCGCGGCAGCACCTACGACAACCGCGCCAATCTGGCGCCCGGCTTCTTCAAGAGCATCGTGAAGCGCTACGAGGGCACGCGGCTCGGCCGGCAGGAGCTGAACGCGGAGATTTTGGACGACATTCCCGGCGCGCTGTGGACGCGGGCGATGCTCGACGCGGCGCGGGTGGCCCCGGCGGCGCTGCCGGCGATGCAGCGCATCGTGATCGGCGTCGATCCGGCCGCCAAGGCCTCCAAGGGCGGGGACAAGACCTCCGAGACCGGCATCGTGGTGGCGGGGCTCGGCGAGGACGGGCGCGGCTATGTGCTCGACGACCTGTCCTGCAGGCTGTCGCCCGCGGGCTGGGCGCGGAAGGTGGCCGCCGCGTTCGACCGCCACAGCGCGGACGCCATCGTGGTGGAGATCAACCAGGGCGGCGCGATGGTCGAGACGGTGATGCGCGCCGAGCGGTCCGGGCTGCCGCTGCGGCCGGTGCGCGCGAGCCGGGGCAAGACCGTGCGCGCCGAGCCTATCGCCGCGCTCTACGAGCAGGGCCGCGTGGCTCATGCCGGGGCGTTCCCGGCGCTGGAGGATCAGATGGTGCAGTTCACGCCGTTCGGCATCGAAGGCGACGGCGCCGCCGACCGCGCCGACGCGCTGGTGTGGGCGCTGTGGGATCTGTTCCCGCGCATGGTGAAACCGCGGACGGATGTGAATTGGGACGATGAGCGCCTCAGCTCGAAGACCGGCTGGCTCGGAGGATGATCGATGGTTGACGTTTTCTATTACGGCGGCTTGCCCGGACGTGAGCGCAATCTGGACCCGAAAAGCCGTAGCCTTGGCGTGATTTTCAATTTTCTTGGGCTGCTTGCCCTATGCGCGGGCTGGATGCGGAGGCGATGGCGCGCGGCGAAAGCTTTTGGGGCGGAACGCCGCAATACGAGCGCCAACGGCAGGCATTGCAGCAATATTATAATGAGGCTTACGAAAGCGCGCCCGATAGCGTGAAGGTGTTGAGCTTTATTGGGCTCCCATTCGGAGCTGCAAGTACCGCAATGAATGCACTTGCTCCGTTGAAACGCCCAGGCGTTGTTGGCGCGGGGATTGGCGCGGCGATGGGGGCAACCGCCGGATATTTCGCGCCCCAGCAACCGGACACCGGCGACGCCTGGGCGCGCATTCCGAACGCCCTATTGGGCGCCACGATTGGTGGGGTTCTCGGCCTGGGCGCTGCAAAAGGCCCGGAATATGCGAATGCCCTGCTGAACTATGCACGCGCCAGCGCGCCGGCCTCCAGAAGTGCCTCGATCTGAAGTGCCTCGATTTATGATCCGCCGCCGAAACCTGCTAGAAATATCGCCGAGGATTATCCGAAGGGAGCGCCTACGGATGCCCTGGGACGAATTGCATACGACATGGACGGGCGGCCAATACGAGCGGCCTTTGTCGCCGGAAGAACTGGCGACGCTGGAGTGGCATGACGAGACCAGCGTCGCGCGCAACATCGCCGAAATCAGTCAGGGACTCTTTGGCACGAGACCTGAGCGGCATGCCGGCGCGAGATACTGGGTGGCAGAGCAGGTCGATTTAGAAGCCTGGCCCAAACGCCGGATGGAAGCGGAAGAGACTACTCGAATCGCCTATAACGCGAGCCTTGTCGGCAAAGCCCCTCGCGCGGGTACAGGCGCACGAGATCGCGCACGGCATCGATGAATTGGCAGGACAGATCGATACCTCGCTTTTGAAGGGCGAACTTCAAACAGTCTATCACGATCTCAACAATCCAAACTCGTCGCCAACCGCTAAGCAATGGACGCCGCAAGCGGCCGGCTACAAGGGCTCCGATGTGGATCGCGAGTATGTCGCCGAAGCCATCCGCGCCTACATGATTGATCCGAATTACATGAAAACGGTCGCTCCGAACACCGCCGCTGCAATTAGGGGTGCGGTCAATTCGAACGCGCGTATCGCCGATACGCTGCAGTTCAATTCGCTTGCTCCGTTTCTACTTACCGCTAGCGGTGGCGCACTGGGGCTCGCGGCTTTCTCGCAAGCGGATGGCTCGGAGTAAAATGGACTTCGGTCCGCGACCAGCCGCCAAAGCCAGTCTGGAAAGCGCGAGTCTTCTGTCACGGCTCAGAAATTATCCATTCCGGGCAGGTAGATCCTCTGGTTCTACCAAGGTTTCATCTCGTGGATGCAACACATCAGTTTCTTGTGGCACTGGCTGAATGATAAGCCTGTCTCCTTCTTTCCGAATAATAACGTCTTCACTCTGAGGGACAAATTCTTTCGGGATGCAAATAAACTGGCCATCGGCATCCCGCAGCAGTTTCACGCGATGTTTCATTCAACCATCTCTCATATTGAACGCCAATTCAATATGAGAGAAAAGGCAGTCATTGTTCAAGACCGAGTTTCCAGAACTCCGAATTCCTCCCGCAAAAGCGCTCCAGCAGCAGGCGCAAGTGAGGTTCCCTTGCCCAAAATCGACATCGTACAAGAGGCGCAAGAGCGCCTCGAAGCCGCGTGGGTCCAGGATCGCGAGAACCGCGAGGACGCCTTCATGGACCTCAAGTTCCTCGCGGGCGACCAATGGCCGAACGAGATCCGGCAGCAGCGCGAGGCGCAAAACCGCCCGTGCCTGACCATCAACCGGCTGCCGCAATTCGTGAACCAGGTGGCCAACACCGTGCGCGTCAATCCGCCGGCCATCAAGGCGATCCCGGCGGGCGGCGAGGCGACGGCGGAGCTTGCGGAGATCTACTCCGGGCTCATGCGCCAGATCCAATACCGCTCGAACGCCACCAACGTGTTCGCGAACGCGGTCTACTACGCGGTGGCTTGCGGCATCGGCCATTTCCGCATCGTCACCGATTTCGCGGACGGGAACGGCTTCGACCAGGAAATCCAGATCAAGCGCATCCAGCATCCGCTTTCGGTGTTCTGGGCGCCGGGCTCGGTCGAGCCGGACCGGTCGGACGCGGACTATTGCCTTGTGTCGGAAATGATTGGGCGCAAGGAATTCCAGAAGCGCTTCCCGGACGCGGCGATGACCGATTTCGCGGCGCCGTCGGACCTAAACGCCGAGAGCGGCCTGTTCTGGGCCAATCGCGATGCGGTGCGCGTCTGCGAATACTGGGTGAAGCGGCCCATGGAGCGCACCATCGCACGGCTTGCGAACGGCGAAACCCTGGATATTACGGACATCGACCTGTCGTCGCCGCTGGACGTTTCCACGCCCGTTGTCATCGCGGGGCTTGACCCGGCGATCCAGCATAATTCGGGGAACGCGGGTAGGACCGTGGATGGCCGGGGCAAGCCCGGCCATGACATCAGTCTGGGCTCGCAGATAATCGCCACACGCAAAGTGCGCTCGCACAAGGTCGAGCATTATCTCCTGAGCGGCGAGGAGGTGCTCGAAGGCCCGAACCAGTGGGCCGGCCGCTACATCCCGATTTTCCCCGTGATCGGCGCCGAGACCGCGCTGGAAACCAAGGTGATCCGCAGCGGGCTTATCCGCTTCAGCCGGGATTCGCAGCAGCTCTACAATTTCTGGCGTTCGGCTGCCGCCGAGGCAATCGCGCTGGCGCCGCGCGCGCCGTTCCTGGCCACGCCCGCGATGATCGCCAAGTTCAAAGGGCAGTGGGACACGCAAAATACGATCACGCGGCCCTACCTGCTTTACGAGCCCGATCCAGACGCGCCCGGCGGCCGGCCGATGCGCGAGCCTCCGCCCGATATACCGGCGGCGCTGGTGAACGAAAGCGGCATCGCGGCTGACGAGATGAAGGCCACCACCGGCATTTACGACGCGGCGCTGGGCGCGCGCTCGAACGAGATTTCGGGGATTGCCATCCGCGCGCGCGAAAGCCAGGGCGGCGTCTCGGCGCTGCACTACCAGGATAACCTGATGGCGACGCTGAACCATCTCGGCCGCGTGCTGATCGACCTCATCCCCAAGATCTACGATAGCGAGCGCACCGTGCGCATCCTGCAGGAGGATGAGACGCATGCGCCGGTGCGCATCAACGTGCCGGTGATGGGGGCGAACGGAAAGCCCACGCTCATCAACGACCTGAACCAGGGCACCTACGATGTGCGCGTGAAGATCGGCCCCTCCTACGGCACGCGCCGCGCGGAGGCCGCGGACGCCATGCTGCAGTTCATCCAGGCCGTGCCGCAAGCGGCGGGCGTGGCGGGCGATCTCGTGGCGCGGAACATGGATTGGCCCGGCGCGGACGAGATCGCGGACCGGCTCAAGCGCATGCTGCCGCCGCAAGTGACCGGCGAGGCGCCTCCGCTGAGCGCGCAAATTGCTCAGGCCCAGAGCCAAGCCTACCAGGAAGCGCTTGCACAGGCGAATTTGGGCCGCGTGCAAGGGCAAGCTTTGAAGTCCGAAGCCGATGCGGCGCGGGCGCATGCGCAGGCGCAGGACGCGGCGGCTCGCACGCTGTCCACGGTCGCGGCCGCCGTCTACGGCACGCCGCAAGACCCGATGCAAGCCGCACTGCAGGAAGCGGCACTGCGCGAGCGCCAGGCAAGCGCGGCCAAGGCCGAGGCCGAGCTTCAGGGCAAGGTTCTCGACAATGAGACGAAGCGCGCGCGGATGCCGGAGCCATCGCCCTACAAGCTTTAACCGGCGGCTTTCGCGGCAGTCCGGTCCATCCCGCCAAGCCGCGCCCGGACGCCAGCGCAACGTGAGGGCGTTTCCGGTGCCAAGCCGGGTAGCGGGCGCCCGTTCCGGCTTCCGGCTGTCTCCATTTTGTTTTCCAACCAGCAACCAGGACAGAACATGACCGCACAAGACGGCACCCCGTCTGTGGACGATGACGCCTTGGCGCCGGCGTCCCTGACAGATGCGGGCCAAGGCGAAGACGGTGCAAGCCTCCCGGCCGTTCCGGGGCAGGCCACGGCGCGCGAGGGCCGTATCCGCGAGCTTATGCATCGAAAACAGGTCGCGGATGCAGTAGCGGCGCGCAGTGCCGCGGAAGCGGCGGCGCTGCGCAACGGCCAGCAAAATCCAGGCCGGCCGCAGGATTACCGCGCGCCCGAGGACTACACCCGCGCCATAGCGGAGCAGGCAGCCCGGGAAGTGGGCGCCGGCGTGCTGGCGCGGCAGGCGGCGCAGGCCCAGGATCTCGCGGCGAGGGCCGCCCAGGAAGCATGGTCGGAGACGGCGGCCGGGTTCCGGCAGCGGGTGCCGGATTTCGACGCGGTGGCGCACAACCCCAATCTTGCCATCACGCCGGTCATGGCCGACGCCATCCGCGAGTTCGGGCAGGGGCGCCGAGATCGCCTACTATCTCGGCAAGAACCCGGGCGAGGCCGCGCAGATCGCCGCCTTGCCGCCCGTCTCGCAGGCGACCGCGATCGCAAGGATCGAAGGCCGTCTCGGTGCGAATGCCGTCTCCGTAAGCCGTGCGCCGCAGCCTGTGGCGATTCTTTCCGGGCGCGGCGGCAGCGCCGGCAAGCCGCTCGAAGACATGAGCTTCGAGGAATACCGCCGCGCTCGCGGATTTTAGGCAGCACCATCGTTTTGCATAAGACCCCCTCACCCTGTCCCTCTCCCCGCAAGCTCGCCTTGGCGAACTTGCGTCTCAGCGTGGCCGCATCCGCAAGCGGATGCGGCTGAGAGAGGGAACGCTACCGCAGGCGTCGCGGGCTCCTTCTCCCCTTGGGGAGAGGGCCGAGGTGAGGGGGCTTTTTTGCCCTTCATCAATCAAGGAGACCCACCCCCATGGCCTCAACGCTCTTAACTCCCAGCATCATCGCCAAGGAAGGCCTGATGCAGCTCGACAACAACCTTGTCGCCGCGAAAATGGTCTACCGCGCCTACGAATCCGAGTTCGGCGAGAGCAAGATGGGCGACACGCTGACCATCCGCCGGCCGGTCAAATATGCCGTGCGGACGGGCTCCGTCGCCCAGATGCAGGACGCGGCCGAAGGCAAGGTGCAGATCAAAATCGACACCCAGCGCGGCGTGGACCTGCGGTTTCCGACCAAGGACTTGACGCTCAGCATCGACCGCTTCGCCGAGCGCTATTTGAAGCATCCGATGATCGCGCTCGCAAACCAGGTCGATCTCGATATCCTGTCGATGCATAAGTACGTTTGGAACTGGGTTGGTACGCCCGGCCAGACGCTTTCCGGCTACAAGTCCTTCATCGAGGGTCCGCAGCGGCTCGACGAAATGGGCGTACCGGCACCCCGCGCCGCTTGCCTTTCGCCGTCCGACTTCTACGGCATGGCGTCGAGCTTCACCGGCCTCTATGTGCCGGACGTCGCCAAGACAGCACTTGAGAAGTCGAAGCTGCCCATGGTCGGCAACACCGATTGCTACTCCTCGCAGAACGTCATCAATTATACCGTTGGCGCTTACGGCGGGACGCCGGTGATCTCGGCCACCGCGCAGGCGAACGGCGTCACGAACACCGGCGTCACCACTTATCAAGCGTCGATGAACACGAACCAGACCGCGATCCTCGTGGATGGCCTTACGAACGGCGCAACGCTCCATGAGGGCGACGTCTTCACCATTGCCGGCGTTCATTCCGTCAATCCGGTGACGAAGCAGGCACTGCCCTACCTGCAGCAATTCGTCGTAAGCGCGCCTGTTACCGCGACTGGCAACGCGGACGCCATCACGATTGCGCCGGCCATAATCGTCTCGGGGCAGTACCAGACCGTGAGTGTTGCGCCGGCCACAAATGCGGCGCTGACCTTCATGGGCACGGCCGGAGAATCCTATCCGCAGAACCTCGTCTTCCATGAGAACGCCTTCGCGCTCTGCATGGTGCCGATGGAACTGCCCGAGGGTGCCATCAAGAAGGCGCGCCAGAGCTACAAGGGCCTGTCGATCCGCGTCATCTGCGACTACGACATCATCAACGACGTCAATATGTGGCGCCTCGACATCCTTTACGGCGTGAAGCCGATTTACCCCGACCTCGCCACCCGCGTCTCAGGCGCCGCGAGCTAACGTCCCTAGCGATACCGTCATTGCGAGGGGCAATGCCCCGAAGCAATCCAGGGCCGCTTCTGGATCGCCGCGGCGCCAAAGCGCCTCGCGATGACGGCGCAGATGTTCCCCCTTCTAAGTTTTGGAGTAAATCCCATGCCCGTAAAACACCTTTCCGACGGCAATCCCGACGGCACTGTGCTCGGCCAGAGCCCGTGCGATCTCATCTCGTTCTACAACGTGGCCCCGGTCCCCCAGCGCTCCGGCGCGGCACAGGCGGCTGTCGGCACCAGCGCTCCCACCAATAGCACGCCCTACGGCTTCAGCGAGGCCCAGGCGCAGGCGATTGTCACGCTCCTGAACGAAATTCGCGCCACGCTCGTGGACGTTGGCCTCATGAAAGGTCAGTGATGGACACTGACACACGCCTCTGGATGTACAGGGCGGGTGAGGCGCGTCTTTTCGGCCATCCTAGTCAAGTGCCGGCTGGCCAAGGCTGGCTGCGCTTTCCCGTACCGGCAGGCAGCGCCGGAACACCTTCCAAGGTGCTGCGCGTGAGCCTGCCGGAGCCTGGTCCGGATCGGGAGCTTACCGATCGGGAGAAGCTCGACCGCATGTCGCGGCGGCGGCTAATGCAGGTCGCGGCCGATTGCGGCATCCGCTTCGATTTCGGCTGGACCAAGGCCCAGCTCAAACACTCGATCATCGAGGTCTTGAATGACAACGGCCCGTGACATCATTTCAGGCGCCTACTGCCGGCTAGGCCTTCTCCCTCTCGGCGCGGATCTCGATCCGGAACGGGCGCAGGCGGGCCTTTCCGCGTATAACGACATGCTGGATGCCTGGGCGGCGGACGGGATCTTTCCCGGCGGCCCGAACCCGCCAACCGCGCAGGCGGACGGCATTTTCCTCAGCGGCGGCTTTGCCGATGGCGAGCCGGGCAGCCCCGCCGGCGGTTTTCCGCCTTACGGCCCCGGCGACACCTCGACGCCGCCCGGCACGGCGCCGTTATCGGCTAGCTTGAACGCCCAGTTCCCCTTTCCGGCATCGTTCGTGGAAGGGGCAAAGGCGCTTCTGGCGGTCGAGCTTGCCTCCGCGAGCGGCATGGAGGCGCTGCCCTCGACGCAAAAGCGTGCACAAAGGGCCTACGCGGCCATGCTTGCCTATTGCGTGGTCTCACCGCGTGCTGGCCTGGACGCGGGGCTAACCTGGATGCCGAGCCTCAGGCGGTACGGGCTCCGTTGAGTTCGCGGAAGGCGCGGGCCGCCGCCACGCCTTGCTTTGCGAGGGGAGACGGGGCGCCTTTCCTTCTCGGGGCATCCCATCTCCCCAACAGTCATGCCAGGAGCATTGAGCCATGGTCGCAATCGATTTCGGGCATACCTCGAACCCCGACAAAACCGGGTTCGGATCGAACCAGCGCTTGTTGAACGCCTATCCCGAGGCGTTGGGCGAGGCGGCGAAATCGCCGCTGCCGGTGTATGCCGTGCCAGGCACATCGCGGTTCGATGCCGGCGCAACCGGGCTTAACGGGCCGTGCCGCGGCATGCTGTATGTGTACGGCAAAGGGCTTTACGTCGTAGCCGGAACGGCGGCGGCGCTGTTCGACGGCCAGGGCAGCGCCACGCCGGTTCCAGGGACGGTTGGCGGCAGCTCGATGGTTGTCATGGCGGCCAATCAGCGGCCCAACCCGCAAATCGGCATCGTTGCCGATAATGCCTACTACGTCCTCGATACGGGCACCAACACCATCGCCTGCCCCACGATTTCAAGCCTTCCCGCGCCCAACAGCGTAACGTTTGTCGATGGGTACTTTGTGTTCTCGATTGCAGACGGGCGCATTTTCCATACGAATTTGAACGACGCGCTAACCGTCAACGCGCTGGCCTATGCGACGGCCGCAAGCCGGTCCGACGGCCTCCGGCGGATCGTGACGCATCGGGGCGCGCTGATCGTGCTCGGCGAGGCGAGCCTTGAGATTTGGGAGGATGCGGGCACGATGCCCTTCGCCTTCGCGCCCATCCGCGCCGATGTCGATATCGGCTGCATCGCGGAGCAGACGGTGACGACGGTCGCCGATGCGCTGCTATGGGTCGATCAAAACGGCATGGTGCGCCAGCTTACCGCGTCGGAGCCGGTTCGCATCTCGACCCACGCGCTGGAGCGGGCGATTGCCGGCCTCACCTGGGACGAGCGCCGCGCGCTTCGCGCCGTCCGCAGCCATTTCAACGGCCACGACTTCTACGCGCTGACGAGCCCCTATTGGACGTGGGAGTACGACATGGCCACCGCACTGTGGCACGAGCGCGCCAGCGGCGGCCTCTCCAACTGGTTCGCGCAGGGCTGCGAGTTTTTCAATGGCAAAGTGGTGATCGGGTCGAGCCAGGATGCGAGCCTCCACGTCCTTGACGAGTCCTCGCAAACCGAGAGCGGCAACCCTTACCTGTTCCTGGCGCAATCGGCGCCGCTGCACGCCTTCCCGAAGGGGTTGATTGTGGATCAACTCGACGCCGACATTATTCCCGGCGTGGGGCTAACGGGGGCGGATGCCGAAGCGGCGAATCCCAAGCTCATGCTGGAATGGTCCGACGATGGCGGCCGGACCTGGACCGGGGGGCGCGTGGCGTCCCTTGGCCAGGTGGGAGAACGGCATGCGGTGGCAAGCTTCCATCAGCTAGGTGCTGTGCCGCGGAGCGGACGGACGTTCCGTCTTTCATCGTCGTCGCCGGTTGTGCGGGGGCTCCTCAATGCCGACGCTAGGGTGCGGCCGATCCTTGCCTGAGCCCGGGGACAAAAGGACTTTGCCGCCGGGCGCGTGATTATATTGCGTCATTGCGAGGGGCGAAGCCCCGAAGCAATCCAGAGTTCGCAGTGCACGCTTCTGGATCGCCACGGCGGCCAAGGGCCGCCTCGCGATGACGTCTGAGGCCTTGGAAAAGGGCCAGCGCCGTCCTGTGCGTGATATCCTTCCAATTTCTCCAAATCGGTTCCGTAAGAAGCGGAGGGCAATTCATGACCGGAAAAGCCAACCTCTTCAGCCGCTTCGGGTTCCAAGCTCAGCAAAACGGGAAGCTCGATAACTACACGCGCGCCTTTTTCTCGAAGTTCAAGGGGCGGGTTGGACCGGCAATCCCCGATCTCAGCGCCGATGCTTCCTGGGCGGAGGTCGCGGCGGCGGCAAACGCGGTTGTCAGGGAGTTCGTCGCGCAAGGCTGGATACAGAAGGGCTTCGATGCAGACGAGACGGCGTTTACGAGCGCGATCCGGGCCGTGACCATGATCCCGGCCGCGACCGAGTGGGGCTACGCGCCCTATGAGGTATTCCAGGACGCTACGTCTGCCGGCGCGGAATTCGTTCAGACCCAGAACGGCTACAGCGTCTACGATAGCTCGCAATGGACGGTTGGATATACGGACGCGGAGCGGGCAGGGCGCATCGGCGGGGCGGCGTGCGACTGGGCCACCTCGCTGAATAGTCTGCAGAACCAGCTTCCGAACTGCGCGCTCGTCAATCTCTACGTGGCCTGGTACGGCAACGATCTGCGTGCAGGCTCGTGCACGCTCGTGCCGGGTGTCACGCACGGCGGCTTGGGCGAGATGCCGCGCGAATGGCGGTGCAGCGGCTTGAGCCGCGCCCAGGCGCACACGGTTTCGACTGTTAACGGCAATGCGGCCTTTGGCGGCACGCCGGATGACGTGTCCGTGGCGGCTGCGATCGGGGATTTGAAGGGCAGGGGGCTCAAGGTTTGCTTTACCCCCTTCATCCTGATGGATATTCCGGCTGGGAACGGCTTGCCCGATCCCTACACGGGTGGAACGGGGCAGGCGGTCTATCCCTGGCGCGGCCGTATTACGAAGGACTTCGCCACGGCCGATAAGACGCCCCAGGTGGCGGCGGAGATCGCCTCATTTGTAGCGCAATACCGCACGTTCGTTTTGCACTACGCAAACCTCTGTGCACTAGCGGGCGGCGTCGATGTATTTCTGCTGGGCAGCGAGCTGCGCGGCCTGACTTGGCTCCGCGACGCGGAAGGGAGCTACCCGTTCGTTGCCGCGCTGGTGGATCTCGCCGCCGATGTAAAGGCTATTTTGCCCGATGCGCAGCTATCCTACGCGGCGGACTGGTCGGAATGGTTCGGGCATCAGCCGGCGGACGGGTCCGGCGATGTGTTCTTTCACCTCGATCCGCTTTGGTCCGATGCGAACATCGCCGCCATAGCCTTCGACAATTATTGGCCGCTCTCCGACTGGCGGGAAACCGCGCCCAACATCGACGAAGCCGTGAAGTCCGATGGCTCGCTGACCGCCATCACGGACTACGCCTACCTGATGGGCAACGTGCGCGGCGGCGAAGGCTACGATTGGTATTATGCGAGCGAAGCGGACCGGGCTGCTCAAACGCGCAGCCCGATCACCGACGGCGGCTACGGGAAGCCATGGGTGTTCCGCTACAAGGACATCTGGAACTGGTGGGCGAACCGTCATTTCAACCGGCCGGGCGGCGTCGAACATACTTCGCCCACATCCTGGATACCGCAGTCGAAACCCTTCTGGTTCACCGAGCTAGGCTGCCCTTCCATCGACAAGGGCTCGAACCGGCCGAACGTCTTCTACGATCCGAAGTCTTCGGAAAGCGCTATCCCTTACTTCTCGAATGGCCGGCCGGATTATCAGATCCAGCGTCGCCACCTCAATTCGATGCTGCGTTTCTTCGACGAGATTGATCCCGAATTCACCGAGGACCGCAACCCGCTCAGCTCGCTCTATGGCGGGCGCATGGCCGATCTTAGCCGGGCGATGATCTACACCTGGGATGCGAGGCCTTATCCCTATTTCCCGCTCTACGATACGGTGTGGAGCGACGGTCCCAATTGGCTCTACGGCCATTGGATCGGCGGAAAGCTTTCAAGCTACGTTTTGCCGCAGGAGCTAGATAGCATGGCAGTCGCCACAACCACCGCTCCCATGAGCCCATATATCGTCGATCCCGCGACGGGGAAGCTCGACAAGCAATACCGGGACTTCTTCGAGGGAATCGAGTTCGTCCAGGGCAGCCCGATTGCGAGCCTGACCCTTGCGCCAACCCCCGCGGAGGCGTCGAACGCAATCAACACGCTTCTTGCCGTGCTGCGCTCGCAGAAACGGATTGCAACATGAGCGCGCGCAAAACCCTGGTGCGGCGCGCAACGCCCAAGGATGTGGCGCGTTTCGTCGAGTTGGGGCTGCGCTTCTACGCGGAGGAAGGCGGCCGCGAGGCCTGTCCGCACCAGCTTGCGCGTTTCGCCTTCTCGCACCTTGATGACGATAACCGGGTTTTCCTGGTCGCGGGCGAGCCGGTCTCCGGTTTTCTGTGCGGGGTTCTCACTCCGCATTATTTCACTGGCGAGCCAACCGCCTTCAAGACCGCCTGGTATGCGATACCAGGTGCGCGCGGCCTAGGCGCCCATCTGCTGCGCGCATTCGAAGCCTGGGCCAGGGCCAAGGGCGCGCGCCGCCTTATCGTCGCCGGACGGCAGGAGCGAACGCTGGCCCTGCTGGGCCGCCTCGGCTACGCCCCCCTTGAAACCGTGACCTCAAAGGATCTCCCATGGCAGAAGCAGCCCTTCCCATCCTCATAGGCGGAGCCGCCTCCGCGGCAGGCAGCTATTTCGGCTCGCAGTCTATGGCCAACGCGGCAAAGCAGTCCGCGGCCCTGCAGCAGCAAAGGTTCAATCAGGCGGTGGGCTACGAGCAGCCGTTCATGCAGGGCGGCCAAAATTCCTTGAACGTCTACAATAACGCCACGGGCGTGAATGGAGCGGCAGCGCAGCAGGACTACTACAACAATTTCCAGAACGACCCCGGATTCCAGTCCGGCGTGAACTACGGCCTGCAACAGATACAGGCTCAGAACGCCGCGCAAGGCATGGGGATGTCAGGGAACGCGCTGGCGGCGCTGCAGGACTATTCCCAGCGGGCGCTATCCCAGGAATACCAGACAAGGCTCGCGGATTTGTTCCAGGGCGCACAGCTCGGGGCAGGCTCCGCTAATGCACTGACCGCCGCAAGCACATCGAGCGGTACCGCGATGGGGAATTACAATATGGCGGCCGGTCAGGCTGAAAGCTCGGGGCTCTCGGGCATCGGAAACGGTATCTCCAGCGCGGCAAACAACTATGCGAATTACTACTATGGCGGCCAAAGGAGCGCTTGAGATGACGCCAGATTACGCTGCACCTTCGATCCAGCCCCGCAACGCGCTGCTCGCCGGCGCTCCCCAGGCCGCCCCGCAGCCGCCGCAGCCTTCGGTGAACCTCCAGGGGTTGCTTGCGAACGCGATTGGACACGCGGCAGTGCTCTCGGACACGCCCGCGAAGTGGGAATCCACCATCGCCATGCTGAAGCAGAACGGCGTCGATCCGCATGGGTTCGAGGATTTCGAAAAAGGACGTCCGGCGGCGGTGTTGGCTGCGGGCTTGGCCGCTCAGCAGGACCAGGGCGAATAGCGCCGCGCCCAGGAACCGCAGCCTGCTACTTGCTGGGGTGGTGACATTGGCGATGTAATCGGTAAGGGTGTTGCGCAACCCGCAGTGGCGGGCAAGTCCACGCCGAGGGCCAGCATAGGGATACCATGACCGTCGCCAGCACCACTCAAGACCTCCTCTTCGAAGTCAGCGGCAGCGTTGCGCGCATCACCATCAACCGGCCGGAAGCCCGGAACGCGTTCACCTTCGAGATGTATGAAAAGTTGGCGGAGGCGTGCGAAGCCGCGAGCCAGGACGATGCCGTCAAGGTGCTGGTCGTGGCGGGCGCGGGCGACAAAGCGTTCTCCGCGGGCACCGACATTTCGATGTTTCGGGACTTCAGGCGGCCGGAAGACGCGATTGGCTACGAGTTGTTCATGGAACGGATTCTGGGCGGCTTGGAGAGGTGCCGCGTTCCCACGATTGCGGCAATCGCTGGCGCATGTACCGGCGGTGGCGGGGTGATCGCGGCCTGCTGCGATCTGCGCATCGGAACCGCCAGTACGAAATTCGGCTTTCCGATTGCGCGCACGCTCGGAAACTGCTTGTCGGTTCGCAACCTCGCGCGGCTGTCCGCCCTTATCGGCGCTCCGCGTGTGAAAGACCTGATCTTCACCGCCCGGCTTATGGAGGCGGATGAGGCGATCCGGATCGGGATGCTAACCGAGGTGGTGAAAGACCGGGCGGAACTGGACGAAAGGGTTGACGCAGTTGCTCAAGCGATTGCCGGCTTCGCGCCGCTGACGCTTCGCTCCACGAAAGAGGCGCTGCGGCGGTTGCAGTCGAGCGAGGTGCCGGATCGGGACCTGATTTCGATGTGCTACATGAGCGAGGATTTCCGGGAAGGCATGAGCGCCTTTCTGGAAAAGCGAAGCCCCAACTGGCAGGGGAAATGAGGTCGCTGCCGTCCGTCTGTTGAATTGGTCTCGCCGCGGATTTTGCTATAAGGAGGCGATTCGAACGGAAGGGGAAGGTCATGCCGCAGGTGCCGGCGCCAAAGCGCGACGCAACATGGGATATTGCACGGGGTATCGGTATGATCCTCGTGATCTACGGGCATTTGCTGGAGCCGATGTACCCGGCCCATAACGGAAGGCCCCTCATCGAGGCGGCGGCGGATCAGTGGCAGGCGATCTACTCTTTCCACATGATGCTCTTCTTCCTCGTGTCCGGCGCCGTGAACCGCAGCCTGCCGAAAAAGGCTTGGCCGGACGTTCTCCGCGCTTCGCTCAGGCTGCTGGCGCTGGCGTGGGTTGTGCACGTCATAGGCGTACTTTTTCCAATTGTTGTGAATTTCGTAGGCGGATTCCTCCCTATTCATTCTGGCATTACGTTGGAAACGCCAGGCTCTATCGCCGATTTTGCCGCTGCGCTCTTTCTCCCGATCCTGGAAGGGTATAAGTGGTCCGTCGGCGTGTTGTGGTTCCTTACGTCGCTCTGCTTCGTGCAAATTCTGGCCTACTGGTCCTTACGCCGGTTTCCGGCTATCGCGGTCCTGGCTGTTGCCGTGGCGGCGACCGCGATTACGAACTATCTGCCCGAGCAATATCTTATGAGAACCTGGGCGCCAGGCCTGTCGTTTTTCGCCCTGGGCTTCCTGTTCTCGCAATGGCAAGTGCGGTGGCCCTTCTGGGCGGCCATCCCGCTTATCGCGGCTCTCATATTTATAGCTCCGCTCAATCATGGCTGCACCTTCAGTTTCGCACAGTCCTGCGGGAGCAATCCCTTCAGCGTGAGGATGTTCATGGGTAGTTACGGCTTCTTGCCCGTGTTCTTCCTGTCCTCGCTCGTGGGTTCGCTCGCCGTGGTGTGCCTGAGCGCTGGGCTGGCGAAACTGGGCAGCGCTTCGGAGCTTCTTGCCTATATGGGACGGAAGAGCCTTGAGCTGTTCTTTATCAACGGGTTTGTGGCGACGTTCCTGTTCGGCTTCTTCTGGGAAATGCAGTGGCCGCAGCTCACCGTGTTCCACTATGTGGGGCTCTTCATAGGCATCGTTGCCGCGCACCTGCTCGCGCTGCTGATCCTGAGCCCGGTGCTGGCATGGATAAACGAAGCGGGGCTCGCAATCGCGAGCTTTCTCACGCGGCTCTTGACGGGAGGTTCGCAGGCCAAGGCCGGGTGATTGCGTCCGAAGTCCCCCCTCACCCTGTCCCTTGGGAGAGGGGACGCTAGAATTATCCGCAGCGAGAGTTCTTGGTCCTCTCTCCCATCCACATCTGCTTGCGGATGTGGAATTTTTGGAATGCAAGCCCGCCAAGGCGAGCTTGCGGGGAGAGAGACAGGGTGAGGGGGTCTGTGCTGCTACACCCATCGCGCCTAATGCGATAGGCGCAGCGGCAGAACCGCGAGGCCAGCCAACGCAGGGTACTCTTCGGTCAAGAATGCGATGGGAACACGCTTCATCCACGGGCTCATCCGGCCCGTGCCCTCGAATGCTTGCCGGAACATCGCAAGGTCCGCCCTGTTGACGAGGCTCCGCGCTACGCTGCCGCACAGGAATACGCCGTCCCAGGCGGCAACCGCGAGCACGAGATTGCCGAGTACGCTGCCCGCGACTTTCGTAAAGAGCTGGAGCGCAGCCGTATATTGGGGATCGGTCCCGGCTCGTGCGAAGATGTCCGCTGCCGTGCAAGGAGTGGCATCCTTCGAGAGCGCCGCATAGAGATTGCAAAGTCCGCGGCCGGAAAGCACATGCTCCACCGAGGGGAACTGCCGCTGCATGTGGATATCCGGCCACTCTGGAAAGTAGAGCGACATGTGGCCTGCTTCGCTTGGGCACGAAACCCAGGTGCTGCCACTCCGGATAAGCGTAGCCGCCCCGAAACCCGTTCCAATGTTCGCCACCAGAATGCGGTGCATCGCAGCCAAGTCTGGGCTCAAGCCCCCGACGGAGGCAAATCCCGCGCCTGAAATTCCTGAGACGCTAAAGGCTACGGCCTCGACATCGTTGATAAGCCTGCAGGGCACATCGAGTTCCTGCGAAACCTCCGCCTCCGAGATCTCCCAGGCCAGATTTGTGAGGGTCACTTTTCCGAAAGCGACGAGGCCTGCCGCTCCAATTGCAGCGCCGATGCAGCCGTGCCCGCCCCCGGTTTCATCGAGATAAGCGCGGATCGCCGCCGCGAAGGAGGCAAAGTGGGAAGTTGGGTAGGCCTGGATGGCGTATAGACCGCCGCCGCTGGCCCGCGCGAACCGCACATTCGTTCCGCCAACATCTGAGACGAGCCGCCAGCCGGTCATACTGCCTCCTCCGAATGGCACCTCTCCAGAACCTTGAGAAAGGCGTTGCGCCATTGACGCACGTCCCTCTTCTTTATGCGGCTGAAAAGGGCGCTGTGACGCTGCTTGCGCTCGCGGAGCGGCATTTTCAGTGCGGCCTGCATTGCGTTGGCCATGTCGTCGATGTTGTAGGGGTTCACGATGAGGGCTTCTTCAAGCTCTTCAGCGGCTCCGGCGAATTGGGATAGGATGAGTACGCCTGGATCGTCCGCATTCTGGGCTGCCACATATTCCTTGGCAACTAAATTCATGCCGTCCCTAAGAGGGGTAACCAGTCCAACCTCGCATCCTCGGAATAGTGCGGCAAGAGTAGTGCGCGGCATGGTGCGGTGGATATAGCGGAGCGGCGTCCAGTCGAAGTCGCTGAATTCCCCGTTTATCGCGCCGGATAGTTCCTCAAGCTCCTTCTGGATATTGGCGTAGGCTTCGACCTCTATGCGGGTCGGCGGAGCAATCTGCATGAATGTAACGGTTTTCATGTGCTCGGGATGGGTTTCGAGCAGCTTGCGGAAGGCCCTGAAGCGCTCCGGCAACCCCTTGGTGTAATCCAGGCGGTCGACGCCAATGATATGAGAGCGCACAATCGTTCTGCGGTTGAGGCGCTCAATCTGTGAAGCTGCCTCCAGCGTTTGGGCCGCGGCGGCAAATTCCTCGACATCGATGCCGATGGGGAACGCTTTGGCTACGATTGTTCGCCCAAAGGCTTCTATCCGGCCGCAGTCATGCGTCACTCCGCCCGCGTGTTCTGACACAAACCGGTGAAAGTTGCTGGCGTCATTCGATGTTTGAAAGCCGATTACGTCGAACTGAAAGAGTGCTTCTATCAGCCAGTCGTGAGCGGATATGGCTTGGAGCAATTCGGGCGGCGGGAACGGGATGTGAAGGAAAAAACCAATACGCTGCCGGGCGCCGAGGGTCCGCAGCTCTGAGGCTAAGGACATCAAATGGTAATCGTGAACCCAGATTAGATCGTCCGCTCTTAGAATTGGTGCAAGCGCGTTTGCAAAAATCTCATTAACCCGCTTATAACCCTCGAAATAGGCGGGCTTGAACCGGACAAGATCGAGCCTATAGTGGCAGACTGGCCAGAGCACCTTGTTGGCAAAGCCAAGATAGTATTCATCGTAATCCTGTGCCGTCATTGGGACTGTAGCAACGGTCACGTTGTCTTTGACACTTTCCGTCACCGTGAAAGGGGTGCCATCCTCCACGACATTGCCGTCCCATCCAAACCACACGCCGCCGACGCACCGGATGGCGTCGCCGAGGGCCACCGCCAATCCCCCCGATTGGACCTGCTTGTCAAGGTCCGCCACACGGTTCGATACGATAACGAGACGCTTCACACAAATGACTCCCAGGGCTTAGACAACCGCGTAGCGCCGTTTATGATCCCGACCATCGAGTATGTTTGGGGGAAATTTCCCCAAGCCGCGCCCGTGACCGGATGCGTGTCCTCGGACATAAGTCCCAAATGGTTGCGTGCGTTCAAAAGAGACTGAAAAATTTCTCTCGCCTGCTCCTTTTTTCCGATGCGCGCCAAGCAGTCCAGCCTCCAGAAGGCGCAAACGTTGAACGCCGTTTCCGGCAACCCGAAGTCGTCGGCGGCCTCGTAGCGCATCATGAAGGGGCCGCGCCCCAAAACATTCTCGATCTGTTCCACTGTCGACAAGAAGCGCGGATCGTTACCCTCAAGGAACCCCACCTCACCCATGAGCAGGACGCTGGCATCCAGGTGCTCGCCTCCAAAGCTTTCGACAAAGGATTTGCGCTTATCCGACCAGGCGCAGCTCAAGATCTTGGCCTTGATGAGATCCGCCCTTTGCTGCCAGAAAGCTTGCCTATCGCTCAGCCCTAGATACATCGCAATCTTCGCCAGCCTGTCGCAGCCAGCCCAGCACATGACACTCGACGATGTATGAACCCGCGAGCGCGACCTTAGCTCCCAAATTCCAGCGTCGGGCTGATCGTGGAGTTTGAAGGCCTGCTCGCCAACCGCTTCGAGCCCATGGAATTCCTCAAGCCCGGCGCGGACGGAAAGCCGCTGGTCGGCAAAGGCTTGTGCCGAGCCAAGGATGAGATTGCCATAGGTGTCGTGCTGAAAGTGCTCGTATGCCTGATTGCCTATCCGGACGGGACCGTTGCTTGCCTCAGGGCCGCATTGGAAACCGGGCAAGCTTGCGGCAATGTGCTCAACAAGCTGTTCTTCAAGCGCGATGCCATACACGGGCTGGATATGCCCGCTATTGCGCGCGACCACGTTCATTAGCCACCGGTAGTAGTGCTCAAGGGTGCGGCCGGCCGCTAAGCTCGTAAGAGCGCGTATGACGAAGAAGGCATCGCGTACCCAGCAAAACCGGTAATCCCAATTGCGGCCGCTGCCCGGTGCCTCGGGAATACTCGTCGTCATGGCGGCAACGATTGCGCCTGTGGGTTCGTAGGAGCAGAGCTTGAGCGTAATCGCAGCGCGCACCACCGCATCCTGCCATTCAGGCTGAAGTGCTAGCCTTAGAACTCCAAGTCCGCCAATAGCTCTCGGTATATTCTTCGAAGCGCCGGGCAATCTCCATAGGGCTGTCCGAGAGCGTTTCGTCAGGTCCAAGCACGAGGTTTACCTGACCGTTCAGGTTGAAGACGGTCTCCTCCAGGATATAGTCGAGGGGCGCATCGGTTGTGAGGCGCAGGGTCATATCGGGGCTGGCATAGCGGATATGGTTCGATCCAGATGTGAGCGAAGGAGCCGCCTGGCCGTAATTGAAGCGGGGCCTCAGGCGGATACGGATGCGCGGCCGGCCCTCCTTTATCGAGATTCTGCGTATGAGGGTTTGTGGACGGAAGGGGCGATTCCGCATGTAAAACCGCGGAATGAAATCGGTTATTTCTACCGATCCGCATTCTCCGTGCAAAATGGTTTTCAGAATTGCGGTATTGCGGACATAGAATTGCTCCGAGGTCTTGAAGCCGTCGAGTTCGATCGTGAAGGCACCGTCGCTGGGGTCCCCGCTCGCAGCTCCGAGAAGCTGGTGAAAAACCGGGTCGCCATCATATCTGGGCAGGCAGCACCAGACGATTTTTGCGCGCTTGTCGGCGAGAGCGGCGATCCCGCAGTTCCCAATAAGCCCAAGATCGAGATTACCCATTTGTGCCGTTTCCCTGCAGTTTCCGGGCGGTGGCCAGCAGCCAGTTAAGAAACTCACCAACGGATGAGACGCGATAGCGCGCGGCGGTGCTGCCGGGGCCAACCTTGACCGTGATTCCGTTCAGCGCGTTCACGGCTATAAAGGCGTCTTCATCGGTCACGTCGTCTCCCGCGAAGAGGGGTACACGCCCGCGGAACGGGAGTTCCTGAAGAAAGTCGTTTATGGCTGTGCCCTTCGTCGCGGTGTGAAACCTCGTCTCGATGACCATTTTCCCCCGGGTGAGGACGGTTTGAGGCAGGGCCGCCGCCGTGTCCTCCACGAGGGACAGGCAAAGGGTTTCGAGTTCCGGTCTAAGGCGGTAATGCAAGGCAAGGGCGCCTCGCTTCTTTTCGAGGAGAAGGCCGGGGTTGTGGCTGACAAAAGACCTGAGGATGCTTTCGACGGATCGGGCCGCGCTATCTTCAGCCGAGGGGGCTGAGACGGTGGCCACTCCATTGCGCCGCTCGAAGCCATGAACCCCCGCGACCGGCAGGTGCAGGGGAGAGAGAAGGGTGTCGATGGATTCGATCTCCCTGCCCGTGACGATGGCAACAGCGCCGGACGAGGCTTGGAAGAGAACGCTCAACGCTTGGCGGGCGCGTTCCTCAAGGATCACGCCGCTTGGCGTTTCCGCAAGTTCGGCCAGGGTGCCGTCGAAATCGAAAAAGAAGGCGTATGTACGGGCGTCGTGTAAGTTGGGCAGAACCATAGGTGCTATCTGCTAGATGTTGGTGTCACACACGCCACCGCTTAGGAATATGGATGCAGCGGCGTGAATTCAATGGCTCGATCGTTCGGGTTTTGAAGCTGGCGTGACGATAGCCCCGCAAGCATCGGCCTAAAGTTTGCGCGGCCTTGCCGCCAGTTTCATGCTAATTTTGCATTATGGCCTTAATTCTGGCTTGGATGTGATACCGGTATCGTCAGCGCGTGTGGAAGCGGAAGTTTCTGTAAGAACATTGGGGGAATACCCTAAAGCTTAGGGTAAAGCTGGATCGATGGTAAGGACTGTCTGCGCGTTCATTGCGTTATTTGCGTGGCATGCCGCCATTGCAGGCGAGATCCGTAGCGAGGCTTTTCTGCCGGCGGCGCTTGGCCACAGCATGCGCTACGTTGTTTATCTCCCGGACGGATATGCGGGCGGCCAACTACACTATCCGGTGCTTTACCTTCTTCACGGTGCCGGCGGCGACGAGCGTGCTTGGCAGGATTTAGGCCACATCAAGGAGAAGGCTGACCGCCTAATTGCGAGCGGCGTAATTCCTCCGGCCATTATCGTAATGCCGGGCTGTCCGGCCTGCTGGTGGGTGGATGGCGCCAAGGAACGTGCGGAGACGGCGTTTTGGTCCGATCTCGTGCCCCTGATCGATTTGCGCTATCGCACAATCGAGGCGCCGCGTGGCCGCCTGATCGCGGGTTTGTCCGCGGGAGGTTATGGTGCGGTGCGCTTCGCTCTACGGTATCCAGATAGGATCGCCGCCGTCGCTGCCTTGAGCCCTGCCGTATACAGCGAGTTGGTGCCGCAGTTCTCGGCGGCCCGTGCACAACCCCCGTTTCTCGGCTCGGACGGAAGGTTTAGCCGGGCTGCCTGGGATCGGCAGAACTATCCCGCATTGCTGGATAATTACTTCAATCAACCTCGCCGTGTGCCCTTCTACCTGGTGTCTGGGGATCACGACAGGTTGGGCATCGCCTTCGAGACAGCGCTGCTATTCAAACGCCTTTTTGAGCGGCAGCCCCAGCAAATTGAACTCCGCGTCGTAGACGGCGGCCATAGCTGGAAGGTCTGGGAGGCAACGATCGACGGGGCGATGCAGTACTTGTTCCAGTTTGCAGACAAGCCGCGGCCTGCGACGCGAAGTGCAGAGCTGACGGCTGCGATCCACCGTTAGTGTGGCGCCGTGCGATTGCCTAACCCCGGCTAGGTTCACGCAGGTAATCGCGAGACTTAAGCCGAACTAATCAGACACTTCTTGGCAGGCCTGACTTGCCTAAAATGTTACGCTGGAAGTCTCGATACGTCGTTGTTGTGCAAGCGAAGCAATCCGGATGCCGGAAACACAGCGCCAATTTCTGTATCGCCACGGCCGCCATGGCCGCCTGGCGATGACGGTGTTGCGCGTCACAAATTCCCGCAGGCCGTCTAGTAGCAAAACCTGCCGATGAACCGTGGAGCCGGCGGCAATGCCACCGGTATCACCCGGCGTTCCCCTACTGGCTGCCCTCAATCGAAACCTGAATTGGCAGCTCCATCTGCGGCGCCGTCCGTTGCACCTCTTGCGCTGCGCTGTCAGCGCGGCAAGCAACGCGGGCGCCACTTCCCTTGAAACCAGAGTTAGGAGTTGACGCATGATTACGCGCTTGCGCTATCCGAAAGGGTATCAATTTTTCGATGCCAACGGTGCGCCTCTCGCCGTCGGAACTTTGAGATACTACGTTGCGGGAACCACGACACCGCAGGATACATATTCTGATAGCGCGGGTTTGGCCGTGAACACGAACCCTGTGGTTCTTGACGGCTCCGGCCGGCTTGAAGTGGACGTGTATCTAGGCGCCATGGCGAATTACAAGGAAGTTCTTGCAAGCGCGAGCGCAACGGTTTCGCCTTGGCCGGACGATAACATTCCTTTTGCCACTCAAGCCGATTGGAATGCGACGGGCGGACCGAACCAAATCCTGAACAAGCCTACGCTTGCGGCGGTCGCCACTTCGGGCAGCTATACCGATCTTTCCGGTACGCCATCCGCGTTCACTGGGGATAGCGGGTCGGGTGGCACGCGCGGCTTGGTTCCTGCTCCGGCCGCTGGCGACGCAGTGGCGAACAAGTTTCTCAGCGCCGCAGGCGAGTGGGCGACCCCTCCTGGCACGTCAGGCTCATCGGCTACAAATTTGAGCATCACCGAGACCGCAAGCAACGTGGGCATTGGTTCGTCCAGCGGGACAGGGGTAACGATCCCTGCTGCCACCTCGACCGCTGCTGGCGTGCTCGATGCTGCCCGGGCCGCAAAAATCGACGGCCTTGCGGCTGTGGCGGCGTCAGGGTCCTATACAGATCTCGCGAACAAGCCAGGGAATATGACCGCTGCGACAGCCAGCGCGGACGGGCAAGCCGGATTTGTTCCGGCTCCAGCGGCGGGCCAGAACGGGGCGTTTCTTCGCGGGGATTCTGACATGGGCCTCGCCAACTGGCAGCACGAATCTGAGCGGTTCAGCAACAGCCAATAGCGTGTCTATTGCGTCCTCAACTGGAACAGGCGTTACGATTGGAGCTGCTACATCGAGCGCTGCTGGCGTTCTCGACAGCCCACGGGCTGCGAAAATCGATAACCTGGCAACCGTGGCAACATCCGGCTCCTATGCCGACCTCACCGGCAAGCCTTCAATCCCGTCGATTCCAAGCTCTTTGTCTGGCCAGAATATCGACAACGTGGCTCGCCTGGGAATTAATACAACCGACACCGGGAACCTGCTCTCTGTGAATGGGCCAAGCGTGCTTTTCTCCAGCTCTGGCGACATGCGCGCAACGATTTCTAAGGGAGGTTCGTCAAATATTGCGGCGTTCAATTTCCAGGACGACTTCAGCACTCGCGCGCAGTTTGGCCTGCTCGGAAATGACAGTTTTACGATTTCGACGTCTCCGGATGGCAGCGCCTTCAAGAATGCTGTCGTTGCCTCAACGGCTGGGGCGGTAAGTTTTCCAAATACCGGCGGTTTTACGGGAGATAGCGGTTCTGGCGGGAACACGGGCCTCGTTCCCGCGCCGGTGGCGGGGGCAGGTGCTTCCGGGAAATTTCTAAAGGCGGATGGCACTTGGAGCGTGCCTCCCGGAACGGCCACGGTGATGACGGGCGCGACCTCTTCAACGCCGGGCACTTCGGGCCTTGCTCCCGCGCCAGTGTCTGGACAGCAGGGTGCCTTCTTGCGTGGCGACGGTAACTGGCAGCAAATATCGGCCGGGCAGGTGGGCGGTCTGGCGCCATCCGCTACGGTGGATACGACCAATGCATCGAACATAACTGCCGGGACGCTCGCGGCAGCGCGTATCGCCAGTCTGTCTGGAACCTACCTTACCGTTTCTTCCGCAGGCGCCAATAATGGCGTCGCCACCCTTGATGCGAGCGGCAAGCTGACAACGTCGCAAATCCCGGCTTCACTGACGGGCGCCGTCGTGTATCAGGGCACCTGGAATGCGAGCACGAATACGCCGGCGCTTGTTAGCGGGGTGGGGACCAAGGGCTACTATTACAAGGTTTCCGTGGCGGGGGTGCCCACTATCGATGGGAATAGCCAATGGAACGTTGGCGACACCATTATCTTCGACGGCACTACTTGGGACAAGATCGACGGCATATCCAACGAAGTTGTAAGTGTTGCGGGACTTTACGGTGTCATTTCGGCTTCAGGCCTGAAAAGCGCTCTCTCTATCTCCACAGCCGATGTTTCGGGTTTGGGCTCGCTGGCTGCCGAAAACACTATCAACCTGGCCTCGCAGGCGGTCTCTGGCTCCTACCCAGTGGCACTCAATGCCGCAGGCAATACAACTCTTTCGCTTCCCACAAGCGGAACGCTTGCAACGACGGCGCAACTAACGGCCGGAAATATTTCCGGGCTCGCTGCCTCCGCGACGACGGACACAACGAACGCTGCCAACATCTCCAGCGGCACGCTGCCTGCGGCGCGTTTGCCAAACCCATCGGCATCGGCTCTTGGCGGGGTTCAATCGGCGAACGCTTCGGCCAACCAGTTCATGAGCGGCATTAATACTTCTGGCGTCCCCCAGTTTGCGCAACCGTCAGCTTCAAACATTTCGGGATTGGGGGCGCTTGCGAGCCAGTCCGCGGTCAATCTTTCGTCGCAAGTTACCGGGGCTCTGCCATATGCCAGCCTATCCGGTGCCCCTGCCCTGGGATCGCTCGCATCGCTTTCCAGCGTGAACAACTCGAATTGGTCTGGCACACCCCTTTCGATTGCCAATGGCGGCACCGGACAAACCACGGCCGCTTCGGCGTTCAACGCGCTTTCCCCCATGAGCGCATCGGGCGACATGATCTATGGCGGAGCAAGCGGTGCCGCTGCGCGGCTTCCAGCCGGTAACGCTTCGCAGGTGTTGCTTGGGGGAGCAACTCCCACTTGGGGGGCGGTGAACCTCGGATCGATGGTAACAGGAAGCCTTCCGGCTGCCAGCGTATCGGGTCTTGCAACATCGGCGACAACCGATACAACGAATGCATCGAATATCACCAGCGGCACGCTTCCTGCCGGGCAACTTCCCGCTCCTGCTTCAAATGCTCTGGGCGGTGTCAAGTCTCTTGCCGCTACCTCGCATAAGTTTCTAACCTCCATCGGCACAGATGGGAGCCCGGTCGCCGCACAACCGGCAGCCTCCGATATTTCCGGTCTCAGCTCGCTGGCTACCCAAAGCACTGTAGATCTTTCTTCGCAGGCCGTCTCTGGAGCCTACTCGGTCGCGTTAACTGCGTCGGCGAATACTATGCTGACGCTGCCGAAAGAGGGGGGGGTGCTGACCTCCGTGTCCGGAAAGACCTACAGCATCAAACACGATGGCACCGGCGATTTCGCTGACCTAAAAGCGGCGCTGGCCTATCTCGAATACGTGATACCGCTGGGCGGCGCGGCGCTTTCCCTCGATGCCGGGCAGCACAACTATATTTCCCCGGTCTACGTCGGTCTTAATTGGTTCAAGGCTACCAACATTCAGGGCGTGGCGCCGGTCAGCGCCAATCTGACCGGCATCGCCAGTTCGACCGGTAGTCCCGGCGCCTGGTCCATCGTGCTCAACGTCAGTTCGACAGCGGGCATCGGTACGGGCATGTACGCTGCGATCTCCGGCGCCTCGGGCGGGACAAACCCAAGTTACATTGAGGGCGTCTGGCTTATCACGAATGCCGGCACCGGCACGATCACGATCGCCAGCACGCACAGCGCCGCCGCGGCTCCATCGGGGGCTGTCGTAGCTTCGGTAGGGGTGCTGAGCACGATCCTCAAGTTCACCGGCTGCGATGGCCTGCAGGTTTGGGACGGCGCCAGCGCCATCAATGTTGGCAACGTCGTGTTCGTGGGCGACGGTTCCGCGCACAACGGTATTTCACTCCAAGACCTGGGCCGGATCAACGCAAGCGGGATCGTCGCCGTCACGGGGTTTGGCGGTCACGGCATTTATGCTTGCCTGAACTCGGAGCTGAATGGCCCCTGCCTGTTTTCCTCGGGAAATGGCGGCAACGGTTTCAACATCGATAGCGGTTCCGTTATCGATCTGACTGGCGAGCTTGTTTCCAGCGGCAATGGCGGCGCGGGTATCTGGGCGGATGGGGGCGCCTGTGTACGCGCCCAGGCGAACCCAATCGGCACTGTGGTTTCCGGTAACGCGGGCGATGGCGGCTATGCCATAAACGGCGCCGTGATCGATCCCTACATTCAGGGAACGGCATCGGGAAACGGCGGCTACGGCTGGCACGCCGACCTCGGCGGACGGATCACGCGTCACAACGGGACAGACAACACCAACGCCCTGGGCGGACGCGCCTGCCCGCTGCCGGTCAATTACAGCTCGGCCCTCCTCGCAACGCCCGTTGGCGGATACCTCGAATACGACAATTCCGGCTTGTACTTCTCACCTACAGAAGGAGTTCGGGCAGTTATTCCGGCCCAGCAGTATAGCAAAGTAACGGCAAGTATAGGCAAGGCACTTAACAACGACAATGTACCGCAAAGTTTCCTGCCGGTGGGGGCGCAAAACTTCCCGATACAAGCGAATATGATTTATCGGTTCCGGGCCAAGATACTGCTAAGCATGGGTAACACGAATTCGCGCGGCAAATATTTCCAGTTCGGTACTGGAAGTGGTGCGGCTTTCTCGTGGCTCGCGTATAACTTCACTGGCAATGAGGCGGCGAGCATCATGGCAAGTGGATCGGTGACCCGTAATTATTCAACGTCGGCCTCTGGTATTCAAATGGGTGGAAATAATACCTCCCAATTTTTATTTGCTGAAGTAGAAGGAGAGTTCGTCATGTCTGCGGGTGGCACCATCCAGCCGCAAATTCAGTTTACCGCCGCACCGGGCGGTACGAACACCGCCATGCAAGGCTCCTGTTTTGAGCTTTACTCCTGTGGAGCTAATGCGGCGTCGACTGGGGTGTCATGACAAAGCCGGCCGTCGTAAGCGGCATTAGATAGCTCGCGGCAGCAATCGGCGAGCGCATTTGCGTCGCGGGCGCAAAAACACTTTCAAAACGTCTTAGGCGGGACCCCGTTGGCGCCCCGCCGTCTTCCGGCTGCCGGGCGCGAAGTGTCACGGCAAGCAACTCAACGTGCGGCCGCGAGCGGCCAGCTGCTGTCCGGTAGCCGCCAGACAGCAGAAGCTGGTTCCGCCGGCTCTCTTCAAAATTTGGAGGATCCCTAATGGCATCCGGCAATTTCGAGCGCTGCCTAGCAGTCACCCTGAAGTGGGAAGGCGGCTACTCCAACCACCCCGACGATCCGGGTGGTCCAACCATGCACGAAATCATCCAGCGCGAATACGACTGTTGGCGCAAAAGGCAAGGACTGCGGACACGTCCGGTGCGTCAAATAGAAGAGGACGAACTCCGTGCTATTTATCGCAGCGAATACTGGGATGCGATGAATTGTGGCAACTTAAGCCCTGGACTGGATTTGTGCGTCTTCGATGCCGCTGTTAATTCTGGTGTGCAACGGGCCAGATCCTGGCAGATGCAAGCCAAAGAAATCGACGCTTTCTGCGATCTTAGGCTTGCCTTTCTGCGGGGACTTGGCCGCTTTGGCGCGTCTTTGGAGCCGGCTGGAGCCGCCGGGTTGCTGGAATCCGCAACCAGGCGCATCTCATGGCTGGCTCGAGTATCACCGTTGTGCCCAACGATAGTTCGTTGCACGCGGGCATGAAAGGCGGCGCCGTCACAAATTTACAGGAAAGGCTGCGCGCCCTTGGCTATCCATGCGGGACGGTCGACGGAATTTTCGGCGAACAGCTTTTCCGGGCTATTGTCCTGTTTCAGCATGACAACGATTTGGCCGGCGATCCGGGCGTCTGGCTTCCTGCCTATAATGAAACGCTGGCTGCAGCGAAGCCAATGCTGCCCAAAAGAGTGTCGGCAACCGCAAGGGACCTGGAGCTGGCGGGCGATCGGCCGGCAAAGCGCATGAACCTGCTTCAGCGCATATTGGCGTGGCTTTTCGGCGCGAGCGCGGTTGCGCAAGCGTTCCAGGGCGAAAGCCTCATGGATAGCGTCAGCGGGATGCGCATGATCGTGGAACCGGTGCAGGGGCTTGCGGACTGGCTAGCGGGTAATCAATGGCTCATTCTTGCAGCCATTTGCGTTGGCCTCATAGCCTTGGTGCGGCTCATGCGCAATGAGCACCTCGCGGCATACCGGAATTTTGACTATCAGGGGCCAGCACAGGCACAGGAGGAAGCACAATGATCGCTGTATTCACGGCTATCGCTGCGTGGTTCTCGCGCCGCATTGGGGCGGTTGGTCTAGGTACCGTCGCTTCTCTTGCATTTCTAGGTCCGGCTGGCCCAATATTGACTGGCATCGCGAATGCGATCGGGGCAACGATCACCGCTATATTCGAGATCGTAGTCTCTCTGTCCAAGAGTCCCGAAGGCCGCTTGGTCCTTGCGCTGGTGGCCCTTGGTTTGGGATTCCTCTATTTGCGGTTCCATTACATCGAGGAGGGGAAGGCCATGGTACATCCTCGCACGATCGAGAAGATCGTGCATACGCCATGCGCAAGGAGGAAGTAGCGTGGGGATAATGCCGGATGGTAGCGATGTTTCCCTCTGCCTAGCCGATAAATTAGGCGTGGATCGGTCGCGCTTAGACCTTTCGCGTGGATATATTCCAGTGCTGGTTGCGGCAGCATTGTTTGCGGGGGGATTTGGCGTTGCTTTCAGCGCAGGCGGGTGGCTCGAAACATTTAAGCAGGAACGATCCGCGGTGTTGGCCCGTCTCGACAAAATCGAGGCTAAGCTCGACAACATTATGGCTGGTCAAGTCCGCAGTAGCGCTAGGAAGTGAATAAAATCGAGAAGAAAGTGACTTGGAGCTTGCTCATCGGCCGGTTTTCTTCCGGAGTTCATGGGCCGGGAGGCCTGAACTGCCGTAGCGGGCACAAGACACATTTCTCGCTTGGGAGCGGGGGGCCTGCCGTGGAGAAATTGACTACATGTCCTTTGCGAGAAGGGCTGCGCCCCCCGGCTCATTGCGAGGCGAGTTGTTCAATGGCCAGCGGGAAACGCATGTGTTGGACTGAACTTGGCGGCTTAGTGTGGCTGTTGAGCCCAGGAGATGCCGTCCCGCTGGCCCCGCACGGGTGCATACGGCCTCTGGCCAGCAAGCATAATTCCAATAGGGGTTGACAAGTGCTGGCGTTGCTCATAGAACGTTTGGTGAACATGCGACGCTAGACGTGTGTGGAAAAAACCGCGGGTCTGATCGTCGAAGGCGTGAGGTGGTGTAAGCTAAGGCGGCAAATCACCATCCTATGAAAGGGGCTCTCATGGCGGGCTCAGTCAATAAAGTAATTCTAATCGGTAATCTTGGAGCCGATCCGGAGGTCCGTCACACGCAAGATGGCCGCGCGATCTGCAATATGAGGTTGGCGACAACCGATAGCTGGCGCGACAAGCAGTCGGGGGAGAAGCGCGAGAGAACCGAGTGGCACAGCGTTGTGATATTCAACGAGCAGCTTAGCAAGGTCGCTCAGCAATATCTAAAAAAGGGCTCGAAGGTATATATCGAGGGGCAGTTGCAGACCCGCAAATGGCAGGACAGCTCCGGTAATGACCGGTATACAACTGAGGTTGTGCTGCAGAACTATGCCGGCCAGCTGACCATGCTCGATGGGCGGAACGGTGGTGGTTCAGGGTTCCAGGACGGTGGAAACAGCGACTTCGATTCCGGCTCCGGAGGCCCGGGCCGGGAGAGTGGCGGTTTCCGGACCGCGAAACCCCGGGTTAGTGAGGCGCCTAAGTCCTTCGAAAACGGATCTCGACGATGAGATACCTTTCTGATTTATGGCATCCCCTGGATGCAGGGGCTCCAATTCCTCGATAGCTTTCCTATATATTTGGTGTAGGGGCACTCAGCACCGGCTAAGGTGCTGAAGTCGCATTATAGAAGCCAAGGACCAGATTTTGGCAGGGACTTCCGATAGCAATCAAGGTGATCGGGGCGCGGGCGATATTCGCCCCGTTCTGATTACCGACGAAATGAAGCAGTCGTATCTCGCTTACGCGATGAGCGTGATCGTTTCGCGCGCGCTTCCAGATGTCCGGGATGGACTGAAGCCTGTGCACCGGCGCATCCTGTACTCGATGAATGAGACGGGCTACTACTGGAATAAGCCCTACCGGAAGTCCGCGCGCGTTGTCGGCGACGTCATCGGTAAATACCATCCTCACGGCGACCAATCCGTCTACGATGCCCTCGTCCGCATGGTGCAGACGTTTTCCATGCGAGAACCGCTAATCGATGGCCAGGGGAATTTTGGCTCTGTAGACGGCGATCCGCCCGCAGCGATGCGATACACGGAGGTCCGGCTCCAGAAAATCACCGATGCGCTTCTGCAGGACCTGGAAAACGATACGGTCGATTTTCAGGACAACTACGATAACTCCGAGCGCGAACCTACGGTTCTTCCGGCTCGTTTTCCCAATTTGCTCGTCAATGGCGCGGGCGGCATTGCCGTCGGCATGGCGACGAACATTCCCCCTCATAATCTCGGTGAAGTCATCAACGCTTGTCTGTCATACCTGGAGAACCCAGGCATGAGTGCCGAGCAACTCATGGAGCACGTGCCTGGCCCGGATTTTCCAACTGGCGGCATCATCATGGGCCGGGTGGGAATCCGCGGTGCTTATCTCAAGGGCCGTGGCTCCATCGCGGTTAGGGCCAAGATCCATGTGGAGACCATCCGCAAGGACCGCGACGCGCTGATCGTCACCGAAATCCCCTATCAGGTTAATAAGGCGGTGCTGCAAGAGCGCATCGCTGAACTTGTGCGCGAAAAGCGAGTTGAAGGCATTGCCGAGGTGCGCGACGAATCCGACCGCGATGGCTATCGCGTCGTGATTGAGCTTAAGCGCGACGCCATGCCGGACGTCGTTCTGAACCAGCTTTACCGGTTCACCTCGCTGCAGTCGATGTTCGCTGCGAACATGGTCGCTTTGAACGGTGGCAGGCCCGAGCAGCACAACCTGCGCGATTTTATCCAGGCTTTTACGCAATTTCGCGAGACGGTGGTGACGCGCAGGACGAAGTTCCTGCTCGCGAAGGCGCGCGATAGGGCACATGTGCTCGTGGGCTTGGCAACTGCCGTCGCCAATATCGACGAGATCATCAAGCTCATCCGCACCGCGCCAGACCCGTCCACCGCGCGGGATCAGTTAATGACCCGGAACTGGCCTGCGGAGGACGTTGCGCCGCTTCTCGCGCTTATCAGCGATCCTCGCTCCACAATTCTCGAAGGGAATGTGTACCGGCTATCCAGCGATCAAGCCAAAGCCATTCTCGACCTGCGTTTGCAGCGGCTGACTGCGCTTGGCAGGGATGAGATTGGCGACGAGCTTAAGGGCTTGGCCGACAAGATTCGCGATTATCTTGAAATTCTTAGCTCACGGATACGGGTTGTTGAGATCGTTCGCGATGAACTCGTCGCTATCAAGGAAGAGTTCGCCACGCCGCGCCGCACCGAAATCCTGGACATCGAGGGCGAGGTCGAGGACGAGGACCTGATCCAAAAGGAGGATATGGTCGTCACGGTTAGTCATCGCGGCTACATTAAGCGCGTGCCTCTCTCAACCTACCGTGCGCAACGGCGCGGTGGGAAAGGCCGCTCCGGCATGACAACGCGCGACGAAGATTTCGTAACGAGGCTGTTTGTTGCCAATACACATGTGCCGGTGCTGTTTCTTTCCTCGCGAGGCATGGCCTACAAGATGAAGGTTTGGCGTCTTCCGCTGTCCGCGCCGCAAGCGCGAGGCAAGGCGCTTATAAACCTTCTGCCTTTGCAGCAGGACGAGACAATCACCTCGATACTGCCGCTACCTGAGGAGGAGCGGGGCGAGACTGGCATCTTTATCCTGTTTGCGACGCGCTCTGGAAATGTCCGGCGGAACGAGTTGGCTGACTTCGCCGAGGTTCGGCAAAACGGAAAGATCGCGATGAAACTCGATGAGGGCGATGCGATCGCTGGGGCTCAGCTTTGCCGCGACACAGACGACATTTTGCTAACGACCGGCGAAGGGCAAGCAATCCGGTTTCCCGTAACCGAGGTTCGCATCTTCAAAGGGCGCGAATCGACGGGTGTCCGCGGTATAAGGCTTGATGGCGATGACCAGGTTATTTCGCTGGCAATCCTCCGGCACATGGACGCGACACCGTCTGAGCGGGCGGCCTATTTGAAACAGGCGAATGCCATGCGCCGCGCCGCGGCAGGTGAGCGTGTGGGAGCTGAAAGTAGCGATGGCGTTGGAGCGATTGCCGATACCGAAAACGGTGTCATCGACGACGGGGAAACAATCGAGGGTGCGGATATTGCCGATTTGACGCCATCGCGTTATGCGGAGATGGGCGGGGCGGAGCAGTACGTGCTGACGGTCTCCGAACGGGGGTTCGGCAAGCGCACCTCATCCTATGAGTACCGCACGTCCGGACGGGGCGGAAAGGGCATCATTGCCATGGCGGTGAATGAGCGAAATGGCCGTCTGATCGCGTCTTTCCCGGTGGAGGATACCGATCAGATCATGCTCGTTACCAACGGCGGCAAGCTCATTCGCTGCCCGATAGAAGGCATTTCTGTCATTGGGCGCTCTGCACAGGGCGTGACCATTTTTAGGACCGAACCAGATGAGCGCGTCGTTTCCGCGGAGCCCGTAAACGACGATGGAAGCGGCAGCGCAAATGGCGCGAATGGGATAGAAGGCGCCGATGATCCGGTCGAGTAAGTTTGCAACTGGTGAGAAGGCATAGAGGGTTTCATGCGCTGCGGATTTTATCCGGGAAGCTTCGATCCTCCGACCTTGGGGCATCGGGATATTCTGCGCCGGGCGCTCAAGATAGTCGATCGGCTGGTCGCGGGGGTCGGTGTCCACCCGACGAAGGCCCCTATGTTCGCAGACAGCGAACGTGTTGCGATGTTGAGAGAAGAGCTGGACAGCATTGGGGCGGGGGATCGCGCCGAGGTATTGCTGTTCCAGGGGTTGACTGTGGATGCCGCACGGGAAATCGGGGCGCAGTGCATTATACGTGGGCTGCGCGATGGAGGCGATTTCAATTACGAGATGCAGATGTCGGGGATGAATGCTCAGATGGCGCCCGATATCGAAACGGTCTTCGTTGCCGCGTCACCCGGAACCGCGCATATCACCGGAACGCTCGTCCGGCAGATTGCGAGCCTTGGAGGCGATGTATCGTCCTTTGTTTCCCCGGCGGTCTTTTACCGTATTAGGCAGAAATTCCAGGTTTCTTAGCGGTGGCCGCATTCCCGCCTCGATAGGGCATTACGCGCTAAAAGTGTGTAATCAACCTGTGCAAAGGCCTGCAATGTTGCGTTTCCGCTTTTTGGCGGCAGTGCTGGCGTCCCTACTTGCCCTGGCAAGTTCTGGCGCGCGCGCTGCTAGCCCCGAAAATACCCTCTATCTCGATCTGAAGGACGGCCGCGTTGTCATTGAACTACGGCCTGACCTCGCGCCGGAACATGTGCGGCGAGTTAAGCAATTGGTCAAAGAAGGCTTCTACGACGGTTTGACGTTTCATCGCGTCATCAACGGGTTCATGGCACAGGCCGGCGATCCCAAAGGGGATGGGACGGGAGGTTCAAAATATCCAAATTTGCCTGCCGAATTCTCTCAAACCCCGTTTGGACGGGGAACCGTAGCCGCGGCCCGCAGCAGCGACCCTAATTCGGCCAACAGCCAGTTTTTTATATGCTTTGAGGCTGCTTCTCACTTGGATGGCAAATACACAGTTTGGGGACAAGTCATCGAAGGCATGCAATTCGTTGACGGCATCAAGAAGGGGCAGGGGGCGAATGGACAGGTGGTTAATCCGGACAAGATAATCAAAATGCAACTTGCAGCGGACGCCCGTTAATCACCACATTCATAATCAGAATTGAAACGTCAGGCACCGCATAGTCTTGGGTTTCCCCGTCTGGCGGAGCAAGGAAAGAGCATAACATGGCATCTGAGAATAGCGAAAATACATTGGTCCTGGAAACAACCCAAGGCCGCGTTGTGATTGAGTTGCGGCCGGATCTTGCGCCGAACCACGTAGCGCGGATCAAGGAACTGGCTCAGCAGGGCTTTTACGACGGCGTGGTATTTCATCGCGTTATCGAAGGCTTCATGGCGCAAACCGGAGACCCGACAGGGACGGGGCGCGGGGGGTCGGGTAAGAACTTGAAGGCGGAATTCAGTAAAGCGCCGCATGAGCGCGGAACCGTTTCGATGGCTCGCGCAAACCATCCGGACAGTGCCGATAGCCAATTCTTCATTTGCTTCGACGATGCCGGGTTCTTGGACGGAAAATACACCGTTTGGGGCCGTGTTATCGAAGGGATGGAGAACGTCGACAAGATCAAGCGCGGTGAGCCGGTAAAGGATCCGGACAAAATTATTTCCGTGCGGGCTGGGACAGTTAGCTAGCAAAAACACAGGCATAAGTAGCGCGGTTGTAACTCGGCGCCGGAATTAGCAGTGCTCCTCAAGGACTTCGATTTCGAGTTGCCCAAGACGGCAATCGCGCTAAGGCCAGCCACGCCCAGGGATGCGGCGAGGCTGCTGGCGGTGAAGCCGGGCGAGGTAAATTCCCTCTCGGAAGCACAGGTGCGGGATCTGCCCGTGCACCTAAAGCCCGGAGATGTCATGGTGTTCAATAACACCAAGGTGCTCCCAGCCGTGCTTGCCGGACGACGGCCATCTAGGAGCGATGAATCGCCTGCCGTTGAAGTCTCCCTCACGCTTATCGAGAGGCTGCAGGACGGTGCGTGGAATGCGTTAGCACGCCCCGCGCGGCGATTGCGCGCCGGAGACCTCATAGTCTTGGGAGATGATGAGGAACAGCCGTCACTCAGGGTGACAGGCAAGGAAGCGGACGGGGTCGTAAGAGTGGCAGCAGCCGCTGCGGGGCAGAGCGTCGAAGCCCTTATGGAGAAGTACGGCTCGATGCCACTTCCGCCCTATATCGCCCGTGAGGCCGACGATCGTGACTTTGGAGATTATCAGACCGTATACGCGAGCATGGAAGGCGCCGTTGCCGCGCCCACCGCGGGACTTCATTTCACGCCAGAGCTGCTTGAGCGGCTATCGGCGAAGGGCGTGCGTGCGGCTTTCGTGACCCTGCATGTGGGGGCGGGAACGTTCCTTCCGGTGAAGACTGAGAAGGTTGACGATCATCGAATGCATGCGGAACGGTGTGAGGTTTCGGCTGAGGCCGCGGGCATAATCAACGAATGCCGCAAAAATGGCGGCCGCGTCGTAGCGGTGGGGACTACCTCGTTAAGGCTGCTGGAAACAGCGGCGCAAGATGATGGGTCCATCGCTCCGTATCGCGGGGACACCAGCCTTTTCATAAAGCCCGGTTACCGCTTCCGGGCAACGGACTTCCTCCTGACCAACTTCCACCTGCCAAAGTCCACCCTCTTTATGCTTGTCTGCGCTTTCGCCGGGACTGCGGTTATGAAAAGAGCATATGCTCACGCCGTGGTTGCGGGATTCCGGTTTTATTCATATGGCGACGCTTGTCTGCTTCAGCGCGCAGAAGGTGAAACGGCGTGACCTCCCCTTTTTCTTTTAGGTTATTGGCTGCTGACGGTGGCGCACGGCTTGGGGAGATTGCCACGCCGCGCGGGGCAATACGCACGCCAGCCTTTATGCCAGTTGGCACGGCAGCAACCGTGAAGGCCGTTTTTCTCGACGACGTGAAAAGGGCAGGTGCCGATGTAATCCTTGGTAACACCTATCATTTGATGTTGCGGCCTGGGGCGGAGCGTATCGCCCGGCTTGGCGGCCTACATCGCTTTATGCGGTGGGATGGGCCTATCCTGACTGATTCGGGCGGCTTCCAGGTCATGTCGCTCAGCAAGCTCCGCACCGTAACGGAGCAAGGTGTGAGGTTCCGTTCCCACGTCGACGGCGCGCTCTACGATCTGAGCCCGGAACGGTCAATCGAGGTGCAGAACCTGCTCGGCGCCGACATTCAGATGCAGTTCGATGAATGCACGCCGTTCCCGGCGACTTTCGACGAAGCGGTCCGGTCAATGGAGCTTTCCTTGCGTTGGGGCGAGCGCTCGCTGGCTTGGTTCCGCGAACACGCACCGTCTGGACGTGCTTTGTTCGGCATTGTGCAAGGCAGCACCTATCCAGAGCTTCGGACGCAATCTGCCAAGGCCCTCACATCCATGGAGTTCGATGGCTACTCGGTTGGCGGGCTTGCTGTTGGCGAAGGCCAAAGGGCAATGTTCGAGGTGCTAGCTCATACCACCCCGCTGCTGCCCGCTGGAAAGCCCCGTTATCTCATGGGAGTGGGAACGCCCGCGGACATCGTTGGGGCTGTCGAGCGCGGTATCGACATGTTCGATTGCGTGATGCCCACCCGCTCAGGCCGGCACGGCCAAGCCTTCACCTGGAGCGGAAAACTCAATATGCGCAACGCCGCTCATATGGAAGATACGCGGCCGATTGATGAAACGAGCGAGTGCCCCGCCGCGCGCGATTACTCAAGAGCTTATATTCATCACCTCCTGCGTGCGGGTGAATATCTTGCGCCCATGATCCTGAGCTGGGCCAACACCAATTTTTATCAAGAATTGATGGCAGCGATCCGCCAATCGATCGCCGAAGGCACGTTCGCCGAGCTTGCGGCTCGCGTCCGCGATGCCTATCCCTCCCTAGACAGCAATGCCCCCGAAGCTGAATTGAGCGGCTGATACGAATCCCGGTGAAATGGTTCCGGAGCATCACCGCGATACTGGCGATTTATACCCGAAAGTTTTGACCGCTGCCGTCATTGCGAGCGAAGCGAAGCAATCCAGATTAAGCTTCGGGTATTGCTACGGATCGCCACGGCGGCTTTGCCACTTCGCGATGATGGACGTCGCACCAGAACCGTCAAGACCTATGCCCGTTGGTATTAGGCAGCCAGCGTCCCACCCACAGCTTTTGCCACCAGATTATTTCCGCCTACGCAACGAAGCTACTTTGGCGGAGCAGGCTCGCATCGCGCGCAACCGGCGCCATTCGTGCTTTATATGCCGATGGGGTCCCGGACATGCCTGGCCGGCATGGGGACCCCTTCGTCCGCGGGTTGCTATTTGACCTCGCTGGCAGGCGCGGCAGTCTTTAGGGCAATCAACAGGTTCGACGGCTTGCCCCAGTGGTAGCCGACGGAGAAGTCGAGCGGTGCCGGGTGCTCTTTCCGGTAAAGGTCCCAGAGCTTGGGCTGATCCGCGTGCCAGAACTGGCGGATCGGGTGCAAGTAGGTTCCGTAGGGCCGGAGCTGCCAGGCCGCATCGCTTAGAAACTTAACCGGGATGCCGGTGTCGTCCTCCAAAATCGTGGCGCTATTCTTCAGCAGGAAATCCCTTACATCAGAAAAGCCTGGGTTATGCAGGAGATAGGAGGCGCTCTTCACGAGGCTGTCGCCCGTGCCAAACTCCTGGCAGAATTTCAGGTAGCCGCTTGCCGCGACACCTTTGTTCGAAAGATCGGTCCTGAAATAATAGAGAGTACGCTCTTGGCCGTCGCTTCCTGCGTAGAGGATTTTCACGCCTTTTGCGCCGCTCTCCACGCCGGTCTCATCCTGAGAGTGGACCTTGCCCTCTTTGTCCAGCGCCACCAAGCTTACGTCGTGAATCGTCTTACCGGACCGCGCCAGAAACAGGTAGATGACCGGCATCGTCCCGTAGAGCCGGCTACGCGAAAGTTGGGAGCCCATTTCGCTGGTGATGAAATAGCCGTGCTTCAGGAGGTTGCCGAGCGCGGAGCGGATGCCGCCAAGTTCGCCGCTCAGGGCGCGGGCAGAGATGTCGCCAAGCTGCGGTATTGGCCCGGACGGCTCAAGCCCGCTCATGATGATCGTCTTCGCATTCGGGAAGAAAGCGTCCGCGTATAAAATGTCGGGGCCGCTAAACATGTAGTAGAGGACGGCCTGCGATTGCTTGACGTTCTCGGTGGACCAAGACCTTACCTTGGAAAGGTTTTTATCCTCGAACTCTTTCCAGCTCGTGTTGAAGAAGGCCGCGTGCCTCTTCCATTCGGCGTCTTCGGTTAGTCCGGCGAGCGGCAAATCGGCAGAGGGACGTATTCCCGCTATGAAGTGTGCGATGTCATCCGCAGCTTTGCCATCGGCCGCAAGTGCGCCATTTGCGGCAATCGATAGGATCGCAAACGCAAGCGCGAGGTATTTCGCGAGTGAATTCACTAGGGTCATTGGCCAGGAAGTCTCCTATGGCGCTGTGCGCCGCCTGTGTCTTACCGAGATTGCGTAAATAAGAAATCCCGCAAGCATGGTGCAGAGGCTCGCGAATGATTGCAGCGGGCGCACGGTTGCGAGATGAGCAAGCACAAAAAGCGTCACTGCCAAAAAGACGAACGGCGTTACTGGGTAGCCCCAGGCCTTGTAGGGCCTTGGCAGCTCCGGCTGGCGATACCTTAGCACGATTACGCCAAGAACGGTAAGGAACGAGCTGAACGTGAGCGCGAACTGAATGAAGTCGAGCACAGCCTCAAAGCTCTGGGTCAGCATGAGAGCGGCAACAGCGGCTAGCTGAAATAAGAGGGCTGCGGCCGGAACGCCGTTCTTGGTTTTCCTGGAGAAAACTTCAAGCAGAGGTATGTCTTCGCCCATCACCATGGTAACGCGCGGCCCAATCCACATCATGGCACTTATGGACGACACGAGGCCCACGCAGATAAGCGCGGCAACCAAACGGCCGCCGGTATCGCCAAAAATATGCCGCCCGGCAATGAGCCCAACATCGAGTTGCCCCTTCAGTTCCTCGATTGGCGTGGTGTACAGAAACACGGCATTCAATAGCATATAAAGGATGGTTACAATCACCAGGGCCGCGATTATTGAGCGCGGCAGGTTACGATGGGGCTCATCGATTTCGCCGGCGATGTAGGTCGCGGCGTTCCATCCCGAGTAGGCGTAGAGCACGAACACGAGACCGATGGCGAATGGCGTGCCCGTGATGTATCCAGCGTCCGCCGCCGACGGCAGGAAGGAAATGTTCTGCGGCTGCCCCCAGGCGAAACCGGCAACGATCAAAACTGTGATGAGCCCGAGCTTCATGAACGTCGATATGTTCTGAAGCACGGCGCCGCGCTGATTGCCTGAGAGGTGCACCAAGGTGACGAGGATTGTTACCCCAAGACCCAGAAGTGGCGCCAGAACTGGGGCAGGAGTACCTGGAAGGATGCCAGTCAAATACTGGCCGAAAGCCATGGCCGCGAGCGCGACCGGTGCTGCAAAGCCGACCGTGGCCGAAATCCAGCCGGCAAGGAAGCCGATGGCTGGGTGAAACGTGCGGGAGAGAAAGTTGTATTCGCCGCCCGAACGGGGGAAAGCCGCCGCTAGCTCGGAATAGGAGAGCGCGCCGCACAGCGCGACCACCCCTCCCACGACCCACAGCATCAACAGGGAAAACCCTGAGGGGATGTCCCGGACCTGGAAGCCAAGGCTGGTGAACACGCCGGTCCCGATCATGTCGGCCACAGCCAGTGCCAGCGCAGTGACCGCGGAGACCTTTGGAATGTCGAATAACCGTGCTCTGGTAGCGTTTGCGCTATCCGGAGCCGGTTCCTGAATTACGGCAGATGCATCGCTCATGCGGAGGTCTTACCAAGCTATCGCGTTTTCAACAATTACAGCCGGTCTTAATGTTCCGGTAGTTGCTCAATGGCAACTTAGATCCGGCGAGTGCTTGGATGTAAGGTTAATGCGAACTCCCTTTAAAAAGCCCTTCGCGAAGAGCGTCCAACGCCCGGCGCCCATGATGTGGACACGATTCCGCTATAATGGGTGGGGTCGTATCCGATGATGGGGTGGGCTGGCTTGCGTGAATGAATTGATACAAGCAGCGGCGGATTGCTGGCGAATGATTCGCAAAAAGTTACTTCTATTACGCTTTCCGGCCATCGTAGCGCTTAGCGTTTTGGCATGCGCGTGCAAGAATGACGCTAGCAGCTTGGAATTCATCCAGGCGAGCGCGCAGCCTCGCGTGAGTGCTGGCGAAGAAGACAGTCCGGCTTCGGACCGGCTCAACAGAATGGCAAAACAGGGTCTCCAGAAGCCCCGCCCCGCCCCTGAAGCGGTGGAAGCTGGGCTCGTACCGATTAAATTGGTCAAGAAGGGCAAGGCAGAGTCGCCTCTCGCTCCGGTGCGGCATACGAAAACCAAGATGGTCGAGTTCGAGAACGGGCCGTTTCCCTATCATGGCGTTGTTCCCAGCACCGAGCGGCCGTTTCTCGACGTAAACGAGGATGGCAGGCGCGGGCACCGCACCTTCAATGGCAATGTCTATTGGGAGGACAAGACCTATAGCGACCGGCGGACGCTCCTGCATGTGCCGCGTGGCTTCGACGTGCGGCGTCCGGCTCTGATGGTTGTCTTCCTTCACGGCCATGGGGCGACCCTTCAGCGCGATGTCATCGAGCGCCAGCGCGTGCCCGAGCAGGTCTCCGAATCGGGCGTGAACGCGGTTCTGGTGGCGCCCCAGCTTGCTTCCGACGCGGCAAACTCGAGTGCCGGCAAATTGTGGGAGCATGGCGGTTTCCGGCGCTACCTGCAGGAGGCCAGCGACGAGCTGGTTAAACTGCATGGCGATCCGCGATCCAAGCAGGCGTTCGATACGATGCCAATCGTGATCGTCGCCTATAGCGGGGGCTACATGACCGCAGCCTCCTGCATCCGGCATGGCGGGGCAGGGGAGCGCGTGCGCGGCGTGGTGCTGCTCGATGCCCTCTATGGAGACGTCGATACCTTCGCGAGCTGGATTTCGTCGCGGCAAAAGGCCTTCTTCCTGAGCGCCTTCGCCAATTCGACGCGTGGCCACAATTCAGAGCTTCAGGAAATCCTAAAAGGCCGCGACGTTTCCTTTAATACGAGCCTGAAGGGACAGCTCAGGGGGACGGTTAGCTTCATCTCGACCGCGCCCGAAACCGAGCACCGGGACTTTGTGACGCGGGCCTGGGCGCATCATCCCGTGAAGGATCTGCTGCTCCGGTTGAAGGCCGAGGCCCGCTAGGGGAAGGCTTGGCATCCTATGGTCCCCGCCGCGCCCATCCCTTGAGCCTGCGTGCCGCCTCGCGCATGTTGTCGAAGCTCCCGGCATAGCTGAAGCGAACGAAATGCCGCCCGTCGGCCTCGTCGAAGTCGATCCCCGGCGTGGCCGCGACCCCAATCTCACTCAGCATCCGGCGCACGAAACCTTCGCTGTCATCCGTCAAGTGCGCGATATCGGCGTACAGGTAGAATGCGCCGTCCGCGGGCGCCAGCTTGCCGAAGCCGGCTTCCGGAAGCTCGTTGAGCAGTATTTCCCTGTTCCGGGCATAGGCGGCCCTGTAAGCCTCCAGCTCGTCCTTGGCGTCGAAAGCGGCGAGAGCGCCGAGTTGGGAGATAGTCGGCGGCGCGATGTATAGGTTCTGGGCGAGACGTTCGAACACGCGAACCAGCCGCTCCGGCACAACCATCCAGCCTACGCGCCAGCCGGTCATCGAAAAATATTTCGAGAAGCTGTTGATGACGATGGCATCCTCCCAAAAGGAAAGCGCGGTGGCGGCCGGGCCTGCATAGGTCAGGCCGTGGTAGATTTCATCCGAGACGAACCAGCACTGCGCGTCCTCCGCCGCCTTTACGAGGGCTTCAAGCTCAGCCCGTGAAAGCATGGCGCCGGTTGGATTGGCGGGGCTGGCCATCAGCAAGGCACGCGCCGCGCCGCTGGCAAAAGCCTGGCGCACATCCTCCGGGCGCGGCATGAAGCGGCTTTCCGCCCGCGCTGGCAGATAAACCGGCTGCAGGCCCAGCACCCGCGCGATTTGCCGGTAGCAGGGATAGCCCGGCGCCGGCAGCGCGATCCCCTCGCCCGGGTCTAGCAGCGCCAGGAAAGCGAGGATGAAGCCGGCCGAGGAGCCAGTCGTAACCACGACCCGCGACGGCGATATATCGATCCCGTAGGTGTCGCGATAATGCCCGGCGATCCGCTCGCGCAAGGGGGTGTGCCCGAGCGCGTCGGTATAGCCAAGCGGGGCGCCCGCCATCTCCCGCATCGCGGCTTCGCGTACAAGGCGCGGCGCGGGCGTACCTGGCTGGCCGACCTCCATATGGACGATGTCCTCGCCCGCGGCCTGGCGGGCGCTTGCGTCCCTCATGAAGTCCATGGCCACGAAGGCGCTAATGCCGCTCCGCAGCGACGGCGGGATGGTCCCGCGATCCATGGTGCGCTCTGTCATACCGGCTCCTTGCATGCTGCCCGGGAATGTTCGCGGGAAACGGTTCCGGGGCAAGCGCTTTCTCATGCGAAAGTCCCCGGCGGGCAGGACGGGCGCTTGGCTGCAACGTTCCGTTAACGCTTCCATGGCTCATTTTGTCCCACTTTCGAGGCCCCAGGGAGGCGTCTCGATTTTGAAGTAATATAGCAGAAAAACCTGAAGTATTTGTTAAGTGCGCTACAACATTGATACGGCGGGAGAAAGACGCGAGAGGAGCCGTCTGGCCGGGGGCGAACCTTGGTAAGCGCCAATATTGAATTATATTTAACGGGATTTCTGAGAAGCAGAAATCGGCCCAAAACAAGAAAAGAATCGCAAAAATGTGCGTCTGGAACGCATCCGGGCCGCGCGTTTACCTTATCCGCATTAAGCATGATGGCCGCCTACACGAAATCAATCCTCTTTTAAGCAAAGTTTCATAGGCTCGCCAACGGATGACAGCCCATGTGGCGCTTGAGGCCGGAAGCGGCCCAATCGGGTTATTGCCCGCGAAGTCTGTTGGCGGGGTTAGACCAGCCTATCAAGACGTTTACTTAAATGATTACTCGGAGCACCGCTCTTGTTGTTACGCAAAAGTTTGTATTTCTCAGCGGCCTGCCGCCGCCAGTTGTCTATGCTCTCGCCTTCTTCCGGCTACTATGCTAACAAACGAAAAATGTCAGAGATGACCAAGGTGTTTTAATAAAGGGTGAAAGCATGGCCAGGCTGTTGGATATGCCGGTTGCGCCACAGGGCAGGCAGGGGAGCGGCAACCGCCTCGATGAGCTAAACAGGATCCTCCGCAAGCTGCAGATCGATTCCCCGGGGATCGAGACAAGCGCGCTGATTTCCGAGGACGGCCTGATGATCGCCCGCGCCGAGAACGGGAACATGAACATGGAGGAGACGCGCGTCGCCGGCATGGCGGCCACGCTTCTTAACCTGGGCACCAGGGCGGCTATGGAACTGTCCCGCGGCGCCGTACAGGAAGTGATCGTGCGCGGCGAAAACGGTTACGCCGTGGTGCTCAGCGCCGGGCGCGGCACGCTGCTGCTGGCCGTTACGAACGAAGCCAGCAAGCTCGGCCTTATCTTCTTCGACATGCGCGAAGCGATCCGGGCTCTGCAAAAAGTCCTTTAATCAGATCGACGAATCCCGCGCCCTTCACCGCATCGCTGTCAGGAGCTACTCATGGCGGATACAATCCTATTCGACAACGGCACCCACCGTAATATTCTGCTTGAGGATTCCGGCAGTGGTGGCATGGCGGTGCAAGCGAATCAACACCTCATCGTGCACAATGGCGAGGCCATGCTGCTCGATCCGGGCGGGCACAAGGTCTATTCCCAGGTTCTGATGAAGACCTTCTCGGCCCTCGGCCGCGGCAGGCTGCGGTACTTGTTCCTCTCGCACCAGGACCCGGACATCGTCGCCGCCATCAATGGCTGGCTGATGACCACCGACGCCACAGCTTATATCTCCACGCTATGGGTGCGCTTTGTGCCGCATTTCGGCCTCGACCATTTGCTTGAGGAAAGGCTGCGTGGCATCCCTGACGGCGGCATGATATTCGAAATGGGCGGGGAAACGCTGTACGCCCTGCCCGCGCACTTCCTGCACAGCGTGGGCAACTTCCATATTTACGACCCCATTGCCAAAATCTTGTACACAGGCGACCTCGGCGCAGCACTCGGCATGGAATACTCCGAAGTCACCGACTTCGACGCGCATCTGAAATACATGGAAGGTTTCCACCGCCGCTACATGACCGGAAATCGCGCCATGAGCCTCTGGGCCGATATGGTGCGCAACCTGGACATCGAAATCATCGCCCCGCAGCACGGCGCGCTGTTCCGCGGCAAACCGATGGTCAAGAAATTCATCGATTGGTGCGCCAGCCTCGAATGCGGCGTAGACCTGATGTCGCAGCTGTACAAGGTGCCAGCCGCCGCGCCAGCAAAATGAGAGTGTGGCCGTGAACGCCGAACTGCCTGACGGCTTCCCGCCGCCCGCCGCGGCGGCGCGTTGGCCATCGTGATCCGCGACGCTGCCGGCTCCACCACACTGTGCCGCCTGTTCACGGCGCACGGCCAAAGAATGGCGCTGACCGCGACATGGAACAGCATGCGCCCGGCTGCGGTGGTGCTCGACCCGGCGCTGGCGAAGATCGAAACGGCACTGAGGACGCCGGTTCAGGTTGAGGGGTAGGGCTCGGCCGGCGCCTCTCCCCGGCCACCTACTAGCAACTGGGCCATCCTACCGTGGCGATCTTTTTCACTTTCGAGGCTGAGTCCGGCTACGAGGGGCCAGCAGACTACATGTGCGCATTGCGGGACTTTCCGGGATCGACGTGCGCCGTGAAAAGGCGGCGGATGAGGCCGCGAGGCACCGCGCCTGTCCGGATTGCGGCCCCGCCGGCCTTCGCGTATCGCGCCCTCACTAGGGCACAAAGACGCCCTATCGTCTCGACCAGGTGAACGAGCAACCGCAACCGCTTCCGGGCAATCGATCATGCGCATACTGGCCGCCGGCTGGCATGGACAAATCGCACGCGCCTTCATGCATACGGCGCCGGTGCGCAGCGACATTTCCGCCTTCGCAATCGGACGCCCTGGGCTCGACATTTGCGACCCCCGCAGCATCGAGCGGGCATTGGGCGATATTCAGCCCGATATCTTAATCAACCTCGCGGGCTATACGGATGTCGACGGGGCGGAAAGCGAACCGGAGCTGGCCTTCGCTCTCAATTCCGTTGGAGCGCGGCTCCTAGCCGAGGCTGCCGCCAGAAGACACGTTCCCATCCTGCACATCTCGACGAGCTACGTATTCGATGGGCACAAAGCGTCCGCCTATGCCGAGGCCGATGCCACGCAATCGTCGACCGCCTACGGAAAATCGCGGCTCGCCGGGGAACTCGCGGTGCAGGCGGCCAATCCGAAGCACGTTATCCTGCGAACCGGCTGGATCTTCAGCCCCTTCGGCCGCTGCTTCGTCAGCAACATTCTTCAGCGGGTGCAGTTGGGCCTGCCGCTGAAGGTCGTCAACGACCAATACGGCAATCCGACGTATGCGCCGCACCTCGTCGATGCCATTCTTGCGGTTGCGCTTCAATTGACGGCGCGGCCTGAGGAAGAGAAACCCTGGGGCATCTATCACGCCGCGGGCACGGGCGAGGCGAGTTGGTACGGCGTGGCCCAGGAAGTGCTTTCCGCGTTCGAACGGCTGGCGGGGCTTTCCGCTGGCCTGGAGGCGATACAGTCGGCGGAATATGCAACGCGCACCGGGCGCCCGGTGAACTCCAGGCTCGATTGCTCGAAGCTGGAACGGGTGTTTGGCGTCAAGCTCCCCGCGTGGCAAACAGGCGTTCGGGAATGCGTGGAAAGCTTGCTAGCGCCTCACCCGCCGGGGCCGGGGGCGGCGATACGCTAACTCAATAGAGGGCCGGGTAAAAAAGCTCGTTGTCGAGATGGCGCGCAACGTTGGGAGCGGCCCTCGTTGGGAGCGGCCCTCTTGAATCTGGTCGCGCCCGTCTATATAATGAAGATTATATAGATGGAGATCGCGTCATGCTTACCTTCAAAGTCACCACCGTTGGCGCCTCGGCCGGTTTCATCCTGACCAAAGAGGCGATGGCCCGGCTGAAGGTCAAAAAGGGCGACACGGTCTACCTCACCGAGGCGCCGGACGGTGGATACCGTCTCACACCCTACGATCCCGATTTCGAGCGCCAGATGGCCTTGGCCGAAGAGATCATGCACGAGGACCGCGATGTTCTCAGGGCGTTGGCCAAGTGACTTGCATGGCCGAGCGGCCTGGCGCTGGATCGGCGCCTCTCTACTCTACGCGATCCACGACCGCCAGTTGGCCGAGCACGGGGGGCTTGACGGCATTCGAGACCGTGGTGGCGTGGAGTCCGCGCTGGCGCGGCCCAGGAACCTCGCGGAATATGGCGAGCCCGATGCTGCCGCGCTGGCCGCGGCATACGCATATGGGCTGTTGAGAAACCACGGTTTTGCCGATGGCAATAAGCGCACCGCCTGGGTTGCCGCCCGGTTGTTCCTTGCGGATAACGGCTACCGGCTTCGGTTCGACAGACTGGATGCCGTGCGGGTTGTGGAAGGGGCTGCCGGGGGTGCGTTGTCCGAAGCGGAATTGGTTGCGTGGTTCCGCCGGCACTTGGAGGGTTGATGCAGGTGGCCGGGTCTGAGCCGCTTGACAGCTTGCAGCGACGAGATCGCGCGCCGCTAACAGCGCCGTGCGTGCCAGCTTTCAAGTAAATAGCGATGCCAATTACTGAAAGCTGTGCTCATGCCCCCAATCGCTGCCTACCTTACCTTCGCCTGCCCACTTAATGAACGAGTGTTCGCCCTCTGTCCGCCAGGTGCGGGCGCGCAAATGCGGGGCGATCCACCAGGAGAGAGCGGCGGAAATAATGCTGCTTGTCACGATCACCACCGGTATCCAGAAAAATCCGGAATCTCCAGCGTAGTTCGGATAGTAGAGCACGGCCATCATGCCGAAGCCGAATAAGACCGCCTGCAAGTTCATAAAGACCAAAACAGCAAGCGCGAGGCGGATTTTTGTATCTCTTGTCATTGCTACTCCTTTCCAGGCCGGGCGATGAGTGGTTGCCCCGCACCCCGCCGGGCGGCCAGATTGCGAGGTCCCGGCGGCGCAATTCGGTCGCTAATACCGACGGCCATGGGTTTTGACCGTCCCGCTGCCTTGTCCATCATCGCGAGGCGGCTTCCGGCCCGCCGTGGCGATCCAGAATTAGCGTTGCAATTCCGTCACCTGGATTGCTTCGGGACGTCGCCCCTCGCAATGACGGGAGCGGTCCGCTAACACCGCCGGAATGAGCCGGGGCGCATTCACTTGGCTCACCCCGGAGGCTGAGAAGATAACACCGCGCAATGGTGAGGGTTCGCCCCCTCTTTTTGGGTTTTTTAGCGGGGCCGCGCTAAAAGTTACCTTCGATAGCGTGCGGCGTGGCTCGGATATCCGCGTCGCAAGGGTGCCGAGGGGCTGCAAAAGCCCCGATTTGCGCTCGCCGCGTCCGGTCCTGGCGCCGATTGCCGGGCGGCGGCTCATTTCACGCTGGCGCGGCACCTCTCCCGTGGGCTAAGGGTGGCGGCTTGCGCTCATTGGGCGCGAAGCGCGATAGCGCTGCCAAGGTATTCCCGCAAAGCTCCGGTGGTCATGGTTCGTCTCGAAAACGTCAGCAAGCAGCACGGCAATCATCTCCTGTTCATCGAGGCTTCGGCCTGTCTCCTGAAAGGCGAGAGGATTGGCCTTGTCGGACCTAATGGAGCCGGCAAGACGACGCTGTTCCGTATGATCGCCGGCCAGGATGCGCCCGACGAGGGCCAGGTGTCGGCGGATCGCGGCATCACCATCGGCTATTTCAACCAGGACGTTGGCGAAATGTCGGGGCATAGCGCCGTGACCGAGGTCATGAACGGCGCCGGGCCGGTGAGCGCCGTTGGGGCCGAGCTGAAGGAGCTTGAGGCCGCCATGGCGGACCCGGAGCGCCTGGACGAGATGGAGGCCATCATCGAGCGTTACGGCGAGGTCCAGGCCCGCTTCGAGGAGCTTGACGGCTACGCGCTCGAAGGCCGCGCGCGCGAGGTGCTGGGTGGCTTGAGCTTCAGCCAGGAGATGATGGACGGCGATGTTGGCAAGCTTTCGGGCGGCTGGAAAATGCGTGTTGCGCTGGCGCGAATTCTGCTGATGCGGCCCGATGCGATGCTGCTCGACGAGCCAAGCAACCATCTCGATCTCGAAAGCCTGATCTGGCTCGAACAGTTTCTCAAGAGCTACGATGGCGCGCTGTTGATGACCAGCCACGACCGCGAGTTCATGAACCGCATCGTCAACAAGATCGTCGAGATCGATGGCGGCTCGCTCAACACCTATTCCGGCGATTACGAGTTCTACGCCCAGCAGCGCGAGCTGAACGAGAAGCAGCAGCAGGCGCAATTCGAACGCCAGCAGGCGATGCTGGCCAAGGAGATCAAGTTCATCGAGCGGTTCAAGGCGCGCGCCTCGCATGCCGCCCAGGTGCAGAGCCGGGTCAAGAAGCTCGATAAGATCGACCGCGTCGAGCCGCCCAGGCGCCGCCAGACCGTGGCATTCGATTTTAAGCCGGCGCCGCGCTCCGGCAACGATGTCGTGGCGCTCAAAAACGTTCACAAGCACTATGGCAGCAAGGCGATCTACGAGGGGTTCGATTTCACGATCCGGCGCAAGGAGCGCTGGTGCGTGATGGGCGTCAACGGCGCCGGCAAATCGACGCTTCTGAAACTGGTGGCGGGCGCCAGCGAGCCCGACCAGGGCACCGTGACCATCGGCGGCAGCGTCAAGATGGGCTATTTTGCCCAGCACGCGATGGAAATACTCGATGGCGCCCGCACGATCTACCAGTCGCTCGAAGACGCATTCCCGCAGGCGGGGCAGGGCACGCTGCGCACGCTCGCGGGCTGCTTCGGGTTTTCCGGCGACGACGTCGAAAAGAAATGCCGCGTGCTCTCCGGCGGCGAGAAGGCGCGGCTGGCGATGGCCATCATGCTGTTCGATCCGCCGAATTTCCTGGTGCTCGACGAGCCGACCAACCATCTCGACATGGCCACGAAGGAAATGCTCATCAAGGCGCTGGCGCAATACGAGGGCACGATGCTCTTCGTCTCGCACGACCGGCATTTTCTTGGCGCGCTGTCCAATCGCGTGTTGGAGCTGACCCCCGAAGGGGTGCACAGCTATGGCGGCGGCTATACCGAATATGTCGCGCGCACCGGCCATGAGGCGCCCGGCCTGCACGGCTGACGGCGGGGGCGGCGAGGCGTTTTCATAAGCGTTTGCGCTGGCGGGCCTGCCGGCGGTGCGGGCCTGCGCGACCGGGCCGGGTGCGGCGCGTCATCCTTACGCCCGATTTACGGGGGCACTTTTCGCAAAAGACATCGCCAAAACGCGGTGCTAGTAAGCCTTGAAGGTGCGTAGAGGGAAGCTCGGAAAGCCGGAATCGATCGCATGGCCATCGCAAAGACGAACGCGGATAGAGAAGCAGGATTACCATTGGCGCACAGGGACCGGCTGGGACACTGGCCCAAGCTGTTTTCGAGGGCGGCCGCAGCGTTCACCGCGCTCGCTTTCGCCGCCATTCAGGCCGGGCAGGCGAGCGCCCAGAGCCTCATTCGCGATGCGGAAACCGAGGCTCTCATCGCGGAATACACCGGCCCGATCTTCAAGGCGGCGAACGTAACGAGCCACAATATCAAGGTTCACCTGATTAACGACAATTCGTTCAACGCGTTCGTCATCAGTGGACAGCACATGTTCATCAATACCGGCGCGATCACCCAGTCCGAGACGCCTAACCAGTTGATTGGCGTCATCGCCCACGAGACCGGGCACATTCATGGCGGCCACAACGCGCGCCTGAGAGCGCTGATGGACAAGTATCAGACCGCGGCGCTTCTGCTTTCGGTCTTGAGCGTCGGCGCCATGGTGGGCGGAGCCGTTTCCGGGAGCGCGGACACAGCGCAGGCCGGCGGCGCGATGATGATGGGCGGTCAGCAAATTCTCTCGCGCTCCATCCTTTCCTACGTTCGCCAGCAAGAGTTGGCCGCCGACCGTGCCGCCGTCGAATTTCTAAATGCCTCCCACCAATCCCCCGCCGGGATGCTCAAGGTCTTCCGTTTCTTCGCCAGCCAGACCGTCGGCTCGATCCGCCCGGACCCTTACGTCCTGACCCATCCGATACCCCAGGACCGCATCGCGCAGCTCCAGGAGATCGCGGAGAAGAGCCCTTACTTCAACGAAAAGGACCCGGCGGCGCTTCAGCAGCGCCACGACCTGGTGCGGGCCAAAATCATGGCCTACACCTATGAGAACAACCCGCAGCGGATTCTACGGCAGTATTCGGACAACAGTCTGCCCTCGCGCTACGCCAGGGCAATCGTGGCGTTCCATACCGGGGGCTATCAAACCGCGGCACCGGCATTGAACGAGCTTATCGCGGCACAGCCCCAGAACCCTTGGTTTCATGAGCTAAAAGGCACATTTCTACTGGAAAGCGGAAACGCGAAGGATGCCGCCGGCCCCCTTCGCAAGGCTGTTTCGCTTGCGCCGCGCTCAAGCTACATGAGGATCGAGCTGGCGCAGGCCATCCTTGAAACGGGAGGTGGAAACGCGGAAGAAGCGCTGAAAACGCTGCGTGTCGCCCTTGTGGACGAGGATCAATCCTATCTTGGCTACAGGCTTGAGTCTCAGGCCTATGGCAAGCTCGGGCGCCTCCCGGAAGCCAACCTTGCCGCCGCCCTGGCGAGCTTCCACAAGGGAGACGTCAAGGAGGCGAAAATGCTGGCGGAGCGTGCCCAAGGCGGCTTGGTGCAAGGCAGCCCGGCATGGCTTAAGGCCGACGACATCATGGCCTTCAAAATGGAAAAAGTTCGCGGCTAGGCAGGCAATCCTTGGCAGGCCCACGAATGCCCGCTTAGAGTTCTTTGTTTTCGCAGAGGCTTATCGCAATACCGGGAAGACCACTTTTGCGAACTCTGCTTAGGCGGAGCTTCTGGAGTGTGGCCACCGGCTTTGGGATAAGGGTTCCGCCAAACCAAAGGGCTCTGAGCCAACATCCGTTGGCCGGCAACGAATGTTTGCCTAAATGCGCTCAATTGGGCTAACCCAACGGTAATCGGAGTTTCCGGAGAGAGAAATGCAAAATCGGATGAAGATTGGATTCGCGGCTGTGACCCTCGCCGCTTTGGGCCTTGTTGCGGCTGGAGGCGGCTCGTTTACCGCGTCCGCTCAAACCGAAGGATTTAGCGAGGGGCAGGTCAAGTCGATCGAAAAGATCGTCAAGGACTACCTGATGACCCACCCCGAAGTCCTGACCGAGGTGCAGGAAGCTTACGAGCGCAAGGCGGAGGCTGCGCGCGCCGACGCGACCCGAGCCCATTTGCCAGTGTTTTACAAAGCTCTTGAGAACATGAAGTCTGATCTAGCCGGCATGAGCACCGGCAAGGGCGATGTGACAGTCGTCGAGTTCTTCGATTATAATTGTGGCTATTGCCGCAAAACCTTGCCGGATGTCGTCAAGCTCGTCGAGAACGACCCGAACGTCAAAGTGCAGTTCATGGAATATCCGATCCTCGCGCCCGAATCGAAGGACGCGTCGAGGGTTGCGATTGCGGCATCGAAGCAAGGCAAGTACTTCGAGTTCCACAAGGCGATGTTCACCATCGGCCGGGCCTCCAAGGACTCCGCCCTCAAGGCCGCCGAGCAGGTGGGCCTGGACATGACGCAGCTCAAGGCCGACATGGCTTCGCCCGAGACGGATGCCCTGTTGAGCAAGATAGCCGACGCCGCGAAGGGGATGTTCATCGACGGGACGCCGACTTTTGTCGTCGGCGACAAAGTGAATCCCGGCTGGACGCAGTACGAGCAGTTGAAGGAGTTTGTGTCCGAGGCCCGCAAGGACGGCTGCAAGTCTTGCGCGGCGGCCGGCGGTGCAAAAGACGGCAAAAAGTCCTAACGGTTTTGCACGGCTCGATAAAAGCTGATAACAAGAGGCCGCCCGTCACGCAGGCTCGCGCAGGTGCCTGCGCCGGGCGGTCTTGAGATTGCGCTTGAACCCATGAAACCGGTCTTCATCCTTAACGGCCCGAATTTGAATCTCATCGGCGAGCGGGAGCCGGAGATTTATGGCAGGCAGACGCTGGCGGATATAGAGCGGCTGCTCCGGGAGCAGGCTGTTGCCATGGGCTTCGGGATCGATTTCCGGCAAACGAACCATGAGGGCGAACTGGTCGGCTGGATTCAGGAAGCGCGGCATTCGGCGTGCGCGCTTATCCTCAATGCCGCCGCTTACACGCATACCTCCATTGCGATCTTGGACGCCTTGCGCGCGCTCACGGTGCCCGTGGTTGAGGTTCACCTCAGCAACATCTTCAAGCGCGAGGACTTCCGGCATCGCTCCTTCGTATCGCCCGCGGCCACAGGACTGATCTGCGGCTTTGGGGCGCAAGGGTACCAACTCGCACTCTCAGCGATTATAGCTATTGTGCAAACGTCCGATCCATCCAACCGGGGTATTCATGGCTGAACCCGCCCAAAAGAAGTCCGCCAACGAAGAACTCATCCGCAGCCTCGCCAATCTCCTTAACGAGACCGGGCTTACGGAGATCGAGATCGAGGAAAACAACATCCGGGTGCGCGTCGCGCGGACGCTGACGATGCAAACTCACACCATTCCGCTTTCGCATGCGGCGCCGGCGGCGGGAGGCTTCGGGGCCTCCACCGGTGCGGGGGCGGCACCGAGCCTGGAAAATCATCCGGGCGTCGTGACCTCGCCGATGGTTGGAACGGCCTACCGGGCTCCAGAGCCGGGCTCCGCAAACTTCGTTGAAGTTGGCTCGGTTGTGCGGGAAGGGCAAACGCTCTTGATTATCGAGGCGATGAAGACGATGAACCAGATCTCCGCGCCGCGGGCTGGAACGGTCAAGCGCATTATCGTGGAAAATGGTCAGCCTGTCGAATACGGCGAGCCGCTGATGATTATCGAATAGGCGCGCCCCATGTTCGATAAGATTTTGATTGCAAACCGGGGCGAGATCGCGCTTCGCATCGAGCGTGCCTGCAAGGAGCTTGGCATCGCAACGGTGGCCGTCCATTCGACCGCCGACGCCGACGCGATGCATGTGCGGCTCGCCGACGAAAGCGTGTGCATTGGGCCGCCGGCCGCCAGCGAAAGCTACCTGAACATTCCCCGGCTGCTTGCCGCTTGCGAGATCACGGGCGCCGACGCGGTTCACCCTGGCTACGGCTTCCTCTCCGAAAACGCGCGCTTCGCGGAGATCCTGGAAGAGCACGGCGTCACCTTCATCGGCCCCACCCCTGAGCATATCCGCATCATGGGGGACAAGATCCAGGCCAAGGAGACGGCCAAAAAGCTTGGCATTCCCGTCGTTCCTGGCTCGCCCGGCGCGGTCACAAATAACGAGGACGCGGTGCGGATCGCCCGCGATATCGGTTTTCCCGTCCTGGTGAAGGCGGCGGCGGGCGGTGGCGGCCGCGGCATGAAGGTCGCACGCACGGAGGAAGATCTGCCGAGCGCGCTTTCCACCGCGCGCGCGGAGTCGAAGGCGGCCTTTGGCGACGATTCCCTGTACCTTGAAAAGTATCTGACCCGCCCGCGCCACATTGAGATACAGGTGATGGGCGATGGCGCGGGCAACGCCGTGCATCTTGGCGAGCGCGACTGCTCCTTGCAGCGGCGCCATCAAAAGATCATGGAGGAGACCCCGTCGCCTGCCCTCAACGAGGCGCAACGCCGGAAAATCGGCGATACCGTGGCCAAGGCCATGCAGGACCTGCAATACCGCGGCGCCGGCACGGTCGAGTTCCTGTTCGAGGACGGGGAGTTCTATTTCATCGAGATGAACACCCGGCTGCAGGTCGAGCACCCCGTGACCGAAATGGTGACTGGGATCGACCTGGCGATCGAGCAGATACGCATCGCGGCCGGTGGCGGCTTGAGCTTCACGCAGGAGGATGTGCGCTTCGAGGGCCACGCCATCGAATGCCGGATCAACGCCGAAAATCCCACGACCTTCAGGCCCTCGCCTGGCAAGATTTCCTATTTCCATCCGCCCGGCGGCTTGGGCGTGCGGGTCGATTCGGGCGTCTATGCCGGGTACACGATCCCAGCCTATTACGACAGCCTGATCGGCAAGCTCATCGTGCACGGCAAGAACCGCAACGAGTGCCTGATGCGGCTCAGGCGCGCTCTTGGCGAATTTGTGATCGACGGGATCGAGACCACCATTCCGCTGTTCAACTCGCTGATCCAGCAGCCGGACATCGTGGACGGGGTTTACGACATTCATTGGCTCGAAAAATTCCTCCAGAAGCACTAGCCGGCAGGCGCATAGCCGCTAACACAACGGAAATTTGCCGCCGATTTGGCGTCGTTTCTGCGAATGCGGGAGCCCTTGGCTGACCGGCGGGGGGGAATGGATTGTCATACCCAAGACCGCCTCACTCTGTCTCTCTCCCCAAGGGGAGAGAAGAGCCTATAACTCGCGCTGCGGATTATTCGGGCGTCCCTTCTCCCAGCCGCATCCGCTAGCGGATGCGGGTACGCTGAGTTGCAAGCTCGGCAAGCCGAGCTTGCGGGGAGAAGGACAGGATGAGGCCGGACTTCGCTAAGCACCAAACCGGACTTAACGCCACAATGGAACCATGTGCCCGGACTTTTGCCCCTGTTGCTGGTTACATCCGGTATTTGCCTATAAGAGCCTAGCCACAAGCAGGGTAGGCAATTGCCGCATGCCGCATTAAATTGAGGGAGTGACGGGGACAGCTCTAGCAAAAGGCAGGCCCGAGGAGATGGGATCTCCCTCAAGCTTGATGATCGAAATTACGCCGCAGGTGCTGCTCAAAGCATATGCGTGCGGTATTTTTCCGATGGCTGAGAGCGCGGACGATCCGACGCTCTACTGGATCGAGCCCGAGCGCCGCGGCATTCTGGCATTGGAGCATGTGCATGTGCCGCGCCGCCTTGCCCGCGTCATCAAGCAGGGCAAGTTCGAAATTCGCATCGACAGCGCCTACGGCGCTGTCATCGAGGGCTGCGCTTCCTCGCGCGCGGGGCGCCAGTCGACCTGGATCAACCGCCGCATCCGCGAGCTTTATGCCGAGCTATTCGAGATGGGGTACTGCCACACGGTGGAGGCCTGGCTTGACGGCAGGCTCGTGGGCGGCCTTTACGGCGTCGCGCTAGGCCGGGCCTTTTTCGGCGAGAGCATGTTCTCCTACGAGACCGATGCCAGCAAGGTGGCGCTCGTTTATCTCGTCGCCCGGCTGCGGCATGGCGGCTTTTGCCTCCTGGACACGCAGTTCGTCACGGACCATCTCCGGCAATTCGGCGCGCAGGAGATAAGTCGCGCGGCCTTCCACAAGAGGCTTGAACGGGCGCTTCAGGGCCTGGGCGAGTATGGCCGCCTGCCACCCAGCATGTCAGGCGCCGGCATTTTGCAGCTTGTGAGCCAGACGTCGAAGGTTGGATGCTCGACCGCGTGAAGGCCGGGGCTTTCCGCAAAAGTCCAGCCGGTGAAAATCCGCTTGGCCGATCCGTCCAGCAATAGCTCGTCGACCTCGATGAAGGCAGCCGTTTCCGGGTCCTCCGTTGGGGGACTTGTGTAGCAAGCCCTGGCCGTGACCTTAAGCGCGCCGAAGGTGATCGTCTGTCCCATCCGGATCTCCAAAGGGGAAACCCGGCCCGTGACTTTGTCGAGTGCGGCGAACACGGCCGTCGAATTTGAAATCATGGCGGCCCGCGCCGGAGCGGCGAGAGACAGGGCGGCCAGCAATGCGGCGATCGCGGGGAAGGCTTTTTTGGGCGAAATCACAATGCGATCCGATGGAGGTTTATTGAATGTCCGGGGCCAACCTACGCGGTGCGGGGCCGGATGCCAATCTCCTTTAAATATCGCCATAATGATGGCCGCCGGGGCGCCGCCAGGAACATGTACAGGGCGTTTCTGCCGCTAGCTAAAATTTGATCGAAATCTCTGCCCGCCGTTCGTTACCGGAGCCCGGCGGCTGGGCCGGAATGCCGTGACCGGTGTTGAAGCGGAAGGGCAGCCACGATGCTGCTTAGCTTACGAACCAAGCGGAAACACGGCCATGGAAACAGGCACAAGTCATGAGCGCTGGGCGCCCCTGTTGCTCAGCATTTTGCGGATCGTTGCGGCGCTGATTTTTATCGAGCACGGAACGCAGAAATTCTTCGGGTTCCCGGCCGGGCCGCCGAATGGATATCCGGCTTTTCTTTCCCTGATATGGTGGCAGGCCCTGATCGAGGTGGCTGGCGGAATTCTGCTCCTGCTTGGGCTGTTTACGCGGGCAACCGCGTTTATCCTGGCAGGGGATATGGCGGTTGCCTATTGGATGGTGCATGCGCCCAAGAGCGTGTATCCCGCGCTGAATGGCGGCGACGCGGCGATCCTCTATTGCTTCGTGTTCCTTTATATCGCCGCCGCTGGGGGAGGCGCGTGGAGCCTCGACAGAGCCTGGCGTAGGAGCTAACGCCATCGCGTGAGGGCGTGGGCGTCAACTTAGCGGTTGGCGCGCTATACGAGGGAATCCCCCTTACCCTGTCGCTCTCCCCCTGGGAGAGGGGACGCTAGTTCAGGGGGGCGTTCTCCGTCCGCATCCGCTTGCGGATGCGGACACCTTGAGGTGCAAGCTCGCCAAGGCGAGTTTGCTGGGAGAAGGACAGGATGAGGGGAGCGAGCTTCGTTCATGCCGCGACCTCACATCCGGCAACCCATAGGTTAGCCCCCGCATGAGGCGGCTCCGCTGCGGACAGCGGTCAAGCGCGGGGCGGGCGGCGCCGTTCGTGGAACCACGCGCGGTAGTCCTTCATCTTCGCGCGCTGCAAGCCCGGCGCGTGACGCCTGCAGGTCGAAGCCTCCTCGCTTCCCTCTGACGCGCCCCAGCGCAGCTCCGCGCAGTCGTTCAGGTTGTACGCCATCTCCAGATCGCCGGCGCGGTCCAGCACGTCGCCGAGCGCCAGCGTCCAAGCCGAGCCATCGGTGCGGGTGTAGGAAAATTTGCGCGCGGCAAGCTCCGAGGCGAGAACGCTTTGCAATTCGGCCTTCACCTCGTCCGCGGACTTGCCGCTGGGCATGGCGTAGCGTTCTGGGCGCCGCTCGACGCGGTCCGGAAAGCCGCGCACCACGTCGATGGCGATCAACAGGCGCAAATCGCGGCTGGGCGTCGCGAAATCCTCCCAGGCGCCGGCCGCCTCGAAGATCGACGGGCCGTCCGGCATGTCCGCGTCGCCGTGCCCGCTGACTTGGTACTTGCGGCCGTTCTCCACCGAGGTCACGCGCGCCTTCACCTGCTCTTCGAGCGAGGCGATGGCCTCCTTGATGGCACTCAAGGGATCGAGCGGCTCGGGCGACATTACGTCGTCCATGCGGTCGTAAAAATCCTCGACGCCGAGCCGCGCCTGCTCCAGGGAGAAATCGCCGTATTGCGGATTCTCGCCGATTTCGGCGTTCGAGAGGCGCCGGAGCCCGCCATTCCTGCCGGCTACAATAGGCCGGAAGTGCTTGAATCCAGGCCCGCCGAGCGCTGGGTTTTGCGCAAACAGGAAATTGCCGCGCCAGAAGCGCTTGCGAGCCACGGTGCCGTCGGGCTGACCATCGACGGCGAAAAACACGCCCGCGGCCTCCGGGGTCTGCGGGATGCGCTTGGCGAGCATCAGCACATGGCCGTAGGGGTCGGCGTAGACGGTACCGGGCCGCAGCGTGTCTTGCTTCAGCGGCACGGGATAGTAATCGCCGTTTTCATCGGCCGCGGCCGTTCGCGCGGACCCCGAATGGACCCCATCGCCGACGGCCTGCAAGTAGTGGCTGAACGATCCCGTCAAGCCCAGCCGTTTCGGCGCCGGCGGGGCTACATTGACGGGGCGTGCGGCCGGCTGGCTGAGCATCTCCAGCATTGTGCTGCCGGTAGAAGCCTGCTGCTGCGGTTCGGGTTGGGCCGGACGCGGGGGCTCTTCGGGATTTTGGACGTTGAACCACGGGCCGCACTTGGGACCCTGGCCGCCGCCGCCGCGCGTGCACTTCGAGTAGCCGAACGGCAAGCCCATCTTGAAAGAGAAATAGGCGCGCAGGAAGTAGGGCAGGTCGGCGCAGTCGGGCCGGATGACCATGCCCATGCTGTCCTCGCCCGCTCCTAAATGGTTGTACAACACGTTGCGCGAGCGGTCGCGCAGCACTTCATGCAACGCCGGCCAGGACGGGGCGGCATCGAGCGGCGCGTCGAACAGCTTTTCGATCCAGGCGGAGTAGAGGTTCTCCGTGCCCCGGTTCCAGCTATCGTGCAAGGGCCAGATGCTGCCGGCCGCCATGCCAGGACGTGGCGGCTCATGGGCCAGCACCGCGATTTCGCGCGTGACCGTGCGGCAGTTGGCGCCGCCGCCGTGGCGCTCAAGCTTTGCCTGCCAGGTTCCAGCGGCGGGCGAGGCTACCTCGGCGTACCAGAAATAGGGCGGGCCGCCATGCCGGTCGCGGGACTTGGCGGCGACGCTGCCGTTGGGCGCGATCAGCGAAAGCTCGCCGGCGGACGGCTTTTCGGCGGCGAAAATCACGCGCAGGGGCGCGCCCTTCCAAGGTGCCGCCGGCGTCGATAGGACGGCGATCTCGCTTGGCGATTCGCAAGAGCCGGAATCTTCTTGGGCCTTGGTGGCCTCTGTTGAGAGCAGGACGGCGAAAAATGCACCTGCGATCAGGAGCAACGCTGCCCTCGCGGCAGCAAACGGACGTGCTTGAAACAATTGGTCTCCCTTCCGCCCCCCTAGACCGCTGCGGCTCCCAAGACCGCGCGCGATCACTGTTTGCGAAGGCTTCGATGAAATCGTGGCAAAATGCGGGCGAGACGGCTGCGGGGCTTGCCTGACTGGGGACAGCGGGGGGCTTCCGGTTAGGGCCACGTTAACCTCGTTCTTTCCGGTTTTGGGGCTGATTCGCACAATTGCGGGCAATCCGTTCACGGTGCAAAGAATAGCCGATGTCTGTTCCTGAAGTCTTAAGCGTGGCATAAGTCACGGATGTGACGCGATAAACAGATATTGGCGCAAACCGCCCCCCGGAGCGGAATGCACCGTTATATGGTTAACATTGGAGGCGATCCGCGCCTATATCCGCAACCAGGAGAAGGAGGACCAGAGGCTCGATCAACTCAACTTCTGGCGTTGAGCCCGCCACCTTCAGGTGGCCCAAACTTTTGGGGCCGCGTCAGCGACCCCTTCTGCCGCTTCGAGCGGCTCCAATCTTAAAGCCCCCGGCTTTGCCGGGGGATATTTACTGAATGGTGAACGTCACGCCCGCCGGGGTGGCGTCGATGATCTCGATGGTGCGGTCGCGCAACGTGATATGCCGCCCCTCGCTATAATCGAGCGCGAACTCCTCCTTCTTCTCGGGCGACTGCCGGACGGCGGGGCTTCGATGCGGCGCCTCCATGGTGACGATGTCGACGTCGCGGCGGCGGAACTTGGGCTGTTGCGCGCGATTAAGCCCCATATAGCATATCTCCGAAACCCCCCGGTGCGTTGTTTTCTCGAGGAAGCCGGCCTTTATGTATGCGTCCGGCACTTCTTCCACGAAATCGACGTGGAGCATGACTTCGCCAACGCGCGTAAATTCACGCGAGCCGTTAGGCTTACTGGCGTCGCTCATTTGGGTGATGTTGGGACCGCACCCGGCGAGCCCGGCGGCGATAATAAGCAGGATCGCTGCGGCGGCGATAAACAGCGGCTTCATCGGGCTTCTTCCTCGTGCTTGCATCTGAGCTACCGCCGCGAGCTTGTGCGGAGCATGAAGCCGCCAGGGCAGCGGGAGGCATCCGCGGTGGAAAATTCGGCGGCGCGCGGCCTCCGGTTCGATCCGGCTGGCCAGTTTTCCAAGCTGCGTCATGGGAAATCCGGCTGAGTGCTTGGCGACGACCCCCTCACTCTGTCTCTCTCCCCGTAGGCTCGGCCTTGGCGAGCCTACATGCCTAAGTTTCCACATCCGCAAGCGGATGCGGCCACGCTGAGTTGCAAGCTCGGCAAGCCGAGCTTGCCGGGAGAAGGACAGAATGAGGGGGGCTTCGCCAAGCGCTCAACCCGTATCGTCCGGTTCCAGCGGAGTCTGGCCGCATGCCTCCTGCGGATCTTCCGGAATCCAGAGCGGCCCGATTGCGATTCTGTTGCCTAATTACATCGTAAGCGCGGCGATAGTGTCCAGCCATGCAATAAACCAGGGGCAAAAAGCACACGCAGGGATTGCAGTGGCGCATAAGGTAAATGTACGCTTGTCTCTGCGCGTGACTGCACATCGCGATTATGGGAGCATGCCCTCGCTCTATCGTCCGCGGTGGGCCGGGCTTAGCAATCCCCGGTCCCCGGCAAGCGGTAAAGGGCGAAGGACTTGGCTGCTTTCGCAAACTCGGCGACGGAGTAAGAAGTTATGGGGGCATCCCGCAAAGGCGAGGCTATCCGTCCTGCCGGACAGCAGGGCCAATTCCACATCGTACTGATTAAACCGGCGCATTACGATGACGATGGATACCCCGTGCAATGGGTCAAGTCGGCTATTCCGTCCAATACGCTCGCCTGCCTGAACGGCTTGGCGAGGGACGCGCAGCGGCGGAAAGTGCTCGGACCGGACGTCGGCATCCATCTGCATACCTACGACGAAACCAACCGGCGCCTGCGGCCGGACAAGATCATCCGCACGGTTCTCAAGGGCGGCGGCAAAGCGTTCATCGCTCTGGCCGGTGTGCAGTCCAATCAGTTCCCGCGCGCGGTCGATGTTGCCAAGCCGTTCCTTGCCGCCGGATTGCCTGTCTGCATCGGCGGTTTTCACGTCTCAGGCTGCCTCGCGATGCTGCCGGAGATGCCGCAGGATATGCGCGACGCGCAGGAACTGGGCATTGCGTTTTTCGCCGGGGAGGCCGAGGAGGGCCGATTCGACGAGGTTCTGCGCGATGCCTGGAACGGGACGCTCTGGCCGGTCTACAACTTCATGGACAAGCTGCCCGATTTACAGGGCGAGCCAATCCCTATCCTGCCGCAAAAGCACTTGCGCCGCACGTCCGGATCGCTATCGAGCATGGATCTTGGGCGTGGCTGCCCGTACCAGTGTTCGTTCTGCACTATTATCAACGTGCAAGGGCGCAAGAGCCGCTTCCGTTCGCCGGAAGACCTTGAGCAAATCGTTCGCGAAAACTATGCCCAGCGTATCCGCCGGTTCTTCATCACCGACGACAATTTCGCCCGCAATCGCGATTGGGAGCCGCTGTTCGACCGTCTGATCGCCTTGCGCGCCGGCGATTGCCCGAACATCGGCTTTACCATCCAGGCCGACACACAGTGTCACAAGATCCCGAATTTTATCGAAAAGGCCGCGCAGGCAGGCGTCCGCCGGGTGTTCGTGGGACTGGAGAATATCAACCCGGACAATCTTATCGCGGTCAAGAAGCGCCAGAACAAGATCGCCACCTACCGGGAGATGCTGCAGAAATGGCGCGAGCATGGCGCCATCACCTGTGCCGGCTACATCACAGGCTTTCCGAGCGATACCAAGGAGTCCATCCTCCGCGACATCGAGATCATCAAGCGCGAGTTGCCGCTCGACATTCTGGAGCTGTTCTACCTCACCCCGTTACCCGGTTCGGAGGACCACCAAACTCTCTGGAGCAACGGCGTCTGGATGGACCCCGACATGAACAAGTACGATCTCAGTCATCGCGTTACGCATCATCCCACTATGCCGGATGCGGAATGGGAAGAGGCTTATCGCGCGGCTTGGGATGCCTTCTACACGCCGGAGCACATCCGCACGATTCTGCGCCGGGCCGCTGCGTGCCGTGTGGGCCGTCCCAAGACGACGTTATCGACGCTGCTGTGGTTCAAGCTCGTGAACAAATTCGAAGGCGTCCATCCGCTCGAAGGCGGCGCATTCCGGCTGAAATTCCGGCGCGACCGGCGCAGCGGCCTGCCGCGAGAGATCCTTTTGTCTTCTATGCGCGATATTTCCGCGAGATCGCCGTCAAACTCCGGAACTACTGGTCGGTCTACCGGGAATGCAAGGCCATCCTCAAGGAAGTTCTGGCGGCGCCTGATCGCTGGACCTACACCGACATTGCCATCGCGTTGCCAAACGCCGATGAATCCGATGCCCTGGAGCTTTGTCGCGCAACGGCTGGCGGCGAAGCCGCGGTTGCACGCGAGGAGTGTCACGAAAGGCCCCATGAGCACGCGCATGCCGCCATGGCGGAGACCGCAAACAGCGAGGCTTGCTAGCGGGCATTCGCGGCGTTTGCCGCCCGTCATTGCGAGTTTCACGCCGGCCGGGGCGGCCGGCCCTACGGGTTGAAACTGCGAAGACCCCTTCAACCCCCGCCCTCTCCCAGCCAGCTCGCCTTGGCGAGCTTGCATCGCAGCGTGGCCGTATCCGCAAGCGGATACGGAACCTCCAGAATGCCAGCTTGCCAAGGCAAGCTGGCGGGGAGAGCGACAGGGTGAGGGGAAGCTTTCGACACGTAAGGGCTTCAGCCCCGAAGCGATCCAGCCCCGCAAGCGCCGTGCTAGTTTCCTGGCGGCCCCCGGCGCGGTTCGCGCCTCGCGACGGCGAGCAGTATGCCGGAAGCGGTAGAGCTTCCGGCGTTGCTATTACAGGGCGGTTACTGCGCGCTTGCCGCGCCGCCTGGCAAGGCGAAGACCGTCAGCGTGCCGCCAAGCGACGTATAATTCGACAGCGCCGCATAGCCGCCAACCGCGCCGAGGCCTTCCGTCGGCTTCGTGAGCCCGGCCGCGAGACCGATGCTGGCCCAGCCGCCAACGCCAGACAGCACCGCGACATGCTGCTTGCCGTTATGCATGTAGGTCATGACGTTGCCGATGATTCCGGACGGGGTCTTGAACTTGTAAAGCTCCTTGCCCGTCTTCGCATCGACGGCCTTCAGATAGCCTTCGAGCGTGCCGTAGAAGACCACGTTGCCTGCGGTCGCAAGCGCGCCAGACCACACCGAGAACTGCTCCGGATCGGACCACACGATCTTGCCAGTCTTTGCATCCCAGGCGATGAAGTTGCCCATGGTGTTTCCGCCAGGAGCGGGGAACATGGACAGCGTCGCGCCGACATAGGGCTGTCCGGCGGTGTAGGCGACGCGGAAGGGCTCGTAGTCCATGCAGACGTGATTCGTCGGCACGTAGAAGAGCCCCGTATCGGGCGAGTAGCTGGCCGGCTGCTCGTCCTTGCTGCCAAGTGCGGCGGGGCAGATGTTCTGGTAGTTCACGTCCTCGCCCTTGGACCCAGGCGCGTATTGCGCGACGACCTCCGGACGACCCGTAAGTCTTCGAGCTTTTGTCCATATCGATCTTCGTCGCCCAATTGACGGCGGGATCGAATTTCGCGGCGACGAGCAGCTCGCCGGTTTCGCGGTCGAGCGTGTAGCCGAAGCCGTTGCGGTCGAAATGGACGAGCGTCTTGCGCATCTTGCCGCCCATCTCCTGGTCGGCCAGGATCATTTCGTTGATGCCGTCGTAGTCCCATTGGTCGTGCGGCGTCATCTGATAGGCCCATTTGGCCATGCCCGTATCTGGATCGCGGGCGAAAATGGTCATGGACCACTTATTGTCGCCGGGCCGTTGCACCGGGTTCCAGGTCGATGGATTGGCGGTCCCGTAATAGATGAGGTTCAGTTTGGGATCGTAGGAATACCAACCCCAAGTAGAACCGCCGCCGGTCTTCCATTGCTCGCCTTCCCAGGTCTTAAGGCTGGAGTTTTCGCCAATCGGCTTGCCCAGTTCGGTCGTCTTTTCGGGATCGACCAGCATGTCCTTGTCCGGCCCGGTGGAATAGGCGTTCCATACCAGCTTGCCGGTTTTCATGTCGTAGGCGGTCAGCCGCCCCCGGACGCCGAACTCGGCACCGGAGATGCCAACAAGCACTTTGTCCTTCACAACCACTGGCGCGGAGGTGCCTGTCTCGCCCTTGGACGGATCGCCGTTCTTAACTGACCACAAGAGCTTGCCGGTCTTGGCGTCGAGCGCGATTAGCGTAGTGTCGGCCTGATTGAGAAAGAGTTTGCCATCGGCATAGGCAAGCCCGCGGTTGACCGTGTCGCAGCACATCACCGGAATGACCGACGGGTCCTGCTTGGGCTCGTATTTCCAGAGGATTTTGCCGGCGTTGTTCAGATCGAGCGCGAAGATCGGGTTCGGGAACGGGCCATGGACGTACATGACGTCGCCAATAACCAGAGGCCCGCCCTCGTGGCCGCGCAGCACCCCCGTAGAGAAGGACCAGACTGGCTCAAGCTCGTGGGCGTTAGCGGCAGTTATCTGCTTCAGCTTGGAGAACCTGTGGTTGAAATAATCTCCAGTCTGCATGACCCATTGGTTAGGATCTTGCTGCATTTTCTGGAGATCTTCGTTTGCAGAGGCGGGCATGCCCATGCCTCCCAGCATTGCGGTAAGCGATGCTGTCATGAGAAGCTTTTGCACTATATTACTCCCTGGACATTAATGGGTCGAAGAACCGGTAGCGTTGCTGGCAAGCCATTCCCGTGCGCCTATACACTCGCAACGGCCAGCATAGCCTGGGCGGCGCGCAAGTTCTTCTGTGCATTAACATTGCGCACGGTGAAGCGTTCCAGCACGGCGCCGTTACCATCGCTGGATGGACAAATGTATATAGTATAACTGTAACTTGGCGATTGCTGGCCAGGCAAGCTTCAGGCGTGCCGGCGTATGGCCCGGGCAGGAACTACTTCACGGTGGCCGCGCCGGGATCGAGTGGCCCGGCGAAGCTGCCGATGCGCATGCTCTCGCCATAAGAAAGCTATGTTGAACCGATCCCACAGCGAGCGCTACCGGGGCCGCACTGGCGCATGCGGCGGGCAAGGGCGTCGCTCTTGTCATCGGCAATGCGGCGTATCGGCACGCAACGCCACCTCACTATTCCTTCCGCGTCTCGACCTTCTCGGCGTCGATGCTGTAGCCGGTCTCAGCGAGGCCCGTATATTGCGAGGCCACCTTGATCGTGCCGGTGACGTAGACCGGATCGAACGAGCCCTGCACGTCGAAGCCCTTGGCGGACTTCACATAGACGATCTGGTTGGGCGGCGGCGGCGGCACATGGATGCAGGCGCCGACGAACGGCACCAGCAGGAATTCCTTCACGCTGGTCGCCTCGAAATCGAGCGGCACGACATAGCCGCCGATGCGCACGCGCTTGCCGTCGAGTTCGGGCACGACCGCGGGCGCAGCACCTGCACCCGGCTGCAGCCGCCTCTCGGACAGCCAGCGCTTGTCGTCCAGCGTGGGCGGAGGCGGGGGCTCGCTGCCGCCAGCGCCTGGAAATGGCGTGGCGCCCGCGAGGAAGCTCTTGGCCTTCAGGTTTTGCACTGGCATTGCTGGCGGCATGAGCTTCGCCCAGGCCAGTTCCATCGGCGGCTCCGCGCCCGCGAACGCCGGCGCGGAGAGGAGCATCAGGCCAAGCGCGGCGCCTGCCGTCATTGCAAGGCGGCTCAACCGCCGTGAAATCCCGGTAACAATCCGCACAGCGTGCGGCTCACCCCTCATTCTGTCCTTCTCCCGCAAGGGGAGAAGGAACGCTCGAACGATGTTCTGCGCTTGGGATAGGGCACATACCCCTCTCCCCAACCGCATCCGCGTGCGGATGCGGTCCCTCAAAGTGGCAGGCTCGCCAAGGCCAGCCTGCTGGGAAAGGGGCAGGGGTGAGGGGGCTTTCCCAGATGCAGAGACCTGGATTGCTTCGCTTCGCTCGCAATGACGGTGGATCGGTTCTCCATAGAGGCGGTTCAAGAACATGCGTTTTCCTTCAGGTGCGAACGGTCATGCCGTCGGCGAGCGACAGCCGGTAGGCGCGGAGCGCCGGAAGCAGGCCGGCGGCGAAGCCAGCGATCACGATGCCGGCCAGGACGGTCAGTTGATCCTGTGTGGGCGGGTCTATGGCGATATGCAGGCCATAGGTGCGATCTATGAAAGGCTGAAGAAGAATTAATGCGGCGTAGAGCAGGACGGTGCCAAGCGCCGTGCCCAGGAAGGTAAGAACGCCGGCCTCGGTGGCGAGCAGCGACAGGATGGTCAGCGGCGTGGCGCCCACGGAGCGCAGGATTGCCATTTCGCGGCGGCGCTCGTTGAGCGTGGTCAGGATCATCGTCACCATGCCCAGCAGCGCGGTCAGCACCACCATGGCGGAAACGGCGGCGAGAGCGGTTTCCGCCGTGCCCACAAGCCCCCACAGCTCCTGCAGCGCAACGCCCGGCAGGATCGCGGACAGCGGCTCTTCCGGATAGTTGTTGATGGCCCGCTGCAGCTTGAAGGCCGCGAGCTTGGATTTGAGCCCGATAAACGCCGCGGTGATGGCCTTGGGTTCGAGCTTCATCTGCCGCACCTCGTCCGCGGATACGCTTTGGCCGGGGATGCGGGCGCCGCTTTGCCAATCCACGTGGATAGCCTCAATGGCGGCGAGGCTCACATGCACGGTCCTGTCGGCCGGCGTGCCCGTCTTGGCAAGCACGCCAGCGACGCGGAATGGCTTGTCGTCGTGCTGCACGAAGGAAACCGAGCCCAGCCCGTGCGCCACGACGATCCTGTCGCCGGTCTTGTAGCCGAGCTGCGCCGCCACATCCGCGCCGATCACCGCGTCGAACAGGTCGCTGAACGGGCCGCCGGACGCGAACTCCAGCGATCTACCGTGCCGGTAACGGTAGAGCTTGAAGTAATCGGCCACGGTGCCCATGACCCGGAAGCCGCGATGGCTGTCGCCCAGCGATATCGGCACGATCCAGGCGATATCCGGCATGGCGGCGATGTCCTGGTAGGTTTTCCAGGTGACGTTGTTGGTGGCATTGCCGATGCGGAACACAGAATAGAGCAGGAGGTTGAGGCTGCCGCTCCGCGCGCCCACGATGAGGTCGGTGCCGGAGATGGTGCCGGCGAAGCTCTGGCGGGCGCCGGTGCGTACCTTCTCGACGCCCAGCAGCAACGCCACGCTGAGCGCGATGGAGAGGATCGTCAAGAGCGCCGTGAGCTTGCGATTGGCAAGCGATTGTAATGCGAGGCGGAGGATAATCATTAGTAAGCCCCACTTCTCACCCCTAGGGCAGAGGGACGGTCCGTCATTCCCGCGAATGCGGGACATCCATGCCGTCAAGAAACGTAGCTCTTGCCAGCCTCTAGCATGGGTCCGCCTGCGCGGGGACGACGCTGCGGCAGGTCGTTCTGGCCTGCTCTCACCCGCAAGGACATGAGACCCTTCTTGCTCATGCCGTGCCTCCGCGCGAGGTGCGGGCGATATCCGCCAGGTTGGCGACGCGGGTAAAGCGGGCGGCCAGGCTCTCGTCGTGGCTCACCATGATGAGCGTCGCATTGGCTGCCGCGAGGTCGGCGAATAGGAGATCGAGGAACGCCTGCTGCCGGTTGCGGTCGAGCGAGGACGTCGGCTCGTCGGCGACCACAAGCTCGGGCGAGCCGATGAGCGCGCGGGCGGCGGCCACGCGCTGCTGCTGGCCGACGCTCAGGTTCGCGGCGGAAGCGCTGTGGAGGCTCGGCTCGATGCCGAGGCTTTGCAGGAGCCTTGCCGCGGCGGCCTTGGCGCCGCCCTCCGATTCCGCGCGCTCCCGCCGGCGCCGGGAAAAGCTCAGCGGCAGAACCACGTTGTCGGCAACCGAGCCATAAGGGAGAAGATTGAACATCTGGAAGACGATGCCCAGATGCTCCGACCGGAAGCGGTCGCGCGCCGCACCGCGAAGCCGCGCTATGTCGGTGCCTAGCACATCGATTACGCCCGCCTGCGGCGTCACGATGCCGGCGAGCAGGCTCAGGAAGGTGGACTTGCCGCCGCCCGACGGGCCGATCAGCAGAAGCCGCTCGCCCTTATGCAAGGTGAACCGGTCTACGGTGAGCGTAAAGGCGTTACGGCCGGGCCATGCGAAAACCACGTCCGTCATCTGGACGATGGGGCCGTGCAGTGCCGGGCCTGATCTCACTGGCGCCGGCGCGGTTTCGTATCCGGTCACATAATCCCCGTAAGATCGAGGCTGGGCTTGTCGCGCTTGACCTCGTAGCTCGACTGTCCTTTCGGCGAGACCACAGAGACGTCAAGCTCCTGGGCGCCGGCGAAGACGTTGAAGTATTCGAAGGTCATGGCGGTCAGCTTGGCCGGCGCCTGGCAGCTCAGCTCGTATTCGGCGTGGAACTCGGCGTGATGCCCGGTCTCTTCCGGTTTGCCGGCCGGGGCAGCTGCTTGCGCTGGGGCCGCTGCCTGTGCCGGAGCCGTGCGCCTGCGCCGGCGCCGCTGCCTGCGCTGGAGCCGCTGCCTGCGCCGGGGCCGCTGCCTGTGCCGGGGCGGCTGCCTGCGCTGGCGCGCCGTGCCCGTGCTCTTCCTCACGTCCGGTTTCGAGCGAGACCTTCACCTGCTCCAGTTCGCAGCGTGCCTTTTCCTCGGGCTTGAACAGCGCCAGCCCGTTGGCGAGTTTCGCCTTGGCCTGAGGAATGGCCGCCTTCTGTTCCGGTGTGCTAGGCTCGTGCTCGAAGCCCACGATGTCGGCACCTGGAACCTCAAGGCCGATCAATACCTTCTTGCCGTCGACGGCGATGTCCAGGCGGCCGTGCCCGTGCACATGGGCGCCGAGTTGCCGGTGCTCTTGGGCGGTGGCGGGAACGGTAGCGCAGGCCAGGCCCGCCGCCAGCACGAAGGCTGTCCGTATTATTCGCATGTATAGGCCTTCCTTATTTGTTTTGCCGCGAAAAACACAAGCTTAACAGTAACTTCAGGCCCCACCCGCATCGGTTCTCCCCCGGCCGGCCGGAGCTTGTCAAGTTTTCGAGTGTAACATTGTACCATGCTATGGGGATTTCCTGTGCTGAACGAAGGGGCGCCGGTACGCGGACGCGGTGCTCCACGCAGGGCGCGTCACCCCTCACCCCAGCCCTCTCCCAATGGGAGAGGGAGTCCGGTCGCAGCGGTTGAGATGGCGTTCCTTCTCCCATTGGGAGAAGGACAGGATGAGGGGTAATGTTCTATGGATAGGCTTCACCCCCCCGCAACGCTACGCAGCCGGCGCTGGCGCGATGCCATCCGACCACAGCTTGAAAACGACGGAATCGATCAGCGCCTCGAACGAGGCGTCCACTATGTTGGGCGAAACGCCGACGGTGAACCAGCGCTTGGCCGTCTTGCGGTCGAGGCTTTCGACCAGGACGCGCGTCACGGCGTCCGTGCCCCCTGTGAGAATACGCACCTTGAAATCCGCCAGCTCCAGCGCCTCGATGCTCGGCTGATAGATGCCGAGGTCGCGGCGCAAGGCCTGGTCGAGCGCGTGCACCGGACCGTTGCCTTCGCCCGCGTTGATGAGCAGCGTGCCGCCGATCCGCACCTTTACGATCGCATCGGAGACGGTCACTAGCTGGCCCTTCGCGTTATGCCGGCGCTCAACCATGACGCGGAAGCTTTCCACGTCGAAAAACTCCGGCACCTGGCCGAAGGCGCGCCGCGCCAGCAGCTCGAACGACGCTCCCGCCGCTTCATAGGCATAGCCCAGCGCCTCGCGCGTTTTCACGTCGTCGAGCAGGCCGGCGAGGCGCGGATCGTCCTTGTCCACCTCCATGCCGATGCGCGCCAGCTCCGCCAGGATGTTCGAGCGGCCGGCCTGGTTCGAGACGAGTAGCTTGCGCGCGTTGCCAACGCACTCGGGCGGCACGTGCTCGTAGGTGCGCGGCTCCTTGGCTACGGCCGAGGCGTGGATGCCGCCCTTGTGCGCGAATGCGGATTCGCCGACATAGGGTGCGTGCCGGTTGGGCTGGCGGTTCAGAAGCTCGTCGAACTGGCGGGAGAACGCGGTGAGCGTGGATAGCGCCGCGGCGCTGATGCCGGTCTCGAAGCGGCTCGCATAGTCCTCCTTCAGGATCAGCGTCGGAATGATCGAGGTGAGGTTCGCGTTGCCGCAGCGCTCGCCGAGCCCGTTCAAGGTGCCCTGGACCTGCCGGGCGCCCGCGCGGACGGCCGCAAGCGTGTTTGCGACGGCGTTTTCCGTATCGTTATGGGCGTGGATGCCGACGCGCTCGCGGGGGATGTGGCGGACGACGGAGGCGACGATTTCCTCCACCTCGTGCGGCAGCGTGCCGCCGTTGGTGTCGCACAGGACAATCCAGCGCGCGCCTGCCTCGTAGGCGGTCTTGGCGCAGGCGAGCGCGTAGTCCGGATTGGCCTTGTAGCCGTCGAAGAAATGCTCGCAGTCGATCAGCGGCTCGCGGCCGGCGCTGCGGACCGCCTCCACCGACGCGGCGATGGACTCGAGGTTTTCCTCGCCCGTGATGCCGAGCGCCACCTCCACGTGATAGTCCCATGACTTGGCCACGAGACAGACGGCGGCGGCCTTCGCCTGCACGACCGTCTGAAAGCCCGGATCGTTGGAGGCGGAGCGGCCCGCCCGCTTGGTCATGCCGAAGGATACGAGCTTCGCCTTGAGCTGCGGCGCGCTCTCGAAAAACGCGGTGTCGACGGGGTTCGCGCCGGGATAGCCGCCCTCGATATAGTCGATGCCCAGCGCGTCGAGCCGCTCCGCGATGACCCGCTTGTCCTCCAGCGAGAAGTCGACGCCAAGCGTCTGCGCCCCGTCGCGAAGCGTCGTGTCGAATAAGTAAAGCCGCTCTTTCATCGCATTACCTTTGGAGCATTCTCATTGGCCGGGGCGGGTGCGCTTAGCCTCTCCCCTTGCGGGAGAGGGTGGCCGCAAAACGGCCGGGTGAGGGGTTCTTTTTCGCTGCTCACCGCGCGATCTCCCAGGTGGTTTCGATCTCGCCCGTGGCGGGGTTTTTCGCGTCCTTGAGCGCGATGCCCATGGCGGCAAGCTCGTCGCGGATGCGGTCCGCCTCGGCCCAGTTCTTCGCTTTCCGGGCGGCGAGCCGGGCCTCAATTCGCGCCCCAATTGCTCCTTCATCGACGCCCTTAAGTCTCGGGTCGGTTAACGGCTGTCCAGCCCAAGCAGTTCTAAGCCTTCCTTTTGTTTTGTGGGCGCATCGATGGATCATCATGATAGCGAGAGGCGTGTTAAGGTCATCCATTAACTCTGGCAAAAACTCCTCGTCGGGAAAGCCGCCTCCGTAACCACCGCCGTCAGGCATTCCGATAGGATCGCCAAATCCGTCTCCGTCGGGCAAACTCTCCAAGAGACTCTCATCCCCAATATCTGAGTGCCATCTGCGAAGCGTCAGTTCGCTTTCCTGCAAACCTTTGACGGTCCAGTCCATCGGCTGCCGGTAGTGGGTCCTAAGCATATTCAGGCGGATGACTTGCCCAGGCCAGTCTTGCAACAAATCGTGGATTGTTACGAAATTGCCGAGGCTCTTCGACATCTTCTGGCCTTCCACCTGAAGATGCCCATTGTGCATCCAGATGTTGGCCATGAGCTTGGTGCCGTGCGCGCAGGTCGATTGCGCCACCTCGTTCTCGTGGTGCGGGAAGACGAGGTCAATGCCGCCGCCGTGGATGTCGAACACCTCGCCCAGATGCTTCTCCGACATGGCCGAGCATTCGAGGTGCCAGCCGGGCCGGCCGAAGCCCCAGGGGCTTTCCCAGCCAGGCTCGGTTCCGGTGCACGGCTTCCAGAGCACGAAAGTCCATCGGGTCGCGCTTATAGGGCGCAACCTCGACGCGGGCGCCGGCCCGCATCTCGTCCACCGAGCGCTTGGCCAGCGAGCCGTAGTCCGGGTCCGATGCCACGTCGAACAGCACATGGCCTTCGGCGGCGTAGGCGTGCCCGCGCGCGATCAGCCGCTCGACGAGCGAGATCATTTCCACGATGTGCTCGGTCGCCCGCGGCTCGATGCTTGGCGGCAAGCAGCCAATCGCTGCGGCATCGGCGTGGAACTGCGCCGCGGTGCGCTCCGTAAGCTCCCGGATCGAGATGCCTTCCTGAGCGGCGCGCGCGTTGATCTTGTCGTCGACGTCGGTGATGTTGCGCGCGTAGATCACATGGTCCTGGCCGTAAAGATGGCGCAGCAGCCGGAACAGCACGTCGAACACGATGAGCGGACGCGCATTGCCGATATGGGCGAAATCGTAAACGGTCGGGCCGCAGACATACATGCGCACGCTCTTGGGATCGAGCGCCTCGAAAACTTCCTTCTGCCGGGTCCTGGTATTGTAAAGCTTGAGTGTCATAAAGCCCTGCCTTTGCTGGCGGGCTTCTTATTCACAATGACAATCGCTTGCCGCGCCAGCTCTTATGTTAGCCCGCGATAATAATGCAAGTGCGCTCAGGTAGCGCGCCGCAGAAGTCCGGTTGTCTGCAGCAGTCTGTGCCATGGCGGGACAATCGCCGCAAATCGGCTCGCGGTCAAGACGGATTGCCAAAAAATGGCCGCAAGATCCGGCGGCCGGGCCGCAGTTCCCCCGGGAGATGCGGTTTTCCCCAATGCGGGTACTGCGGGTTGCGTTGAGCGCTGGCGGGGCTCATACTTTGGCGGGCTGGAATCAGGCGGCCTTCCCTTGGCCATCATGGCCGGCTACGGGCTTGGAATGGACATGAAAAATCGCTTTCGTGCTTTGAGCGTACTTTGCGCGGCCGTGGTCTTGGCAACAGCCGGGGCACATGGCGCTGCCGCTCAGAATTGGAGCTGGGGAGACGATGGCTACAGCCGCGCCCCGGACCAGCGGGGGCCTTACGATGCGCCGGGCTACGGTCAGCGGCCGGTCTACGGCCAGCCGGGTTACGGCCAGCCGCCGGCTCCCGGTCAGCCGGGCCAGGGGCCGCAGCAAGGTTACGGCTCCGGTCCCGTTGGCGGCTCGGTCAGCCCGCGCTGTCATGAGCTTGAGCTGCAGTTGACCGGCGGCGCACAGCCTGCCTCCAGCGACCAGCTTCCCCGGATCGATGCCGATATGCGGACGGCCGACGCGGATTTCCGCCGGGCGCAGAGCGACGCGGACCACGGGAACTGCTACGACGATATGTTCCTGTTCGGGCGCTCGCTCAAGCGCACGCCGCGCTGCATCGAACTCGACGGACAGGTGCAACGGGCAAAGGCCACCCTGGCTCAGCTCAAGGCGCAGCGCGACGTGATCGTGCGCGGCACCTCGCCCCGTGCCCGGCACGACGACCTCATCGCCGAGCTGGCGCGCAATCGCTGCGGCGACCAGTACGCGCGCGAGCACGACTCGCAGCGTAGCCGTTCGAGTTCGATCTTCTCGTTCTTCTCCTCGGAGGAAGATTCTGGCGACAACTGGCGCGCGTCGCAGTCGAGCTGGTTCGGCGGCAGCGGCGGCTCGGCCTACCGGACGCTGTGCGTGCGCGAATGCGATGGCTTCTATTTCCCGATCAGCACGGGCACGGCCGAGAGCAAGTTCGCCGAGGACGAAGCGAAGTGCCACACGCAGTGCGCCGCCCCGGCCGAGCTTTATTATCACCGCACCGACCAGGATGTGGAGCAGATGGTTTCGCTCAAGGGCATGCCATACAGCCAGGCGCCGAACGCTTTCCGCAACCGCAAGGTCTACATTCGCGGATGTTCCTGCAACGCCGCCGAATATTCGCGCGAGGAGATCGCCAAGTCCGAGGAGGCGCTGAAAACCGCAAGGCGGGCCGACGCCAGCGCGGGCGCGAACAAGGCCGGGGCTGGCTCCGATGCCGCCTTCGCGAAACGCATCAGCCAGGCGGTGCAGAACGCGCCCGCACAGCCACCGCAGACGCCTGCGGATCAATCCGGCACAGCTAGCTCGCCGCCCGCAGCCGGATCGTGGGCTCCGGGTGTGGAAGCACCGCAGCCGCCGCCCGCCGCCCCCGCGCAGTAGACGGCGTGGTGAGTTTGAGGCCGGCGCCGTTGCGAGCTTGTAACGCATTATCAACTCTACCAAGTGCGTGGCTGCCCAGCCGGGAGACGTTTCTCGATCTTGAATCAAAATGCTTATCCCGTTAAGCTCTGCACCTCTATCGCCCCTCCATGCGAGATATACTCGATATTGAACGTGCGGTCGCCGCCCGGCAGCGGCTCCGGCGGCTTCGGCATGCGCGCCTGCCGCACCGACATGAGCGCGGCCTGGTTCGAGCCAGTGGTCGCCGCTGCTCTTGATCATCCGCAGCCCCTCGACGCGGCCCGCATCGCTTACCTGGAAGGTCACGATGACGGTGCCATACTTGCCGTTGCCCTGGGACATGACGGCAGCCAGCGCCCAGATGACCTCTTTCGCGAACTCGTCGGACCGGCCCTTGTGCGTGGCGCCGGGCCGCATGGCGGTGATGCTGCCCCCGCGGAAGTCCACGCGCTTGGCCTCGCGGCGGGCCTGGCCCTGGTGCTCGCGCTTGGCTTCGTGGGCCTTGAAGGCGTGGTCGAGCTGCGCGGTAAATTGCGTCGAGGCCATCTCGATGAAGCCCGCCGGGTCGAACTCCTGCGTCTTCAGGGACTTGGAGGGCGTGAAGGAAGCGTTGGCCTCCTGCTGGGGCGGCTCGGGCTGCGGAGGCGGCGGCGATGGCGGCGGCGCAAGCTCCGGCTCGGGCGGAGGCGAGGGCGGCGTCTCGGCTTCGGGGGCGGGCGCCAGCCGTGCCTCGCGCCGGAATGGGTTGGAGCTTAGCCGGTCGAGTTCGGACGCGCTGATGACCGAGACGTTCAGGCTATCGGGCATGCCGTCCTCGGTGCCGATAGGCTCGTGCGCACCGGGCCACTTGATGAACGTGCCGACGGCTGCCAGGTGGAAGGCGAGCGCCAGCAGCAGGGCCAGGTACGGCCAGCGCAGCCGCCTGCGCAGAATCTCGGCGCGCCGCAACTCGGGCTCCCGCTCTGCCCTTAGCGCATATTGCGGCGGAAGGGCGCCTTCGGGGACCGAGCGGTCGGCGACAAGGGTAAACTGGGCGGGTGCCGGGCCAGGCACGTAACCGCGATCCGCAAACAAGGCATAGCCCGGCGCAAGCCCGGCCGGGCCTGCCCCGGCGGTGCTCCAGCCGGCTTCCGCGGCCGGGATGGCAAGGTTATGCATGCGATTGGCCAATAAGCTTTCCCTTGGGGGGCGAAGTATAACCGCCTCGCCAGTCTTGACTAGATATTCTGCGCTTCTCATGTCTCAAGCTGTAACAAGCGGTCTTTCCAGGGGACTGTATCGGATGAGCAACGCGAAACTGCCCGATGACAGCCGGCAACCGCCGGACCTGTACAACCTTGAGCAATTCGTGGACGCGCAAGAGGGCACCTACACGCGGGCCGTGGCCGAGTTGCGGCAAGGTGAGAAACGCAGCCACTGGATGTGGTACATTTTCCCCCAACTGCGGGGTTTGGGCCGCAGTCTGCTGGCGCATAAATACGGGGTCTCCTCGGCGGACGAGGCCCGCGCCTATCTCGCGCACCCCGTTCTCGGCCCCCGGCTGGCGGAGTGCACTACGCTGGCGCTCGCCGCGGACACGGCCTCCGTGAGCGCGCTATTCCCCTATCCCGACGACCTCAAATTCCGCTCCTGCATGACGCTGTTCGCCGCAGTGGCGCTGGAGCCCGGCATCTTCACCGCCGCGCTTGAGAAGTATTGCGGCGGCGAGCCCGACCCCGAAACCCTCCGCCTGCTCGCTGGCGGGTAGGCCCAAAGTGCTGAATTTCGAACGGCCGGGGGTATGGCGTTGAGGAAGTTCCGGGATTGACGGACGGGCACTCATATAATACCGCGATTAACGCGGCGTTTCGTCATGCGAATGCCGTCCGGACAGATTATCCGCAGTTTGTGGCGACGCTGCGCGAAAGGGTCCGGGAGAACGTTCAGAGGTTTGTAGATGCAGGCGGAGATTGGGATGAAAACGGCGATATTCCGGATAGAAGGCATGAACTGCGATGGATGTGCAAACACCATCAAAAACGCTGTCGAGAAAGAACCGGGTGTGCAGACGGTTTCGGTGTCGTTCGCCGGGCAGCAGGCGCGCGTGCTCTACGATCCGCGAGCCGTCGAAGAGGATCGCCTCGTTGCAGCGATTGAGAAACCCGGTTTTCGCGTCGTAAGCCGCGAAGCTGCGCGGTAAGGCACGTAAGGCACCGTCGGGCGAACCGGTCGCGCCAACCTGACCTTCGATGCTGGATCGCTTGCCGTCATCGGCCGCAAGGCGTAACGGCGTGGCCCGGCGCGAGTGGCTTTTCCTGAAGATTCCTCAACATTGCCAGGCAACTATCGCTTGCCACCCCTCCGCCGGCTGCGCTAAGTGCGGTTGGTGGCTATCGGCAGGAGGGGCAGAACGAGGTCATGACCGGCACGCGGCTTCGCGGATTGGGCTTGCCGGCGGCGCTCGCGCCGGCGCTTTCGGCTTGCGTGGCGTCGCATCAGACGCCCTCGGTCAACATCGTAGGAGCCTATTTTCCGTCCTGGCTCATCTGCGCGGCAGCCGGCATCGTAATCGCGGGCGCCGCGCGCGGCCTTTTCGGCCGGCTCGGGATCGACGCCCATCTGCCGCTGCGGCTTCTCTCCTATCTCGCCATCGGGGTCCTGTCCGCGCTCCTCATTTGGTTCTTGCGTTTCGAGGGACGTCTGCCATGGGCTTGAAGTCCGTCATCCGAAGAAGCCTCGCCTTCGCGGCCGGCTGGGGCGGCAGCAACGGCGGGGGGTATCTCTCCAGGGCCGTTACCCGGAAAAGCCTTGCCCTCGCAATCGGCTGGGGCAGCATCGCCGGTGCTGTGTATCTCTCCTACCGGGCCATCGATGTGCTCGACCATTCGCCGCGCACCGACGCCGCCGAAATCGAGGCACGCTTCGTGCACGTCTCGCCGACGGTGCCAGGGCGCGTTGTGGCGGTCCTTGTGAAGAATAATACCCATGTGAAGAAGGGCGACGTGCTTGCCGAAATCGATCCCGAGCCATATCTGCTCCGGTTCGAGCAGGCCAAGGCCGAGGCCAAGGTTGGCGAAGCGGAAGTCGCGCAGGGCAGGCGCAATCTGGAGATCGCCCGCGCCAACGCCACCGTCGCTGAGGAGCAGATCAAGCGCGCCAAGGAAAACTTGGGCCTCGCCCAGCAGACGCTCGATCGCCTGTTGCCCTTGCAGTCGCAGGGCTATGTGTCCTCGCAGCAGGCCGATCAGGCGCGCACCACGCGCAATGATGCGCAGATCTCGCTCGAACAGGCGATGCATCAGTCGCACGCCGCTTCCCAGGCGGTCGGCACGCTCGACACGCGCCAGGCCCAGCTCCAATCCATGCTACAGGCGGTGGCGCTCGCCGGACGCGACCTGCGCAATACGAAGATCGTAGCACCCTTCGATGGCATTGTGACGAGCATGAAGCTCGATGTGGGCGAATATGCCGCCACCGCGCAGGTGCTTTTCACGCTGATCGACACCGCGACCTGGGAGGCAGTCGCCAACTTCCGCGAGACGGACCTGAAGCCGATCCACCCGGGCAGCCGCGCCAAGGTCTACGTGATGACCGATCCGGCCAAGGCCATCGAGGGCGAGGTAACCGGCATCGGTTCGGGCGCCAGATCGGACGAGAACTTCGATCTCCTCGGCATGCCATTCATCGCCCGCTCGCTCAATTGGGTCCGGGTGGCGCGGCGATATCCCGTCTTCATCCATCTGCACGAGCCGCCTGCGGAGCTGATGCGCATCGGCGCCTCGGCAGCCGTCGTCATCGAGTAGGCAAGGGGCCGGGGGGCGCGATGGCGAGAGCGGCGTGGGTTGAGGATTTGTTCGCCAACCGCCCCGGACGGGCCGTGCAGGCGGCCCGCATCGCCGCGGCCTGCACAATCGTGACCATCCTCTCCATGGCGCTCGGCGTGCCCGAAGTCCCCCTCTCCTGCTATCTGATCTTCTTTGCCAGCAAGGACGGGCAGACGGAGACGGTGATAACCGCTCTGAAGCTTATCGCCGCGGCGACGGTTGGCGCCGCACTTGGTTTCATTTTCATCATGCTGACGGCAGGCGAGCCGATGCTGCGCATCCTGGCAATGGCCTTCTTCATGATTGGGGGGCTCTATCTCGCCGCAGCCTCGCGGGCCGGATCTCAGGCGGCGGTGGCCGCTTTCGTCTTTTCGTTCGTGCTGACCTTGTTCGATCTGGTGCCTATCCCAGAACTTATAACGCGGGCGATCCTATGGTTGTGGGTGATAACCGCCCTGCCTATGGCAGTGCTCATCGTGCTCAATCTGGTTGCCGGCGAACGTTCCGCCGCATTGGTTGCACGGACAATCGCCATCAGGCTGAGGACTGCCGCCCGGCTGCTTGCCGGAGACGAAGGCGCGCGCGCCACCGCACTAGGGCTTCTCGCGGAAGGCAATGACGAAAGTTTCAAACGCGTGCGGCAGGGCGCACTGCTCGAACCTGTCTCTCCGGAACTGAAGGCGCGGCTCAGCGCCGAAATCGAGGCAAGCTACCGGATTCTGGCGCTGTCGCTCGCCTCGCGGCCGGCGGGCGATCCGGATTTGGCGGCAACGCTTGCCGCGCTGGCGGATCGGCCGCCGCGGGATCGCCTCGGCAGGGACCCGGAGCCGGGTGCGGCGGCCGATGGACTGACGCGCGCCGTGCGCGATTTAATCGAGGGCACAGCGCCATCTGGTGGCCGGCCGGAAACGCCGTTCCTGGCGCCCGATGCGAGTACCAATCCTGATTATATCCGCTTTGCGCTGAAGACCTCGCTGGCGGCGATGATCTGCTACCTCTTCTACACGGGCCTTAGCTGGCCTGGCATCCACACGGCCTTCATCACGTGTTTCTTCGTCGCGCTGGGCACGGCCGGCGAGACGCTGCACAAGATGACGCTACGGATCTTGGGCTGCATCGTTGGAGGGGCGGCGGCTTTGGCCTCGACCGTTTGGTTGATGCCGCATCTGGAAGACGTGGGCCAGCTCGCGCTCCTCGTGGGCGCGTTCAGCTTCGTTGCCGCTTGGGTGGCGGGCGGCGGTCCGCGCATTTATTATGCCGGGTGGCAGATGGCCCTATGCTTTTTCCTCTGCGTGCTGCACGGCGAAGGTCCGAGCTTCGATCTTGTGACCATCCGCGACCGCACGCTCGGCATCCTGTTCGCCAATTTGGTTCTCGGCGTCGTTTTCCTCGAAGTCTGGCCGGTGCCGGTAACCCACGCGAGCGAACGGGCGCTGCGGCAGGTTTCGGAGCGGTTGCGCGGTATTCTCGTCAGCGCCGTGCCCGTGTCCACCGCGCGCATGGAGGAAATCTTCCGGCTCATCGGCGACGAGAGGCGCGTCGCTTCGCTCAACCGGTTTGAGCCGCGCCGCTGGCACAGTCAGGAAGAGATCGGGGAGGCCGCTCAGCGCGCCGATGCGCACTTCCGGCTTGCCAGCGAGATCTTCGCCGCGTTCGATGCACATCCCGAATCCAGAGATGCCGCGTCTATTGAGCACTGGTTCAGGGCGCTGGCCTTGCCTAACATGGCGGCGGGTCCCGTGGGGCCATCTTTGGCGCGGGAAGGAGCAGGGGGCTAATAAGCGTGGCGTTGATCCGTGCGTTGTTTGCGATGGGGCTGACCGTGTTGCTGACGGCCTGCGCCTCCAATTTTGCCGATCTTGTGCCAGCCAATGCGCGCACGGAGTATGTGCCGCCGGTGAGCGAACAGCCCGCCGGGCAGCCGGCCGGAATTCCCGATCTCCTCGTACGCCCGGCGATAGCGCCCGGCCGCACCTATAATCTCGCCGCCCTCATCGACATCGCCGAAGAAAACAACCCCGAGACGCGGATCGCCTGGCAGCGGGCACGCCAGGCCGCGCTTGCGGCAGGCATGGTGGAGGCGGCCTTCCTGCCGCAATTGAGCGTTGACGCGGTCGCGGGCTATCAATTGATCGGCCAGGGTACCGCGGGCCTGACCGTCGATTCTTCGACCGTTCCCGGTATCGCGGTGACGAAGGCGGGCGTCCCCGCGAGCATAACCATTCCCGATGGCGTCATCACCACGCGCACGAAAGAGGCGGTGCCAACCGCGACGCTCAAATGGCTGCTGTTCGACTTCGGCGCCAGATCGGCCGGTTTGAGCGCCGCCAAACATCTGACCGAGGCCGCCGGCGAGACGTTCAACGCGGCGCATCAGAGGGTCGTCTACAACGTCGCGCGCAGCTTCTTCATTCTGACGTCGGCTAGGGCGCAGACTTGGATCGCGCGCAAGACGCTCGTCAATTCCGCATTGGTGCGCGATGCGGCGGAGGCCAGGTTGTCGCGGGGGCTGGCGAACAATATCGAGGTGGCGCAGGCGCGGCAACTGGAGGCGCAGGCGCGGTTCGACGCGATCCAGGCCGAGGGGCGCGAGCGCAACGCCTATGCGTCGCTCCTTGCCAGCATGGGCATCGCGCCAACCTTGAAGATCAAGGTGGAGGATGTGAGTGGAAGGCCTCTGCCGGCGAAGGCACCGGGCTACGTCGACCGGTTGATCGATGCCGCGCTCAAGCAGCGCCCGGACGTACTTGCGGCCTACGCCAAGTTGAAGGCCAGCGCGGACAATGTGGAGCGCGCCAGGGCTGAATTCATGCCGAAGGTGGCGTTGACCGCGTCCGCCGGGCAGAATTTCGGCGAGATAAGCTTCCAGGATAGCCGCACCGGACTGACGGCAACGCAGCGTCTCAATCAGCCGGCCGAGACGGTCTTCGTGGGTGTGACGATTTCGCTTTACGATGGGGGGTTGCGCGAGAACCAGCTAAAGACGGCGGAAGCCGGGGTGGCGGCCTCGAAGGACGAGTTGGCGATGCTGCAATTGACTGCGGCGCGCGAGATCGTCGCCGCGCGCGATCTCCTGGACATAAGCCTTGCCGCCTATCGCGCCGCGGGCGAGACCGAACGTGCCGCGGAACTCACCTCGAAAGGCACGTTCGAATATTATAAAAACGGCATTGGCACCCTGACCGAGGCGATCAACGCCCAGACGGCGCTCCTGCAGGCCGAACTGGCCCGAGCCAAGGCGCATTCCGACGCCCTCGTCGCCGCCGCCACGATCATGTTTTCCACGGGACGGGTGACAGGGGGATAGGGGAGCCAATTTTCGGCAGATGCAAATGCACTGGCAGCCATAAAGTCTTGACCGCTTCCGTCACTGCGAGGGGCGAAGCCCCGGCCGGGGCCGGCTCTACAGGATGAAATTGTTCAGCGCCGCTGCAGCCAGGAGCATAAGCTTTGGATCTTTTTCAAGCCGGCTGTTGCAGCACTTCTGCCCGGCGCCCCGGTTTGCCAGGGCGCCACATTCCGGGTTGTTCCGCTTGCCGAGGAAAAGCGGTGGCGCTGAAATTGCTTATGAAGCTGTGGCCGGCACCTGGAGTTCGAGCTGATAGGCTTCTTTCACGCCCGGATGGATGATGGCTGCGTGGAGCGCGAGCAAAATCAAGCTGGCATCGAGGCCTTCGCCCGCCTCAAGCGCGGCCTCGATCCGGTGCTCGGCTGCGGCTGCGTCGAGGTCGCTGTTGGCTGCGGCAAAGGCTCCGCCTCCAAGCGCGCAATAGCACAGAAGCTCAGCCGCATTACGATAGTCCTCCGCAGCCGGGACTTCGCCCTTGGCGTCTTTGAGCAGGCTGATGACGGTCAGCTTGACGGCGTCCGGAACGAGGGCGGGATGCAGATCGGTGGCTCGAAGCGCCTGGTCGAGCGCGCGCAGAATCCTCCGATCGTCCGAAGACGCCGAATAATCCAAGTGAGGGCCAGCCGCGCGCCATAATGCGTCTCGCGTCGTTTGCGATGGTCCAGAGGTTTACCAGTCAAGCCCGGCCATGCCAAGACGCTGCGGCAAGAATTGCACCTCACCTCCAGGCCAGCGCAGACATGGCGAACGCCGTGACAGGAAGCGCATCGCCGCTTCAGCGCCTTTTGCAACGGCCAAGGAAGCGGGCGCTTGCCGCGCCCGCCCAAGTTTTACTTCCGGGCGCCCTTCGCGGCCGCGCCCCGTTTCGCTTTCGCGGGCTTAGCCTCGGGCTGCGCCGCACCGTTCAAGCCGGAAACACCCTCAGCCAGTCCGCGCCGGCCCAATCCCATGCTCTTGGCGAGATTCGAGCGCGCCGTCGCATAGGCTGGCGCCACCATCGGATAATCCCGCGCCAGCCCCCACTTTTCCCGGTATTCCTCGGGGGACATGTCGTAATGTGTCCGCAGGTGCCGCTTGAGGGATTTGAATTTTTTCCCGTCCTCAAGGCAAACGATGTACTCCGGCGTCACCGATTTCTTGACCGGCACGGCGGGTTTCACTTCCACTTTCGGCGGCTCGGCGCCCTGCGTCGAAGCTTTGCTCAACGCCGCATAGACGGAACTGATGAAGTCGGGGAGTTTCTCGCCGCTGATTACGTTATGCGCCACATAGGCCGACACGATGTCGGCTGTCCATGAGGTTAGATTTGGTTCACTTCCTTCCATAATCCTGTTCCATACTGCTGTTGGGGACGCCAAGCCAAATAGAGGAAATGCGCCAGCCCTCTTCGATACCGTTTACCTGCTATATCCGCAAGCTGGTAACTTATGATTCATGCCATGGAAAAGAGCAAGAATTCTTTTTCCACCACTATTCACGTAATAAATAATTTGGGGTGCGTCCGAGCTGAACTCCAAAGATCAAGGGCATCGCGGCTGACCTGATACTCGACAAACCGCCGGTGCACCTTGAAGCCCGCGCGGACGTTGATCGAGCGCATGGTGGCATTCATCTCGCCGTTGCCCGTGCTCATTGTCAGAGCCTCGGGATGGCATTCGCGAACCTGCCGCAGCATGGCGGCCTTCATCGCCTTGGCAAGCCCGCGTCCCCGCCAGGGCCGGGCCACGGCGGTAAGCTGCTGATACACAAGGCTCGGCCTCCTGGCGTCCCAAGTGGCCTCGCTCAACCCCGCAACGCCGCCGCCCGCTTCGCGCAATATAATGAGATGATGCGCGCCGCCCGTCCGGCCAAGCTCTTCATAGAACTGATCGTAGCTTTCGATCTCGACACGCATTGGCGGAATCTCAAGCCCGCCCAATGGCATATCGGCAAACAGCGCCGTGAACTCCGGTAGCAGGCCCAGCAGCACCTCGCGCGGCACGCGGCCGGCATAGCGCTCCCATTCGAGGCCGCAGCCGCCGGCCGCGTCCTCCCACTCGCGCAAGGCGGCCCAATCGAGGTCCTTGAGCGTGGCCCTGCTCGATACGGTCGTGAGCTTCGGCTCGGCCCCCGCCCATGTCAGAAAGGAATGCCCCTGCTCCATGTGAGCGCCCAGCGTCAGGACGGTCTTATCGAGGCTGTGCATAAGGCCCAGCACCTCGCGCAGCAGCATCGTGCCCGCACCTTGGCGGCGGAACTCCGCGCGGACCGCGGCGCCTGCGTCGATATGCGGAGCGTAAGCGGCTGAATCCGGACTGCCTGGCCGCCGGAACCAGGCACTGGCGGAACCGGCCACATCCTGTCCCGCAAGCGCCACCCAGCGGACGCAGGCGTAAAGCGGATGCTCGCGGCGCTCCTCGGCTTCAAACTCCGCATCGCTCAGCACGGGATCGCCGGGCCGCAACTCCTCGGCGGTTGCCCGCGTGCAAGCATGGTATGAGGCCCAAAGCTCCGGGCTCGCCGTCTGCGGATCGAAAACGCGAATCTCGATTTGCGGCATCGTTTGCTCCCGGCGTTAAAATCGCAACCAACTCAAAGCCAATCCAGCAGGCCGCCTTGCCGCGGCCAGGCCGTTCGTGCGGGGTGCGACTGCACAATTTCGCCGCGCCTTGCGCCAAAGAGTTGGCGTCATTCCGGCTGAGCGGGCGCGGGCGTAACCCAAAATTTACTCTCCTATCTACCCCTAAGCCATCCATTGCGATGGGGAAAAGGTAGCTCTTCGATTTTGAAGTAATTTAGCAGAAACGTCTTTAGTAAGCGTTAAGTTGGCATGTCATTGATTTTTCATGCGATAATATGGCCCCAGCCAGAGGCAGCAACGGCGCGGCCGTGCCCCAGATTTGGTAAATTTCGAAGTTTCCGGTATATTTAACGGGAGTTTTGAAGTGTAGATTTCGACCTGAATCGGGCAAAAAATCGCAAAAACACTGCGGTGTAGAACGTGAGAGCCGCGCGTTAACCAAGGGCGCGTTAATGGTGATAGCGGCTTACGCGAAATTAATCGCCTATTAAGGCGGAGGAGCGGCCCCCAATGGCAGGACAGGCAGCGGCCTGACTCCCTCTCCCAGCCGCATCCGCTCGCGGATGCGGAGCCCCGAAGCAATCCAGAGCCCGGTATTGCAACGCCAATTTTGGATCGCCACGACGGCCGGAAGCCGCCTCGCGACGGACGAGGCGGCGGAACGGTCAAAATTTATGGCCGTCGTTCTTCTTGAGAAAGCTCGATGCGGCAGGCTTCAGGGGAACGCGGAGCGCCACTCCGGCGAGAAGCAGGAGCCCCGCGTCCATCCCTGGGATGCGGGCAAGATTAATTCATATCTCAAACTTAGGTTGTGGATTGGCTCCCTCAATCCACAGAAATTGGCCACCTTTTCACAACTTTCGGTCGTGCCTCGCCTCGCTGCGAGCATATGCAGCCGCAGTGCCAGCCACGGCGTGGATGGTGGCGGATTGTAGAGGACAACCTGATGTGGCGTTTGGTGGGCGCGGTAGGACTCGAACCTACAACCAGACGGTTATGAGCCGCCGGCTCTGACCATTGAGCTACACGCCCCGCACTGTTGCTAACCTTCCAGCAGACAAGTAGGCTCGCAGCCGAAGCACCTTGCAATATTTCTGGGGAGCCTGACAATGAGAAAACGCGCCGTGGCGATGGCTGTGGCCATTCTGTTTATATCGGCCGCCGGCGTTGCCGCGCAAACGCCCGTCCCGCAAGGCTCCGGCGCGCCAATCTCCACCATCCGGGTGGCGGGCAAGGGTAGCGTTCAGGCCGAGCCCGACACCGCCACGATCCGGATCGGCGTTAACACCGAGGATGCCAGCGCCCAGCAGGCTGTCCAGGCCAACACGGCGGCCACGGCGAAGGTGTTGGCCGAGCTTCAAGCTGCTTCCATCGAAAAGAAAAACCTGAAGACATCGAGTTTCTCGGTCTATCCGCAATACCGGATCGAGGGCGAAAACAAGCGCCAGGTCTTGAGCTACCGGGTCTCGAATACGGTCACGGTGACGGTCCGCGACACCTCCAAGCTGGGGGAGATCCTGAGCAAGGCCGTGGCGGCGGGCTCCAACCAGATCAACGGGCCGAGCTTTTCGGTTTCTGAACCCGAAAAGTACCTGAACGAGGCGCGCAAGAAGGCTGTGGAAAATGCCATGGAGAAGGCGCGCGCCTATGCGGCGGCGGCGGGGATGAAGCTCGGCGAGGTGCTTGAGATAAGCGAACCGGGCGTGCCAGCGCCGGCTTTCAGCGGGATGGCCAGGGGCGTTGGCGGCGCCGTTCCGATAGAGAGCGGAGAGGAGCGGCTTGAGGCCCACGTCTATCTCGTGATCGCAGCGAAGCCGTAAACCAGGGCAACCGCTCGGGGCAGCGGTGCCGCCGATGCCGCTCAAAATAGGAGATGCCAGAGCGCCGGCAGCAGTACCGAGGTTGCGAGTGCATTGAGGCCCCTGTAGCGCCCGCGCCGAGCCTATGCCGTGCGAGGCCACGCCCATGGAGCCTTTCATTCAATCTTCGATCCTTCTCATTGTTTAAGCACTGACCATCCGTACTCGCCGCAAGGAGCATCGCCCCCGGCGATCCGGCGCCCGTTGCTGCTCGCATAAGTTTAGGAAGTGCCGCCCGGCTTTCACCAGGGTTGCCGGAAAATCGCAGCCGCCAGTCCCGTGTTTCCCACAGCCCAAATATCGCCGTTGTCACCGTCTTGTGTTCGATTAAAACAGGGGCCGGGGATTAATAGGGGGTTGGGTGCCGCATGAACGAGCTTGAAACACGCGCGCTTCATGATATGGGCCGCGAGGCTTGGAACGAATGGGCGACCCAGATCGTCAAGTCGAAGGCTAATTTCGAGCAGGCGGGTATTTTCTCGCTCAATTGGTTCGGCGAGGCGGGCAACGAGGAAACCAGGCTTTGGCTCAAGACCGCTAGCGCCGATTTCTCGAACAGCCTGTTCGAAGAAGGCACCGGTTTCGAGGGCTTCATATTTCCAGGCCCGCTCATCCTGGCGAACGCGGTGTTCCAGCTTCCGGTCTCGTTTGCGGGCGCGGAATTCAAGCTTAACGCGAATTTCGCCCACGCCCATTTCCACGGCGACGTGAATTTCGAGTGCGCCAAGTTCGCGGGCCAAGCCGTTTTCGACGACGCGGCATTCGATGGCGTCGCCGATTTCGAGCGCGCCGAGTTCCTGAAGGAGAAGGACGGCCCCTTAAGCCACGGCGTGAAATTCCAGCGCACGCAGTTCCTTGGAAAAGCGGATTTCCGGGGCTCGATCTATGCCGGAAGCGCCGATTTTTCGAAGGCCCAGTTTGCCGCCACGTCGCGCTTCGACGAGGCCCGCTTCATCGATGCGGCCGTGTTCGAAGGCGCGGTTTTCTCCGCCCCCGCCGGCTTCAACGCCTGCAAATTCCTTGAGAAGGCGACGTTCAAGGATGCACAGTTCACAGGCGAGGCGCGCTTCGCCGAGGCGCTGTTCAACGGCGAATGCGACCTGGAGCGCAGCCAGTTCTGGGCCGGCGTCTCTTTCCGGGAGGCAACCTTCGAGAAAAACGCCACCTTCAACGCCATGCGCGTCGAGGGGGCGGCCCGGTTTCCGGGCACCAAGTTCGCCGCCCAGGCCGATTTCCTCGAAACCCGGTTCACGGGGCCGGCCGAATTCCCGGGCGCATCCTTCAAGGGGCCGGCCATCTTCAGGCTCGCGCAACTCAAGGAAGGCGGGTCGTGGACGGGATGCGAATTCGCCGACAACGCGGATTTCTCTTGCGTCACGCTCACCAAGAATTCGAGCTTCAAGGACAGCAAGTTCCTGAGCGAGGCCACGTTCAAGGAAGCGCATTTCGAGGCGCCGGTTTCTTTCGAGGCCACTCGCTTCGACGCCGGCGCCGATTTCTCCGCGGCCCAGAGCAAGGTCGCCTTTGTGCTGGCCGATGCCAGTTTCAAGAACGTGCCGGGCTTCCTCGAAGCGAGCTTCCACGAGCCGCCGCGGGTGGACCACATGCTGGTGGCGAACCAGCTTAAGCGCTTCCATAGCTGGAAAAAGACCGGCATTTCAGATCCTCGCGGGGCGTTCTTCAAGTTCTTCAAGGTGTGCGGCGATCCGGACGGCTCTGCCAAGTTCCGCCGCCTGAAAAAGCTCGCCTCCGAGGCGCAGGACCAGCAGCGGGAGCAGGAGTTCTTCGCGCAGGAGCTGCGCTGCCGGCGCTTTTGGCACGACAAGCCGTTCGGCCAAGGCATGGCGCGCTTCTGGCTTGGCTGGCTCTACGGGGCGTTTGCGAATTACGGCCGGTCGCTGTCGCGGCCGTTCATGCTCTGGCTGTTTTCGGCCTTCGCCTTCGCGCTCTTCTATTTTTCGCAGAAGGGCTCCGAGTGGAACGTGCACCAGCCGCCGGCAAGCCTGAACCGCTGGCTTTCGAGCCTGGTCTCGGATGAAAAATTCCCTTGCATTTCCGGCACTTCGAGCCGGATCGGGGAGGCCTTCTACCTCTCCTTCAGAAGCGCGTTCCTGAAACTCGACTGGACCAACTCCGCAACCTCGCGGCGTGTGTTCGGCTGCCTCTACGGTGTCGAGAGCAACGGCACGCCTATCGTGCCGCTAGGCGTGTCGGCGGCGGCGCTGGCGCAGGTGGTCGTGAGCATCGCGCTGCTGTTTGCGTTCTTCCTGGCGCTGCGCAATCTGCTGAAGGTGCGGTAGCGTCACCGCCGCAATTTCGCGCTGGGCATCGCCTTCCGGAATCGAATTCCCCGGAAGAAACCGGTGTCGCAAGCCCCCTCACCCCAGCCTTCTCCCTAAGGGGAGAGGGGACGCCCTCTCAACGATCGCGGCTGGACTCCCTCTCCCCTTGGGGAGAGGGACAGGGTGAGGGGGGCTTCGCAGTTTCATCCAGAAGAGCCGGCCGCCCCGGCCGATGCGAAACTCGCAGTGCACGTCCCAGGGCTTTCAGGCGTTTCGCTGTGGTTCATGGGGGTAAGCCAGCCGCTGCGCTGGACGCAGGTCTGCGAATCGGGGCGCTTTCAAGCATCTGATGCGTCTGCCAAGCCTGCGTGTACGCAAAAGCGCACAGGCACAGGCCGCGCTTGTTGCAACTGCGGGAGTTCCCGATATGACCGTATCCAAGAGCGTTTCGCGACGCCGCGCCGCCTCTGCCCCCGCCGGTTCCGGGGAGGATTTTGCGAGTTTCTCTCATGCTGTTACACAAATGACCCAAGAGATGCCCGGCGCCATTACCAGCTTGATCGAAACCCTGTTGCAGGCTGAAGGCGAATTTGAAGCGCCGCAGGGTAAGGCTAAAGGCAAGGGCCGGGGCAAGAAGGCCGGCCGCAAGCGGATGAGCGAAAGCGATCTATTCGAGCAGGCCAGCCTTCTCAGCCAAGCACTCGAAGAACTGCGCTACGAAGTGGAGCGTAACCGGAAAGACGCCATAGCTCAGGCGGACTATTTGCGCCAATATCTTTTCGAAGCCGGACAGCGTCCGGGCATCGATGCCCATGCGTTTCTCTTTGTCCTGCAGCAGTTCGCCGTGGCCAAGCTGGACATCGGCGACAAGCTTCGCGGCCAGGCGGAGCAGGTGCTGGGAAATCTGGACGTCAGCCCTCCCGCGGACGATACGGCCTCGATAGAGGAGTTGGCGAAGGGTTTCAAAGAAGTCGCCAACTCGTTGGATGGCGATCCGTTTGCCATCCACACCGAGGTTTCTGAGTTTGCTCAGGCCATGCCGGGAGATGTGCGGGCGATGCTCGCCGGGGCCTTGCTGACACAGAAGGATGTCCCGGCGCTGCGCGATGCCGCGCTGGGCTGGCTGCTGAACGACGCGGCCCAGGTCAGGCAGGTTGTTGCGCAGATGCTGGAGCGGGATGCCGTCAACAATGGCGGCTCCACGCTGCGGCGCATGATCGCGCTGCGCAACTGGGTTCCGGAAGCGGACCGCCCAGCTCTCGACCGCGCCATCAAAGCCAGCCAGAAGAAGGTTGCCTGCGCGAGCTGGCCATCCGCGAAAGTCCTGGAGGTCTACGCTTCCGGTTGCGACGGTTCCGGAGCCCAGAGCGTGTTCATGATCGTCGCTCAAGGCCGCAAGCGCGCGCTGGCGGCATTACTCTTCAAGCAGGACTCTGGCGTCCGGGATGCCTGGGTAACTCCCAGCGGCACGCGCGCCGAGGTGGACGCGACGCTGCAGGCGCTGGGCATGCATCTCGATTTTTCGCCGGTGCCGCTCGAATACGCCGCTATCGCCGTGCGCCATTTCCTGGGTGTAAACGCGCAATCTGGCGTCATGCCGCCATTCGGCTTGCTCAACGTTGCCGAGGTGGCCGGACTGACAAGCGTCAATCCCGAGACTCAGCCAGTTGACGATTTCCTGGCATCCCTTTGTGCCGAAATCGAACCGAAGCGCGCCACGCCGCAGGCCGTCGCCAAGGCGCTGAAGGCCAGCGCGTCGTGGGGGAGAATCAGCCGATCGTTTGGAGCTGGTTCGAGGAGAGCGACGAAGCCGATGCCATATTGGCGCAACGCAAACTCTCCAAGGCGAAGCGCAAAGCCGCGCTGCTGGCCATGCCGATGCAGAAGCGGCGGCGCTGGTGGGCCGCTCTGATCGCCTGGGCCGGCTTCACGATGAAGCATGTGCAGGGCGGGTCCGGCTGGGAGGATTACGTTCTGGTGGCCCGTGAGTTGCTGGGCGACCGGCCGCTGGATGAATTCGGCATTATGAACGAGATCGCCGAAGCCACCATCGCCAACTGGTCCGGCCGGGGGGAGTAGGAAAGCGCGGGCATCGATAGCGTTGAACCGGTGCTCGCCGGCGCGGGCGAGGACGACGCGCGGGCATGCTCCGGGCTGAGGGCCGTCCGGCTTGGCGTCGTCATTCCCGCGAAGGCGCATGCGCGCTAACATAAGGCGCCGCAGCGTCATCGCGAGGTGGCCTCTTGGCCGCCGTGGCGATCCAGAGCAGCGCAATTCGCCCTTTGCTTTCTGGATTGCTTCGCTAGGAAGACACCGTTGTCGCAAGCCCCCCTCATCCTGTCCCTCTCCCCAAGGGGAGAAGGGACGTCTTCACAACGGCAGCGGTCTTAACTCCCTCTCCCGTTGGGGAGAGGGCTGGGGTGAGGGGGTCTTCGCAGTTTCATCCATCGTTATTGCACATGTCTGCCGAGGGTTTCCGGCTGCGCGGGAACGGCGCTGCGGCAGATTCGCCGGCGTATTTCCTTCTCCGTGCGGTGCAACTGCCAAATCCGGCGTCAAATCCTACGGCGGGCGCTATTAACCACTGCCTCAGAGGCTCCGGCCGGCCCGGGGAACACGGCCGGCAGCAAGACATTCTCAAGGCGCGGGGAATGCGAGGCGAAACATGCATCGATCCGTAGCTATTGCCGCGGCCGTCTTGGCGCTGCCGTTCGCGACAGCGCCTGCACATGCCTGCCAGCGTTGCGGGGATTATCCGTGTCCCGAAAGGAACAGCCTTGGCAGAGTTGGCGCAGCGATCCTTGGCGGCTTTGCCGGAAACCCGCCCATCCCCGGAACCACTTGGGGGATTTCGCCATCGGGCCGTATCGTTCCGGTACCGATAGCGGGATACCGCGGAAGATACCGGCGCGTCCGCGCCTGCGGCTCGTAAGCTGCGCGCCCGCTGCACAGCGCGCCTGAGCAAGCGGCAGCCGCGCCTTCGGGGAAACATTCGCGCGCGCGCATTGTTTGATGGTTGGCGGGGATGCCCAATAGCCTAGCCCGCAGTTTAGCCGGCGGCAGGATGCAGAATGAACGCCACCACAGGAACCGAATCCGCAAAGCTGCCCGGCAACCGCCAGGCGCCACCCGCAACCATGACGATATTCGGTGCGGCGGGCGATCTGACGAAGCGCCTCGTCGTCCCGGCACTTTATAATCTGGTCCGCGCCGGCAGGCTTTCGGACAAATTCTCAATCGTCGGTGTCGACCATAATCCCTTCACGACGGAGACTTGGCGCCAGAGCTTGACCGATGAAGTGCGGAACTTGGCGCGAAAGGGCGGAGGCGAGTTCCACGCGCAAGAGATCGAGTGTCCGCGCCCTGGACTGGCTTATGAGCCGCATGCGTTATCTCCGGGGCGATTATCTCGATCCGGAAACCTACGGCCAACTCGCCGCGGTGCTGAGGGAACAGTCTCGCGAACAGGGAACCGGCGGCAACGCCTTGTTCTACCTCGCCACCGCTGACCGCTTCTTCTGCCCGATCATCCAGCAACTCGGCCGCGCGGGGCTCGCCCAGCAAGCGGAAGGCGCATGGCGGCGGGTCGTCGTCGAGAAGCCCTTCGGGCACGATCTTCCCTCGGCGAAGGAGCTGAACGCTGGGCTCATGAAGGTTCTTTCCGAGGATCAGATCTACCGGATCGATCATTTCCTCGGCAAGGAGCCGGTCCGGAACATCATGGTCCTGCGCTTCGCGAACGGCCTTTTCGAGCCGCTGTGGAGACGCGATCACATCGATCATGTGCAGATTACCGTCGCGGAGACGATTGGCGTCGAGGAGCGCGGCCGGTTTTACGAGCGGACGGGCGCGCTGCGGGACATGGTGCCGAACCATCTTTTCCAGATCCTTGCCATGATCGCGATGGAGCCGCCCACCTGCTTCGATGCCAGCTCTGTGCGGGCCAAAAAGACCGAGCTATTCGAAGCCGTCCGGCGCGTCGCGCCGCTAGACGCGGTTCGCGGCCAATACGGTTCTGGAACGGTGCTTGGCCGCGCCGTTCCGGGCTACCGGCAGGAGGAGGACGTCGCAGCCGGCTCCATGGTCGAGACCTTTGCCGCCCTCAAGCTCGGCATCGACAACTGGCGCTGGGCGGGCGTGCCGTTCTACCTGCGCACGGGCAAGCGCATGCTGGCGCGCTGGTCGGAAATCGCGATTCAATTCCGGCAGGCGCCGTATGCGCTGTTCCGCGATACGCCGGTCGAGCGGCTGCCGGCCAACATCATGACGCTGCGCATTCAGCCGGACGAAGGGCTGTCGGTGACGTTCAGCGCCAAGCGGCCGGGGCCGGAGATCGAGATCGAGGGCGTCGCGATGAACTTCTCCTATCGCGATTATTTCAAACCGCTGGCGGAAGTGGGCTACGAGACGCTGATCTACGATTGCCTGCTCGGAGACGCGATGCTGTTCCAGCGGGCCGATACGGTCGAGGCGGCCTGGTGCCCATTGCAGGGGCTCATCGAAGCGTGGGCCGGCGGGCCTGCTCCAGACTATCCGAACTATGCGGCCGGCAGTACGGGGCCTGCGGAGGCGGGGCGGTTGATTGCCCGCGATGGCCGGTCATGGCTGCCGATTGGCGCCGGTAATGGGCGGTAGGAGGTTGTGGCGTATCGAAGCCTTAGCTGTGGGTAAGCCCCGCGCCTCATGGAAGCCTAGCTGCGGGAGTATAAAGGTGTGTCTGCGACCGGATCGGAACGATAGGAGGCACCGGAATGCAAACCCCCGATATATGGCCGGCTGGCAAGGCCGCGGCATGGAAGGCGTTGGAGGATCATCGGAGGACGATGCACGGCGTGTGTTTGCGCGACCTCTTCGCGGGCGATGCTGAGCGCGGCCGGCGCCTGACGGCCGAGGCCGCGGGCGTTTTCCTGGATTACTCGAAGAACCGCGTCACCGGCGAAACGCTAGGCCTGCTCGCCCGCCTCGCGGAGCAGTGCGGCTTGCGCGCCCGCATCGACGGCATGTTCGGTGGTGAGAAGAGCAACAAGACCGAAAACCGGGCCGCCTTGCACGTCGCCCTTCGTGCGCCGGAGGGAACCTCCATCGCGGTGGATGGCCGCAACGTTGTGCCGGATGTTCACGCCGTGCTCGCCAAGATGGCCGGCTTTTCGGAGCGCGTCCGCGACGGCCGCTGGCTGGGCCACACGGGCAAGCGCATACGGAACGTGGTCAATATCGGCATCGGCGGCTCCGATCTGGGGCCGGTCATGGCCTATGAGGCCCTGAAGCATTACAGCGAGCGCAGCATGACGTTCCGCTTCGTGTCCAACGTCGACGCTACCGACTTTACCGAGGCAGTGCAGGGTCTCGACCCGGCGGAAACGCTGTTCATCGTGGCCTCGAAGACCTTCACGACCCAAGAAACGATGACGAACGCGCTGAGCGCGCGCGCCTGGCTGGTGGGGGGCCTGGGCGGGGATGAGACGGCTGTGGCCCGGCATTTCGTGGCAGTGTCCACAAACGCCGCCAAGGTTTCCGCATTCGGCATCGACACGGCCAACATGTTCGAGTTCTGGGACTGGGTCGGCGGGCGCTATTCCATGGATTCAGCGATTGGCCTTTCGACCATGCTGGCGATCGGCCCGGAAAACTTCCGCAGCCTGCTCGCGGGCTTCCACGAAATGGACGAGCATTTCCGGACCGCGCCGTTCGAGCGGAACCTGCCCGCGCTCATGGGCCTGCTCACCGTCTGGAACTGCAATTTCCTCGGCGCGGAAGCGGTCGCGGTGCTGCCCTACGACCAGTATCTCAAGCGTTTTCCGGCCTATCTCCAGCAGCTTACGATGGAGAGCAACGGCAAGAGCGTGACGGTTGACGGTGCCAGGGTGGATTACCAGACCGGCCCGATCTACTGGGGCGAGCCCGGCACCAACGGCCAGCACTCGTTCTACCAGCTCATCCACCAGGGAACGCGGCTGATCCCTTGCGATTTCATCGCCTTCGCCGAGCCGCTCAACCCGCTCGGCCGGCATCACAGCCTGCTGCTCGCGAATGTCTTCGCGCAAGCCGAGGCGCTGGCCTTCGGCAAAACGGGCGAAGAGGTGAAAGCGGATGGCACGCCGGATTGGCTCGTGCCACACAAGACTTTCGAGGGCAACCGGCCTTCCAACACCATCCTCATGGAGCGGCTGACGCCCGCGGCACTGGGCAAACTGGTGGCGCTCTACGAGCACAGCGTTTTCACCCAGAGCGCGGTCTGGGACATCGATCCATTCGACCAGTGGGGCGTCGAGCTGGGCAAGGTGCTGGCGCAACGTATCGCTGGAGAGCTGGACGAACCGGCAGGCGCCAAGCTCAGCCATGACAGCTCGACGAACAATTTGATCGAGAGGTATCGCAAGGCAAAGGAAGCTCGCGATGACAGCAGGGGAACAGGCGGGTCGATGTAACGGCGGATGGCGCAATGAACTGGGCGCGTCACCCCTCATCCTGTCCTTCTTCCCATGGGAGAAGGGACGCCTGAACAGTTTGCGGTTCCCTCTCCCTCTGCATCCGCAAGATGGCAAGCTCGCCATGGCGAGCTTGCTGGGAGAGGGACAGGGTGAGGGGATGCGAGCTTCGTTCATGGCGCTGGACGTAGCGACTGCTATAAGCCGGCTGTGAGGGGCGTGACTTGTTCCATTCGAGGAGGTTCTCATGCAGCTAGCAATGGTTGGGCTTGGCCGGATGGGCGCCAACATGGTGCGCCGGCTCCTGAAGGACGGCCACCGATGCGTGGTGTTCAACCGGTCGCCCGGACCCATCGAGGCGCTGGTGGGCGAAGGCGCCACCGGAGCGGCCTCGTTTGAGGACTTGGCGGGCAAGCTGGAGAGGCCGCGCGCTGTCTGGCTTATGGTCCCCGCCGCCGCGGTGGACAGCACCATTGCCGCCCTGGCGCCGCACCTTGAGAGCGGCGACATGGTCGTCGACGGCGGCAATTCCTACTACGTCGATGACATCCGGCGCGCCCGCGAACTGGCCGCCAAGGGCATCGCCTATGTGGACGCCGGAACCAGCGGCGGCGTCTGGGGCCTGGAGCGCGGCTACTGCCTCATGATCGGCGGACCGGGAGAGGCCGTGACACATCTCGATCCGGTTTTCAAATCGCTGGCGCCGGGTGCCGCCGGTATTGCGCGCACGCAAGGCCGCGAGGGCGCCAGCAGCACCGCGGAGCTGGGCTACCTGCATTGCGGGCCAAGCGGCGCCGGCCATTTCGTCAAGATGGTTCATAACGGCATCGAGTACGGGCTGATGGCGGCCTATGCGGAGGGCCTGAGCATCCTTCGCCACGCCAATGCGGGCATGAAAGCCCACGCTAACGATGCGGAAACCACGCCCTTACGAGATCCGGAACTTTATCGATACGATTTTAGTTTGCCCGATATCGCCGAAGTTTGGCGGCGCGGCAGCGTCGTTTCCTCGTGGCTCCTGGATCTGACCGCGGCGGCGTTGGCGAGAGATCCATCGCTCTCGGGCTTTGAGGGCCGCGTCTCGGACTCCGGCGAGGGCCGCTGGACGATCAAGGCCGCCATCGACGAAGCTGTGCCAACACCTGTGCTGGCCACAGCACTCTTCGAGCGGTTCAGCTCGCGCGGCGAGGCGGAATTCGCGGACAGGCTGCTGTCGGCGATGCGGTATGGGTTCGGCGGGCATTTGGAGAAGCCCGGCAGTTAGATCGAATGGCAAATGGCGATGACCCAAGACCCTCTCATCCTGTCCTTCTCCCCAAGGGGAGAAGGACGCTCGCATCACGCCCGGAGCAAAACCCGCAGCCACTCCCTCTCCCATCCGCTTTCGGATACGGACACTGGAAGTTGCAAGCTCGCCGGGGCGAGCTTGCGGGGAGAGGGCTGGGGTGAGGGGGCTAAAGCCCGATCCGGCAGAAGGTGCTCCCATGCAGATCGAAATATTCTCCGGTCCCGATGAAGCCTCCAAGGGTGCCGCAATCGTCATTGCCAGCGAGGCGAGGGAAGCCGTCGAGGAGCGCGGGCGGTTCGCCGTGGCATTCAGCGGCGGGGAAACCCCGTGGCTCATGCTTCGCGCGCTTGCGGACGAGGATGTGCCCTGGGACAAGGTCCACATCTTGCAGGTGGACGAGCGCGCCGTGCCCGCTAGCGACCCGGCGAGAAATTTCGCCGATTTACACCAATACCTGCTGGCTCACGCCGCTGTGCCCCCCGCCAACGTCCATGCCATGCCGGTAGAGGAGGCCGATCTTGACGCCGCCGCCGCCCAATACGCCCGCACTCTGGAGAGCGTTGCCGGTACGCCGCCTGTGCTCGACCTCGTTCATCTGGGCCTCGGCTCCGACGGCCATACCGCCTCGCTTGTGCCCGGCGATCCAGCGCTTGGGGTCGCCGGCGCCGATGTTGCGGTGACGGGGCCTTACGAAGGGCACCGGCGCATGACCTTGACCTATCCCATACTCAACCGCGCGCGGCGCATTCTTTGGCTCGTGATCGAGTCTGGAAAAGCCGGGGCGCTCGCCCGCCTGCGCGCTGGCGATCGGTCGATTCCGGCGGGCCGGGTGCGGCGGGATACGGCCCTGATCCTCGCTGACCGGGCGGCGGCGGGACAGCCCGATGCTGGCGAAGGACTGCAATGATGCGAGATCCGGCTGAGTGCTTGGCGAAGTCCCCCCTCATCTCTCTCTCCCCGAGGGGAGAGAGGACCCAGAATTCCCGCTGCGGGAAATTCGAGGGTTCCTTCTCCCCTCGGGGAGAAGGAGAGGTGAGGGGGGACTTCGCAAAGCACCCAACTGGACTTGATACCGCACGCACGCAAGCTGGAACTGGAATGGCGCTCAAGATTGAAGACTATGCCATCGTTGGCGATTGCCAGACGGCGGCACTGATCGGCCGCGACGGCTCGATAGACTGGCTGTGCTGGCCCCGCTTCGACTCGGCGGCCTGTTTCGCGGCCCTGCTTGGCACGCCGGAGCATGGCCGCTGGCTCATCGCCGCCGCCGATCCCAATGCACGCGTCACCCGCCGCTACCGCGACGATACCCTGATCCTCGAAACCGATTTCGAAACCCCCGATGGCGCGGCCACGGTGATCGACTTCATGCCGCTGCAGGAAGGGGCGCACCATCTCGTGCGCATCGTGACCGGGCGGCGCGGGCAACTCGCCATGCGCTCGGAACTCGTGCTGCGCTTCGACTACGGCGCGACGGTGCCCTGGGTGACGACCGGCCCCGACGGCACGCTGGAGGCTATTGCCGGCCCCGACATGGTCTTGCTGCGCACGCCCATCGAGTTGCACGGCGAGGACTTCAAGACGCTGGCCGAATTTACCGTCAGCGAAGGCCAGACCATCCCGTTCGCGCTCACCTACGGCCGCTCCCACCGGGCGCCGCCCGCCCCCATGGACCCCATCGCGGCACTCGCCGATACGGAGACGTTCTGGCGAAACTGGTCCGCCGGCTCCACCGGGATGGGCGAATGGTCCGGCCTTGTGCGCCGCTCGCTCATCACGCTCAAGGCGCTGACCTACCGGCCGACCGGTGGCATCGTCGCGGCGCCCACCACCTCGCTCCCTGAGCGGTTCGGCGGCACCCGCAACTGGGATTACCGCTATTGCTGGATCAGGGATGCTTCCCTGACCCTCCTGAGCCTCATGCATGGCGGCTTCTACGAGGAAGCCGAGGATTGGCGGCTCTGGCTGCGGCGCGCGGTTGCGGGGCATCCGGCGCAGACTCAGATTATGTACGGGATCGCGGGCGAGCGCAGGCTGCCGGAATTGAAGATACCCTGGCTTCCGGGCTACCAGGGTGCGGCGCCGGTGCGGGTTGGCAATGCCGCGTCGGGCCAGTTCCAGCTCGATGTCTACGGCGAGGTCCTGGATGCGTTCTATCAGGCTCGGCGCGGCGGACTCGCTGCCCTCGACCCTAATTCGGGCCTGCTGGGCGCGTTCCTGGAGCATGTAGCCGAGGTTTGGCGCGAGCCCGACGAAGGCATGTGGGAGGTGCGCGGCGAGCGTCAGCACTTCACCCACTCCAAGGTCATGGCGTGGGTGGCCTTCGACCGGGCGATCAAGAGCGCGGAAGCCTTCGGGTTCGAAGGACCGGTTGAGAAGTGGAAGGCGCTGCGCCGGGAGATCCACGAGGACGTCTGCGCCAAAGCCTATAGCGCGGAGTGCGGCGCGTTCGTGCAGCATTACGGCGCCGATACGCTCGACGCAAGCGTGCTTATGATGCCGCTTGTGGGCTTCCTGCCCGCGGACGACCCGCGCGTTGTTGACACAGTGGCGGCAATCGAGCGCAATCTCACCGCCGATGGTTTCGTTTTGCGCTACGACACCGGAAGCATGAAGGACGGCCTGCCGCCCGGCGAGGGCGCGTTTTTGGCGTGCAGCTTCTGGCTCGCCGACTGCTTTGTGTTGATGGGCCGCATGCACGATGCCCGCAGGCTTTTCCAGAGGCTTGCCGGCCTTTGCAATGACGTTGGCCTGCTGGCGGAGGAATACGATCCCATGTTGGGGCGCCTTGCGGGCAATTTTCCGCAAGCGTTTTCGCATGTCGCGCTCGTCAACACCGCGCACAATCTCGCGCTGGCCGAAAAGCCGGAGGTTGAGCGCGGGGCATAGGCCAGGCATGCGGATGTGCGCCTCGCACCGCGACGAGCCGCGCCCGCGCCAGGTGGGCTAGCGGTCAAATTCTTCACCGTTCCGTAGCCTTAGCCGTGGCACTACCTTTGCGGCTCTGGATTGCTTCAGGGCTTCGCCGCTAGGAAAAAGCCAGTTTCATTCAGTAGGACCGGCCCCGGCCGGTGTGAAACTCGCAATGACGCCGGGCGGTCGACCGGCCCGCTTCCGGTGCCTTCAGGCAGCGGGTTCAAATGAGATGGCGGGCGGGGAATCCCCGCCGCGCCGTTACGATGTGAACTTCCTCATGCTGCCGATGAGCGCGATGGGCGGGAGGGACGCCAGCACCGCCGGGTCCAGGTGCTGTACGTCGAGATGATCCTGGCGGGTGCGGAGCTGGACCTGCCGGATGGCCTCGACCACCTCGGCGATTTTCACGCCCTTGGGGCAGCGTGTATTGCAGGTGTAGCAGGACACGCACAGCCAGCTTGCATTCGACGCCAGAAGCTCGTCCTTGAGCCCCATCTGCGCGAACCGGATCATCTGGTTCGGCAATATGTCCATGTACTTAGCCATGGGACAGCCCGCCGAGCACTTGCCGCACTGGTAGCAGGCCAGCAGGTCCTGCCCGCTCAAGCGTTCGATCTCGGCGATGAATTCCCCGGCGGCGTGGCCGTTGGAAATATGCACGTTCATACTGTCATCCCCGCGGCCGGTTGCTCAGGTGAGTTCTTCTGCTCGCCCGGCGCAAACCGGCTGCGCAGCATCGAATGCCGCGCCGGTATGTTGCCGAGGCGGGCCATTTGCTGGATCTTCACGTCCTCCGGCGTGTAGGACGGCAGGATCAGCGGCGAGATGAGATCGGTGTCGATGTTTTCGTTCACCAGCTCCTGCGCGTGGGCGGCGACGTGCTCGACGCTGAGCTTGCCAAGCTTCGCGGCTCTTGCGTATTCGCTGGCGTGCTGCCCGGCACGGCGTCCGAAGACGTTGTAGTCGAGCACCGAGTTGCCCATCAGGCGGTTGCGGCCATGCACGCCGCCCGAGGCTTCGCCGGCCACATAAAGGCCCGGGATGTTGGTCTCGCAGCGCTCGTTGATGGCGATGCCGCCGTTCTGGTAGTGCAGCGACGGATAGATCAGCATCGGCTTGTTGACGATATCGATGCCGAAGCGGTCGAACTGGCGGCACATGCCGGGGAACTGATGGCGGGTGTAGCCTGCGCCGTGGATCATGTCGATAATCGGCGAATCGAGCCAGACGCCGGTACGGCCAACGAAGGTTTCGATGCCATTGTTGCGGTCCGTGCTGCACTCGCGGATGATCGCCGCGCTTTCGACGTCGCGCGGCTCGCGCGGGAAGACGAACAGCTCGCCGAACTTGTTGAGCGGCTGGCCACCCGCGCCGCGTATCTTCTCGGTGATGAGAAAGCCCGCGATCTGCTCGGGGAAAACCGCGCCCGTCGGGTGGTACTGCACCGAGTCCATGAATTTGAGCGTGGCGCCGGCGCGATAGGCCATCACCAGCCCGTCGCCGGTGGCGCCGTAATGGTTGGTCGTGGCGAAGCCGCGGATGTGCAGGCGGCCGTAACCGCCGGTCGTGATGACGGTGGCCTTGGCGCGCACGGTCAGAAACTGCTCGGTGTCGAGGCTATAGAGCACCGCGCCCGCGCACTTGCCCTGGTCGTCGAGGATCAGCTCCACGGCCGGCTTCGAACTCGCGTATCGAAATCATGTCCGGGTGGTTTTTCACCTCGTCCATGAGGGTGCGCATGATGATGGCGCCGATATAGTCGCGGCAGGAGACCATGCGCTTGCGGGAGGTGCCGCCGCCGTGCAGCACCTGCATGCTGCCGTCGGGCATCTTGTCCCAGATCACGCCCAGGTTTTCGAGTTCGCGCACCACGTCGGGGGCGTCCTCGGTCAGCACGCGCACCAGCTCAGGGTCGTTCTCGAAATGGCCGCCGCCGATGGCGTCGAGGTAATGCCGTGTTGGCGAGTTGGTGCGCGAGACGGCGGCCTGCATGCCGCCCTCGGACATCATGGTGTTGGCGTCGCCCATGCGCAGCTTGGTGGCGATCAGCGATTTGACGCCACGGCGCGCCGCGGTTATGGCCGCCCAGCAGCCAGCGCCGCCGCCGCCGATGATCAGCAGGTCGGTTTCGTAATCGGGCTCGCGCAGATGGATGTCCATCAGCTTCGGCTCGATCATCGAATGGGCTTCGAGAATATCGGCCACCTCGGTGGTGACTTCCTCGCCGCGGTTGGGGCCGACGCGGACAGGACGCTTGGCTCCGGCCGCGAAGTCCGGATGGTACTTGGACAGCACGTCTTTGCGCTGTTCAGCGTTCATCGGGGCGTAAACGGGCTCTCCGCTCATGGCCAAATCGAGCCGTGCGGGCCTTGTGCGTTCGACCTCTTTCAGCAGGCCGCTCAGATAGTCAGGATACATCTTCTACTCCGGGAAATGCGCCGATGCCGGAATGCCGGCCTTGTTGTTCCGTGCGACTGACATTGCGCTCATGGCTCGATGTCGCGGTCGTAGTAGAGTTTGCTCAGGACAGACTTTTCCATGACCATCAGCTCGGCATACTCGGCATCGAAAATGCGGTCGCGAACCTGCTGGAGCCGCTCGTCCAGCTCACTGCTTTCCTTTCGCAGGTAGCGGCCGGTGAGACGCTTGCACAGGATGCCGACCTCGTGCTGCAGGATTTCGGCCGGGCAGCGCAGTGCGCACAACCCGCAGGCGACGCAGTCGAAGGACAGGTCCGCCACCTTGGCGATATCGCCGCGCATGGCCGCCTGGATGTAGTCCATCACCGGCAGTCCCTGCGGGCAGGCCTTGCTGCATGTACCGCAGGCGACGCAGCGAAACGTGACCGGATAGGTTTGCAAGATGGCGTCGACGTTGGGCTTCAACGTCTCCAGATCGTAGACGGCCTTTTCCATCGGCACGTAGGGGATCTGCGCCAGCACCATGCCTTCCTGGACCAGCGTGGTGCAGGCAAGCCCGGTATGGAGCTTGTAGTCGCCGGGCAGGCGGTAGATCGTGCCGCAGGCGCCGCAGAACCCCTCGCGGCAGCCGGCGCCGCGAATGATCTGATGGCCCGCATATTCGATGGCGCGCATGATGGTGGCGTGCTCGGGCACAACATGGTGCTTGCCCATGATGTACACGTTCACCATGTTCGCGCGCACGCGCTGGCGTTTACCGCCGGCCTCGCCCGGCTTGCTGTCGGTCTGCATCTTGGCTCCTCGTGCGTTCGTCGCTGACCGTCCGGGCTTCTTGCGGCCCGGCTTGGTCAGGCTGCGGCCTATGCCGCGGCGTCCTTAAACTCTGCGATTTGATCGAAGTTCATATAGCGGTAGATGCCGCTGGCGTTCATGGCCACGGCGTCCATTTGTTCCATGTACTCGGCGGGAGTTGGAATCCGGCCGAGCAGTGCGCAAACCGCCGCCAGCTCGGCGGAACCGAGATAAACCCGGGTGTCGATGCCGAGGCGGTTCGGGAAGTTGCGGGTCGAGGTGGACATCGCCGTCGCTCCCTTGTGCGTCTGCGCCTGGTTGCCCATGCACAGAGAGCATCCGGGCATCTCCACGCGGGCGCCGGACTGGCCGAAGATGCTGTAGAAGCCCTCTTCGCGCAGCACCATCGCGTCCATCTTGGTCGGCGGCGCGACCCACAGCCGCGTTGGAATGTCCGTCTTGCCCTTCAGCACGTTGCCCGCCGCGCGGAAATGGCCGATGTTGGTCATGCAACTGCCGATGAAGACCTCGTCGATCTTCTCGCCCGCGACCTGGGACAAGAGCTTCACGTCGTCCGGATCGTTCGGGCAGGCGACGATGGGCTCCTTGATCTCGCTCATGTCGATCTCGACGGTAGCCGCATATTCGGCATCCGCGTCGGGTGCGAGGAGCGCAGGCGCGGCGAGCCACGCTTCCATGGCGGCAATGCGGCGTTCCAGCGTGTGGGCATCCTGGTAGCCGCTGGCGATCATCCATTTGAGCAGCGCTACGTTCGAGCGCAGGTACTCGCTCACCGGCTCCGTAGTGAGGCGCACGGTGCAGGCCGCCGCCGAGCGCTCGGCCGAGGCGTTGGCCAGCTCGAAGGCCTGCTCGACCTTGAGGTTCTCCAGGCCCTCGATTTCCAGGATCGCGCCCGAGAAGACGTTCTTCTTGCCCTTCTTCTCGACGGTGAGCAGGCCGCGCTGAATGGCGGCATAGGGAATGGCGTTGACGAGGTCGCGAAGCGTGATGCCCGGCTGCAGCGTGCCCTTGAAGCGCACCAGCACCGATTCCGGCATGTCGAGCGGCATCATTCCGGTGGCGGCGGCGAAGGCGACGAGGCCGGAGCCTGCCGGGAAGGAGATGCCCAGCGGGAAGCGTGTGTGCGAGTCGCCGCCGGTGCCTACCGTGTCAGGCAGTAGCATGCGGTTCAGCCACGTATGGATGACGCCATCGCCCGGACGCAGGGCAACGCCGGCGCGTTCAGCAATGAAGCCGGGCAGGGTAGCGTGCGTTTTCACGTCCACCGGTTTCGGATAGGCGGCGGTGTGGCAGAAGGACTGCATCACCAGATCGGCCGAGAAGCCCATGCAGGCGAGGTCTTTCATCTCGTCGCGGGTCATTGGGCCGGTGGTGTCCTGCGAGCCGACGGTGGTCATTTTGGGCTCGCAATAGGCGCCGGGACGCACGCCCTTGCCCTCGGGCAGGCCGCAGGCGCGCCCGACGATTTTCTGCGCGAGCGTATAGCCCTTGCCGGTATCGGCGGGCTGGGCGGGCAGCCGGAACAGCGTCGAGGCGGGCAGGCCCAAGGCGGCGCGAGCCTTCGCGGTCAGGTCGCGGCCGACGATCAGCGGAATTCGGCCGCCCGCGCGAACTTCGTCGAAGATCACGTCCGACTTCATCTTGAACTCGGCGATGACTTGGCCGTCTTTGAGCGCCTTGCCCTCCAGCGGGCGCAGCTCGATCTCGTCGCCCATCTCCATCTTCGAGACGTCGAGTTCGATGGGCAGGGCGCCGGCATCCTCCATGGTGTTGAAGAAGATCGGCGCGATCTTGGCTCCGAGGCAGACGCCGCCGAAGCGCTTGTTCGGCACGTAGGGGATATCTTCGCCGGTGAACCACAGCACGGAATTGGTGGCGGATTTGCGCGAGGAGCCCGTGCCGACGACATCGCCAACGTAGGCGACGAGATGGCCCTTGGCGCGCAAGGCTTGCAGCAGCTTGAGCGGGCCAACCTTGCCCGGCTCGTCCGGCTCGATGCCGGGGCGCGCGTTCTTGAGCATCGCCAGCGCGTGCAGCGGGATATCGGGGCGGGTCCAGGCGTCGGGCGCAGGCGAGAGATCGTCGGTATTGGTCTCGCCGCCGACCTTGAACACCGTGACGGTCAGGCTTTCCGGCACGCCGGCGCGCGAGGTAAACCACTCGGCATCCGCCCAAGACTGCATGACGGCCTTGGCGTTGGCGGCGCCGGGCTCGCTGGATTCGGCCAGCGCCTTCACGTCGTTGAAGTAGTCGAACATCAGGAGCGTGTTCTTGAGCGCGCCCGCGGCCGTGGCGCCGCATTCGGCGCAAGCCAGGAGATCGATCAGCGGCCTGATGTTGAAGCCGCCCAGCATGGTGCCGAGCAGTTCCGTCGCCCGGACCTTGGGAATCAGCGGGCACGCCTCCTGGCCCTTCGCGACCTTCGCCAGGAACTCGGCCTTGACCTTGGCGGCGTCGTCCACGCCAGCCGGCACGCGATAGGTTAGCAACTCGACGAGGAAAGCTTCCTCGCCCGCGGGCGGATTTTTCAGCAAGGCAACCAACTCGCCGGTCTGCTGCTTTGTCAGCGGCAGGGCCGGAATACCTAGGGCAGCGCGTTCAGCGGCTTGGGCACGGTAGGCTTCGAGCATATTCAAATCCTCTGAAGTGGAAGGGAATGGCTGTTGCTTCTTTTGACTACCATTCCCCGCCGGTCAATCCTCTTTAAGCCAAAGCTGCCAGCGCCGCGTTCAAGGTTTCGCTAGGACGCATGGCTTTCGAGGTCTTCTCGAAATCGGGCCGGTAGTATCCGCCGGTGTCCTGCGGCTTGCCCTGGGCCTCGATCAGCTCGGCGGTAATTTTCGCCTCATTCTCCGTAAGCGTCTTGGCCAGCGGTGCGAAACGCGCCTGCAGATCCGCGTCCTTGGTCTGCGCGGCCAGCGCCTGCGCCCAGTACATCGCCAGGTAGAAATGGCTGCCGCGATTGTCGATCTCGCCCACCTTGCGAGCGGGCGACTGGTTGTTTTCGAGGATCTTGCCGTTGGCCTGGTCCAGCGTCTCCGCCAGAACCTGGGCCTTAGCGTTGCTTGTACACCTGGGCCAGGTGTTCGAGCGATACGCCCAGCGCGAGGAACTCGCCGAGCGAATCCCAGCGCAGATAGCCTTCTTCCTGGAACTGCTGCACGTGCTTCGGCGCCGAGCCGCCAGCACCCGGTCTCGAACAGTCCGCCGCCATCCATCAGCGGCACGATGGACAGCATCTTGGCGCTGGTGCCGAGTTCGAGGATGGGGAACAGGTCGGTGAGGTAGTCGCGCAGCACGTTGCCGGTGACGGAGATCGTGTCCTGGCCCTTGCGGATGCGGTCCAGCGAGAATCGCGTCGCTTCCTCCGGCGTCATGATGCGGATGTCGAGGCCGCTGGTGTCGTGGTCCTTCAGGTAGCGCTCGACCTTTGGCGGCGATCTGCGCATCGTGGCCGCGGGCCTGGTCCAGCCAGAACACGGCGGGCGTGTTGCTGAGGCGCGCGCGGGTGACGGCGAGCTTGACCCAGTCCTGGATCGGCGCGTCCTTCACCTGGCACATGCGGAAGATGTCGCCGTGCTCGACCTTCTGTTCGAGCAGCACCGCGCCCGATGCATCGACGACGCGGACCGTGCCGTTGGCGGCGATCTCGAAGGTCTTGTCGTGCGAGCCGTATTCCTCGGCCTTCTGCGCCATCAGGCCGACGTTCGGCACGCTGCCCATGGTCTTCGGGTCGAAGGCGCCGTGCTTCTTGCAGTCCTCGATGACCACCTGATAGACGCCCGCGTAGCAGCGGTCGGGGATCATGGCCTTGGTGTCGTGCAGCTTGCCGTCCGGACCCCACATCTTGCCGGATTCGCGGATCATGGCGGGCATGGAGGCGTCGACGATCACGTCGCTCGGCACGTGCAGGTTGGTGATGCCCTTGTCGGAGTTCACCATCGCCAGTTCGGGCCGGGTCGCGTAGCACGCCTTGATATCGGCTTCGATCTCAGCGCGCGCCGCTTCCGGCAGCTTGGCGATTTTCGCGTAAAGGTCGCCCAAGCCGTTGTTGACGATTGACGCCCAGTTCCTTGAGGACGCGCGGCATGCTTGCTCGAGGGCATCGGCGAAAAAGACGGAGACGGCGTGGCCGAACATGATGGGATCGGAGATCTTCATCATCGTCGCCTTGAGGTGCAGCGACAGCAGCACGCCCTTATCTTTCGCGTCCTGGATTTGCGCGGCGTAGAACTCGCGCAGCGCAGCGCTTGCTCATCACGGCGGCGTCGATGATCTCGCCAGCCTTGAGAGCGGTCTTGTCCTTGAGGACCGTGACGGCGCCATCCTCACCCACGAACTCGATGCGGAAGCTGCCGGCATCGGCGACGGTGACGGATTTTTCGCTGCCGTAGAAGTCCGCGGCGTCCATGTGCGCCACATGGGTTTTGGAGTCGAGCAGCCCAGGCGCCCATCTTGTGCGGATGCGCGCGGGCATACTTCTTCACCGCGGCGGCGGCGCGGCGATCCGAATTGCCTTCGCGCAGGACCGGATTGACGGCGCTGCCGAGCACCTTGGCGTAGCGCGTCTTGATCTCTTTCTCGGCGTCGGTCTGGGGAGCTTCGGGATAGTCGGGGATGTTGTATCCCTTGGACTGCAATTCCTTGATGGCAGCCTTCAACTGAGGAAGCGAGGCGCTGACGTTGGGCAGCTTGATGATGTTGGCTTCCGGCTTCTTCGCCAGTTCGCCCAGTTCGGCCAGATCGTCGGACTGTTTCTGTTCGGCCGTCAAATTCTCGGGGAAATTCGCGAGAATCCTGCCCGCAAGCGATATGTCCCGCGTCTCGACGGCGATACCGGCAACCCCGGCAAAAGCCTGCACGATAGGCAATAGCGAGTACGTCGCGAGCGCCGGGGCTTCGTCAACTTTCGTCCAGACGATTTTAGATGTCTGCATGGCCATGCACTTCCACCTCAGTCAAATGTTCAATTCGAGCGGTTCCGATTCCGCGTCCCTATCACGAAACGAACGTACATTGCGATGCCGGCGTGCGGGTGTCCATATTGCGGCCCCGGTTTGTGTGATCGTCGATCTCGCCCGCGCAGCCGACCATCCGCCCGAACAGGAAGGCGGTGAACGCGGCGTTCTCCAAGGCTTGCTCGGAGAAGGCGCCCGAACGGTAGCGGGGCCACAAGAGTTTGAGCAGCAGCGCCGCGATCACCGCGTCGATGTTGACGCAGAAGACGTTGGCAGTGACGCCGTTATCGTAGAGCGCCTGGACGAGGGTGCTGTAGAAGTCGTGGAACACGTTGGTTTCCCCGCGCTCCTTGAAGAGCTGCGCCAGGTAGACCTCGCGCGGGTCTTTGTTGACGACCTGATTTCTGAACACCGGGTGATTGACGCCGGGAATGTTGGTCACGCTATCGCCAACGCCCCTCTTGGCTTTCTTCTCGGCCTGGAAGGCCAGGGCGAACTTCGTGGCCATCTCCGTCAGGTCGAGCCCGTGGCCCGTGCTGCCCGCGTCCCTGAGATCGGTGGCAGCGAACTGGTCGATCAGGAACTTGATGCCCTCGAAGCCGTTGCCGCCGTGGGCGAAGCCGGTGTGGGTCAGGAAGCCGATCATCGCCTTGTTGATCTGTACGCGCTCGGGCGTTTCCGGGCCATCGGCGGAAACCGCGCCCTTGCAGCCTTGCGCGGAGATCGTGCCAGGGCCGTTGGAGATGATGAGGCCCAGGAGAACCTGGAACTGGAACAGCTTCTCAGGCGTGGGCGTCTCGCCCATGAGCGCCAGATAGGCCATCTCGGTCGCGGACCATTTGTTGGTCAGATCCTTGGTGGCGACGCTGCAGAAGCTATCGTCCTTGTGCTTCGAGCAACTGGCAGCCGCGCCGATGACCGTGGCGAACAGGCGCAGATACCAGGGGAAGGTGCGCGCGGTGTTGCGGGCGATCTTTTTCTTCATCAGCGCGCCCCAGCAGATGCTGGTGGTGATGGCGGCCAGGACCGCATCGGCGGTTGGGTGGCCGCCCAGCGAGCGCAGGTAATCCACGAAGACCGATTTCGCGCCGCGCGCCTTGAGCCCGGCGAGCATCGCCTCGGCCTTGGGATCGGCCGCGCCGCCTAGCAGCGCGTCCCGCTGCGTGGCGTCCGTCTCGATCTTGGAAACGTCGAAGCCATCCTCATCGCCACTGCGCAGGCCGGAATGACCGAAAAGGCCGATCAGCACGTCCACCGCCTTGCGGGCGCCGGCCACGCTCTGCGGTCCAACCAGGGCGCAAGCGGCGGCCAGCACCGTGTTCGGCGCGTTGCCCGCCTGGCGCACCATTTCGGCCATCATCATTTGGTCGCCAGCGGTTGCGATTTCGGCGGCGGCGGCAGTGTTGAACAGCGCGTTATCGTTGGCGTCGTTGTGCTCGCGGGTCAGGGCCAGGCAATAGTTGGATTCGAGCGAGTATTTGGCTGTTTCGAGGATCGACACGCCGCTGACGCGCGTCACCTGCGTCTTGGCGTCCATGATGGAGCTGCCGGAGCGGTCCTTCATGGACTCGCGCGGGAAGATCGCGCCAACCTGCTTCGTCAGCTCGGCGATCTGGTCCTTGTAGGGCTGCATCGGCTCGACCAGCGGTATGTCGAGTTCCTTGGGCAACGGCAGGCCCTGGTTGCCGCCGAACCAGGGCTTCAGCTCAAGGTCGCCTTCGGGCGCGAAATCGGGCTCGATGCCGTTGAGCTTCATCACCGCCGTCAGCGCCGCCGGCATCAGCGAGATGTTGGTAACGACCGCGCCGGCCTTGGAGGCGATGGGATTCTCCGCGGTGTAGTTGCCATCGACCCCGAGGATTTCCTGGAACCACTTTTCCTTGGCTTCGGCGCCGTCGCCGCTGCCTGCCATTGCGCCGGCGTGTCCCACCGCGCGCGTCAGCTTGGCCTTCCAGCGGCCGACCACGCAGGCGACAACCGGCTTCTTGAATTGGAGGTGTTCCTCGTAGTAGCCGCCCGGCTCGACATACATCGCCGCGACTTTGGAGCGGTCGTCGTTGTCGAAGGCATAGGCGAACTCGGCGGGACCGAAGCAGATGTAAACGTCCTTGCCGCTGGAGACGCTGGTGGTGGTGCCCCAGCCGGCTGCCCGCAGATAGGTGGCGATGGTGGTGGTGAAGTTGCCGGAGTTGGAGAAGATCGCGACCGAGCCCTTGCGCAACGATTCGTCGGGCCTGTCGCCTCCCAGCGCCCCGCCGATGCGGACGTGGTTCCAGGCGTCGGCCATGCCGAGGCAGTTGGGGCCGAACACGTCGACATTGCGCTGCTGCGCCAGCGCCCGGATCTCGCGGGCGTCGTGCACCGAGACCTTCTCGCTCAGGATGACGATTTTCTGGATGTCGCGGTTGACGCGGATCAGCTCGAACACGCCGTCGCGCACTGCCGCGGGCGGCAGGTGGACCACGCCGACATTGAACTTGAGCCCGTCGTCCATGCCCTCGCGCACGTTGTTATAGACGGGCACCGGGCCGGCCGGCGTCTCCAAGACCTCTCCGCGCCGCCCTGGCGATGTGCCAAACACGATGTTGCCGCCGGAGAAGGCATGGCTAACGGGCGCCACATTGCGCGACTCGTTGCCGAGAATGTTCAGCACGCAAACCCTGTCCTCGCACGTGGCGACTTCGGCCAGGGAATTGATGCCCACGAAATACTTGAACTTGCTGCCTGCTTGATTGCTCATTGCAACTCCCGGCGCCGTGCTTTTCCGGCTGCCTCAATATGCCGTGCGTTATTCCCGTGCCATGGCTTCGCCGCTTGAGGGCGAGCCAAAACTATTCTTCAACGGATCGCGGGCCGCGAGCGTCATGCCTGCGCCCCCAGCTTGGCGGCGAGCATTTCGCGCCCTCCGTTCTTCATCCAGCGGTCGGCTGCCTGGGCGTAGTGCACCACGTCCGTCATCGCCGAATCGAAGCCAAAGATGCGGTAGGGCAAGCCCAGCGCGTCGCACACGTCCTTGAAGGACAGCAGGCCGCGCGACAGATTGGGGCCGCCGCGGCCGATCACGACATAGACCGGCGTCGGGCCGTTCTCGCTGAAATACTCGCGCAGCGCGTCGGCCATGGCGCGGAAGGTGACGAAAATGTCGGTGTTGTTGGCCTTGCCGCCGATGATGAACAGCACGTTCGACTGTTTGAGCCAGTGCTTGAGGCAGATGCGCATGACCTGGCGCATTTTCTCATAGGGCGGGTTGCCGCCGAAGTCCGAGGAAATGATGGCGTCGTCGCCCAGGAACTCCGTCACCAGCGAGTTGGCGCCGCCGCCGAAGGTGGGTGCCAGGATCGTGCCGTTGGCGTTGATGACCGAAACGTCCGACTGCCCCTGATAGGTGCGGAGCTGGTTGATCTCCTGCTCGAAGTCGGAATAGTCCAGAGCGAACAGGTCGTTGGGCAGGCCGAGGCGCTTCATGCGCGGGTCGTCGCGGTCGAAGCCGCATTTGAAGTCGCAAGCCACGGGCGACAGGCTGCCCCGGCCGGTCGGCGTCATGCGGATCGGGTTCAGCTCTAGCGCTGTCATGCCGTGGTGGTGGAAGAGGTCCCACAGCTTCGGCAGGTTCTGGGCGAGCGGGGAGATGATCTCCTTCGGCGCCTTGAGGTCGGACAGCGCGTTGGTGATGATGAACGACTTGAGGCCGGTGAATGGATCGAACGGAATTTCCGCGATCTGGTCCTTGCCCAACTCCTCGATGTCCATGCCGCCATGGTGGGTGATGGTCAGCGTCGGCGCGCGGTAGCGGGTCGAGTTGGCGATGGAGACGTAGACCTCGTGCTCGGCGGGCACAGCGCCCTCGAAGGTGACGCCTTCGGCCTTGGCGACCGCGTTGCCGTGGCGGTGCTCGGCGAAGTACAGGCGCTCTTTCTCCTTCAGCGCGGTCTTGAGATCCTTGGCGCGGCCGACGAGCCCCGCCTTGCCCTTTTTGCCTACGCCGCCGCGGAAAATCGGCTTCACGAAAACTTCACCACACGAGGCGAGCAATTCCTTTATCCTGTGCTCGCAGGCTTCCGGTCCCAGCACGTGGGAGGTCGGAAAGTCGACAAGCTTCAGAAGCTTCGCACCGTAGAGCATGCCAGTAATGTTCATTCCGTGTCTCCCTGTCAGACAGGTGCTGTAAGTCGATAGACCGCTGTGCCGCTTTGCGATGTCAGCCAGGTGACATCGCAATACCAAATCGCCCGCACGCGCGGCCGGCTTTCAACTGAAAGCAGTGCGGCGCTTGCGCTCCTACCTGGTGCGGCACATCCATATACGCGCGCCACCGGAAACCCGCTGGCAAATTTCGAGAACGCTTCTTCCTTCTACTCAGGCCCCGGCCGAGCCGGGGTTTCCCCCTAGCGTCTTAGTATTCTTGCGGCAGGTTCTTGAGTTGCGCCCAGGAATAAACCGGGCCGTTCACACAAACATAGTCCTTGCCGGTATTGCAGCGCCCGCATTTGCCGATGCCGCATTTCATCTTGTTTTCTATCGTAGTGTAGATTTGTTCGTCGGAGAACCCCAAATCGCCAAGGTTCTGGATGACGAACTTGATCATGACCGGCGGTCCACAGGTAACTGCAATGGCGTTATCCGCGCGCGGGGCCTTCTCCTTGACGTTCGCCGGAACGAAACCGCAATAGCCTTGCCAGCCGTCCTCGGGCGCGTCGATCGAGAGATGGACGTTGGCGGCATCGCGCAGCTTTTCGAGTTCGGCCGCGTACATGAGGTCGCGAGAAGAGCGTGCGCCGTAGAAGACGGAGATCTCGCCGAAATTATCGCGGTTCGCCACCGCGGTCTGGATCACCGGCCAGATCGGCGCCAGGCCGACACCGCCGCCGATGAACACCAGGTTGCGGCCCTTCCAATCGTCCAGCGGGAACTTGTTGCCGTAAGGCCCGCGCACGCCGACGATGTCGCCTTCCTTCATCTCGTGGATGGCGGTGGTGACGCGGCCCACGCGCATGATGGAGAACTGCTTGTAGTCCTTGATCGATGGCGCCGAGGCGATGGAGATCATCGACTCGCCCTTGCCGAATACCGAGATCATGGCGCACTGGCCGCATTCGTGCTCGAAGCCGCCGCCGTTCTCGAACGCGAGCCTGAAGGTCTTGATGGCCCGCGCGCCCGGCACTTCGTCCTTGACTTCGACGATGCGCGCCAAACTAGGCAGATATGGGTTGCCGCTCATTGTCCAACCGCCGCTTCTTCCATGACGTTGGCGACCTTGACGATGTCGATTCCCACCGGACAGTGGGTAATGCATCGGCCGCAGCCCGTACATTGCTGGATGTTGTGGTTCTCGACGAAATACAGAAGCTTGTGGCAGACCCTCTGCCGCAGGCGTGCGCCAGTGCCGGCGCGCGGGTTGTGTCCGGAGGTGTGCATCGTGAAGTCTGAGAACTGGCAGTTATCCCAGGTTCGGACGCGCTCACCCGACAGCGGCGACTGGCTGGTGATTTCGTCGTTGATGTCGAAGCAATGGCAGCTCGGGCATAGATAGGTGCAGACGCCGCAGCCGATGCAGGCCTGAGCCAGCGTTTCCCAGAGCGGGGAGTTGAAGTTCCGCTTCAGGCCTTCCGCCACCTTCTCCATCGAAGCGATGGAACGCTGCGGAAACGCGCGCGCGGTTGCGTGGACTTTCTCCGCCTCGCTGCTGTCGGCAGCCGTGGCCTTGTCGAACAGCGCCGCGGTGCTTTCGAGGAGTTCCGTACCCTTGGGCGTCAACGCCTTGACGTAGTAGCGGCCATCGAGCGCCGTCATCAGGATGTCGAGGCCGTCCTCGGCGTCCGGCGCGCCTCCCACCGACAGGCAGAAGCAGTTCGGCGACGGCGGCGCCTCGCAGGCCAGGCCGACGAGAACGGTGCGGTCGCGCCGCGCCTGGTAGTAGGGGTCGGAGAAGCCGCAGGTGAACACCTTGTCGTTGCGCACCATGGCGCGGCCGTCGCATGGACGCACGCCCAGGACGACGGCGGGCGCTGCCTCCGGCACGGTTGGCGTGACCTGCGGGGCCTCGCCGTTCGGTACGCGGAAGCGGTAGAGCACCTCGCGCTGCGGGAAGGCGAAGCCCTTGGCCGGCCGCACGGTGTTGCCGTGCTCGAATTCGACCTCGGAGCCGGGCCGGACTTCCTCGAAATTCCAGACATCGGCGGTGAAGGCCGGCGCGAAGACCTGCGCCCGCTCGCCCAGTTTTGCGGCCCATTCGCTGAGCCGGTCTTTCTTGATTACGATCTCCATCCCGCTCACCTGATAAAATCGTTGGGATCGCCGTCGCGGAAGGACGAGATCAAGGAAGGCTGGCTTGGGTCCATGCCGGGGGCGTAGCCGAACGCCTCCATCGCTTCGTGCTCGAGCAGATTGTTGAGCAGGCGCAGGGGGATATTGACCGGGCACACCCGCTCGCACTCGCCGCAGTCGCTGCAGCGGCCGGCAAGATGCATGGCGCGGACCATGTGGTACATGGCGCTTTCCGATGGGGCGGCCGAGCGCTGTATCCAGCAGATGCGGTTGGCCTTGTCGTCGGCGCTGGTGGATGGCCCCACGATGGAGCTGGTGCTGTCGACCACGCACTCGTCGCAGTAGCACATCGGGCATACGGCGCGGCAGGCATAGCAGCGGATGCAGCGATCGAAGTGGCCGGCCCAGAACTCCGAGCGTTCGTCCATGCTCTTTTCCGCGAAGGCGGTGAGCGCGGTGAAGCGCGGGCTGTAGGCGCGTCCGGCGGGCTTTTCGCCGAAGAAGAAATCGCTGCCCTCTGGATAGGCCTGGCTGCATTCGAGGCAGCGGGCGGCGAGCGCATCGGTGGCCGGCACAGTGGTTTCTCCGGCCGGGTGGAGGGCGACGGTAACGCCACCGGCGCTGTCGAAGACCGCGCTGGTGGCAGCCTTGCCGCGCAGCGCGCCATTGAGCTTGCGCGTGTCGATCACGCCGCCGTTCCCGCAGGAAACGCCGAGGATGACGACCTCATCGCGCGCGATGTAGTTCTCCTGCAGCAGAATGTTGATGGTCCGGCTATCGCAACCCTTGGCGACTATGGCCAGCGGCCGCGTCTCGGTGGAGCGCTGGGCCTTCAGCCGCTTCTTCTCGTTGACGAGATAGAGCGCCAGGTTCTCGACGCATGTCGCATCCATGACGAGCGACTGCGCGTCACCGGGCTCGGTTATGAATGCCGGCTCGGCGAGAAGGCCCGCGCTGCTGCGCCGGTAGCCCAGCACAGCGCGGACTTTGCCGCCCTCCAGCAGCGCCTTGGCGCGTGCCCTGATGTCATCGATGACCGCCATCAGACTTTCGCCCTAAGCTTGCGTTGCGGGCCGAGCGCCTTGATGTCCTTGACGAAATCGGTGACGACTTCGGCGTATTTCGTGCCTTCCGCCGCCGACACCCACGACATGCGGAAACGCTCAGGCTCAAGGCCGATAAAGCTCAAAAGCTTCTGCACCATGTAGATCCGCCGCCGGGCGAAGTAATTGCCCTTCAGGTAGTGGCAGTCGCCTGGGTGGCATCCAGAAACCAGCACGCCGTCTGCTCCCTTGTTGAACGCGGACATGATATAAAGCGGCGACACCGATCCGGAGCACATCACCTGGATTGGCACCGCGTTCGGCGGATATTGCAGGCGCGACACGCCAGCGAGATCGCTTCCCGCCGACGAGCACCACTTGCACAGGAAAGCCACGATCTTGGGCTCGAACTCCCGCGCTTCTTCTTTTTCTTTCAAGCCTGCCGGTGCCGGCATCATTTTGTTATCCTCCCGCGCAGACTGACTTCAACCCATACAGGCGCTAATCATGTCGAAGATCTGCGCCTGCTTGACGTTCTTCACGTCGATCGCGGCGCGCACACACGTTCCCGAGCAAGTGCCGCAGCCCTCGCACAGCACCTCGTTGACGACGGCCTTACCTTTGACGAGGGTAATGGCCTCGTATGGGCAGGCGTCGACGCACATCTCGCAGCCGGTGCAATGCGATTCGCGCACCTTAGCCACCACGGGGCTGTGCTCAAGCTGGGGCTTGGAGAGCAGCCCAATAACCTTGGACGCCGCGGCACTCGCCTGGCAGACGGTTTCCGGGATGTCCTTCGGCCCCTGCGCCGCGCCGGTCAGGAAGATGCCGCCGGTAACGCTTTCCACCGGCCGCAGCTTTGGATGCGCCTCGGCCAGGAAGCCATCCTTGTCGCGGCCGATTTTGAGCGTCTTGGCAACGTCAGCCGTACCCTTGGACGGCACCATGGCTTGGGCCAGCACCACCAGGTCGGCGTCGATCTCGACGTTCTTGCCCGATAGCGTATCGACGCCCAGGACCTTGAGCTTGCCCTTCGACTGGTAGACCTTGGACACGCGGCCGCGCAGATAGACGACGCCGTCGCGCTCCATGGCGCGCTGGACGAATTCCTCGTAGCCCTTACCGCCGGACCGGATGTCGATGTAAAAGACGTAAGCCTGGCCGTCGGGGACGTGATGCTTGTACAGCGAGGCGTGCTTGGCAGTGTACATGCAGCAGATCTTCGAGCAGTAGGTGCAGTGCTGCTCGGGATCGCGGGAGCCGGAGCATTGGATGAAGACGACGTTCTTCGGCTCCTTGTGATCGGACGGCCGCAAGACGTGGCCGGCCGTGGGGCCGGACGCCGAGCACATGCGCTCGAACTGGATGCCGTCGACCACGTCCGCATAACGGCCGCGCCCGTACTCCGCCATGTTGCCCACGTCGTAGAGATCGAAGCCGGTGGCGACGACCACTGCCCCCGCCTCGATTTCGATGTTCTTCGGCTTGGCGTCGTAATCGATGGCGCCATAGGTGCAGGCGTCCTGGCACTTACCGCACACGACCGGATTGAGGCCGAGACAGGCCGACTCGTCGAGGTAGAAGCTTGCCGGGATGGCCTGCGCGAAGGGAATATGGATGGCCCGGCGCCCGGTCAGGCCTGCGTCGTATTCGTTGGAGGTGACGGTCGGGCAGACCGGCGTGCAGTCGTCGCAAAGCTTGCACAGCTCGGGATCGACATACTGTGCCTTCTGGTGCACCTTCACCTTGAAGTTGCCGACGAAGCCCGAGATCGACGTTACTTCGGACTGCACCATCAGCGTGATCTTGGGGTGCTTGGACACCTCCACCATCTTCGGCGACAGGATGCACTGGGCGCAGTCGAGCGTCGGAAAGGTCTCCGACAGTTGCAGCATATGCCCGCCGATGGTCGCCTGCTTCTCCACCAGCACCACTTCGATGCCAGCATTGGCGATATCGAGCGCGGTCTGTATGCCAGCAATGCCGCCGCCGATAACCACAGTGCGCTTTGTGACCGGCACGCCCACGGGCGTCAGCGGTTCGTTGCCGCGCACCCGCCGCACCGCTGAGCGCGTGATCTTGAGCGCCTTGGCTGTGGCCTCGTCCCTGTCCTTGTGCACCCACGCGCACTGTTCGCGAATGTTCGCGATCTCGCACTGGAATTGGTTCACGCCGCCAGCCTCGGAGGCTTCGCGGAAGGTCTTCTCGTGCAGGCTCGGCGTGCAGCAGGACACGACGACGCTGTCGAGCTTATGCTCCTTCACCGCCTCGGCGATGGCCCTCTGCCCCGGATCGGAGCACATGTAGACGTAGTCCTTGGAAAAGACGACGCCATCGTCCTTGCCCATTTCATCGGCGAGACGCTTCACATCCACGGTCGCCGCGATGTTATGCCCGCAATGACAGACGAAAACCCCCGCGCGGCGTGTCACTGGCTCGCTCCATTCGTTTGAAGCTGTCCTACCGCTCCATTCATCTTGGCCGCGCACTCGATGCCGTGCTCGTAACCCTTGTCGAACGCTTGCAAATTGGCCTTGAGGAAGCGGTCGGGCACGAGGCCTGGCAGCGCCTTTTTCATCGCGTCCGCCGAGGCCGCGCCTGTGATGGCCGAGAAAAAGCCCAGCACGACGAGGTTGGCGAACAGGCGGTTGCCCACCGATTCGGCGATGCGCGTTGCGGCGATCGGGAACAATTTGACCCGCGATGCGTCGCCCGACGGCTTCACCAGCTCTTCCTCGATAATGAGGATGCCGCCGTCGGTGAGGCTTGGCTCGTACTTGTCGTAGGCCTCCTGCGACAGCGCGATCAGCACGCCCGCCGTGGTGCAATACGGGTAGAGCACGCGGCTGCCGGAGATGATGAGCTGCGACTGGCAGGCGCCGCCGCGGGCTTCCGGCCCGAAGCTCTGCGTCATGGTGGCGAACTTGTCGTCGTAGAGCGCAACCGCCTTGCCGGTAATCAGCGCGCAGCGGACGATGCCCTGGCCGCCAAAGCCGGAAAATTTAATCTCCCACATCAGCAGCCATCCTCGCAGATATCGGCAGGCTCGCCCTTGCCGGCGGCGCTCTTGCGCGCTTCCTCCTCAGCCTTCTTCTCCATCGGCGTCTTGCCGTAGAGTTCGTAGTCGTCGCCGATCACGCTCGTCAGGTGCTTGACCACGGCGTCGAGATACGTGTCGCGCGGACGGTCAACGAACTTGCCCATGGCGATCTTGCCCTGGTAGCCGATGTCCACCGTGCGCGTGTCGGCGCCGTGCTGGATGTCGCCGTCTTCCTTGTAATATTCCATGGCGCTGACGCCATCGCCCAGGCGGTTGCGGCGCTGATAGAGCGTGGTGCAGGGCGAGATCACCTCGATGAACGAGAAGCCCCGGTGCTTCATGGCCTCGCCGATGGACTTGGTGATGTTGCGGGCGTGCAGCGAGGTCCAGCGCGCGACGTAGGTAGCGCCGGCGGCGTCGACCAGGAACGGCAGGCTAAATGCCGGCTCGGTGTTGCCGTAAGGCGTGGTCGAGGCGTTGGCAGTAGGAGGGGTCGTCGGCGTCACCTGGCCGCCGGTCATGCCATACGTGAAGTTGTTCACGCAGATGACCGTCATGTCCATGTTGCGGCGGGCGGCGTGGATGAGATGGTTGCCGCCGATGCTCGTCAGGTCGCCGTCGCCGCTGATAACCACCACCTTAAGCTCGGGATTGGCCAGCTTGAGGCCAGTGGCGAAGGGCAGGGCGCGGCCGTGCGTGGTGTGGAACGAGTTGAACTTCACATAACCGGCAACGCGGCCCGTGCAGCCGATGCCCGACACCACGGCGATCTTGTCCATGTCGTAGCCGCCGGTCTTGATGGCCTCGGCGAACGAAGTCACCACCGTGCCGATGCCGCAGCCGGGACACCAGATGTGCGGCATGCGCTCCATGCGCAGGAATTCCGCCATCGGGTTCTGCTCGCGGTAGGACGCATCGTCCAGCGAGTATTCGGGGGGAGTGACCTGGTTCATTGCGCGCCCTCCTTGATGGCGGCGAGGATTTCTTCCGGATCGTGCACGGCGCCGCCGCAGGAGTTCACGCTGATGACTTTGCACTTGCCGGCGGCGGCGCGCTCAACTTCGAGGACGATCTGCCCGTAGTTCAACTCCGGCACGACGATGGCTTTGACCCGGCCGGCCAGCTCCCGGATTTTCTTCTCGCAGAACGGCCAGACGGTAATGAGCCTCAGGAAGCCCACCTTGAGGCCCTGCTCGCGCGCCACCTGCACGGCGCGGATGGCGATGCGCGAGGTGATGCCGTAGGAGACCACCACGATGTCCGCGTCCTCCATGCCGTTTTCCTCAACGCGGATGATTTTGTCCGCGTTGCCATCGATCTTCTGGATCAGGTGGGTGAGGAGCTTCTTGTTATCCTCGGCTGTGAGCGCCGGATAGCCGCGCTCGTCGTGGGTCAGGCCGGTGGAATGGAAGCGGTAGCCGTCCCCCGCCTTCACCATCGCCGCGCCATGCTTGCCGTCGAACTTATACGGCCGGTAGTCTTCTTTCGGGCCGGTGTACCAGTTGCGCTCGACGACCTTGATCTCTTCGGCCGGCGGAATGACCACCTTCTCATGCATGTGGCCGACCGTTTCGTCGGTCATGATGAAGACCGGGACGCGGTAGGTCTCCGACAGGTTGAACGCCTCGACGGCGAGATCGAAGCACTCCTGCGGCGAGTCCGGCACCAGCGCGATAATGCGGTAGTCGCCATGCGAACCCCAGCGCACCTGCATCATGTCCTGCTGCGCGGTGAGCGTCGGCAGGCCGGTGGACGGGCCGCCGCGCTGCACGTCGGCGACCACCATCGGCGTCTCCATCATGCAGGCGAGGCCGAAGGATTCCATCATCAGCGAAAAGCCGGGACCCGAGGTCACGGTCATCACCTTTTGCCCGCCCCAGACCGCGCCAATATTGGCGGTGATGGAGGCGATTTCGTCTTCCATCTGGATGAACAGGCCGCCAACCTCGGGGCAGCGCTCGGCGAAACGCTCGGCGGTCTCGGTGGACGGCGTAATCGGATAGCCGGCGAAGAAGCGGCAGCCGGCGGCGAGCGCCCCTTCGGCCAGGGCATGGTCCCCGTCCATAAAATGACGGCCTGTCAGCACGCCTTTCGGATCAGCCGGAACGATCTTTGGAAATTCAGCCACTCCCTAGCCCTCATCTTTCTTAGACGTAACAAATATCGCAAATTCCGGGCAAACCATTTCGCAGAACTTGCAGTCCCGGCAGTCTTCGGCGTCTTTCACTTGCGGCGGGTGGTAGCCCTTTTGGTTGTAACCCTTGGACATTTCCAGCGCCTGGGTCGGACAATACTGGACGCAGAAGCCGCAGCCCTTGCACCAGTTCTTGTTTATATTGACGGTGCCGTAGGCCTTCTTGAGATTTCCGAAAGACATCGCGTTCCTCTTACAGCAGGCCTTTCGCCGCAAGCACGGGGCGCGGAGAATTATGGTGCAGTTCCAGCTTCAGCACGGATTCCTCGCAGCCGAAGGCAATCGCCATGAGCTGCGTGAAATAGACGACAGGAAGCCCCTCGAAACCGGGGTGAAGGCGGTGCGCGATTTCCTGGCGCTGATCGAGGTTGAATGCGCAGAGCGGGCAGCTTACCGCCACGACCTCGGCGCCTTGCTCGCGCGCATCGCCAAGGATTTGGCAGGTCCGGCTGGCAATGATCTCGGGCTTGTCCACCGTCTGATATGCGCCGCAGCACTCGGTCTTCTGCGAGAAATCGATTGGCTCGCCGCCAAGCGCCTTGACCAGTTCGTCGAGGAGAACGGGCTCTTCGACATCGTCGAAGGCGACTGAGCGCGGCCGTGTCAGCAGGCAGCCATAATAGGAGGCCACGCGCAGCCCCTTTAGCGGCTTGACCACCTTGGCGGAAATCGCGCCCCCGTTGGTCTTCAGCTCTTGCAGGATTTGCAGCGTATGAACGACCTCGACCTTGGCCTCGTAGGTGACGGGCTCGTCGCTCATGAAGCCGTTCATGCGGCTCAGCAGAGCCGGATCGGCCTTGGCGCGGTCGTTGGCGCGCTTCAGAGTGTTGTAGCACATCGAGCACGCGGTCATGACGCGCGGGGCGTTGGCCTCTTGGACCCGAAGCAGATTGCGGATTGGCGCGACCTGACGCATCGCGTTGTCTTGCACGAGTGAGGAGACCGTCCCGCAGCAGTTCCAGCGATCGATCTCAGCCACCTCGACGCCGAGGTGCTTCATGGAGTAGAGCAGCGAACTCTCGAAGTTCGCCGCATGGCTCTTCATGGTGCAACCGGGATAATAACTTAGTTTCATGTCAGGCAGCGTTCACGAAAACATCGCTGCAGGCGCAATTAGCGGCACAATAAGCCATGAAGCTCAAACCTCCCCAAGCCCGGCAGTGCTGGCCTGCCTTGTATGACGTTTTCAACACGCCAATTTGATTTGAGAGTGACTGTAACCGCAGTGAGCGATATTCACTATTTATCTTTTTTTACCGCGCGCTTAAGCGGAACTGCACGCCTCCCGCCGGAACGCTTCGAAGGGCTGAGCGGCTGGACTTTTTTGGACATTGACTTCGCCGGCGCCAGTTCGGGGTGTGGCGGAAAGCCGCAAGAACTATCCACAGCACACGGTAGGGACTGCGAGCGGAAGTAGTGCGCAGGTTGTATTTTTGGCGGGTGGCGGCATTTCATTGCCTGAATAGGGCCTGTTTAGAAACTTTCTGCCAGTGCGATGCGAATTGTCGCAACTTTGCGCAAACATGCAAATAAATCAATACGTTGATGCGTTGTGCCGCGCGATTCGGCCCTTCGTTGCCCCGCTTATTCGCTCTTCTTGTGCACCTAACGAATTGCTTCGCAGCAGAAAGTATAGTTTCATGGCACTCCAGAGTTCGCTATTGCGGCGGAAATGCTGGCGCGTGTTCGCGCTCTTTTACGGCCGGGTGCAGTGTGAGTCTCAACGGGTAGGACGGACGATGCAGGGACTGGCTGGTGCCGAAGTCCTATGCGGCCGTCGCAACGATAAGAATACGCTGGGAGGAAAGAATCGTAATGGACACATCGCTTACGTTCCGCCGCTACAAGGATAACGACGCCAAGAAGCCAGACCTGCGCGATCTGATTTTCACCGCCGGCAAATCCTACAAATGCCCGACCTACATTCACCGCACGCCGCCCTGCCAGGGTAGCTGCCCCTCCGGGCACGACATTCGCGGCTGGCTCAACATCGTGCGCGGGTTGGAAAAGCCGCCCGTCGGCATGACGTGGCAGGAATATGCCTTCCAGCGCATGGTGGAGTCCAATCCGTTCCCGGCGATCATGGGGCGCGTCTGCCCGGCGCCGTGCCAGGATGGATGCAACCGCAACGAGGTCGAGGACCACGTCGGCATCAACTCCATTGAGCACTATATCGGCGACTATGCGCTTGAGCATGGCTTCAAGCTGCCCGCGCCCGGTGCGTCCACAGGCAAGCGCGTGGCCATCATCGGCGGCGGCCCAGCCGGGCTTGCCTGCGCCTATTTCCTACGCCGCGACGGCCATGCCGCGACCATCTTCGAGGCGCGCGCCGAACTTGGCGGCATGATGCGCTACGGCATCCCGGGCTACCGCACGCCGCGCGATGTGCTCGACGGCGAAATCAAGCGCATTATCGACATGGGCGTCGAGGTCCGCACGGGCGTTAAGATCGGCGTTGACGTGACGCTCGACGAACTCCGTAAGAGCTACGACGCGGTGTTCTTCGGCGGCGGCGCGCAATCGGGACAGCCGCTCACCGTGGAAGGGGCCGCGGAAGCCTCCAACTGCATCAGCGGCATCGCGTTCCTTGAAGCCTTCAACGAGGGCCGCCTTCAGGTTGGCGCGGGCCGCGTGCTGGTGATCGGCGGCGGCGATACGGCCATGGACGTTGCGGCCGTGGCGCGCCGGCTCGGGCACATCACGCAGATCCACGAGAAGGACCGCGCCGAAAATGTCGTGCTGGGCCAGACCACGCACGATGTCGCCTTGTCGGCAAAACGCCAGGGAGCCGAAGTGGTTATCGTCTACCGGCGTCCGCTGGACAAGATGCCGGCCACGAAGCAGGAAATCGAGCATGTCACGCAGGAAGGCGTGCAGATCATGACCTCGCTTCTGCCGGTCGCGGTGGTGCTCGATGCGCCGGGACACGCCAAGGCGCTGCGCGTCGCGGAAGTTGATTGGACGGGCGGCAAGATGACCGTCAAGCCCGGCACCGAGCGCGACATCGAGGGCGATCTGATCGTGTCGGCCATCGGCCAGGCGACCGACTTCACCGGCCTCGAAGTGCTCGCCAATCCCAAGGGCGCGGCGGCGTCCGACGCCTATCACCGCGCACCCAAGGCAGAGGGCGTGTTCGTCGGCGGCGACGCGATCAAGCCGCATCTGCTCACGACCGCCATCGGCCACGCCTGGGTCGCCACGCAGAGCATCGGCCTTCAGCTCAAGGGCGAGACGCTTCCCGGCTTGCCGAAGGTGAACGTCCATCATTTCAATCTCCTGGCAAAGCTCAAGGAGATTGGGCGCGAGCCGTCCGAGTACGATCACGTCCAGGCGGGCGGCACCGACCGCGCGAAATACGCCGTGCATAATTTCGAGGACCGCGGCCGCTCGCAGGTGGTGCCCGCAGACGAGCTGTTCCTCGCACACTTCAAGCAGACCCCGCGGCATCACCGCTCAGAGCACACGATCAACGCCGGCAACGTGCTCGGCAATTTCGATTCGCGCCTGCGGACGTTGAGCGAGCAGGAGGCGCGCGACGAGGCCAAGCGCTGCATGAGCTGCGGCATGTGCTTCGAATGCGATAACTGCATGATCTATTGCCCGCAGGCTGCCGTGCATCGCGTGAAGAAAAGCGAAGCGTCCCTTGGGCGCTACGTCGATACGGATTACGCCAAGTGCATCGGCTGCCACATCTGCAAGGACGTTTGCCCCACCGGCTACATCCAGATGGGGTTGGAACGCTGAGCAGCGCGCTTGTGCAATTAGCGGCGGACTGGAGGGCGCGCAGCGGATTGCTGCGTGCCTTTCGCGTAGAGCGCCCCGCTGTGCAGCCCGCTGGCCCAGCTAGACCTTTGCATTCCGCGATGGATCGTAGGGTTGTCCGGCTGGCTGCCAATGACTGGACTTTAGTCGAGTTCCTAAAATTGGCCTTACCAGTTTGCTAAAAAACTCTGCGACAACAAATCGCCCTAAGCAGACATTCGTTGACCAGCTATGCAATGTCTGCTTAGCCAGAATGGCCTTGGGCATACATTGGAGCGGGAAGCGCCGGTTCTCCGCCACGATGGCCATAGGTTGAATTGTGATTGTTTTGTATCTTTGACACTATAAGAAAACCACCCACTCTGGCGGACGAAACAAATGACAGTCAAGTATCCGGGACTCCCAACAGTAATCCATGGCAACGGTGCGGTTGCGGAAGTTATGGGCCATGTGTGTGGAGGCGTAATTGGTTATCCAATCACCCCTTCGACGGAAATCTCTGAGATTTACGAGGCCTTCCGCGCCGGCGGCGGCATGAACGTCTGGGGTAAGCATCCATTCTTCTTCGAGCCGGAGGGCGAGCACTCGGCGCAAAGCGGCGCGCTCGGTGCGGCGCTGACCGGCGGCAAATACATTTCCAACGCCTCGTCCAGCCAGGGCATCCTGTACGGACTTGAGTCGCATTACGTCACCGCGGGCAAGAAGGTCGGCGGCTTCGTGCTGCAGGTTGCGGCGCGGGTGGTGTCCAAGCATTCGCTGAACGTGATGGCGGGTCACGACGACGTTTATGCGCTGCTTTCGTCCGGCTACACGGTGCTGTTCGGTAGCAATCCGCAGGAAGCGGCCGACCTCGCCGCCATCTCCTACAAGGTCAGCATGCTGTCGCTGATCCCGGTCGCCAACTGCATGGACGGCTTCGCGACGAGCCACATGCTGAGCGAAGCCGCGATGCCGGAGCCGGAGCTGCTGCGCGAGTTCATCGGCGATCCCGAGGGCCGGATCAAGGCTCCGACGGTGGCGCAGGAGATGCTGTTCGGCGCCAAGGGCCGCGTCTATCAGCTCAAGGGATATCTTGAGCGTCAGCGTGCGAGCTTCGACGCCGCCGGCCTTCAGGGCCTCCTGAGCTTCCTCGACCAGTCGGCCGAAGCGGTCGAGCGCGACAACGAAGGCGCGCTCCTCGCTCAAACCGCTGCGTTTGTCCCCGAAGCCTTGCGCGACGCTTGGCGCCGGCAATGGCTCAACGCCTACGAGAAGGGCACGCGCCAGCGCGTTCCGGCCCTTGTCGATCCGCACAATCCGGGCCTTACCGGCGGCGTGCAGAACCAGCCAGACTTCCAGGCAGGCGCCGCCGATCACCGCACGCACTTCTTGGCCGATGTTCCGCGCTTCGTCCGCGAGGCAATGGGCGAATACAGCACGCTCACCGGGCGCAGCTATAGCCCCGTCATGACCTATTCGTGCGAGGACGCAGAGATGGTGATGGTGGGCTTGGGCTCCGTCACCGACGACGTGCGCGAGGTCGTCAAGTATCTGCGCAGCCAGGGCAAGAAAGTCGGCGTCGTCTCGATCAAGCTGTTGCAGCCCTTCCCCGAGGCCGAGCTGGTCGCGGCACTCGCGGGCAAGAAGGCGGTGACGGTGCTTGAGCGCTCCGATCCGACCGCGCTGACGGGCTTCGTCACAGGCGCCCTGGTCAAGGCCATGGAGAACGCGAGCGGCGTCCGCCATCCGGGCATTCCCGCAATCTCCGTTATGCCGAAAATCACCACCGCGATCTTCGGCCTTGGCGCGCACGACCTGCAGCCGCGCCATCTCGTGGCCGCGTTCAAGAACATGGAAGGCCGCAACGCGCCCTTCGTCTATCTCGGCTCGCAGTTCTTCACCAAGACCCAGTTCCCACGCATCACCGCGCTCCAGGACAGGCTGAAGGCGGCCTATCCGGAAACGGAATTCATGGCGCTGGAAACGGAGGCCAATCCGCGACTGCTGCCGCCATCGGCTTTCCGCATCCGCTTCCATTCGGTGGGCGGCTACGGCACCATCGCGACCGGCAAGCTTCTGACCGACATTCTGGCCGGCGTGCTGGACATGCGCTCCAAGGCCGCGCCGAAATACGGCTCCGAAAAGAGCGGCGCGCCGACCAACTATTACATCACGCTAAGCCCCGAGCCCGTGCTCATCACCAATGCCGAGCTTGAGGATGTCGAAATCGTCATCTCGCCCGACCACAAGGTGTTCAGCCATACCAACCCGCTGAAAGGGCTGGTCGAGGGCGGCTCGTTCATCCTGCAGACACGGCTCGACGCGCTGGAAGCCTGGCGCGAGCTGCCGCAATGGGCGCGCAAGACCATCCGCGACAAGAACATCCGCTTCTTCGTGGTCGACGGCTTCGCGGTGGCCAAGCGCCACGCACCGACGCCAGACCTCGAAACCCGCATGATGGGCATCGCCTTCATCGGAGCGCTCTGCGGCCATGTCGACCGCGTGAAGTCGGGCGCTACCCAGGATGCGCTGCTCACCAAAATCCGCGACCAGATCAGCTATAAGTTCGGTGCCAAGGGCGGCGCGGTCGTCGACGGCAACATGGCCGTGATCCGCGAGGGCCTGGAAGCGACGAAGGCCGTCGACTACAGCAAGCCGGAGTTCCTTGCCGCTGAAAGCGCGATCAAGGCAGCAAGCGCCGGCCGCGGCGTCGCCATCTCGGTGGCGGCGAGCGGCGCGAACCGGGCCGCGTCCAGCAACGGCCTCTTCGACCGCGACTACTACGAAGAGACGCTTGCGAGCGCCTTCAGGGACGGCTCAATCGCCGAAGCGCCGGTGCTGCCGGGCACGGGCATGTTCATGCCTGCCGCAAGCTCGGCATGGAAGGACAAGGGCCTGTTCCGCCGCGACGCGCCGCTGTTCAACGCCAAGGATTGCACGGGCTGCATGGAATGCACGCTCGTCTGCCCCGACGCCGCCATCCCGAACGCCGTGCATACCGTAGACGGGCTTCTGCACACCGCCATCGGCATGCTTGAGCTGGACGGCTCGCAGCGCGAGCAGCTTCATGGGCTCGTGCCGCAGTTGAACGAGCGCGTGCGCGAGGTCTACGCCAAGAGCAAGAAGGACACGAAGCCGCTCCACGAGATCGTTGCCGATGTTGCCGGGGAATTGACGGCGGGCAATGAGAAGCTCCTGGAGCTGGCAAGCCGCCTGACCAAGCAGTTGGCCGTCTATCCGGTGGCCAAGACGAAGCCGTTCTTCAACGCCTTCGAGAAGGCGGGGCAGGGCGGCGGCGGTCTGTTCGCCGTGAACATCGACCCGTGGAAATGCACGGGCTGCCTCGAATGCGTCGAGGTCTGCGGACCGGGCGCGCTCACCGAGCAGCAGCAGGACGACGCCATGCTGGAAGCGATGCAGGCGCGCTTCGAGTTCTTCACCCACACGCCGGACACGCCGGAGCGCTTCCTCGGCGACGCCCTTCACGACGATGGCGAGACCAAGCGGCTGATGCTCGACCGCAAGAACTATTACGCCACCATCGGCGGCCACGGCGCGTGCCGCGGCTGCGGCGAGGTGACGGCCATCCGGCTCGTGCTCGGCCTCAACCGCGGCATTCAGGACAGCCGCCGCGCCGGCCACATCGCCGAGACGCAAGACCTGATCGCCAAACTGAACGCGAAGCTGTCCGCCTTGCAAAACGGCAGCGGCTCCGAGCGGCGCGAGCGCATCGCGCGCACGGTCGAGGCGCTGGAAAAGCGGCTCTACCTCCTGGAAAGCGGTCCGACCGGCGAAGGCCCCACGCCCGCGATCATTGCCAACGCCACGGGTTGCAGCAGCGTGTACGCCTCGACCTTCCCCTTCAACCCGTACAAGGACCCGTGGGTCAACAGCCTGTTCCAGGACTCCCCGGCGCTGGCCAAGGGCATTTTCGAAGGCCTGACCGCGAAGTTCAGCGACGATGTCCGCGCGCTGCGCACGGCCAAGCTCGAAGCGGCTGACGCCTACGATCCGAAGACCCACGATGCGGCTCTGAGGTTCTTGGCCTGGGCCGATTTCACGCCAGAAGAGCTGTCGCTGCTGCCAACCATCTTCAGCATCGGGGGCGACGGCGCCACCTACGACATCGGCTTCGGCGCGCTGTCGCGTCTGTTGACCACCAACACGCCGGTCAAGGTCGTCGTCCTCAACACGGGCGCCTATTCGAACACCGGCGGGCAGGCCTCCACCGCCAGCTTGACGGGGCAGGACTCCGACCTTTCGCGCTTCGGCAAGGCCCACCAGGGCAAGCAAGAGCTGCGCAAGGAGCTTGGGATGATCGCCGCCGTTCATCCCAACGTCTTCGTGGCGCAGCTCAGCACTGGCGCGCGCGGCCACTTCCTGAAGAGCGTGATGGATTACCTGCAGAACACCAGCTCGCCCGGCGTGATCGACGTTTACACGCCGTGCCAGCCAGAGCATGGCATCGCCGACAACGCCTCCCACAATCAGGCGCAACTGGCCGTGGAAAGCCGCATGAGCCCTGTGTTCGTGCACGATCCGCGCCGGGGCAAGAACTTCAGCGAACGGTTCTCGATTGAGGGCAATCCGGGCGTCGACAACGACTGGGGCATGCAGAGCATCGAGCATCTCGACGAAACCGGCGCCCGCAAGCAGTTGCGGGTACCGCTGACGCCGGCCGACTTCGCGCTCCGCGAAATCCGCTTCAAGAAGCACTTCAAGCCTCTTGGCAAGGATGATGCTGCCGGCGTGCCGCTGGTCGACTATATCGACATGGATGCAAGCGCGGCCGAGGGCAAGGTCCCGTTCGTCTGGAGCGTTGGCGCCGATAAGCGCCTCGTAAAAATCGCGGTCGGTCCGGCATGGTCGAGCTGGTGCGCGACCGGCGCCGGAACTGGCGCACGCTGCAGTATCTGAGCGGGCGGCAAGTGGCGCGGATGGCGGCTGAGCATCGGAACGAACTTGAGGCTCTGCAGAAGCGCTACCAGGAAGAGGTCAGCGGGCACGACGCCTCGCTCGACCAGATCGCCCAGGCGATGTCCGAGCTGGCGGCTTCGTCCGGAGCGCCCATTGCCACGGGCCTTGGCGCGTTGCTGACGCCGTTTGGCGGAGCGGGCACCGCGGCGGCTGCTTCGGCCCCTGCGGCGGCACCCGCGGCGGGCGCAAACGGCGCCGGCCCCATCGTGACCATGGACGAAAGCAAGGCGGCGGCCTGCACCAACTGCAAGACCTGCTACCAGGACGCCAGCGAGATCTTCGAGAAGACGCAGATCGTTGTCGACGGCCAGACGAAAGAGGTCGCCCACATGATCCCGGGCGCGCTCGATAAGATCAAGGTGACGCCCGAGCTTAGGGCCAAGCTGACCAAGGTGGCCGCCAACTGCGACGCGGAGATCATTCATGTCCACTGACACGCAGACCACGTCCGGAGGGCCGCAAACTGGGGCAGGTGGCGCTGCCACCGGCCTTATCGACAAGCAGCTCGGCCTCTTGCGCAAGCGCCTGGAGAGCGATCCCAGGTCGCTGCGCCAGATGTTCCTGGCCGACGGCGCCGGCGCCATCGCCTGGGAGTTCGATCAGGAGAAGCTTGGCGCCGATTTCATCAAGGCGTTCTGGGAGATCCTGCTGCGCGGCGACGACATGAGCACCGTGCTGCAGCGCTTCGTCTGGAACGTCCCGCTCAAGTACAAGCGCAAGTTCATCCAGGCGGTGGACGAGCATTTGTCGGACCGTTATCCGATGTTCAAGGGCTTGTCGCAGGGCTGGCCGGGTAAGAACTCGCTGCATCCTTACATCCGCCCGGCGGATGAGCGCGCGACCGACTTCGTGCTCGTCAACCAGGGCTTCCTTGGCTACATGAACCAGGGATACAGCGCCCGCGAGGTGGACCTGTTCGTGTGGCTTGAGGTGTTGCGCGACAAGCAGTGCGACGACCGGCCGTGCGAGCTTGGTATCGCCATCGCCGGCAAGTTGGAGCCCAAGGGCGGCTGCCCGGTCAAGATCCACATCCCCGAGATGCTGAATCTGCTGGGCACCGGCCGCTTCCGCCAGGCGCTCGAACTGATCGAGGGCTGCAATCCGCTGCCCAACGTGACCGGCCGCGTCTGTCCGCAGGAGCTGCAATGCCAGGGCGTTTGCACGCTCAATGAGCGGCCCATCGAAATCGGCCAGCTCGAATGGTTCCTGCCGGAGCGCGAGAAGCTCCTTGCGCCCAAGGCGGCGGAAGAGCGGTGGGCGGGGCTCGTAAGCCCTTGGGTGAGCGCTGAGAAGCCGCCAATCGCAATCGTGGGCTCTGGACCCGCTGGGCTAATCAACGCCTATCTGCTGGCGGCTGAGGGCTTTCCCGTCACCGTGTTCGAGGCCTTCCACGACCTCGGCGGCGTGCTGCGCTACGGCATCCCCGAGTTCCGGCTTCCCAACACGCTCATCGACGACGTGGTTCGCAAGATCACGCTGCTCGGCGGCAAGTTCGTCAGGAACTTCGTGGTCGGCAAGATGGCGACCATCGAAGACCTCAAGGCCGCCGGGTTCTGGAAGATCTTCATCGGCACGGGCGCAGGGCTCCCGCGCTTCATGAACGTGCCAGGCGAGCATCTGCAGGGCGTGATGTCGGCCAACGAGTTCCTGACCCGCGTCAACCTGATGCAGGGCCACCAGGGCGATTACGAGACGCCGCTGCCGGAGGTCAAAGGCAAGCAGGTCATCATCATCGGCGGCGGCAACACTGCGATGGACGCCGCGCGCACGGCCAGGCGGCTGGGCGGCAACGTCACCATCGTCTACCGCCGCACGCAAGCCGAGATGCCGGCCCGGGTCGAGGAACTGCATCACGCGCTTGAGGAAGGCATCGTGGTGAAGGAGCTGCGGGGGCCACGCGAATTCGTGGGCGACAATCACAGCGCGCTGCAGCAGACGATCCTCGATGTCATGGAGTTGGGGCAGCCCGACGCTTCGGGCCGCCGCTCGCCGGTGGTCACGGGCCAGACCGAGCTTATGGATATCGACCTCGCCATCATGGCGCTCGGCAACGACGCCAACCCGATCGTCAAGGACGCCGAGCCGGACCTCAAGACCAGCAAATGGGGCACCATCGAGGTCGTCGCGAGAGGTTCGCAGAAGACCTCGATTGAGGATGTGTATACCGGCGGCGACGCCGCGCGCGGCGGCTCAACGGCCATCCGTGCGGCGGGCGACGGGCAAGCGGCGGCGCGCGAAATCGTTGGCGCGATCCCCTTCACGCCCGCGCAAGTCAAGGAGCGCGTCGGGCAGGCCGCGCGCTACACCGCACTAGGCCAGACGCGCCAGACCATCCTCAAGAAGATCGAGGTGGCTGAGGGCATCGTCGAGTTCGTCATCCACTCGCCGCTGATCGCCAAGGCCGCCAAGGCCGGTCAGTTCGTGCGCGTGCTTGCCTGGCCGAAGGGCGAGCTTATCCCGCTCACGCTGGCCGACTGGGACGCCCAGAAGGGCACGATCACGCTCGTTGTTCAGGCGATGGGCACCAGCTCCATCGCCATCAACAAGATGAGGGAGGGCGATGCCTTCGCCGGTATCGCCGGGCCGCTAGGCCTGCCCAGCAAGCTCCATCGCTACGACGACGGCCGCACGGTGGTGTTCACCGCGGGCGGCGTGGGCCTGCCGCCGGTGTTCCCGATCATGCGCGCGCACCTGCGCCTGGGCAACCACGTTACCCTGATCTCCGGCTTCCGCACGTCGAGCCTGTTGTTCTGGACCGGCGAGCACGAACGCGTCGCCCAGATGAAGGCCGAGTTCGGGGATCTGCTGGACGTGATCTACACCACCAACGACGGCAGCTTCGGCGTGAAGGGCTTCGTTACCGGGCCGCTGGAGGAGATGCTCAAGAAGGCGCAAGCCGGACAGGGCCGCGGGATCGGCGAGGTGGTCACTATCGGGCCGCCGGTTATGATGCGCGTCGTGAGCGACCTCACGAAGCCCTATGGCGTGCACACCGTCGCCAGCCTGAACGCGATCATGGTGGACGCCACCGGCATGTGCGGCGCCTGCATGGTTCCGGTGACGCTCAACGGCAAAATGGTGCGCAAGCACGCCTGCATCGACGGGCCGGAGATCGATGGCCATATCATCGATTGGGACAAGTTCCTGCCGCGCTTCAACCAGTTCAAGCGCCAGGAGGCGACGAGCCTCGCGGAGTACAAAGCAGCTTGCGGCGAAGTCCAGGCCGTGCAGCAGCCCGGTAGCGCACCGCAAGCGGCCGTCAGCGCGAAACCCGGCTGACTGCGCGGCAAGCTGCGCCGCATCTTCGGGCGCTGATGGAAGCCGCCGCGCACGCGGCGGCTGCTAGCAAGCCTTGGAGGGGAAAGCGGTCCGAGCTAGCCTCGCTCCCCTCACCCCAGCCCTCTCAGCAAGCTTGCCCTGGTGAGCTTGCAACCCGGAGTGTCCGCATTCGCTAGCGAATGCGGACGGGGAGAGGGAGTTCTGGGCGTGCCCGTTGAGAAGGCGTCCCCTCTCCCGTCCATATCCGCTTGCGGATATGGACGCTTTTGAGTGGCAAGCTCGCCAGGGCGAGCTTGCGTGGGAGCGGGACAGGGTGAGGGGCGATTCCGCGTAGTTCATTCCGCCGCCGGCGTCACGTTTCCACGCGTGGCGTTTGCCGGTATCGCGGCGGGAGAACCCTTCAGTTTCCGCCGGCGGAAATATCGCCGTCCACGTAGAGCCAGCGCCCGTCCTCGCGGACGAAGCGGCTTGCCTCGCGAAGCTCGTGCGCGCGGCCCCCAGCCTTGTAGCGGGCGACGAATTCGACGATGGCGCTGCCGTCCCCGGTGCTTTCGTGCCGCAGAATCTTCAAGCCCAGCCAGCGGCGTGGCGCCGAACCCAGGTCGAGCCGGGGCGGCCGTGTGCTTGCATGCCAAGTCGCGGCCAGGTAGCCTTCAAGCCCCAGCGCATAGGCGGTATAGCGCGAGCGCATCAGCGCTTCCGCGTCTGGAGCGGCCTCTCCGCCGTGCCAGCGCTGGCAGCAGCGCTCGTAAGACTGTCGGCTGCCGCAAGGGCAGGGGCCGCGATACCGGCCTTCAGGCTTCATGCGGAGCGATCCTCGTGTCCTCGCCGGGGCCGGGACGGGACGCTACAGCCCAATCGCCAGGCCAGCGGCATCGGGCTGGGTCCAAGCGGCGGATGAGCCGGACGATACTAAATCCGGTTGAGTGGTTCGCGAAGCCCCCCTCACTCTGCCTCTCTCCCCGCAAGCTCGCCTTGGCGAGCTTGCATTCCAAAGAATTCCACATCCGCGAGCGGATGCGGATGGGAGAGGGGACGCTGGAACATCCGCTGCGGTCATTCGGGCGTCCCTTCGTCCGCCAGGATGGAGGAGGGGACTCGCGAAGCACTCAACCGGATTTTGTATTCTGCGGCGGGCGCCAGTGCGCGGCACTCAGTCCTCCCGGAGCGCCTCTTCCGCGTCGATTGCGCCACGGAGAGCCTCGTGCAGCTTGCGAATGTGATCCGGGCAGCCAGCCAAGAGCGCGTCGAACGCATCCGTCATGCGCTCTTCCAGCTCCGAGAGGCGGACGGTCTCTTCCGGCGTTCTATCCGCCGGCTCTCAGCGCGATCGAATCCGCATATTCGTCGTACTGGTCCGCGAGCGTCAGGTAGGCATCCCGTTCCGCTTCGCTGCCGGCGCCGAAGACGACGGACTCGACGATATCCGCGATATCGTCGAGCACCTCCAGCGTGGACAGGCCCTCGGGTGCGTCGTCAAGACTAGACAGATCATCGCTCAACATAAGCGCTCCTTCAGGCTTTGAGTCTGACCGGCCCTTTGCGGGCAGGCTATGGATACGGCATCGGGCGGTGGTACGGGCGGCTTCGCCGGCGTACCACGCCTGTCTATATGGCTTCGCTCAGGTCCTTGGCCGCGCGGAAGGCGATCTTCTTGCTGGCCTTGATCTGGATCGGCTCGCCCGTGGAAGGGTTCCGCCCCATGCGGGCCGCGCGCTTGCGGACTTCGAGCGTGCCGAGGCCTGCGATGCGGATGCGGGCGCCCTTCTTGAGGTGCTCGCCGATGGCCGCGATGGTGCTGGCAAGCACGCCGTTCGCCTGCTTCTGCGACAGGCCGTGCTCCTCGCCGACTTCGACGGCGAGCTGGCGAAGCGTGATAAGCTCCACCTTCACGGCCTTGGCGGCTGCTGCTGCTTTTGCCGGGGCGGCGCCCTTGGCCGGGGCGGCGGCTTTCGCCGGAGCGGCTGCTGGTGCTTTGGGTTTTGCTGCTGGTGCTGGTGCTGGTGCTGGTTTCGTGGCTTTCGCCATGGGATTTCCCCTCTTGGTTTATCGAAGTGGCCGTAGACGCGAATGCCGCGCTGGATTTTGAGGCGCTAGCCGATTCCGCGCTATTTTTAAATATCTCAGCTTGTTACGATTTCTATATCATTTTCGCTTGTGTCTTGAGAAGCACAGAATGCCGGCGGGGCGGGACTTGGCGTGCATAAATGCCCCGCCGTGTCCCGTCTGGCGGGACTGGCGCGAGTGCGGCGGCTGCGGAGCGCGCTAAGTCTTTGATAAGGCGTAATAAACGCGTCGGCGCGCGAATTCGCCCGCGCAAGGCTCCGCAAGCGCCGGCGTCCTATTTCGGGGCCAGCAGCGCCTTGATTTCCGCGATTTGCGGGTTTTTCAGGCCCCGTTTCCCGAATTCCTTGAAATCGTCGAGCACCACGGCCTCCCACTGCCCGTAGCCCTTCACGTCCTGCCCCTTGTAGCGCGCATGCAGCGCCCGCGCCTCCCACGAGCGGCCCAGAAACATCAGCGCATGCGCCCTGTTCATGACGGCGGGGAGCAAATCGGGCTGCGTGGCGATGGCGCGTTCCGATGCGGCGAGCGAGCCCTTGAAGTCGTGCGCGAACAGCCTGAACCAGGACAGCTCAAGCAGCGCCGTGGCGGTTTGCGGCCCCGGTCTGCCCGTTGCCGCGCGCTCGGCCTTCTCCCGGGCCTCCACGAGCCTCGCCATGCCCGCCGCCGCCTTGGAGTACTCCCCGGCCTCGAAGGCCGCCATCGCCGCCGCTCGCGCCTCCTGGAAGGGCGACTCCGCGATCTGCGCCTCTATTCGTGGGATTGATCTCGACGCGCCGGGCGTCCAGGCGGCTGGCATCGCGAAGTTCGGTGAGAATAGCCAGGGCCTGCCGCAACTCGGACAGCTCCGCCGCTGCCCTTGGGTTTGCCGCAGCCGCCAGAGGGGAACTACAGAATTCACGCGCGCCTGCGGCTCCGCTAAGCGTGACACGAGGTCGCCATAGATGCTCAAAGCGCGCTGAAATGCGGCGATTGCCTCGGACGTTTTTCCGTCCCCGGCAAGCATGTCGCCCAAACGCTCGTTGCCGACGGCCAGATCGCGCTGCCATCCTGCATTATTTGGATCGGCTTTGGCGAGGCGGTCTCGAATGGCGAGGCCGGCTTGGAAGCTCTTGAGGGCCCGGCAGGTCTCCTTGGGTGACGAGCACGCCGCCCACCTTGTCGTAGCTCACGGCCAGATCGCGCTGCCATCCTGCATTGTTTGGATCGGCTTTGGCGAGGCGGCTCGAATGGCGAGACTGGCTTGGAAGCTCTTGAGGGCTCGGGTAGGTTTCCTTGGTCGACGAGCACGCCGCCAACCTCGTTACAGCTCACGGAGAGATCGCGCTGCCATCCTGCATTGTTTGGATCGGCTTTGGCGAGGCGGTCGCGGATTTCGCTGGTCTGCTTGGAGCTCTCGAGCGCTCCGGGGAGGTCGTCCTGCGCGACGTGAACATGCGCCTATTTTGGCGTAGCTCACGGAGAGATCGCGCTGCCATCCTGCATTGTTTGGATCGGCTTTGGCGAGGCGGTCTCGAATGGCGAGGCCGGCTCGGAAGCTTTTGAGGGCCTCGGGCAGGTTTCCTTGGGCCACGAGCACATCGCCCAACTTGTTATAGCTCACGGAGAGATCGCGCTGCCATCCTGCATTGTTTTGGATCGGCTTTGGCGAGGCGGTCCGCTATGGCGAGACCGGCTTGGAAGCTCTTGAGGGCCTCGGGCAGGCTTCCTTGTGCCACGAGCACGTCGCCAACCTTGTCGTAGCTGACGGCCAGATCGCGCTGCCATTCTGCATTGTTTGGATCGGCTTTGGTGAGGCGGTCCATCGCGTCTTGCGCGCTCCGGTAGACTGCGCAACGCCTCCGGCAGGCTGCCCTGAGCGAGCGCGATGTCGCCCTGCCCATTCAGAGCCCAATAGCGGACGCCTTCGGCGTCTTCGCCCGAAGCTTTCAGCGCCGCCTGTTCGAAGGCGGCCTTGGCCTCGTCCGTGCGCCTGCGTCCTGCGCGGCGCGGGCGTAATCGTCCAGGTATTGGCGTCGTCAGGGTCGAGGTCCATGGCATGCTTGTAATAGGCCACAGCCTCGGCCACGTTGGTCCAGCGCGGCGAGCACGGCTATGTTTCGCGCCGAGGCCGCCGCCTTCTGGCGCCGCTCCGCCCGCCGCTGGGCTTCGGTCTGCTCCTCCGCCTGCTCGGCGTCGATGTCCTCCTGGAACAAGCGCTTGGCCTCGCCGGTATCGCCGGATTTGAGCCGTTCCAGCGCGCGCTCGCCGCGATTGTCGTTGCGCGCGGCCAGAGAACGGGTGGCTTCCTTCAGCGACGCCAGCTCGCGCCGCCGCTCGTCTTCGCTGAGCGGCTTGCCGCGCTGCTTCTCGATCTGCGCAGATAGTCCTTGGCCGTCTCGCCGAACTCCTGGTCGCGGGCGCGGTCGCGCTTCAGCGCTTCCACCTCCTCGGCGAGCGCCGCCGCGCGCGGATCGGCGGCGCAAGCCTCGGCCGCAAGGCAGGTCTCGGGCGCGCCGCCCCGGATCAGCACCTCCGGGATTGCGTGAAAATGCCCTTGGAGGTTTCCTCGATCACGGTCTTGGCGACGCGGTTGAACACCTGGTCGTAAAGGATGTCGGCGTGCCGATAACGCGGCGAGCAACGCGCGGGCGAACGGCGAATGCGCGCCCGCGAGCCCGTCGCTGGCCACCTGGCCGGGCTTGGTCGAGGAGACTAGCAGGAAGCTTGCCGGCGTCGGGCACCTTGAAGTCGCGGAGGTGAGCTTGGCCTTGGTGGCGGGCGGGCGGATTTTGGTCCCAGCGGGTTGTCGCGGCAGGCGTCCAGTACGACGATCTTTTGCTTGGCCCCGGCCAGCGCCTCCAGCACTTCGTCGACCAGCATGCCGCGCGCGATTTGCTGGCGCTCGCAGTCGACATCGGCGTCCACGGGGGCGAGCACGTTGCCTTCGGCGGCCTCCATGCCGTGGCCCGCGTAGAACACGAAGGCGAGGCTCGCGTCTTGCGCCTTGGCCTTGAGCTGGCCGATGGCGGCGGCAAGCCCGTCGCGGGTGAGGTCGAAGCAGCCGGGCCGCTTGCCGTCGCAGGAGATCGTGTCGAAGCCGCGCTCGCTGAGCATCTGCGCGAGGCTTTGCGCATCGGCCCCCGGATTGTCGAGCGCTTTAAGCTCCTTATAAGCGTTGTTGCCGATCACCAGGGCCACGCGCTTGCCCGGCGCCGGAGCGGTCGGCGCGGCCGGAGCGTCAGCCTCCGCCGCCGCGACAAAGCCAAACAGGAAAATGCCGATGAGAAAGCCAATGCGCATAATCTGTCTCCAAAATATTGCACGGGGGCCATAGCCGCGCTCCGTGGCTTTTAATAGGCAGGTAAGTGCGGCATGGGGGGAGTCGACGCGCTGAACTGCGCGCGTCACCCCTCACCCCAGCCCTCTCCCCATGGGAGAGGGAGTACGCGCGTGCCCGTCGAGAAGGCGTTCCCTCTCCCCGTCCATATCCGCTTGCGGATATGGACACTTTTGAGTGGCAAGCTCGCCAGGGCGAGCTTGCGTGGGAGCGGGACAGGGTGAGGGGAGCGACCGTTGAACCTGGCACACCGCCTCGCAGCAGCGGAGTCCTACGCCGTCTCCATTGCAACGACAGCGTCACAGCAAGGCATTGCCTACGAAACCGTAGTAGGCTGCCAGCATGGTTAAGAATTTCATGGTTAACGCCGCGCCGCGTTTTTCAAATTGCGCGAATTGCGCGCATTTCTATCGTTTTCGCGCGGAAATACGTACTTCAAAATACCTGTTAATATTCGATTCTTGCGCGCATTAACCACAAATCCAACCCTAAGGTTGAGTATCTGCGACCCAGCAACCGGCTCCAGAGCGCGAACAGTTCCAATTTTCTCTAACAAATTCAGCGCTTTACCCGCATTAAACCTTCGGTAAGGCGCATTCGTCTCCATTGGCGCCATTCGATCAAGAACGGCGCCACCATGCTTCCACCCCGCCAAACCGTCCGCTCCCTAAGCGGCCTTTTCGATTTGAGCGAGTTTGCTATCGACATCGCGCAGCTCCGCAGCAAGGCTATGCAGCCGGACCAGCAGCTTTTCGGCGATATGCTTGGCTATGCGCGGCCGGGTTTCCATGACCCCGCGGAAAGCCTTGCGCGGGAAGGCGAGCGCGCGCACGCGTTCGCTAGCAGTGACCGTAACGGCGTGTACGGTTTCGACGAGCATTGCAAGCTCGCAGGCAAGCGTGCCGGGCCACAAATCGTCGCTAGGACTCTGTCCTTGTCGTTTCTGGTGCAGCTAGCCTTGCCGGTCAGGATCAAGGAGGCAGTGTCGCCCTTCTCGCCTTGTGTGATGAGGTTTTCGCGGCGACGAAGAACCTCTTATCCCCTGCGTTCGCCAATGGCCTCAAGCTCATCGGCACCCAGGCCGGCGAACAAAGGGACGAGTTGCAAAAGCTCGATTTTCGAGTGGGGGCATTGGTTCCACCCATTTTTTGTAACGGACATTTTCCTTTACTGGAACTGAACTCGAAGGAGTATTTCTCGATCGGGATGGACCGGCAATGAGCGGAGGTTGAAGTATCGGGAATTCCCAGTCATCTGGCCGGAGCAGGCGCGCACGGCATCGGCGGCGGATTGGACGGCAGGTGGGGGCAAGAGCAGGCGGGCTACGGCCGGAGGTTCCGGAGCAGCGTATAGGATGCCATAGTCCACGGGCGCAATCTCCTCGATATCGGCCAGGTAGTTATCCAGCCGCCTTAGATCGCGGGCAAAACTATCTAGCCGCACCAGTAGATTATCGGAGATTTGCTCTGCGATGACCGGGTCGCGCCGCATAAGCCACTTCATGGCGTCGCGATGGAAAGCGAGGGCTCTGATCCGCAGATCCGCCTGGATGGTCAAGGAATGCACGGTTTCGACAAGCATCGCCAGCTCGCCTACCAGGCAGCCCGGCCCTATTTTCTCGCTCGCGGACGGCGTTCCGGGGAAGCCGGGCATCTCTCGCTGCGCCAAGATCAGGTACGCGGCATCGCCCGCGCGGTTCTTTACGATCAAATTATCGCCGCGCCGAAAGTATTCTTTCTGCTACATCGAAGATATATGTGAGGTGCCTCCTGGACAGGCCTCTAAAAATGGGCAGCGCCTCAAGAAACCCGATCGTGTGGCCGAGCATGGGGATAACCTGATGTTTCGAGCGGACGACTCCTTTCAACTAACAGCTAAGGGCTATTTGTGGTTGATTCTTGCACTAAACACAACCTTAAGAAGGTATGAGTTGCTAGAATTCCCCGTGGCGATGCAAAGATTACACAGTGCGGTGCAGCGATTTTCAGGGGATAAGCTTGTAACCACCCATTTAGTGATCAGGCAAGCTCGGCGCGGGATGGGTCGCGCTCGATTTTTTGGCGCAGCCGGTAGATGTGCGTTTCAAGTGTATGGGTGGTAACGCTGGCGTTATAGCCCCAAACCTCATGTAATAGCACGTCGCGTGAGATGACTTTCTCGCCTGCGCGATAGAGGTACTTCAGTATTGAGGTCTCTTTTTCTGTCAGGTGGATCTTGCTGCCCTTCTTGTCGACCAGGAGCTTCGCCGCCGGGTGGAAGGAATACTCGCCGATTGAAAAGACGGCTCCTCGCTATGCTCGTGTTGCCTGAAGTCCAGCCCGTATCCGGGCCAGGAGAACAGCAAAGCGAAAGGGCTTGGTAACATAGTCGTTGGCGCCCGATTTAAGTCCGAGAATGGTGTCTGAATTGCTGGCTTGCGCGGTCAGCATGATGAACGCGCTGTTCGAAATTATTCTTGCGCAACAGGCGGCAGGCTTCGCGGCCGTCCATGTCTGGTAGCCCAACGTCAAGAATGACAAGATCGACGTGCCCGGCCTCTACGGCTGCAAAACCCTGAGCGGCGGTATGGGCAACCTGCGCCTCAAATTCCTCATGCAGGGCTAGCTGTTCGGCCAAGGACCGCGCAAGGTCTTGATCGTCGTCGACAACCAATATATTGCGCGTATTGCTCATAATTGCCTCCGATAAGCGGCCCGAATTATGTTTCCGATTTAAGCGACGAACCGGCTTTTCGCAACTGGCGGTTTTCTGTGCCCGAACCGAGCTTAACGCAAAATATGCGAAACAGAATAAGAAAATATGCCATGGCGCGGGTGCTTACGCTCTCCGATGGCGCCACGGCCGGAATATTGCGGTTTGAGAACCTGCATTTCCCTGTTGCCATTGGAAAAGGTGGTGTGCGTGCCATGAAGCGCGAGGGCGATGGGGCAAGCCCGCGCGGGTTTTGGCCGATGGTGCGGATTTATTACCGGCCTGACCGTTTGAGGTGTGCACGCCGCTGCCCGCCACCCCCCTGCGCCCAGGGCTTGGCTGGTGCGATGCGCCCTTGGACCGCAACTACAACCGTCCCGTCCGGCTGCCCTGTACGGCGAGCGCGGAGATGCTGTGGCGCGAAGACGGCCTTTACGACGCGATTGCCGTCCTCGATTACAATTTCAGCCGCCGCAGTGCGGGCCGGGGGAGTGCGATTTTCGTCCATGTGGCGCGCCCTGGTTATTTGCCAACGGCGGGATGCATCGCGCTGAAACGCGAGCATCTGCTGCGGTTGCTCGCGGTATTGCCGCGCGGTTCGCTCTTTGCCCTTGGGAAACATTTGCCTCAAATCAGCGCGGCCGGCGCGGGTTCAAATAAAGGTCGGCTTCCTGCTTGGCGAGGGCGAGCTTCAAGGCGCCCGCCGCAACCCTTTGGGTGACGCGGCCAACGTGGCGGCGGGCGGCGTGATCAACTTCAGCATCGCGCTGACGAGTTGCAGCACGGGTGCGAGCTGGGCGGGTTGCCCGGCATCGATGGAGACATCCCAACAGCCAGCGGCATTGAAGAAATGGCCTTCCAGGCGCCCCACTTTCGCGCCCGTCTGATCGTAAAGCGTGTAGTCGCCGCCAAAATCGATCCAGTCCTGCCGTAGCCGGTAAAGCCGCGCCTCGCCATCCTGCATCAGGAAGAACGAGAATTGCTCGGCATGCCGGGCCATTTGCGGGCCGAGCGCTCAAGCTGGATCACTTGGTCCATGCCGTCGATATTGATGGTATAGGCGATGACGGGAAAGCCGCCTGCGCCCGCAGAAAGCTGCACGCTGCGGCCCACGAGCATGTCCATGCTGGCCCGCCAGTTCATCGCCGGTGTGAAAAGCTTGAGTACGAGCCGCTTTTCGCCGGATCTTCGGATTTCCAGAGCGCTTCGCGATAGGTGATGAGGCCCTTGCGCTCGCCGCCTTCGAGGATCTCGCCGATCACGTCGGCGTCCTGGGTGAACTCCCGCGACTTGGCACGGTGCCGTGCGTGGACGAAAAAGCCGATTTCCACATCGTGCAGATTGGTCCACCACATGTTGACCGTGAATGTGCGCTCCGCCGCCGGTTTCGCCATGCTTCGCCCTCGCAAGTAGAATCACTTTGCAAAGTCTGCGGGTAAGCCGCCGTCAGCGCGACAGTGGATAAGATGCAATCCACAGGTCATTTTGGGGCGAGGCCCTCAGCGGTAGAATTTCCACATGCGGTGGATGGTGCGGTGGATCTGGTCGCGGGCGGCCTGAAGGGCTGCAGGTTGATGCGGACGATGTTGTCGTAGCCCATCGTCCAGGGCAGGCGCATCAGGAGCCGCCAGATCGCAAGCCTGCGCCAGTCGGCCAGCAGCGCGGACTGCACCGGCTGCTTGAGCTTGATGTGAAGCTCCTCCATTTCGAGGGTGCGGACGGAATAGGTGACGAAGCTTACATCCTCGATGGCGCGCCAGGCGATGAGCCCGAAGCCGTCGATGAAAAGCCCGTACTGGTTTGCGCCAAGGCGCACCCGGCTTTCGGTGAAGGGGAAGAAGTAGTAGGCCGAGCAGCCGGAAAGGATGGCAAGGATCGACAGGAGCTGAAAGCCCCAATTTACCCATGCCGCAAATGAGGCGGCGGCGATGAAAGCCAGCACGTGAAACCGCGCGGCCTCGGCGCGGTTATAGGGACTGAAGCCTTCCTGCAAATAGCCAGGCAGTTGGGACGCCGCGCCATAAATTGTTTCGTTCCAAGCCTTAAACGCCGGCGTCGAGTTAGCCCATTTGTGCCCTGTGCCTCAGGAAGTGATCCGCGAGCACGAGCGCCACCATCGCCTCCCCAACCGGCACCGCGCGGATGCCTACGCAAGGATCGTGCCGGCCCTT